>CAZJFX010000005.1:0-90015 GCA_964545395.1 uncultured Gemmatimonadaceae bacterium | reverse complement strand
ACCCCTTGTTCTACGCCGTTTCTCGCCTTCTCGCGTCGGGAACTTCGGTCTAGCGCGTCTTCCCTCCGTCCACGGCCAGCACCTGCCCGGTGATCCAGCCAGCCTCCTCCGAGGCGAAAAAGAGCACCGCGTGGACGATGTCCTCCGTCGTGCCGAGGCGCTTCATGGAGATCCGCTCCACCAACTCCTTCTGACCCTCGGGGCCGTAGGACTCCCACTGGCGCTCTGTGCTGGGGTTCGACCGGACGAACCCCGGCGCGACATTGTTCACCGTGATCCCGAACCGGCCCAACTCGTGGGCGAGCTGGCGCGTGAGACCGATCTGCCCCGCCTTGGCCGAGGCGTAGGCCTGGATCCCCGTGAGGCTCACTCCGAGCCCGGCGCCGCTGGAGATGTTCACGATGCGGCCGTACCGCGCCTCCTTCATGGCTGGCGCCACGGCTCGGGAGCACCAGAAGGCACCGCTCAGGTTCACGGCGACGATGCTGTCCCAGTCCTTCTGGGAGATCTCTTCGAGCGGCCGACCCACCTGGCCCAGCACGCCTCCGGCGTTGTTCACCAAGACGTCGATTCGCCCGGTTGCGTCGAGGGCGCCTTCGACCCAGGCCTGCACCGCGTCCCGGTCGGTGACGTCCACCACGGAGACCGTGCACGCTTCGCCCGCGACCTTCGCCGTCTCGCCCAGGTTCTTCGCGTCGCGCCCGCAGGCGAACACCCGGGCGCCGCGGAGGGCGAACGCCGCCGCAATGCCCCGGCCGAACCCGTGGCTTCCACCCGTCACCAAGACGGTCCGTCCCTCGAATGTCGCGCTCACGCTCCCCATCCTCCTTCCAGCAACTCGCGGGTTTCCGCCACGGCGATGTCCCAGATGGCCAACAGCTCGACGTCGGGGCGCTCATAGTAGCCGCCGAACGAGCCATCTCCCAGGCGCTCCCGGAACGCCCGGGGCGTCATGTCCTCCCGCCCGGTGAGATCCACCGGGGACTTGTGGGTCTTGGGGGGCGATGCCGTCGCCACCCGGGTCCACGGGAAACCCTCCATCCAGGACGCGTGTGACGCGGCCTGGTCGATGGCCTTCACCGCAGCCCACGTGCGAGGAGATTTCCACCAGTCGTGCCACTGCAGCTTCACCCCGGCCTGGGACGCGGCCCAACTCTCCAGCGCCGGGCGCGCCGCCGAGTTCCCACCGTGCCCGTTGACCACGAGGAGGCGATGGAAGCCGTGGGCGTGAAGGGAGCCGAAGATCTCCGTGAGAACCCGCTCGTAGGTCCCCTGCGAGAGAGTCACCGTGCCGGGGAAGGCCATGAAGTACGGCGTGATCCCATACGCCAAGGCCGGAAACACCGGGATCCCCAGAGGCCCGGCGGCGTCCGCCGCAACCTTCTCCGGGAGAATGGCATCCACGCACAGGCTCAGGTAGGCGTGCTGCTCCGTGCTTCCCAGGGGAACCACGCAGCGGTCGTCGTGCTTCAGGTATTCCTCGACCTGCATCCAGGTCGTGTCCGAGATGCGCATCGTGCACTCCTCACATGAGATCGGCTCGGCGGAGGGCCGCGGCGGCGGCCCTGGCGATCTTCTGTTGGGCGACGGGGACCGCCACGGGCCAGGGCCCTTCCAGCGGTACCCACCGATGATTCTCGTCCTGGGCAGCCTCTCCCGCCAGAACCACGGGACGGTACGTGACGGCCAGGTGTGTGAGGCGGTGCGGCACGGGCGTGATCACCAGCCCCGGGGCCCGGCTCGGCTGAGCGCCCGTCGAGCGAGCCGCATACCGCGCCGCACGTCGGATCCCGCCCGGCGACGTACCCTCGTCCACCTCCCGGTCCGGGAACGCCCACAGCCCTCCCAGGAGCCCTCCCTCGGGACGCCGCACCAGGAGCCCTCGCTCTCTTCCGTCCACCACGACGGCGGCGGCGAGCGTCCGGACCACCACCTTCCGAGTGCCTGGGGGAGCCGGGCGAGCCTCCTGCGTGCCGGCGGCGCGGGAGCGGCACCAGGTCCCCAGGGGGCACGCCCCACAATCCGGGGCACGAGGCGTACACAGGGTGGCTCCCAGGTCCATGAGCGCCTGGTTCCAGTCCCCCGGCCGCTCCGGGTCCACCCAGGCGTCGGCCAGGGCTCGGAGACGGCGGGGCGGGAGGCTCGCGTCGTCGTGGAGCCGGGACAGGACCCGTCTCACGTTCCCGTCGGCGGCCCCGACCCGGTGGCCGAAAGCGATGCTGGCCACCGCCCCCGCGGTGTACTCCCCGATCCCGGGAAGCTCCCTCAGCTCCCCGTAGACAGAGGGGAGGATCCCGGCATAGCGCTCCCGCACCACCCGGGCGCCGGCGTGGAGCCCTCTCACCCTCCGGTAGTACCCCAGCCCCTGCCACTCGAGAAGCACGTCGTCCACGCTGGCGTCGGCCAGCGTCGCCACGTCCGGAAACCGCTCCAGCCAACGCCTGTAGTACGGTATCACCGTCTCCACGCGGGTCTGCTGCAGCATGACCTCCGACACCCAGACCCGATAGGGATCCCGCTCGCCGCGCCAGGGTAGGTCGCGACGGGTGCGGTCGTAGTGGGACAGGAGCGCGCGGCGGGCCGCGCGCATCCGGCCGGGTGGAAAGCCGGGCGCCGGGTCGTGGGCGTCTGCGGGACGACTCATGGCGCCCAAGGTACCCCGCCGGCAAACTCTCGCCTACCACAAGGCCCCGCGCCGTCGCGTCGGACCATGCTTCCGTCCGAAGTGTCCCGTCGGGCGCCTGGCCGCCATCATTCCCGTGAGACCCCGTCGGCATTTGATTTCGGGGTCATTCCAGCACGACATGATGGACCTCGTGAGGAGGAAGATGGGGAGGATAGCGTGAAATCATTCATCGTGGCCATGCTCCTCGCCGCATCCGCCGCCGGATGCGTGAGGGAGCCGGAGGGCCCACCCGAAGTGCCCCTGCTTCCCGGCGGGTACCGATTGAGGCTGGACAGCAACCGTGTGGATCCAGGCCAGTTCGTCACCGAGGAGACCCCCGATGGGATCCGTGTGACCACAGGCCCGGGGGGGATCGTCTGGCGCCCTCCGGACACCGTCTCCGTGGGCGACTTTCGGGCTGAGGCCACTTTCACGCTCATGGGGGCGCCCGTGGCATACCGCGAGGGTTACGGCGTCTTCGTGGGAGGGCGGAACCTGGACGGCCCCTCTCCTCGCTACCTCTACCTCATGGTCCGAGCTACCGGCGAATACATGGTGAAGCGCCGCGTGGGACAGGCCACGGAGACCATCGTGGATTGGCAACCCCACGCTTCGGTGCTTCCCGTGGCGGAGGACGGGGATACGCCGACGAACGTCCTGGCCATCGAAGCGGTGGACGGAGAGACGCTCTTCCTCGTGAACGGCACCGTGGCCTTCCGCATGCCCATCGAGGAAGCGGAGCCCTTCGGAGTGGCGGGGCTTCGGGTCAACCACCGCCTGGATCTGATCGTGGGAAGGTGGACACTGGGACCGCCTTCGCCGGAGGCGCCTACGGCATCCGTGCCTTGATCTCCCGGAGCTCGGCGGCGGCCCAGTCCCCCTCCGGCGTCCCCGCCAGCTCCTCGGCCATCCGCGCCAGGTCCGGAAGCGCCCGCTCGGGTGCGCCCATCCGGTGGGTGTAGAGCTCCACCAGCTCCTTCCGCACCAGCAACGCCATGCCGGCAGGCGGCGTTGCCTCGCGGAGCGCGCGGCGGAACCAGCGGGCCGCGTCCTCGGGCTTTCCGAGATGATCGCGGTAGATCCGCGCAATCCTCAGGTAGGGTGCGGCCTCAGACGGATCCTCCGCCACGGCGAGCTCGAAGACGTCCACGGCCTCCTGGTACATCCCCCGGGCCACCAGAGACTCGGCCTGGGAGTATTCCTTCTTCCGGGGGGTCGCCCCCGACGAGGGCGCGTACAGGGTGGAGGCGGCAGCACCCGCGGAGCTCACGACCAGAAGGGTGCTCAAGCTCACGAAGAGCCAGCCGCCGAGAACGCAGATCACCGCCACCCAGGACGGCGCTCCCTTCTGCACCAGGAAGAACCCCAGCAGCACTCCGAGGGCGCCTCCGAACAGGCCGAAGGTCAGGATCCGGATCCGTGTCACTCTCTCGGCCGCGTCCGTGTCCTTGAGCCCTCGTTGCTTCGGCGGCTCCGAGAAGGTGCGGCGGGGGCGCGGATCCACGGTGCGGCCTCTACTCGGAGGTAGCGCCGTTCCGGTCTTCGGAGGCCAGCCGCTTCAATTCGCGGGACCGCTTGCCGAGCCACAGGCCCACGCCCCCCACCATCCCCAGGGGCACCACGCTGAGAAAGACAGTGGTGGCGAGGAACGCGAAGCGGTTCTCCTCCCGTGGGTCGAAACAGACGGGGCAGGCGTGCGCCACGTCGGGGACCGCCAGGACGAGGAGGAGTGCCAGCGGGAGAGCCCACGATCGGCGCATCACAGGTACATCCGGAAGTAGAGGACCGGCCACACCAGCACGACGAAGTACCAGAAGATCTCAACCGCAGCGAGCTGCGCCCCCGTGAGCCGCTCGCCCCTGAGGCGCCACCACGCCCATGCCAGAGCTCCGATGGCGGCCAGCGCGTGGACGCCGTGGGTCCCCACGATGAGGTAGAAGAAGGCGCCGTACGTGCTGGACGTCATGGTGAGCCCCTCGCCCAGGAGCGCCACCCACTCGCGGCCCTGGAAGGCCACGAAGAACGCCCCCAGGATCACCGCCGCCGCCATGGGGGCCAGGGCCCGGCGGGGCTGCTTCCGATATGCGAAATGGGCGAGGACCAGGGCGAGCCCGCTGGCCAGGAGCGCCGCCGTATTCACGGCGGTCTCCTCCACCGGGAGCCGCGGCTGCCCGAAGGGCGGCCACATCTGCCCTGCCGAGCGCGACTTCACGATGGTGTGCGCCGAGATCATGCCCGAAAAGAGCATGACCTCGGTGAACACGAACAGCAGCATGCCCATGGCCTCGTCGGACGCGAGCTTCCGACGAGGTGCAGGCTCCGCGCGGGAGCCCCGGGAGAGGGCCACGGTATCCACGAGCGGGGTGGGACCCCGGCTATTTCTTGAAGGTCTTGATGTACGCCACCAGCGCCCGGGCCTGGGCCTCGTTGTAAAGGCCGCCCCACGCCGGCATGAGCGCCGACTTCCCCACCGAAGCCCCACCCTCCCGGATCACCTTCACCAGATGGTCGTCGGTCCGTGAGGCCCAGAACGCGGCGTCGCCGAAGTTGGCGGGCTTGGGGTTGAGCGCCGCGGCGCCCGGCCCGTCGCCGGCTCCAGCGGGTCCGTGGCAGGTGGTGCACACCGTGCCGTAGGCGTTCTTCGCATCGAAGGTCTGCTCGGCAGGAACTGCCGCCACCGCCTCCCCTTCCACGCTCCCCGCGGCGTGCTCGGCCGTCGCCGCATCCCCGGCGGCGTGGTGCGGCGCCTCGATGCCGCGAGCCGTGGCGGCCAGCGCCGCGTCGTTGACCCAGCGGTGCCCCTCGTGCTTCATGACGTCGGGAGCCACTCCCGCGAAGAGCAGGAACATGAGCACCACGGACGTCGCCAGCATCCATTTCATGATGCGCTTCTCCCATCTGAGGTGCATGAAGTTCTGCAGCACCAAGCTCGACTTGACCAGGGCGATTCCGAAAGCCGTGATGAGCGTGACCCACCCGATTCCGAACTCGGGGCCCAGGACGCTCACCACCAGCAACCCCAGGAGGACGAAGTAGATCTTCTTGTAGTTGGGGTGCTGGGCGCCGTGGCGCTCACCCTTGGGGTCGGTGTGACCGGGCATGTCTGTCACCTACTTGGCGATGTACAGCAGGGGGAACAGGAAGATCCAGACCACGTCCACGAAGTGCCAGTAGATGCCGATAAGCTCCACCCGCTGGAGCTCCCGGCCCCTGGCGGCGTCCGCCGCGATGAACGCCATGATGACGGCGCCGGCGATGACGTGGGCGGCGTGCAGACCGGCAGCCGTGTAGTAGAAGGACCAGAAGCCGTTGCTGGTGATGGTGTAGCCGTGGCTGATCTCGTACGACCACTCGAAAGCCTTCACGACGAGGAAGATCAGGGCCCCGGCGATGGTCATCATCAGGTACTTCGCCGCGAGCTTCCCGTCGCCGTTCTCCGCGGCCTGGTGCGCCAGCACCGCCGTGAAGCTCGAGCTCAGGAGCACGAAGGTGTTGAAGGCGCCGATGTAGGTGTTGGTCACCGCCGCGGCGTTGGCCCACTCGGGATGACCCAGGCGGAACATGAGGTACGAGGCGAGGAGGCCGCCGAAGATGACGACTTCGGAGGCCAGCACCCACCAGATGGCCAGACGGCCGGTGGGGATCCCGGTGGCGCTGCGCGTGGTGGCGATGGGCTTCTGCACGGTGCGTGGACCTCAGTTGGGCAGGTTCTGGGGCCAGTAGTCCTCGGCGCGGTCCGGATGCGAATACTCGTACGGGCCGCGGTACACCTTGGGCATCTGGTCGGGGGGCCAATTGCCGTGGGGAGGCGGGGATTCCGTCGTCCACTCCAGGGTGTTGCTCCTCCAGGGGTTCCGGTCCGCCTTCGGCCCCTTCCGCATGCTGTGGAAGAGGTTGTAGAAGAACGGGATCTGGAACAGGAGCATCACGATGAGCGAGACCGTGGCGACGATGCGCAGGGGCTGCATCTCCGCCAGCTCCGGGAAGTTCTGGAAATTGTAGATGCGGCGGTGCTGGCCGCCGAGCCCCAGCACGAAGAGCGGGATGAAGATGAAGTTGAACGGGATGACCGTGCCCCAGAAGTGGATCTTGCCCAGCGTTTCGTTCATCATCCGCCCGAACATCTTCGGGAACCAGAAGCTGAGCGCCGCGAAGGTGCCGATGATGGCGATGGGGAAGAACGTGTAGTGGAAATGCGCCAACACGAAGTACGTGTCGTGCAGGTAGATGTCCGCGCCGCTGGCCCCCAGGAAGATCCCCGTCACCCCGCCGATGAGGAACTCGGCGATGAACGCCAGCGCCCACAGCATGGGGGTGGTGAACGTGATGGACCCGCCATAGAGCGTGGCGATTATCACGAACAGCAGCTCGGCGATGGGTACCGAGATGAGCAGCGTCGTGACCGTGAAGACATTGGCCATGCGCGGGTCGATCCCGGCGACGAACTGGTGGTGCGCCCACACGAAGAAGCTCAGCACGCCGGTGGCCACCGCGGTGTAGAGCATGATCTTGTAGCCGAAGAGCTTCTTGCGAGCGAACGTGGCTACGATCTCGATGACGATGCCGATGGCGGGCAGGAGCACCACGTAGACCTCCGGGTGCCCGAAGAACCAGAAGAGGTGCTGCCAGAGGATGGGGTCGCCGCCCCGAAGCGGGTCGTAGAACCCGGTGCCCAGCGTCTGGTCGAAGAGAAGCATCACGGCGCCGGCCATGAGCGGCCCCACCGACAGCATGAACAGGATGCTGGCGATGACGATCATCCACGCCACCAGGGGGATGTCGTAGGCCTTCATGCCCGGGGCCCGGGCGTTCATGAGCGTGACGATGAAGTTGATGCCGCCCAGGAGGAACGCCACGAACTCCAGCGCCACCGCCGAGAGCCAGAGCGTCGACCCGAGCCGCGTGAGGTTGTAGTTCTCGTTGGCTGACAGGGGCGGGTAGGATGTCCACGCGCCCCCGAAGCCACCGCCCTCCACGAACAGCGACGCCAGGATGAGGATGGCGCTCGCCAGGAAGATCTGGTAGGAGAGCCGGTTGAGGCGCGGAAACACCATGTCGTCCGCTCCGATCATGAGCGGGATGAGGTAGTTCCCGAAGGCTGCGATGAGCACGGGCATCGCCACCCAGAAGATCATGATGGAGCCGTGGTTCGTGACCAGGGCGTTGTACTCGCCGGGAGACACCACGCCGAACCCCGGAACCGAGATGCCCGGGAAGGCGAGCTGCATGCGGAACACATACGCCATCAGGCCGCCGATCAGCCCCATGAACATCCCGGTGAAGAGATATTGCATGCCGATGATCTTGTGGTCCGTGGACCAGATGTACTTCAGGATCCCCTCCGGGCCGTGATGCCCCTGACCGTGGGCCTCGTGTCCGTGGGTCTCCACGGTGGCTGCCTGAGCCATCGTCGCTGTCCTCTCCCTACTGAGCGCTGACGGAGTTGTTCAAGGCGATCCAAGCCGCGTGCTCGGTCGCGTCCTGCACGTTGATTCTGCCGAGCATCACGCCGTGCCCGATGCCGCAGATCTCGGCGCACTGGATGTCGAAGGTCCCCGCCACGGTGGGGTGGAACCAGCCCGTGATGGTCCGGCCGGGCACCGCGTCCTGCTTCAGGCGGAAGACCGGGACCGAGAAGCTGTGGAGCACATCCCGGGACTGGAGCTGGAAGTGGTAGGTCTTGTCGGCTGCCACGTACAGGTCGTCCGTGGTCCAGATGTCGTCGCCCGTGTCCAGCTCGTTGTCCAGGCCGGGGTGCTGGAAGATCCACGCCCACTGCTGGCCGATGACGCGCACGGTGGCGTCGGCCTCGGGCAGGTGCTGCTTGACGTTGTACCACACCTGCACGGCGCCGATGATGATGAAGACGTCGCACACCAGCACCAGCGCGTGGGGGATGGTGACCCAGCGCTTGAGGTGCTTCTCCTTGCCCGTGATGTACTGGGACTTCACGCCCGGCTTGGCCCGGAACCTCCAGATGAGCCAGAAGAAGATCCCCTCGGCCAGAAGGAACCAGAATCCCACCAGCACCGTCACGAGCAGGATGAGCCCATCGATGGAGTGGGCGTAGGACGATGCCTGCTGGATGAGTCTCTCGACCATGGATCGGGCGTCCGCTCAGGTCAGAGGATGAAGACGAACACGGCACCGACGAACAGCACCGTGCTGAGCAGGGTGATGATGAACGTTTGCTCGGCGTCGATGAGAGCCGGGTTCAGCTCATCGGGCGGGGGTGCCAGCGACGGGTCGTCGTGGGCCACGGGTGCCTTGGTGGGTTCGCTCATGAGTGGCTGGGCCTACTGGAGGGTCTGGAGGTAGGCGACGACGTTGGCCATGGCCGCGTCGTCGAGCATCAGCGCGTTGGGCCGCATGGTGGCTCCCCAGGTGTCCGCGGGGTTCGCGCCGCGCCAACCGGCCTTGAACTTGTGGAGCTGGGCGAGCAGGTACCAATCGCTCTGCCCCACCAGGGGCGGCGCATGCACCGCCTCGTTCCCTTTGCCGTCAGGGCCGTGGCACGCCGCGCACACCTGATAGACCGCCTGGCCCGCCTGGACGTCTCCTCCCTCCAGGACCGGCGCGGGGTCGGTGGGAGCCATGCTGGCGACGAACCCCGCCACGGATTCCACGTCGCCGGCCAGGTCCAGGGACCAGGACATGGACTTCATGCGGATCCCGGTGGTGTCGAACGCCGCCCCTCCGCGTTGGCCGGTCTGGAACTTCTCCAACTGCGCCTGCACGTACCACTGGGGAAGCCCGGCGATGGCCGGGGCCGCCAGCGTCCGGTTCCCCCCGCCGGTCTCGCCATGGCAGGGAGCGCACGTGTCATAGAGGGCCTGGCCCCGGGCCAAGCCGGGGGCGGGGGTCCGGTTGCAGGCTGCCGCGCCCAGTGCCAGCAGCACCACCACGGGAACCGGCCTGCTCCATGCTCGCGCCATGTTCCTCACCTGGATGTGTCCGTATCCCGGCCCGGGGGCACGTGGCCCGCGGGCCTGCTGGTGTCCGTCCACGGCCGACGGCTCCGCCACCCCGGAGCAGGAACCCCGAGGGAGGCGGCCGATGGCCTACGGCTGAGTCAGATTCCCTTCAGCGGAATTGCTTCATCGATGAGCATGATGGGGATGTCGTCCCGAACCGGGTAAAGCAGAAGCCCGTCCTCCCGCACCAGTCCTTCCCGGACGGACTGGGTAACGGGCCGTCCATCCTGGCTCTTCACCCTACCCTGGTCGATGGCCGTGTTCAGGCGCGCCAAGAGGGCCTCGTCCGCCTGGCGGACGGGTTGCTTGGTCTCCGGACACACGAGGATGTCCAGAAGCTCCTGAGCGACCATGTCGGAACGACTCCTCGGCGCACGCTCCGGCGCCTGCCATCGTGCTCTCCCCTGCAGGCAGGTCCCAGGTGGGGCATAGACTCCCCTCTGGGCTGCGTCGCAGAGCTGGTTAAGTTATCAGCATCCGCGGATTCACGGGAGGGCCCGTTCTTCGCGCAACCACCCGGGAGCATGGAGGAGCCCCTTGGCCACGGTCCGGAAGTCGGCAATCGCGATGGCCCTGGTGGTGCTCGCCCTCTCGGGGTGCGCACCGGCCGAGGGCAACAGCACCCCCGACCGGGAGGCGGTGGAAGCGGCCTCCACCGGCCAGGTTTCCGGCGGGGCCCAGGCGCCCCGGGCCAGACCCGCGCCGGGGCGGGCCTGGGTGATCTTCGGCGCCGACACGGTGGTGGCCGAGGTGGCCCGTACCCCTGAGCAGCGCGCGGAAGGCCTCATGTACCGCCAGGAGCTCCCCGACGGCACGGGAATGCTCTTCGTCTTCGAGGACAACGTCGTCCGCTCGTTCTGGATGCAGAACACCTACCTGTCCTTGGACATCGCCTTCCTGGACCCCGCGCTCACCATCGTGGACATCCAGCAGATGGAGCCCATGACCACCGACAACCACGACAGCACGGCGCCGGCCATGTTCGCCCTGGAGGTTCGGCAGGGGTGGTTCGCCGAGCGGGGAATCGCCGTGGGCACTCGCGCTCAGGTGGTGTTCGGTATCCAGTAGAGGCCGACCCCGCCGCACCCGCCCCCCACCTCGCCGCGCTCCGGCGGCCGCCGAGTCAGCTGACCGTTTCCCGGAGCACCTGCACGAGTGCCTCCATGTCCCCCCCGTCGTTGTAGACGTTGGGAGAGAGGCGCAGCGCGCTACCGCGGAGCGACGCCACCACCTTCCCTCGCTCCAGCGCCGCTTTGAGCACGGCCAGGTCGATCCCCGCGGGCATGCGCAGGCCGAACAGGTGGGCGGCCCGCCACTTCGGGTCCTCCACCGAGAACCCCAGGGAGGCCGCCTCCTCCAGCGCCCGGGCGGTGAGCGCGGCGCAGTAGCTCTGGATGCGCTCGGGCTTCCAGCCGTGGATGAGCTTCAGCGACGCCACGCTCATGGGAACGAGTGCGAAGTTGGACCGTTCGGCCACGTCATACCGCAGCGCCCCCGGCTGGTACCCGTCCCGGTAGCGGACCAGCTTCGGGAAGTCCTCGCTCTTCTCGCGGCCGATCCAGGTCTCCTCAAGAGGCACGCCGTCGTCGAAGCGGGGCCCGTAATACGCCATCCCCACGGAGTACGGCCCCAGGAGCCACTTGTAGCCGGCCACCACGAGGGCGTCGGGCTGCACCTCTCCCACGTCGAAGGGAAGGGCTCCCACCGACTGGGTCCCGTCCACCACCAGGGCCGCTCCCACCTCGCGGCACTTGCGTCCCACCTCCACCAGGTCGAAGCGGGTCCCGTCGGTCCAGTGGACGTGGGGCACCGCCACCACCGCCGTGCCTGAGTCGATGCAGGCGAGCAGGGCTTCGTTCCAGGCCTCCCCCCGCCCCGGGCCTTCGGGCGGTGTCGCGAACCGGGCCTCGGCGCCGCTCTCGGCGGCGAGCCGCGTCCACGCGTGAACGTTGCCCGGGAACTGCTCCTGGGTGAGGACCACGTTCTGTCCGCGCCGCACCTTCAGGTTCTTCGCCGCCGCCGCGACGCCGTACGACACCCCGGGGATGAGGGCCACGCGCCGGGAGTCGGCCACGCCCACGAGGGAAGCGAACAGTCTTCTCAACTCGTCGCTCGTGTCGAAGAAGTCGGCCGCGTGGATGTCCACCGGAACGCGCTTCCTGCGCAGCGCCTGGATCCCCACCTCCTCCGTCACGTTGGGGAGGGGACCCATGTAGGCGCAGTTCAGGAAGTGGAGATCCTCAGGCAGCCCGAAGGCCTCGCTCTGGCAGCCAAGCGGCTCGCTCATGTCAGTCATCATCCCATTGGCGCGCGTGGCGCGCCACGTATGCTATGAGGCCAAGGAACCCGACGCCCACCACCACGAGACCCACGATCTCGAACGTGCTCACGCCAGCTCCCAGCCCACGGTGTCGGCATCATCCGGGCGCACGAGGACTACGTCGCCCGGATCCTGCGGGTTCACGACGCCAAGGACCAGGCACTCGCTGGCCAGGCCGGCGATGCGCTTCGGCGGGAAGTTCACCACCGCCAGCACGCTCGTCCCCACGAGCTCGGCAGCGGTGTAACGGCGCGTCAGTTGCGCCGATGAGCGCAGCACCCCCACCTCCCCACCGAAATCCAGAGTGAGCCGGAAGGCCGGCTTGCGCGCTTCGGGGAACGGCTGCGCCTCCAGCACCGTGCCGGCGCGCACCTCCAGCGCCAGGAACGTGTCGAAGGCAGTCTCGCGCTTCCTCATCCGACGCCGGGGATGAGCGCGAAGAGCAGGGCGGTGACGAGGAAGATCGACATGACCACGACGGCGGCGCCCCTGAAGCCGCGCCGGGGGTGGATGGCGTGGGCGCCCTGGGCCACCACCAGCCAGGCCCAAGCCTGGGACAGGTCGAGCATCTTGGCGACCCTGGCCAGATACCCCTCCGGGAGGAAGTACAGGAAGGAGCCGACGTTGAGGGTCAGCTGGGGATCCTCCTGCATGATCTTCAGGGGGAGGAGGAGGAGGCCGACGACCCCCGGGATGAGCCAAGCGTGGCCCATCATGGCCAGGTACTGCCGAAACCGCCCCTCGTCCCCCATGACGAAGCCGAAGACGACGGTCACGACCCCGGCGAAGAGGAACGTGACGAGGAAGTACCCCAGGGTACCGAACGCCAGCGTCGAGATCTTCATGACGCTGCCGCCCATGGTGAACCCTTCAGGCATCTCCCGTCCCTGGCGGAGCATGGTCTCCCGCATCATCGCTTCCCACACGTCGGCGGGGATGAGCAGCGTCTGTCCCACCACCAGCGCGGCGCCCAGGATCACCGCCGCGGCCCACGCCGGATTCCGGGCCAGCGCCTCCGTGAGCACGCCGGGGTCGAAGAACGTCTGCAGGATGCGCGCCGGGAACGGGCGCAGCCTGGGCTCGGCCGGAGATCCACTCCCCGCGCCGACCGGCCCCGTCCCGTCGGGTGCCGGGCCTGCGAGCTCCTCGGTGGTCATGGCCGCGCGCCTCCTACGATGCGGGTTGGAGCTTCACCCGGCTCTGCGTCTTCACGCGCAGCCCCAGGGGGAAGGGCGCCGCGGAGACCTCCATGGTCCCCCGGGCGTCGGAGTCGGCGTAGCTCTCCACCATGAAGCCGCGTTGCTGGTCCCACAGGACCCACCCGTCCACGGAGCCCGTGACGGCTTGGGAGAAATCCATCCCTGTGATGACGCCTCTGGCGGACGACTCGGACGTCCCCTTCATGGTGATCTTCACCAGGCTTCGGCCGTCCACCATCGTGTCCCCGGCCACCGCGTACGTGATCACCGACAGCGCATTCACCGAGCCCGAACCCTGCGTGCCCTCGTAGCGGATGGTGTCGGTCCAGCTATCCCCCAGGGCGGCGGCCCGTCCCGGGAGGCGCGGGAAGATGCCGTGGGCCACGCTCAGGGGCTGGTAGAATTGGCTCGCCGTCTCGGTCAGATGGGGCTGGGACACGACGGTGGCCGCGCCGCGCCGGTCGTAGCTCACCACCAAAGGCCCGGTGATCCCGCTCTCGTCGGCGGACTGGGACCCCATCGGGTTCCCCACCGTCGCCGCAAGGTCCTTCACCTCGAAGGTCGCCTGGACCCCCTCGGGGCCACGGGCGAAGGTCGTGCCGAGGGTAACGGCGCTGGCCATGGTGGCCTGCATGAACTGGCCTTCGGCGTCGATGTCCATGAGTGCCGTGTCCGCCATCACATAGGTGACCACCACCGGGTCGGGGAGGCGGAAGGCCAGCCCCGGAGGCCCGGGCGGCCCACCCCCACAGGCACCCAGGGAGATGCTGGCAATGGCGGCGATGGCGGCGGCGGCCCGGGAACGCATGGTATGGCTCCTTGAAATGGGCGTGGTGGGCGTCCGCCGCGCCGCAGCGGGGCAGTCACCCAGGGGCAGTCTAGTGTACGGGGCGCCACGGCGAAATCTTCGGGGAGCCCGCCCTTGGCCCACCTGTCCCGACTTGGTATCCTCTAGGATTCCAGCCAGACCGTACGTGCCGGAACCCCGAGCGGCAGAGCCCAGGCGCCCTGGAGCGCAGAATGAGTTATCGCACCAACCCAGATCGGATCCTCGACAGCATCGACCGCGCGCGTAACCGGGACGCGGAGAGTGCCCGCTTCAGCCTGGACCGGCAGGCCCTCGGGCGGGACCTGGACACCGAGATCCCGAGCCTCGACGCCACCAACCCCGAGAGGCTGAAGAGGATCTTCAAGACGGTGGAGCGGGCCTACACCAAGGCGGCCCAGCGCGGGGAACTGGGCAAGCTGGCCGCCCGCTTCCAAGCCGTGGGTGACATCCATCACCACCATGCCCGCGGGGACGTGAGCATCTCCATCCAGTACCTGGACCACGAGCGTGGAGACGACGTGGGCATGTCCCCTTTCGAGATCCGCCCCTACGAGGTCGCCGAGGCCAAGAAGGAGACCAAGACCAGCCGCGCCGACGTGAACGCGCTCAAGGTTCTCCGCAGGGAGCTCAGGCAGGGAGTCCTGTCCGCGTACCAGAAGATGGAGCCGCGGATCCGCGACGCCCTGCGGGAGCGCGCCGACATGGGGCACGTGCAGGTCCAGGTGACGGTGGACCTCCGCCCGGCGGAGTGATCCGGGCAGCTTGACCGCCCCGTCCGTCCGCCGCGCGCTCCTGGTCACGGGGCTGGTGGTTCTGGTGCTCGCCGCCTTCCTGGACCTCGTGCGGCACGACTCGCTCCTGCTGCGCGCCTGGGCGCAGCTGCAGCCGGAGAGGACGACGCCGGCGCAGCAGCACCTCGAGGAATTCCAGCGCACCCGGGGGCAGTCCATCCGACGATGAGGGGTCGGGGCCGGCTCCTCCTCGTCTTCCTCGACGGGGTGGGGATCGGAGAGGCCGATCCAGCCCGCAACCCCTTCGCGCGCGCGGTGATACCCACCCTCCTGAAGCTTATGGGTGGGAAGCTCCCCAACCTGGAGGAGCCCACCGTCCGCGGTCCCCACGGCATCTCCTTTCCCCTGGACGCCACGCTCGAGACCGAGGGAGTCCCCCAGAGCGGAACCGGCCAGGCGTCGCTCCTCACCGGAGAGAACGCCGCCCGGCTCTTCGGGAGGCACTTCGGGCCCTGGACGCCGGTGCGCCTCCGTCCCCTGGTGGAGGAGAGGAGTATCCTCCGCGCCGCCCTCGACGGAGGGCGCTCCGCGGCGTTCGCCAATGCGTATCCCCGGGGATGGCCGGGTCCGAGGGGAGCGCTCCGCGTGGCCGGCCCACCCCTGGCGGCCCGGGGCGCCGGGCTCCTGGACCGCCACGAGGAGGCGTTGGCCGAGGGGAAGGCGGTCTCCAGCGAGATCGTGAACGAGGCTTGGCGCGCCCACCTCGGCCACCTCGGGCCCCCCTTGATCACCGAGGCCGGGGCGGGAATGAACCTGGGTCGCATCGCGGCCCGTGTGGACCTGACGTTCTGGGCCCACTACGCCACCGACACCGCAGGGCACCGTGGCGGCATGGAGGGCGGGGTGGCGGCGCTGGAGCGGGTGGACCGCTTCCTGGCGGGGCTGCTGGAGACCCTTCCCTCCGACGTCACCCTCCTGGTGACCTCGGACCACGGCAACCTGGAGGACGTCTCGGGCGGACACACCCGCAACCCGGCCCTCGGGGTAGCGGCAGGTCCCGGCGCCGATGCCCTGGCCGGGCGCATGCGGAGCCTCACCGACGTCTCGCCGGCGATTCGCGCGCACCTGGGTCTGGAGGCATAGCGCCCGCCGAGCCTCCACGGGGCCCGTCCAGCCATCCCTGAGCCCCGCGCGCCCCTCTACCCTTCGGGGGTGAAGCCCCGACCGAAGATCCTCGGACAACTCCTGGTGGACTCAGGCTCCCTGAAGCCGGCCGCCCTCGACGAGGCCCTCGCCGCCCAGGCCGGGACCGGCGTCCGCCTCGGCGAGCTCCTCAGCCGCCGCGGCCAGGTCCCCGCCGAAGCGGTGTCCCGCGCCCTCGCGCTCCAGCTCGGCCTCCCCTACGCCCCTCCGCCTCTCGATCCCGAACCCGCCGCCCTCGCGCTGGTGCGCCCCGAGCTGGCCCGGGCACACAGGGTGGTGCCGCTTCGCGCCAACCCCCGGACCATGATGGTGGCCATGGCCGACCCGCTGGACCTGAGCGCGGTGGACGACCTCCAGTTCCAGTCCGGCCGTCGCGTGGAAGCGCACATCGCCACCGAAGCCGCGGTGTTGGACGCCCTCGAGCGATGCTACGGCGGCGCCCTCGCCGGCCTTGTGGCATCCCTCCCGTCGGAGCTGCGCCGCTCGCCGGAGGCCGCAACCCCCGACCTCGAGCGCGCGATCCGCTCGGCACCCGTGGTCCGGCTCGTGGACCGCATCCTGGCGGACGCGGTCGAGGGGAGCGTCAGCGACATCCACGTGGAGGAGACCGGCGGGGACGCCCGGGTTCGCTACCGGGTGGACGGCGTCCTCCGTCGTGCCCTGGAGATCCCCGCGGCCGCCCGCGCCGCGGTGCTCTCCCGGATCAAGGTCATGGCGGGCATGGACATCTCGGTGCGCCGCCGCGCCCAGGACGGCCGCATCGCCCTCGCCCACCAGGACCGCTCCCTCACCCTGCGCGTCTCCACCCTCCCCGTGAACGGAGGGGAGAAGGCGGTGGTGCGCATCCTCGACCCGGAGGCGGCGCCCCGGGGGATGGACACGCTGGGGATGTGCGCCTCCGACCTCTCCGACCTCCGCAAGCTCCTCTCCTCCCGCGAAGGGGTGATCCTGGCGGTGGGCCCCACCGGGAGCGGCAAGAGCACCACGCTCTTCGCCGCCCTATCGGAAATGGACCGGGAGCACCAGAACGTGGTCACACTCGAGGACCCGGTGGAGTACCGCCTCCCCGGCGCCAACCAGATCCAGGTCGACCGGCGCGCGGGGCTCGGCTTCCCCGACGCGCTGCGCGCGGTCCTCCGCCAGGATCCGGACGTGGTCATGGTGGGCGAGATCCGCGATCGCGAGACCGCGGAGATCGCCATGGCCGCCGCCGTCACAGGACACCTCGTGCTCTCCACCCTCCACGCCGCCGATGCCCCCGGCGCCGTCACCCGCCTCCTGAACATGGGCGTCCCGCCCTTCCTCGTGGCGGGGGGGCTCACCGGCGTCGTGGCCCAGCGCCTGGTGCGCCGCTCCTGCCGGGAGTGCGGCGCCCGGGGATGCGCATCGTGCGGGGATGGGTTCCGGGGGAGAACGGGCGTGTTCCAGATCCTCACCCTCACCGACCCCCTCCGCGACGAGATCTCGCGGGGAGGGACCAGCGCCCGCCTCCGGTCCTTGGCCCGCGAGGCCGGCATGGGGCGTTTCGCGGACGACGCTCGCCGCGCCGTCGCGGAGGGACTCACCACCCCTCACGAGATCTCCCGGGCCCTGCACGCCGATCCTGGCGCCACCCTGCCATGCCGGGCGTGCGGCGGATCCGTGCCCGTGGGCGCGAACGCGTGCCCCTGGTGCGGCCGTCCCCGGCGGCGGCTATGCCGCTGCGGAACCCCTCTCGAGGCTGGCTGGCGCTTCTGTCCGCGCTGCGTCAGGGCGGTGACGGGCTGAAGGTCCGGCGTTGGCCCCTTCTTCCGGCGTGGCCTACCTTTCCTTCGTCCGTCGAGCCCCGGCTCCACCCCTCCTCCCGGAACCATGTCCGTCCTCCGCGTCCGCAGCTTCCAGGGGCGGATCTTCCTCGCCATCCTGCTGGTCGTGCTTCTCCCTGCGGCCGTGGCCGTCGTGGGCGGAGCTCTCACCCTGCGGAGCATCGGGACCCGCTCGGGAACCCTGGGCGCCTGGGACGCGGTCGCGGAGACCGGGCAGGCGCTCCTCGACGCCGTGGAGCGCTCGGGCACAACGGACCCGGCCGTGCGGGAGGCGGCAGCCCGCCACCGGGAGGCGCTCTCCGGATCGGTGCGCATGTCGCGCCTCTACGCCTTCGTCGCCCAGCGCGCCATCCGGGTCCTCCCCCTCGTCGCGCTGGCGGCCGGCCTCGCCGTGGCTGCCCTGGCGTTCCTCACGGCCCGCATGCTGTCCCGGGGCTTCGGGCGCCCCGTGGCCGAGCTGGCCGGATGGACGGAGCGCATCGCCCGCGGGGATCCCCTCCCCCCGGCCTCGGAGGAGTCGGACAGCATGCGCGAGCTGGACACCCTCCGGCACGCGCTCCGCCGGATGGCGGACCAGATCGAGGAAGGCAGGCGCAAGGCGGTGGAGAACGCCCGCATGCGCTCCTGGACCCATCTGGCCCGCCGGGTTGCCCACGAGATCAAGAACCCTCTCACGGCCATGCGCATGGCTGCCGCTTCCCTGGCCCACGGGCGGGAGGGCGCCCAGGCCGACGCCGCCGAGGTGCTCCTGGACGAGATCCAGCGCCTCGACGAGCTGGCGCGCACCTTTTCCCAATATGGCCGCGTCCCCGAGGGGCCCCGCTCGCTGGTCGACCTCGGCGAGCTGGTCCGGCTCCTTGCCGCTCGGCATGCCTCGGATCGCGTTCCCGTTCAGACATCCACTCCCTCCCGTGCCGTCATGGTGGAGGCACACCACGACGCCCTCGAGCGCGCACTCCGCAACCTCGTCCTCAACGCCGTGGAGGCCCAGGAGGTGTCCGGAGGGGTGGTGGAGCTCACCGTGGCCGAGGACCGAGGTTGGGCGCTGGTGCGGGTGGAAGACCGGGGCCCGGGGATCCCACCCGAGCTCCTGGAGGAGATCTGGAACCCCGACGTGACGACCAAGAGCCGGGGGACGGGGCTCGGCCTCGCCCTGGTCCGTCAGACGGTAGCCCACCATGACGGGGAAGTGTCGGTGGCGAACCGGGACGAAGGAGGCGCCCGCTTCGAGGTCCGCCTACCCCTGGCCGCGACACTCGGGGATGACACCTCGCCCCGGGGGAGCGCGTAGGAACGACATCATGGCCAAGGACGTCCTCATCGTCGACGACGAAGGCAACATCCGCCGGATGCTCCGGGCTCTCCTGGAGTCGGAGGGGTACGGCGTGCGCGAAGCCGCCACCGCCGAGGAGGCGCTGGCCGACGCGGAGCAGACCCCGCCCGAGGTCGTCCTCCTCGATCTCATGCTCCCGGGGATGAGCGGCCTGGATGCGCTCCCCCGCTTCAGCGAAGCGTGCCCCGGTGCCCCGGTGATCATGATGAGCGGTCGGGCCACCCTTTCGGACGCGGTGGCCGCCACACGCATGGGCGCCTTCCACTTTTTCGAGAAGCCCCTCGCCCCCGAATCGGTCCTGGTAACCATGCGCGCGGCCCTGGAGATCAGCCGGGCCCGTGACCTGACCCGGGCGCTTACCGCCGAGCTGGGCCCGGAGTCGGAGCTCATCGGCGCTACGCCGGCCATGAGCCGGGTGCGGGACCTCGTCCGGAAGATCGCGCCCACCGACGCCCGCGTCCTCATCACCGGAGAGAGTGGGACCGGCAAGGAGCTGGCCGCCGCGGCCATCCACGGCCTCTCCCCCCGCTCGGAGGGTCCGTTCATACGCGTGAACTCCGCAGCCATCCCCAGGGATCTGGTGGAGAGCGAGATGTTCGGTCACGAGAAGGGCGCCTTCACGGGAGCCACCGAGCGCCGCCGCGGTCGCTTCGAGCTGGCCGACGGCGGCACCCTCTTCCTGGACGAGGTGGCCGACCTGGGTGTCGAGGCGCAGGCCAAGCTCTTGCGAGCCCTGGAGACCGGCCAGGTGGATCGCGTGGGAGGGAAGGGCCCCACGATCGTGGACGTCCGGGTCATCGCCGCCACCCACCGGGACCTCCACGAGGAGGCCCGGGCCGGTCGCTTCCGGGAGGATCTGCTCTTCCGCCTCGAGGTCATCCCCCTGCACATGCCCCCCCTCCGGGAGCGTCTGCCCGACATCCCTCTCCTGGTGGATCACGCCCTCCAGCGTCTCCGCCGACGCCAGGGCATGCGCGTGCCCCGATTCTCGGCCCAGGCCGTGGCGGCCCTGGAGCGGTACCCGTGGCCCGGGAACGTCCGGGAGCTCATGAACATCGTGGAGCGCCTCTGCATCCTCGCGTCGGCGCCCGAAGTGCAGCCGGCGGACGTGGCGGCGGTCCTGTCGCCCGCCCCGGTGCACCTCGTGGGCGTGCCTCTTCCGTCCCCCCGGTATCTGGAGGGCGCCCCCCGTGGCCTCCGGGACCGCCTGGAGGACTACGAACGGGAACTCATTCGCGGCGCCCTGGCCGAAGCCGGCGGCAACGTGGCCGAGGCCGGACGCCGGCTCCAGACGGACCGGGCGAACCTCTACCGGCGTATGCGCCGGCTCGGCATCCGCGAGTGACCCGAAAGCGTGTCCATGGGCCACACCGGCGCTCCTGATGCGTCCATCCGCCACAGGCCAGCCGGCTCGGGTCAGTTGTGTAACCGTCAGTCCGACTTATACATAAACTGCTCCTGGAACCTGGTACGCTCCGTGCAGGCAGGCTCCGCACCGTGCGCAGTGTATCCCTCACAGGAGGTGGATGGGTCATGTCGTGGAGGATGGGTTGGGCCGTGGCGCTCCTGGCCGTGGCGCCTCTGGCAGCACAGGAGCGCGTGGAGCAGTTGGATCTCCCCCGGAGCGTGGCGAACGAGGTCATCGCCTTCTTTAATCGAGAAACGACGACCCGCTTCGAGGGGAAGGCGCAGGTGCCCTCGGAAAGCACGATCGAGGGGGACGTGGCAGTCCTTTCGGGCCCGTTCACCGTGGCCGGCGAGATCCTGGGGGACCTGGTCGTGGTCAACGGCGACCTGGAGGTACTCCCGGGAGGCCGCATCTCCGGTGACCTGATCGTCATCGGAGGCACCGTCGTCGCCGGGGCGGATGCCGTTGGCGGTCAGGTCGCCGTCTACTCCGAGGGCCTCAGGGTCCGGAGCAGGAAGGGGCGGATCTCCCGCGACGAGGGCCCCTGGACGGAGTGGCGCGAACGGCACCACAGAGGGAATGCGTACATCTCCGTCCGGAACGAAGGGAGCTACAACCGCGTGGAGGGGCTCCCGGTGATGATCGGCCCTGTCTTCAGATCCGAGGGCGAGGACTTCCTCCGTGCCGACGTGATGGCCATCTGGCGGTCGGATTCGGGCGTCCGCCTGGACTCGGACGAGCTGGGCTACTTCATCCGCGCGGAGCAGCACCTGGGCCCGGGAGGCCGCTACAGCGTGGGCGCCACGGTCCACTCCATGGTCGTGCCCATCGAGGAGGGCGGCCTCACCGACACCGAGGCCTCCCTGGCGACCTTCCTGCTGGGGCGGGACTACCGCGACTACTACGAGCGGGAGGGCTTCTCCGCGTTCCTGCGCTTCCACGACGAGGAGGCCGGGGTGCGCCTCACCGCCGAGTACCGGAACGAGGACCACGCCTTCGCCCCCGTGGGGGACCCCTGGTCCTTCAAGGACGACGACACGGCCTGGCGTCCCCAGCCTCTGGTGGCCACGGGGAGCCTCCGCACGGTGGGTGGCGAACTCGTCGTGGACGACCGGAACGACCGGAAGGACCCGAGCGACGGCTGGTACCTGGCCGCCTCGGCGACGGCAGGGGTGGGCGGTGAGCTGGAGCTCCCGGTCCACTGGCTCGCCGACCCCGCTCCTCCTTCCGCCGTGGCTCCCGCCCGTGCCGTGGACACCGATTTCACCGCCGCCTCCCTGGACCTGCGGCGCTACACCCGCCTCGGGCCCGGGTCGGACCTCCGCCTCCGCGGCTTCGTGGCGGGCTCGGCGGACGGCGATCCCCTCCCGCCCCAACTCCAGCGTGCCCTGGGCGGGGAGGGATCGCTCCCCGGCTTTCCGCTCCTGTCGGTGGACTGCGGAGCACGCGCCCGCACCTACTCCGTATTCGTGGGCGACGACGACGAGGCCGTCAAAACCCCTGTGTATGCGGGCTACGGCTGTGACCGGGTGGCGCTCTTCCAGGCCGAGTACCGGGGCAGCATCTCCTTCGATCTGGGCTTCGGCGACGACGAGGAGTGGAACGAGGGTTGGGGGTGGGCCCCCTCGGTGAGCATCGACCCCAGTTGGTCCGTATTCTTCGACGCGGGGCGCGGGTGGTCGCTGGCCGAGGAAGGAACGCCTGCTCGCTTGGGACCCGACTCGGAAACGCTCATGGACGTAGGGGTGGGCTTCTTCCTGGGTGACATCGGACTCTATTGGGCCTGGCCGCTCAACGGCGAGGACCGGGACTCGAACTTCTTCGTGCGGCTGAGCCATCGCTTCTGAACGGGTGTCCCGCCCTCTCCGGCCTCGGCCGGCGCACCGCGCCCCCGCCGTCGCCCGGGCTCTCCGACCAGGGGCCCTCGCCACCCTTTTGTGCCTATCCCTCCCGGTCACCGCCGGAGCGCAGGGCACGGCACCGCTCTACCTGCGCCCCCAGCCCGAGACCGGAGCCCTGGAGATGCGGCTCGGGAACGTCTTCGAGGACGAGGCCCTGGTACGGGCCCTCCACTCCGGGCTCCCCCTGCGGGTCCAGGTGAGGGCCGAGCTTTGGAAGGACGGCTTCTTCGACAGCCAGCGGGGAAGAGGGGAGTGGCGCGCGAGCGTCGTCTACGACCCGCTCGAACGGCGCTACCGTGTCGCCACCGGCGGAGAGGGTGCCACCGAGCTCTCCGTGGACTCCCTCGATGCAGCCCGGGACGCGCTCCAAGCGGCGTTCGCCCTCCCGCTCCGCCCCTTCGAGGAGGGGCGCTACTACTACCTGGGCCAGGTGCAGATCGAGACCCTCTCCCTCGCCGACCTGGACGAGCTCCAGCGTTGGCTCCGTGGCGACCTGGCCAGGGCGGCTGGCGACGACAGGGAGGTGGGGACAGCCGTGGAACGCGGCTTCCACCGGGTGATGTTACGGGTGCTCGGGATCCCGGTCCGGCGCTACCAGATCAGGACCCAGCCCTTCGCCTACAGGGGTCGCGACCCGGGCTGAGCCGCCGGCCCTGCTCCGGGATCATCCGAAGGCCGCCTCCCGCACGGCGAGCGCGGCGATGCGCTCCCGGTCCGGTTCCACGCCGATCCCGACGCCCGCCGGCACGCGCATTTCACCGTCGTGGACCTCGAACTCGGGATCCACGATGTCCCGCTCCCAGTAGCGGCGCGACGCAGAGAGGTCCCCTGGGAGGACGAATCCCGGCAACGAGGCCAGGGCGACGTTGTGGGCCCGTCCCACCCCCGATTCAAGCATGCCCCCGCACCAGACGGGGAGCCCCCTGGACGCCATCAGGTCGTGGATGCGCCGCGCCGACGCATGCCCTCCCACCCGTCCCGGCTTGATGTTCACGATGCGGCAGCTCCCCAGTTCCAGCGCCAGCTCCATGTCGTCCACGGACTCGATGGACTCGTCCAGGCAGATGGGTGTCTCGAGCTGCGCCTGCAAGCGGGCGTGCTGGAGGAAATCGTCGTAGAAGAGGGGCTGCTCGATCATCATGAGCCCCAGGCGGTCCATTTCCTTGAGCCGCGGGGCGTCCGCCAGCGTGTACGCCGAGTTGGCATCGGCCATGAAGCGGATGTCGGGAAATCGCTCCCGGAGCCCGGCGAGCACCTCCACGTCCCGGCCGGGCTTGATCTTGATCTTCACCCGGGCGTACCCCTCCTCGATGTACCCGGCTACCTTCTCGTGGAGCGCCTGGTCGCCCCTCTGGAGCCCCACGCTCACACCCACGGGCACTGCGGTACGGGTCCCACCCAGCTTCACCGACAGGGAGACTCCGTCCGCCCGGGCCGCCAGATCCCACGCGGCCATCTCCACCGCGGCCTTGGCCATCCTGTGCCCGCGGACCCAAGACACGGGGCCGAGCACGTCCTCGGGCTCGGTGAACTCCCGTCCCACCACCGCCGGCAGGATGAAGCCGGTGAGCACATGCCAGGCGGTCTCCGTGGTCTCGTAGGAGTACCCCGGCGCTTCTCCGACCACGCATTCGCCCCACCCCTCCAACCCCTCCCCGCGCAGCGTCAGCAGCAGGATCCGGCGGTTCTGCTGACCGCCGCTGCTGATCTCGAAGTACTCCTTCAGGCGGAGGGGGATCTCGCGAAGCTCCGCTCGCTCCACTCTCATGGTCGGCTCTCGCGGAACAGCAGGTAGTGGGACGTGTGCGGGCCGCGGACGATCTCGCGCACCTCGTAGCCGCGGCTCATGTAGTGGGTCAACGCCATGCGCGTGCTCCGGCGCCAGGCGATGGCGAGCTCCATGGACTCGGCCATGATCGCCGAGATGTCGGCGGGGATGGCGACGCTGACCACGGCGTCCTCCATCCCGAGGAGGACCTGCCCTGGCTCGGCGGACCGGTCACTTCCGGAGAGGGTGGAGCCGAGGGCCGCAGGATACATGCTCAGCACACCCGCGCCGGGCCCACGCTCCTGTTCCGCCATGCGACGACGGACCCGCGCCGACTCCATGAGCCAGAGAGCGATGAAGCGGTCTGTGCCCATACTCCGGTGCAGGGGGGAGTCTGTCTCCCCGTACATGTCCTCGGCGTACTCGCGCACCACAATGCCCAGCTTGGAGAAGTTCAGATAGGCGTTGCGCGACTGCAGTGGATCGAAGGTCCAGTGCATCTTGGTCACGCCCCGCTCCATCATGACCCGACGCTGATAGGCCTTGAGCTGGGTACCCAGTCCAGAATCACGGAGACCCCGCTTCACCGCCAGCATGTCCGACCAGTGGACCAGCTCGCCATCGCGCACGCCGGTCATGCCGAAGACGAAGCCTACCAGCGACCCGTCCGGCGCGAACGCGCCGGCCGAGATCCCGCCGATGATCTGGACCACCTTGAGGGTGGCTGTCGGCACCCGCTCGGAGAACCCCTCGCCCCAGGTCTCCTCCTGGAGCTTCTCGCAGGCCCGGAACTCCTCGATGGTCCTGAAGGGCCGGATGTCCCAGGACGTCATATCCGGACTCCGTGGGTGGGATACACCGGCGCCGCCAGGAGCATGGCCAGGAGAGCGCACCGGTCCACCGTGGCGTCCACCGCCACGTGTTCGTGCGCCGCGTGGGCGCCGTCCCCCAGCGCCCCGAGCCCGTCCAGCGTCGCCGTGTAGCGGCTGGTGACGCTCCCGTCCGAGGCACCTCCCACCATCGTCTCCCCGAGACGGAAACCGAGCGCGTCCGCGGCGGAGCACGCTTGATCCCAGAGCCGTCGATTCCGCTGCGTGCGCTCCATGGGCGGAATGGAGTGCCCTGCCTCCACACGGAGCGTCACGCCCGGCGTTTCCGGTCGGAGCGCCAGGATGGCGGCGGCCACCCTCTCGGCGTCCGCCGAGGTCACGATGCGCACGTCCACCTCCGCGCGCGCACTGGCCGCCACCACGTTCGAGCGGGTGCCGCCCTCCACCACCCCTACATTCACCGTCGTGCCGCGCTCCGGGTCGTTGAGCGCGTACAGCGTGCGCACGATGCACGCCAACTCGTGGATGGCGCTGGCGCCGCGCCCTGGCTCGAGCCCGGCATGAGCCGGGCGACCCTGGATGTGGACCGTGTAGGTTTCCACCCCCTTCCGGGCCGTCTTGAGCAGGCCCTCAGGTCCGAAGCCCGGCTCGGTCACGAAGGCCCGGCACGCCAACCGGGCCAGCCGCCGGATGGCCGGCCCCGACTCCGGGCTCCCGATCTCCTCGTCGGAGTTGAGGAGAATGACGGGGGTGGCGGGGAATTCCACGTCCATCTCCCGGAGCGCCCGGAGTGCGAAGATCGCGAGGGCGACCCCGGCCTTCATGTCGAAGGCCCCGGGTCCGTGGAGCTTCCCCTCTTCCTCGCGGAGCGGCATGTCCTTCAACGCGCCCACCGGCCAGACCGTGTCCGTGTGCCCCACCAGGAGCTGGACCGGCCGTCCCCTGACCCGCGACCGCGGCCGCGCCAGCAAGAAGCCCCCGGTGGCGCGTCCCGGGTGGTGTGTCACGCGGAATCCTACGTCCTCCAGGGCACCCCTCAGGAGCTCCTGTACCGGCGCCTGGGTAGCGGGCACGTCGCTGGGAGACTCGGCTTCCACGAGGGCGCGGAGGAATGCGACAAACGGGTCCCTCTGGCCCCGTACCCACCGGAGCAGTGCCTTCGGTTCCACGGCTCCCTCCTGCGGCGCCTCTGCGCCTCTCATGAGTAGAACCCCGCGCGCCGGTAGCTCTCGTCCAGGAGCTCCACCGGATGGATCATGCCCTCGGACGCGCCTTCCAGGATCAGGCCCGCTCCGATCTGCATCATGCACCCCGGGTTGGGGGTGGCGGCCACGTCGCACTTGGCCCGCCGCACCGCCGCGACCTTGTCCGCCCCGATCCTGCCTCCCAGCTCTGGGTGGGTGATCCCGTAGATGCCGGCGCCGCCGCAGCACTCCGAGGCGTCCTCGATGACCGTCACCTCGGCCCCGGGGACCGCAGCCAGCACGGTCAGGGGAGCTTGCTGAATGCGTTGAGCGTGCAGCAGGTGGCAGGGGTAGTCGAAGGCTACGCGGCACGGGACCGGCGCCCCCGGCCGAGGTCCGACCTCGGCCAGGAGTTCGTGCACGTCCCGCACCTTCGCCGATAACGCCGCCGCCCGCGCCGCGAACGCCGGGTCGTGGGCCAGCAGGTGCTTGTACTCCTTCATGGAGGCGCCGCACCCTGCTGCGTTCACCACCACGAGGTCCACGCCCGAGGCCCCGAAGCACTCCACGTTCCACCTGGCGAGGCCGCGCGCGCCCTCCAGATCCCCGCTGTGGGCGTGCAGGGCACCGCAGCAGTCCTGGCCGCGCACGGGCACGACCTCGAACCCGTTGGCCTCCAGGACCCGGACGGTCGCGGCGTTGACGCGCCCGTACAAACCTTCCTGGACACACCCCTCCAGGATCGCAACCCGGCCCCGCGGCGGAGGCTTCGCTCCGGAGGGAGCCGCACCGGCGTCTCCGGGCGCAGGCGCGCCGCGCCGCAGACCCTTCCACGGCGCCGTGGCAGCGACCATGGCCATGCCCAGCCGGGCGCTCCCCAGGACCCCGCGTACGGGAAGCAGTCGCGCCGTCAGTGCCGCCAGCCCCGAGGCCCGCACCAGCGTTCCTCCCACGAAGAAGACCCGGCGGACCGGCACCGAGGAGAAGACCAGGAGGAGGAGCCGGGTGAGAACCGACGGAGGCCGGTGCTTAGTCGCGACGTCCCGGGCCAACTCGATGAGCTGGCCATACTCCACACCCGACGGGCACACGGTCTCGCAGGCCCGGCATCCCAGGCAGCAGTCGATGTGCGTCTGGAAGGCGTCGCTCGCCGGGTCGAGCCTTCCCTCCACCACGGCGCCCATGAGGTGGATGCGTCCCCGCGGCGAATCCGCCTCGTCCCCCAGGCGGTTGTAGGTCGGGCATACGGCGAGACACAGCCCGCAGTGGACACAGGGGAGCAGCCGCTCCCGCTGGTCCTCCAGGGATCGGGCCAACGCATCGGCGGAGGCCGGCACCATGTCAGATCTCCTTCCCCAACAAACCGCGGATGAGTGCGGCGAGCCCGCCCGGACCGCCCCGGGCCCGCCACTGCAGGAGGGCGCGCATGACACGCACCGACTCTGTCGAATAGGGAAACCAGTAGATCTCGCGCCTCAACCCTCCGTGGTCGGCGAAGAGCGTCTTCGCTCGGGTCATGTCGTCCAGGGCCTCCAGGCCCCGGCGCCTTCCGAACCCGCTGTCGCCCACGCCTCCCATGGGGAGGGACGCCACGCTGTAGTGGCTCAGCACATCGTTGACCGAGACACCCCCGGCGCGCAGCTGGCGCGCCACCCGCAGGCCCCGACGCCGGTCTCCGGTCCATATGCTGGCGAAGAGCCCGTACGGGGTGGAGTTGGCGAGGCGCACGGCCTCCGCCTCGCCCGCCACCGCGACGATAGGGAGGAGCGGACCGAAGGACTCCTCCCGCACCACCTCCATGGACCCGTCCACGTCCACGAGGACCGTGGGGGGGAAGAAGGGCGAGCCGGAGGCACGGCTACCACCGCACAGAGCGCGGGCTCCGCCCGCGAGGGCGGCGCCGATCTGCCGCTCGATGACGCCCATTTGCGCCGGGGTGATGATCGGCCCCACTTCCGCATCGTCCCCGACTCCCACATGGAGCGCTCGCGCCAGCTCCGTCACCCGCTCCACGAAGGACCGGTAAACGGAATGGACGACGTACACGCGCTCCACGGAGATGCACGTCTGGCCGGCGTTGAAGAACGCACCGTACACGATTCCCCGGGCGGCCCGCTCCAGGTCGGCGTCCTCCAGCACGATGGCGGCGTCTTTCCCCCCCAGCTCCAGCGTCACCGGGGTCAGGGTGGAGGCGGCCGCCTCCATGACTCTTCTTCCTGTGGCGGTGGATCCGGTGAAGGTCATCCGGTCCACCCCGGCCTGCACCAGGGCCCGACCGGTGGAGCCGTCGCCAGGGATCACGTGGACGAGCCCTTCCGGGATTCCCGCGTCCTCCAGGAGCCGGAGCACGAGCAGCGCTGTGAGCGGCGTGAGCTCCGAGGGCTTCACCACCACACCGTTGCCCGCAAAGAGGGCAGGCGTGACGCAGTCCATGACGAGGACGAAGGGGTAGTTCCAAGGCGTGATGGCGCCCACCACCCCCAGGGGCTCCCGCTCCACCCACCCCGCCTTGGTCACCATCCACCCGGTTCCGGCGCGCCGCGTGCGGAGGTGGCGCGGTGCCACCCGGGCGTAGTAACGGATGAGATCCACGGACACCAGCACCTCCGCCAGGGCCTCGGTCCGGGGTTTCCCCGTCTCCCGGCGGATGCAGGCCGCGACCTCGTCGCACCGTTCACCCATGACGCGCGCCAGCTTCCTCATGACGTGGGCGCGCTCCTGCGCGGGGCGCCGCGCCCACCCCGCCTGGGCGGCGCGGGAGGCCGCCACGGCGGCCCCTACCTCCTCGGGGCTCGTCACGGGCACGGAAGCCAACAGGGACCCGTCCCCGGGCGACCGCACCTCGAGGGAGGCCCGGGTCACGTCTCGAACCTGCCCGTAGAGAGCACACCGCCCGGGTCGAAGCGGGCCCGGAGCGCCCTGCCCAGGGCTGCCCTCTTGCCTCCGGGTCCGTAGGTGGGGAATCCGGCCAGGAGCTCCGGAGCACCCCGCTCCACCACCAGGCTCCCACCCAGCGCTTCCAACCTGGCCCGCAGCCGCTCCAGGGCGACGACGTCCGCACTCGCCTCCACGCCGACTCGTACCCTTCCGGACATGACGTCGGCGGCCAACGCCGCCACCGGCGCGGCATCGTGGACGGCGGACAGCACCTCGGGTAGGAGCCCCGGGAGCGCGAACCCCCGGAGCACCAGCGGGTGCCGTGCGGCGTGGTCCCGCGCCGTCTCGAAGGTGCGCTGCGCCTCGCTCCCCTGTTGGGAGCGGGCCATGTCCACAGACCGCCCGAGCAGCTTCGCCACGTCCGCCTCCACCGCCGCGCTCGCCCCCTGCACCCGGATGAGCAGCGCGCTCCCCACGCCGGCCGGTCCGGGAGAGAGGAGCACGGCGGAAGCGGGCACCACGCTCGCCGTGGTCACGCGGCGGGCCGCTTCCAGGAGGGCGCCGAGACCGTCCCCCTCGAGGATCACCGCCCGGTCCTCCACCGGCCGCGGGAAGAGACGCAGGGACGCCGACACGACGATGCCGAGGGTTCCGCGGCTTCCCACCATCAGCTTCACCAGGTCGAAGCCGGCGACGTTCTTCATCACCCGGCCCCCGAGATGGAGCACCCGGCCGTCGCCGGTCACCACCGAGAGACCGAGGACGTGGTCCCGGGGAGTCCCGTACGCCATGCCGAGGGATCCTGCGGACCCGGTAGCCACCAGCCCTCCTAGCGTCTTCTCGGGAGCGTAGGGGGGATCCACCGGGAGCCACTGGGCACGCTCGGCGAGCATCGCTCCCAATGTGGCCAGCGTGGCCCCCGCGCTCGCGGCCACCGTCAGGTCTGCCGGCTGATAGTCCTCCACGCCTGCGAGCCGCCGCGTGGAGAGGACGACGAAGCGTCCCCGTGGAGACTCCGGTCCCGGGTCCGTCCGTCCCCCCAGCGGCACCACCGCGAATCCCCCGGAGGCCGCTGCGGCCAGAACCGCCCGGATCTCGTCCACGGAGGATGGCTCCACCACCGCTTCGGGGCGTGCTCCCCCTACCGTCCATCCCTCCAGTTCACCGGGCCCCCGGAGGGCCTCGGCGGGAAGGAGGCCGGCCATGGCGACGCCGGCAGACGTGCTCAAGGCTCCTCCCTGGGCTCGGGGTCGGGGATCACCTTGCCCGGGTTCATCAGCCCCGGGGGGTCGAACACCCACTTGGCGTCCCGCATGGCTTCCAGCTCCGCGGGTCCGTAGATCAGGGTCATGTACTTGCGCTTGTCGACCCCCACCCCGTGCTCGCCGGTGATCGTTCCCCCCGCGGCCACGCACGCCGCCATGATCTCCCTGGAGGCTGCCTCCACCCGGGCGAGCTGCTCGGCGTTGCGGCGGTCGAAGGTGAGCTTGGGGTGGAGGTTCCCATCTCCGGCGTGGAAGACGTTGGCCACCTTCAGGCCGTGCTTGTCGCCGATCTCACCGATGCGGTGCAACACCTCGGTGAGCTTGGTCCGGGGAACCGTCGCGTCCTGGACGATGAGATCCGGGGCGAGGCGGCCGAATGCGCCGAACGCGACCTTGCGTCCCTTCCAGAGGGCGATGCGCTCCGCCGCGGTGGTGGCGCGGCGCACCTCCCGGGCTCCGTCAGCCTCGCACAGGGCCACGGCCCGTTCGGCGTCGGCGTCCAACCCCGCGTCGGTCCCGTCGAACTCCACCACGAGCACGGCGCCCGCGTCCTTGGGATAGCCGGCGGCGAACACCGAGGCTTCCACGGCCTTGATGGTGGCCGCGTCCAGGATCTCCAGGGCCGCCGGGAGGAGGCCGCCGGAGATGATGGCGGTGACCGCGCTGGCCGCCTCCTCGATGGTGGTGAAGATGGCCAACATCGTCCGAACGCCTTCGGGGAGGGGGAGGAGGCGCACCTCGATCTCCGTGGCTATGCCGAAGCAGCCTTCGGAGCCCACGAAGAGCCCCACCAGGTCGTAGCGGCCCTCCGGATCGCTCCCGGACCCACCCAACTCCACCACCTGCCCGTCGGAGAGTACCACCGTCAGCCCCGTGATGTACCGGGAGGTGACGCCGTACTTGAGGCAGTGGGGCCCCCCGGCATTTTCCGCGACGTTCCCGCCCAGCGTGCACACCGGCTGGGAGGACGGATCCGGGGCGTAGTACAGGCCGTGGGGGCGCAACGCGTCGCCGAGCCGGTTGTTCACAACCCCTGCCTCCACGCGGGCGACGCGGTTCACCGGGTCCAGAGAGAGGATGCGCGTCATCCGGGCCGTGCCCAGGATCACTCCGTTCTCCGGGGCCAGCGCGCCGCCGGAGAGGCCGGTGCCGGCGCCCCGCGGCGTCATGGGGATGCCGGCCTCGTGGAGGAGCCGGACCACCGCCGCCATCTCGGCGGTGCTGCCCGGGAGGACCACCGCCCGTGGGAGCCATCGGTAGGCGGTGAGCCCATCGGATTCATATACCAACAGCCGCCCCGGGTCGGTGATCACATGGTCGCCGCCCACGATGCCGCGGAGTTTCTGCTCGAGCGAGCCGGACAGGAGGGAGTTCAAGGGGAGCAGGGCAAGGGTGCGTGGAGCGTCCCCCGAGGATAGATGGGAGGAAGCGTCCCGGGCAACCGGTGCCCGGTCAGAGTCCCGCGCCGCTCCTCACGTGCTCGAGGAGGGCGGCCAGGCTCATCCTCGCCGCCCGCTCCAACGCATTGGGCATGACCGTCGGGTAGACGACGCGGAGGACTTCGTCCGGCGTCGCTCCAGGTGCCTCCGCCAGCGCCTCCCGCACCTGGCGGACCCGTTCCCTGCGGTGCCTCTCGTACCGGTCCAAGGCCCCCGGCACGTCGGTGATGGGGTCGCCGTGCGCCGGGTAGATCACCGCCGCGTCCAGGGCACGCACGCGCTCCAGCGACGCCAGGTAGTCGGCCACGCACCCGGGGTACTCGGCGACCCAGGTGGTGTCCCCCTTCCCCAGCATCAGGTCCCCCACGAACACCGCCCGACGCTCCTCCCAGTGGAGGCACAAGTGGTGCTCGGCGTGCCCCGGCGTGTCCAGCGCCCTGAGCGTCCCTTCGTCGGTGACCAGGGCATCCCCGTCCGCCAGGGGCGACTCCACCCCACTCGACCCCACCGGCCCCATCACCGGAACCCCCAGGGCCCGGGCCAGCCGCGGGGCGCCGGCGGCGTGATCCCGGTGGCCGTGGGTCACGACCACCCGGACCTCGTCGGCGTCGTCCAACCAGACGACGAGGGCCCGGACGTGGTCCTCCACGTCCGGGCCCGGATCCAGCACCACCACCGAGCGACGGCCCACTCTGTACGTCCGCGTTCCATCCAGCGTGAACGGGCCTGCGTTGCCCGCATTCAGGAACGGCGGGTGTGCGTCCAACCGGTTGCGCCTAGCGGCGCTCGGCCATGAGCTGCTCGGCGAGCTTGTCCGCCACGCTCTGGACCAGGAGCTCGTCATCTTCGGTGAACGCCTTGGGGTCCTCCGAGTCGATGTCGATCTGGCCGAAGATGTCCTCCCCGGCCCGGATCAGCACCACCATCTCCGATTGCACGTCGGGGGCGCAAGCGAGGTAGTCGGACTCCTTGCTCACGTCGGGGATGTTCAGGTTGGCCTTCTCCGCCACGGCCCGGCCACAGACCCCGCTCCCCACGGGGATCTTGGCGTGCTCCGTGGGCGAGCCCACGTAGTTGTGGAGCCAGAGTTCATTCGCCTCTGCGTTCAGCAGGTACACACCCGTCCAGCTGAACCGCTTGTCGGACGACCCGATCGTGCGTACCGCATACCGCAGAAGCGCGTCGGAGAGGTACCCCTCGTCGCGCATGATCTGCAGGTCTCGCACCAACTTCCCAGCTTCAAACATGCTCGTTGAATCCGTCAGACGGTTGCACCCGCCCCGGCGTGGTCCCGTGCGGGCTTCCTGGTCTCAGACAACGGCCGCCCCTCCGGATGAGGGGTGATCCACGGCGCCGACGCCGAAGCCCATAAGGCTAGAGGGAGCCCTGGGAGCCGTCAACGGAACCCTTCCCAGGCGCCCTCCCGGCCTATCGCGGGGTGAAGTCCGTCTCCGGGGTCAGGCGGCGCACGAATGCGGCCAGGAGGCGCGCCGTGTGCCGCAGGTCCGCGATGCTCACCAGTTCGTTGGGGGAGTGCATATAGCGGTTCGGCACCGAGACGAGGCCGGTGGGTACCCCCGAGCGCGTGAGGAAGATGGCGTCGGCGTCCGTCCGGGTGTACTTGGGCGACGCCTGGATGGTGTAGGGGATCCCCTCCTCCTCGGCAACCTTCGCCAGCATCTCGAACACGCCGTCGTGGGCCGCGGAGCCCCGGCTGAGCACCGGGCCTCCGCCGATCTTGTGATCCCCCAGCTCCTTCTTCTCCACATCGGGGACGTCGGTGGAGAACGTGACGTCCACCACCAACGCCACATCGGGCTCCAGGCTATGGGCGCTGGTGCGCGCGCCGCCCCCTGAGTACCCGATCTCCTCCTGCGCCGTCGCCACCGCCGTCACCGAGGCGGGTCCGGGGTCGTCAGCGAGGAGCCGGACCACCTCCAGGACCACGTACGCCCCGATCCGGTCGTCGATGGCGCGGCTGGCGATGCGGTCCCCGGCCAGCCGGAGCAGCTTCTGGGAGATCACCATGGGGTCCCCGACGCGGAGACCCAAGGCATGGGCCTCCTCCACCGACGACACGCCCACGTCCACCCAGAGATCCTTCGTCTTCGAAGCCTTGGCGCGGTCCTCTGGGGTCATGAGGTGGATGGCCTTCTTGCCGATCACCCCGGGCACGTCCCCGCGTCGCCCCAGGATCGTCACCCGCTGCCCCACCAGGACCTGGGGATCCCACCCCCCGATCTCGTCCACGTAGATGAATCCCTTCTCGTCGATGTGGGTCACCTGCAGCCCGATCTCATCGATGTGCCCCGCCAACATGACCCGCGGGTGCCCGCCAGGATTGATGCCGGCGTAGGAGTTCCCGCTCACATCCACGCGGACGTCCGACACGAAGACCGCCGCCTCCTCGCGCCACAACCGGGCAGGGCGCACTTCGAAACCCGAAGGGCCAGTGGCGTCCAGGAGCTTCTCGAGGAACACGATGTCGTCGGACATGGGCGGGGTTCCGGTGCAGGGTTCGAGGGAGCGGTTAACCTAGGAGGGGATGCGCCGCCTTTCCAGGCTCCGGACTCCAAGCCGGCTCGGCTCAGGGCTCCCGGGCTTCGATGCGGATCTCGTGGCGGGGGTCCAGCGCCACGGACCTCTCCGCGTCCCCGCCAGCGCTTGCCTCTAGCCGCGCCCGCACCCTCCGTTGGATCCACCGCCTGGACGGGGGCAGCAGGAGGGCGATCCCGGCGATGTCCGTGAGGACGCCGGGAGCCAGGAGGGACGCCCCCGCCACCAACACCGAGATCCCGTCCAGGAGCGCCTGGCCGGGGACCCGTCCCCTCATCAGCTCCTGCCGGGCCTGGAAGAGGATCCGGAATCCCTCGGCGCGCGCCAGCACCGCGCCCACGATGCCGCTGCCCAGCACAACGACCAGCGTCGGGAGGAATCCCACCGCCTGCCCGATGCGGACGAGGAGCACGAGCTCGAGGACCGGGATGACGACGAAGAAGAAGGCCAGGCGGGCGAGGCAGGACATGGTCCCCCACCTACCCTGGGAATCCCCCCGAGGGTCCCCCGGGGCGGCCTCGAGAAGGGGACCCCGGGCCCCACCCCGGTGTACCTTGGGGCCCATACGATCCACCTGCCGGGAACGCCCGCGAGCCATGGAGCAGACCTACTTCCGGAGGGGCTTCGGCCTCAAGAAGGAGCTGAAGCACCTCATCGACGCCGAGTACCATTCGGCGCTGGTGGAGCGCATCCGCGCCCGGGGCTACACCGATCGCTTCGGGGACGTCACGGTGCGGCTGGCCCATGAGTTCGGCTTCTGCTACGGCGTGGATCGGGCCGTGGACTACGCATACGAGACCGTCCACAAGTTCCCGGACAAGGTCATCCACCTGTTGGGGGAGATCATCCACAACCCCCACGTGAACCAACGTCTCACGGAGATGGGGATCCGTTTCCTCTACCCGGATGCCGATGGCCGCTTCGATTTCAGCCCCATCACCGCACAGGACGTGGTGATCATTCCCGCGTTCGGGGTGACCATCCACGACTTCGACGTGCTGAAGAAGATCGGGTGCATCCTGGTGGACACCACATGCGGATCCGTGCTCCACGTGTGGAAGCGGGTGGAGAGCTACGCCCGGGACGGTTTCACGTCGGTCATCCATGGCAAATACTCGCACGAGGAGTCCCGGGCCACCGCTTCCCAGGCGGACAAGTACCCGGGTGGCAAGTACCTCATGGTCCGCGACATGGACGAGGCCATGCTGGTGTGCGATTACATCGCCCGCCGCCCCGGACACCTGTCCAGGGAGGCCTTCCTCGACCACTTCCGGCACAAGGCTTCACCGGGCTTCGACCCCGACGCGAACCTCGAGAAGGTCGGTGTCGCCAACCAGACCACGATGCTGGCCAGCGAGTCCATCGCCATCGGGATGAAGATCCACGATGCGTTGGTGGAGCGGCACGGCCTGGAGTACATCAAGGCTCACTTCCGGTCCTTCGGGACCATCTGCTCGGCGACGCAGGAGCGCCAGGACGCCGTCGCGGCGATGATGAAGGAGCCCCCGCAGGTCATGCTGGTGATCGGAGGGTACAACTCCTCCAACACCAACCACTTGGCCCATCTCTGCCGGCAGCACACCCGCACCTTCCACATCGAGGACGCGGCCTGCATCGACGTGGACAGGGGCACGATCCGCCACAAGCCCGAGCTGAGCCCCACGGCTCCCGAGGTGGAGGAGGTGGACTGGCTCCCCCAAGGGCCCTTCGAGCTTGGCATCACCGCCGGCGCCTCGACGCCCAACAACAAGATCGGCGAAGCGGTGATGCGCGTGCTCGGGATCCGCGGGATCGGGTTGGACCTGGCTGGAGACGCTCCCGCCTCGCCCTGAGCCGGCGCGGCCTACTCCGCGCCGCGATCCCGCACGGCGCGCCCCAGCTTCTTCAGGAGTGCGCGGAGCTCCTCCTGCTCCTCCAGGGAGAGGGAGGCCGAGAGCTCCTCGATGAAGGCTCCGTGCCCGGGGAAGACCTGGGCGATGATCTGGTGGCCCTTCTCCGTGAGCTTGGCCTGGATGATCCGCCGGTCCGCGGGAGAGCGCTCCCGGTGGACCAACCCTTGCTCCTCCAGACGGTCCATCACGTAGGTCACGTTGCCTCCCGTGACGAGCAGCTTGTCCGCCAGGTCACCCAGGGACAGCGGGCCCAGGTGGTAGAGGGCTTCCAGGATCCCGAACTGGGGAGTCGTGAGGCCGTACTCCCCCACCTTGCACGAGACTGCCCTGGCGTAGGTGGCGTAGCACCTCGCCAGGGCGATCCAAAGCCGGAGCGCCCGCTCCTGGCTCTCCGGCCAGTCCCGCAGCGCCGGCACCTCCAGGTGGTTCGGGGCGCCGGCGTCCGCCCCCGGAGAGCGTCCCAGGTCGTCCATCAGATGTGGATGGGGCGCCCCAGGGCCGCCAGCGCACCCTCCGACACGCCCTCGGAGAGGGTTGGATGCGGATGGATGGCCTTTTCCAGCTCCTCCACGGTGGACTCCAGGTGCCGCCCCAGCACGAACTCCGCGATGAGCTCGGTGGCGTGGGGTCCTACGATGTGGGCGCCCAGGATCTCGGAGTACTTCTTGTCGCGGATGATCTTCACGAAGCCGTTGGCGTGCCCTTGCGCCACGGCGCGCCCGATGGCCACCCAGGGGAGCTTCCCCACCTCGATGGCGAAGCCCTCGGCCTTGGCCTGTTCCTCGGTCAGGCCCACCGACGCCACCTCGGGATGGCAATAGGTGCAGTTGGGCACGTTCCCGTAGTCCACGGTGCCGTGGCCCTTACCGGCGATGTGCTCCACGCAGACGATCCCCTCGTGGCTCGCCTTGTGGGCGAGGAGCTGGTGCCCGGTCACGTCGCCGATGGCGTAGATCCCCGGGACATTGGTGCGCAGGTGATCGTCCACCACAACGAAGCCGCGCTCGTCCACCTTCACGCCGGCCGTCTCGAGGCCCAGGCCCTGAGAGTTGGGGACACGGCCCACCGCGGAGAGGACGTACTCCACCTCCAGCTCGTGGGCCGTCCCCTTGGCGTCCTTGAAGGTGACGTTGACGCCGCCCTCCACGATCTCCGCCTTCTCGAGGCGCGCCGAGGTGTGGATGTCGATGCCACGCTTCTTGTACGTCCGCTCCATGAGCTTGGAGATCTCCGCGTCCTCCAGGGGGAGGATGCGGTCCAGCGCCTCCACGATCGTCACCTTCGTTCCGTAGGATGCGTAGATGTCGGCGAACTCCATGCCGATGGCGCCGGCCCCGACGATGAGGAGGGAGCCGGGGGCCTTCTTCTGCATGAGCGCGCCGGTGGAGGACCAGACCCGGTCCTCGTCGATCTTGAGCACGGGCAGGTCCCGGGGGCGGGAGCCGGTAGCCACGATCACATGGGATGCCTCCAGGACGGTCTTCTTACCGTCGGCGGCCTCCACCTCGACCTTTCCCTTCCCCTGCAGCCGCCCGTAGCCCGTGAGGTGCGTGACCTTGTTCTTCTTGAAGAGGAACCCGACCCCCTTCGTCATCTGGTCGGCCACCGCGCGGCTGCGCTCCTGGGCCGGACCCAGGTCGAAGGTCACCTCCATGGCGTGGATGCCGTGCTTCCCGGCGTCCTTCATCTCGTTCACCAGCAGGGCGCTGGTGAGCATCGCCTTGGTGGGGATGCACCCGATGTTGAGGCAGACGCCGCCGAGCTTCTCGGCCTCGACGCACGCCACGCTCATCCCCAGCTGGGACGCGCGGATGGCCGCCACGTATCCGCCGGGGCCCGAACCGATGACGACCAGGTCGAACCGATCCCCGCTTTCTTTGCCGGCCACGTGCTACCTCGCTCTGGGAAAGGGAGCCGCGCGAGCCCCCGAGGAACCGTACAACGTTGAATAGTCCGAAAAGTTAGATTCCAGCCGGGAGGGGGTAAACCCCGTGAAGGCCCGGGCACCCGGCACCGTACCGACTGTGTGGAGGCTGCTCTGCCCGTGCCGCCCGAAACGGCGTAGTATCCAAGGGTGCTGTGCTTGGGAGTGGTCCGCCCATCCAACAGGAGACCGAAGATGTGGTATCTGCTGATCGTCATCGTCGTCGTGGTCTTGGCCGTGGGGATGTACAACTCGCTGGTTCGACTCCGCCAGCAGGTGGACGGCGCCTGGGCCGACATCGACGTCCAGCTCAAGCGCCGGTACGATCTGATCCCGAACCTGGTCGAGACCGTCAAGGGCTACGCCAGCCACGAAAAGGACACGCTGGAGCGGGTCGTCCAGGCCAGGTCGGCGGCCATGTCCGCGCAGGGTCCGGCGGCGAAGGCCGAGGCCGAGGGTGCGCTGGCCGGTGCCCTCAAGTCCCTCTTCGCGCTCTCCGAGGCGTACCCCCAGCTCCAGGCCGCCAGCGGCTTCCGTGACCTGCAGGGCGCCCTCTCCGAGATCGAGGAGCAGGTGGCCCAGGCCCGGCGCTACTACAACGCCGTGGTGAGGGACTTCAACACGAAGACCGAGACGTTTCCCAGCGTCCTCGTCGCCCGGGCTTTCGGCTTCACCAAGCGTGAGTTCTTCGAGGTGGAGGAGGGAGAGAAGGCCGTCCCGAAGGTGAAGTTCGACTAGGCTGGTTCGCGCCACACGCAGGAGCGACGATGCTCCCCACCACGAGAAGGCTCGTCGCGGGACTGGCCCTGGCCGGCTCCGCCCTCGTCCCGCTGTCCCTGTCCGCCCAGAAGAGCCTCGAGATCGAGCGCTTCGACGCCACCCTCCGGGTCGAGGAGTCGGGGTGGCTGGACGTGCGCGAGGAGATCCTGGTCCGGTTCACCGGGAGCTGGAACGGGATCTTCCGCAACATCCCCGTGGAGTACCGCACCCCGCAGGGGTTCTCCTTCCGCCTGCGCCTCGAGGACGTGTCGGTGACCGGCGAGGACGGGGAGCCCCTGGAGTACTCGTCCTCGCGGGAGCGTCACTACCGGCAGCTGAAGATCCGGGTCCCGGGGGCGTCGGATGCCACGCGGAAGGTGGTCATCCAGTACCGCGTGCCCAACGGTCTCCGCTTCCAGGACGAATACGACGAGCTGTACTGGAACGTCACCGGCGACGAGTGGGACATGCCCATCCTCGCCGCTTCGGCCATGGTGCACCTGCCTCCTTCCCTCTCGGGGATCCGGACCGCGTCCTGGACCGGCGGCTACGGCTCCACGGAGGACGCGGCTTCGGTGGAGCGTTCCGGTGACGCCCTGTTCTTCGAGACTCTGCGTCCGCTGAACTACCGCGAGGGGCTCACCATCGCCGTGGCATGGAACCCAGGCGTCGTGGAGCGACCCTCCACCCTGGACAGGATCCTGGCCTTCCTCAGGGCGAATTTGCTCCTGATCCTCCCCTTCATGAGCCTCTGGTTCATGTGGCGCCTCTGGGCGAACCGGGGCAGGGACCCGGCGCGGCTGGCCATCTCGCCGCAGTACGAGCCTCCCGACGACATGACCCCGGCCGAGGCGGGCACCCTGCTGGACAACCGCCCCGACATGCGGGACCTCACGGCAGCCCTGGTGGACCTGGCCGTGAGAGGCTTCCTGCGCATCGAGGAGATCGAGCCCACCGGGCTCCTGGGGCGCGTCGTGGGGAAGACGGACTACCGTCTCGTCCCGGTGAAGCCCCGGGAGGAGTGGACGGGCCTACGCGGCCACGAGGTCTCCCTCCTCACCGGCGTCTTCGGCGGAGGCACCGGCGTGCCGGCCCCCGTGGAGATGTCGGAGTTGGCCCACGAGTTCTACAAGAACCTGAGCTCCATCCGCTCGGGGATTTTCCGGGAGTTGATCAAGCGGGGCTACTACGTGCAGCGTCCCGACAAGGTCATGGGTGTCTACGTCGGAGCTGCCTTCGCCGTCGGAATCCTGGGCGTGGTGGGGGGCCTCTTCCTGGCCGAGGCCCTCACCCTCTCCCCTCTCACCGCCATCACCGCCGCCATCGGCACCGCGCTCCCCATCCTCGGCTTCGGGATCCTCATGCCCGCCCGGACCGTGAAGGGCGCCCGGGCTCTCGAGCGGGTCCTGGGCTTCGAGGAGTTTTTGGAGCGCGTCGAGTCCGACCGCTACAAGCGCATGATCACGTCCCCGGAAATGTTCGAGCGCTTCCTCCCCTACGCCATGGCCTTCGGCGTCGAGAAGAAATGGGCCGCGGCCTTCGAGGGCATGTACACCGAGCCGCCGGACTGGTACCGGGGCCAGTGGCACGGCGGCGCAGGCGAGAGCTCCTCCGCCCAGCGCAGGGCACACAGTCCCCGTTCGGGGGGCGCGGTCCTGTCTCCCGGCCCGGGGCGCCCGGGGGGCGCGGGCTGCGGGGGTGGCGGGGGGGGCGGGGGATTCTCGGGCGGCGGATTCGGCGGCGGAGGCGGCGGAGGCTGGTAGGCGCCCGCCCCTCCCGCTCTCCCGGAGCCTAACGGCCCGTGTTTCCTGCTGCGGCGCCACTCCCCAGGATCGGCCCCAGCACCTCCAGCGTCCCGTCCGCGGGCGCGGGGTCGAGCCCGAGGATGTGAGCCAGCCACGGGTAGACGTTCACCGCCTCGAAGGGCCCGATGCGTCGGCCGGGAGAGATCCCCGGCCAGGATCACCACGTCCCCGATGCGGGCGTCGGCGCTCTAGTGGAGGCGCTCGGGCACATCCTGGCGCATCCACACCTCCGCCTCGGCGAGAAGAGCCTGGATGGAATCGCGGAGTCCCGGGAGCCGCTCCGGTCCCCCCTCCCCGACCCGGAGGCTGGCGTAGGGACCTCCCTCGACCATCTCGACCCCGGGAAAGTGCGACAGGTCCAGCGCTTGGGCGCGGGCCGTTTCCGCCTTCAGCATCCCGTGATCCGAGAGGACCACCAGGTACACCCGATCCGCATAGGGCAGGGCGGCGATGCCGCCCATGAGGCTCCCCAGGTGGGCGTCGACGCTGGCCACGGGGGTGGCCACCTCAGGGCTTTCTGGACCTTTGGCGTGCCCCACGTCGTCCAGATCGGAGAAGTAGAGGGTGACGAGGTGGGGGCGGGTCTCGGGAGGTTCCCGGAGCCACGCCAGCACCGTATCCACCCTGGCTCCGTTGGGCACCGAGGCGTCGTACCGCTTCCAGCGCGAAGGGCTCACCCCGGTACCACGTCCCGTCCTCCACCACCTCCCGGTCCCCGAGGGAGTAGAAAGCCTGCTTCTCCGGCGCCCAGAACCGGTTCCCCACCAGGCCGTGGTTCTCCGCGTAGAGCCCGGTGGCGATGGTGAAGTGGCTGGGGAACGTCGCAGCTCGGAAGGCTGGGGACACGGGAGTGTTCTCGCGGGTTGCGCGTCGGGACGGCGATGCACGCCGCCTGGAGGGCCGCCTTAGGCCACGCGACGCTGCCCCGAGCAAGGTGCCGATGAATCCGTCCGGTGACGGGCGACGTAGGTATGCGTAACGATGCGAGGAGGAAGGGGGATGGGCGACCTGTTACAGGATCTCCGCTACAGCTTTCGCATGCTGGTGAAGAACCCGGTCTTCACCGCCGCAGCGGTTCTCACTCTGGCGCTCGGGATCGGTCTCAACGCAGCCACCTTCTCGGCCGTGAACGGCATCCTCCTACGACCCCTCCCCGGGGCCGAGGAGCCCGAGCGTCTGGTTCAGCTCTACCGCCAGTGGCCGGGCCTGGACTACGGGTCCAACTCCATCCCCCACTACCAGGACCTCCGCGACCGCGGTGGAGAAGTCTTCGAGCACGTGGCGGCCTGGTACTTCGCCCCGATGTCGCTCTCCGCGGGCGGGCGCAGCGAGCGCATCATGGGCCTCCTCGTGAGCGCCAACTTCTTCCAGACGTATGGAGTGGCGCCAGCGGTGGGGCGCTTCTTCATCCCCGGGGAAGAGGACCGCGGGCCGGGAGCGCGCCCCGTCGCCGTCCTCGGACATGGGTTCTGGGAGGAGCGCTTCGGAGGGGACCCGTCCGTGGTCGGGCGCACCATGGTCCTGAACGGCCATCCCTTCCAGGTCGTGGGCGTGGCCCCGGAGGCGTTCGACGGGCCGGTCACCTACGCCTCCATCCCCATCTACGTCCCGCTCATGATGCAGATGGAGATCGACCCCGGGCGCAACCTCATCGAATCCCGGGGCAACAGCATGATGAACGTCGTCGCCCGGCTCCGGGACGGGACCACCCTGCAGCAGGCCCAGGAGCGGATGGACGCGCTCCTCCTCCAACTCCGCGACGAACTGCCCGACCACTACGACAATCAGCTGGGCATGCTCATGGTGCCCCAGATGGACGCGGGGATCCACCCCATGTTCCGGAGCGCTCAGGTGGGGATGAGCGCGGTCATGATGGCCGTCGTGTCCTTGCTTCTGCTCATCGCCTGCGTGAACGTGGCGAACCTCTTCCTGGCCCGCGCCCGCGAGCGGCGCCGCGAGATGGGGATCCGGCTCAGCCTGGGGGCCGGCCGCCGGCGCATCCTCCAGCAGCTCCTCACCGAGAGCCTGGTGTTCGGTATCCTCGCCGCCCTGGCCGGGCTGGGGCTCGCGGGGCTAGCGGTCCGCGTGCTCTCCAACGTCCGTCTGCCCGTGGACGGCCCCTGGGCCTTCTCCGTGGGCATCGACGGGAGGGTCCTGGCATTCACCCTGGCCGTGTCCCTGGTGGCGACGGTCCTCTTCGGGCTCGCGCCAGCCCTGGAAGCCACCCGGACGGACATGGCCGCCGCGGTGAAAGGGGAGACGGGCGGCAGGAGCCGCTCCAGGGCGAGCAACACGCTCGTCGTGCTCCAGATGGCCCTCTCGCTGCTCCTTCTCATCAGCTCCGGTCTCTTCCTGAGGAGCCTCCAGGGAGCCACGCGGATCGACCCGGGCTTCGACGACCCCGGCCGCGTCGTGCTCGCCTCCGTGGCTCCGGGGCTGCAGGGCTACGACCAGGCGCGGAGCCGGGCCTTCCTGGACCGTCTCCTCGAAGACGTCGCCGCCCTTCCCGGCGTCAGCGCCGTCGGCCTCTCCGATTGGCTGCCTCTCGGCCTCAACAGCTCGGACCGCTCCGTGGAGATCCCGGGATACGAGTTCTCCGAGGGCGAGCTACGGAGCATCAACTACGCACGGGTCTCCGAAGGCTACTTGGAGGCCATGGGCGTCAGCCTCGTGGAGGGGCGCACCTTCACGCGCCAGGACGATGCCACCGGTCCGCCGCTCATCATCGTGAACCGGCGCTTTGCCGAGCGCTTCTGGCCGGGCCAGTCGGCACTGGGCAAGGTGGTAAGGACCGGCGGGCGCGACTGGACAGTGGTGGGCGTCGTCGAGACGGGGAAAGTCAGGAGCCTCGGCGAAGCGCCCACGGAGTTCATGTACTTCCCTCACCGTGTGCTGTTCGCGGCCGGCGTGTCCCTCGTGGTGCGAGCCGCGTCCGACCCCCGGGTCGTGCTCCAGCCGCTCCGCGAGACCATCCGCTCGGCGGACCCGGACATGCCCGTGTTCGACGTCCGCACCATGGAGGACCACATGGGGATCGCGCTCCTCCCTGCTCGCCTGGGAGGGACGGTCCTGGGTCTGTTCGGCCTCCTGGGACTGGTCCTCGCCGCCGTGGGCATCTACGGGGTGATGGCCTACTCCGTGGCCCAGCGCACCCGTGAGCTCGGCATCCGCATCGCCCTGGGCTCCGACCGGGCAGCCGTGCTGGGCCTGGTCCTGCGCGAGGGCTTGCGTCTCACGCTCGTGGGCGTGGTCATCGGCCTGGCGTCCGCTGCCGTCGCCGCCCGCCTGGTCGGCGGCCTGCTCTACGGTGTGCGTCCCCTGGACCCGGTGGCGTTCTCGGTGGTGCCGCTCACGCTGGTGGTCGTGGCGGCCCTGGCGATCTACCTGCCGGCGAGGCACGCAGCCGGGGTGGATCCCATCCGTGCTCTCAAGACGGAGTGACCCTCAGACCCTCAGCGACTCCGTGCGCGTCCGGACGGCATCGCGGTAGACGTCGTTCATTTCCTCGGTGCACGCCACCGCGAACCCGAGGTCGTGGAGACGGCCGTCCGCCAGGCAGTAGATCCACGCATGCACGGTGAGATCCTGCCCCTGGGCCCAAGCGTCACGCACCGCGTCGGTGCGGCACACGTTCATGGCCTGCTCGATGGCGTTGAGCTCGCAGAGCCGGTCGATGGCGTCCGTCTCCTCGGTGATACCGCCCAACTCCGCGCTGTGCTTGAGAGCGACATCCTCCACGTGGCGGAGCCAGTGGTCCATGAGCCCGAGGGGCGGGTGGCGCCACGCGGCGGTGACACCTCCACATCCGTAGTGCCCGCAAACGATGACGTCGGGGACCTTGAGGACCTCCACGGCGAACTGCACCACCGAAAGGCAGTTCAGGTCCGAGTGGACCACCATGTTCGCGATGTTGCGGTGGACGAACAGGTCGCCGGGGTGCAGGCCCACGATGTCGTTGGCGGGAACCCGGCTGTCGGAGCACCCGATCCACAGATATCTGGGGTGCTGCTCCCGGGCCAGGTCCTTGAAATAGCTGGGGTCTCGGGCCAGTTGGGCGTGGGCCCAGGCCCGATTGTTCGCGAAGAGCTCAGGTAGGTGCTTCATGGCCGGTACGGTAACCAACCCCCCGCACTGCGGGGAACACCTCCGGCACACGTCGCGGAGGTTCCCCTACAGGAAGCGGGGGTGCTACACCAGGATGGCGGTGGGCTCCTCCAGCATCGCCTTCAGGGTAGCCAGGAAGCGGGACCCCTGGGCACCGTCGATGACCCGGTGGTCGCAGCTCATGGTGACGCGCATCCGCGGCCGCACCACCACCCCCCCGTCCACCACCACGGGTGTATCCTCCACCCCGCCGATGGCCAGGATCCCCGCTTCGGGCGGGTTGATGATGGCGGTGAACTCGTGGATGCCGAACATCCCGAGGTTGGACACGGAAAACGTGGCGCCAGTGTACTCGTCGGGCATGAGCCGCTTCTCCCGGGCGCGTCCGGCCAGCTCACGGACCTCACGGGCGATCTGGGCGATCCCCTTCATGTGGGCGTTCTTGACCACGGGGGTGATCAGGCCATCCTCGATGGCGACGGCCACACCCAGGTGGACGCCGCTGAAGCGGCGCACATGCGTGCCGTGCCACTGGGCGTTGCACTCGGGGTGCCTGCGGAGGGCACCGGCGACCGCCTTCAGCACGATGTCGTTGAGGGAGATCTTCTCGCCCTGCTTCTCCAGCCAGGCGTTGATGCTCTGCCTCGCCTCGATGACCCGCCCCATGTCCACGTCGATGGTCAGGAAGAAGTGGGGCACCGGCCCGATGGACTCCACCAGGCGCTTGGCGATGGTCTTCCTCATCTGCGAGACGGGGACGTCCTCGAATTCCGTCTCCGGAGCCGCCGCCACGGCAGGAGCCGAACCCGCAGCCGGAGCGGCCTCCCCGGCGGCCTCGACGTCGCGCTTCACGATGCGGCCGCCCGGGCCCGAGCCTTCGACACTGGCCAGGTTCACGCCCAGGTCGTCGGCGAGCCTTCTGGCCAGGGGCGAGGCCTTCACCCGTCCGCCTTCCTCGGTGGCCGGGGCCGGCGCGGGCAGGGCTGCGGTGGCCGGGGCCGCGGCGGGCGGGGCTGCGGGAGCTGGCGCGGAACCGGGCGCCGCCGCACCTGCTGCAGGCTGAGCCGGGGAAGCCCCGTCAGAGGGCGGAGCGGCCGCAGGAGCCTCGGCCCCACCTCCGCCGTCCGCCGCGATCCCCGAGATGTCGTCGCCGCCGGCAGCGATGACGCCGATGACCGAGCCCACCGGGGCGGTGCCCCCTGCGGCCAGGAGGATCTTGCGCAGGATCCCGTCGCCCCGGGCCACCAGCTCCATGGTCGCCTTGTCGGTTTCGATCTCCGCCAGGACGTCGCCGCTCGTCACGGCGTCTCCCTCGGCCTTGAGCCAGCGCACCAACTGCCCCTCTTCCATCGTGGGGGACAGCGCTTCCATATGGACTTTGGTGATCATGCGGTGGTTTCCTTACCTGGCGCGCTCAAATGAGATGCAGGAGTAGGAAGGCGAGGAGCGCCGCCGAGGAGTACCTGGATGGTACTTCGCAGGCGGCGCGACGAAGTCCTGACGACCTCCTGCGCCCATTTCAGCGCGCCCCCCTGTATAGCACTCTGTTGCAGGCCTCGACGACGCGGTCGGCGCTAGGCTTGGCCATGGTCTCGAGGTTCTTGGCGTACGGCATGGGAACGTCGGCCTGCGTCACCCGCAGGACGGGGGCGTCCAGGTCGTCGAAGGCTTCTTCCTGGATGATGGCCACGATCTGCGCCCCCACGCCTACGTGGGACCACCCCTCCTCCACGTAGACAGCCCGGTTCGTCTTGCGCACCGAGGCCAGAATGGCGTCCACGTCCAGGGGCCGCAGGGTACGGAGGTCGAGAACGTCGGCCCCGATTCCCTCCTTCTCCAGTTTGGCCGCGGCCTGCAGGGCCACGTAGGCCATCTTGCCGTGGGTGATGATGGAGACGTCCGACCCCTCGCGCTTCAGGTCAGCCAGTCCCAGGGGGATGATGAAGTCCTCGTCCTCGGGGACCTCGCCCTTGAAATTGTACAGGAGCTCCCCCTCCATGAACGCCACCGGGTCATTGTCGCGGATGGAGGCCTTCAACAGGCCCTTGGCGTCCGCCGGCGTGGCGGGCGTCACGACCTTCACGCCGGGCGAGTGGAGGTAATAGGTCTCGCACGCGATGGAGTGCTGCGCGGAGAGCTGGAGCGCCGCGCCGGTGGGCCCCCGGAAGACGATGGGCATGGGGAACTGGCCGTTGCTCATGTACAGCATCTTCGCGGCGCTGTTGATGACCTGGTCGATGGCCAGGAAGGCGAAGTTGAAGGTCATGAACTCCACCACGGGGCGGAGCCCCGCCATGGAGGCGCCGACGCACAGCCCGGTGAAGCCCAGCTCGCTGATGGGGGAGTCCACCACGCGCCTCGGGCCGAACTGGGCCAGAAGGCCTTTCGACACCTTGTACGCGCCGTCGTACTCCGCCACCTCCTCGCCCATGAGGAACACGTCCGGGTCGCGCTCCATCTCCTCCCGGAGGGCGGCATTCAGGGCCTCGCGATAGGTCATCACCGCCATGGCGATACCCCCCTTCCGTCGAAGTTCAGGCGGCCGTGGGGGTTGATCTCGGCCCACACGTTCGCGTAGAGCGCGTCAGGGCCCGGGGGCGGGGACTGGTCGGCGAAGTCTGCGGCCTCTTGCGCCGCTTCCCGCGCTTCCGTGTCCAAGGCCTCCAGCTCCGCCTGGTCCAGATGACCTCCGTCGAAGAGCCGGTCCCGGAGCAGGACGATGGGGTCCTCCTCGTGGGTCTTCCGATCCACCTCGTGCTTGGGCCGATAGGTCCCCGACACGGGATCGGACATGGAGTGGCCGCGGAATCGGTACGTCTGGACGTCCACGAAGCGGGGGCCGCCGCCGCCCCGAACGACCGCTGCCAGGTCGCGGAAGTGGGCATACGTGGCCAGCACGTCCTGGCCGTTCACGGAGCTGGCGGAGATGCCGTAAGGGGAAGACTTCTCCACCATGTCGATGAGGGACACGCGGCGGAACGCGGTGCCCATGCCGTAGTGGTTGTTCTCGACCACGTAGATGGCCGGCAGCTCCCAGATTGCGGCCATGTTCAGGGACTCGTGGAACGCGCCCTGGTTCACCGCGGCGTCGCCCATGAAGCACACGACGACACCGTCCTCTTCCCGGTACTTGATCTTCCACGCCAGCCCGGTGGCCAGGGGCACCTGCGCGCCCACGATGCCGTGACCGCCCATGAAGCGGACGTCGCGGTCGAAGATATGCATGGAGCCACCCTTCCCACCGGAGGCGCCGGTGGCGCGCCCGTAGAGTTCGGCCATCACGGACCTGGGCTTCACGCCCTTGGCCAGGGCCTGTGTATGCTCCCGGTAGGCCGAGATGACGTAATCTTCCGGGCGCAGTGGCTTGATGCTCCCGGCGGCAACGCCCTCCTGCCCGATGTGCAGATGGCAGAACCCGCCGATCTTGCCGATGGCGTAGGCCTCTTCCGCCTTTTCCTCGAAGCGGCGGTAGAGAAGCATCTCGCGCAGCAGATCCCGGGCGAGTTCGGGGCTGACACCGTACTCCTCGAAGGCGTCCGCAGAGCCGCCGGCCTTTCTCTTCGTCTTCGTCTGAGCCATGGTCGTCAGGGTGTGCCGGCGACCGGCTTGCCCGGCCGTCCGAACTCCAACTGGACGAGGTCCGACCTCATCTCCGCGGGGGCGGGGATGTCGGCCTCGAGCACAGAGGTGATGGACCCCGGGCCGCCGGCCTGCAGGTGACGAGCTTGTTCCTTGGCATGGTAGCTGGAGCGGACCAGAGGGCCCGACTCCACGTGCCTGAATCCGTACTCCTCCTCGCCCACGCGCTTCCACTCGGAGAACTCCTCGGGCGGGACCCAACGCGCCACCGGAATGTGCAGGGGCGAAGGACGCAGATACTGGCCGAGGTTGAGGATGTCCACGGCGGCCTGCCGCAGGTCGGACATGGCCTGCCGGATCTCGTGGGCCTCTTCCCCCATCCCAAGGATGATCCCCGCCTTGGTGAGCATCCCCGGGTCCATCTTCTTCACCGCCCCCAGGAAGGAGATGGATCTCCAGTAGCGGCCCCCAGGACGGAGTTGGGGGTGGAGGCGGTCCACCGTCTCCAGGTTGTGGCCGAGGATCTGGGGCTTGGCCTCCACCACGACGCGCAGCGCCGCCTCGTCCCCCTTGAAGTCGGGGATGAGCACCTCCACCGAGCACCCGGGCACCTGGGCGTGGATCAGCCGGATGGTCTCGGCGTAGATGCCCGCGCCGCCGTCGGGGAGCTCGTCCCGGTTCACGCTGGTGACGACCACGTGCTCCAGCGCCATCCGCGCCACGGTTTCGGCGACGCGCCGGGGCTCGTCGGTGTCCAGCTCGGTGGGCATCCCGTGGGCGACCCCGCAGTATTTACACGCCCGGGTGCACACGTCCCCCAGGATCATGAAGGTGGCGGTGCCCGCCTCCCAGCACTCGCCGACGTTCGGACAGCTGGCCTCCTCGCACACGGTGTGGAGGGACTCGGTCCGCATCATCCGCTGGAGGTGAAGGTAGTTGGGTCCGCCGGGGGAGCGGACCTTCAGCCATCCGGGCTTCCGCGAGCGGATGTCCACGGTCTCCAGCCCCTCGTGGGCCCGGATCCGGTGGGTCCCCTTGGGCTTGACCACGCCCGTGTGCTTCCCCGCGGGCGCATAGCCGGTGGGAGCGGCGTCACGGGATGCCGCCGGTTCGGAATTGCTCAAGCTCAGATCCTCCAAGCCCCGTCCCGCGGCTGCGTGCGCCGTGGTCAGGGGTGCGATAGACGACTGCCCTGCCCCCCGGGAACTCCCTGCAGGCGTACTCGGACAGCCCCTCGGGCGGCCGCGGTGGAGCCCGAAATCATAGCCCGATGGCGAGGCCTCGTACAAGATAGGCCACGCCGAACCCCAGGTAGCTCCCGAGGGCATACCCGACCAGCCCCATGATGATGCCGGGAAGGACGAGTCCCGGCCACTCCCGGGCCACGGCGAGCGCGAGGGCGCTGGCGGGCCCGCCCACCGACGACTGCGAGGCCACGGAGAGGGTCCCCAGGTCCATCCTCAGCAGCCTCCCGCCGCCGTACACCACCAGCCCGTGCACGCCCACCACCACCAGCGTGAAGAAGAACACCGTCAGCCCAACCGTCGCGATCTCCGAGACCCGCGACCAGATGCCGATGACGACGAAGAAGAGGTGGAGCAGCATGGTGCCCAGCTGCAGCGCCCCTTCAGCCCGGTGGAACCAGCGGGTGTGGCCCAGGACGAGGGCATACGTGGTGAGCCAGAGGATGGAAGGGACCGCCGGGACGACCCGCGCGGTGAGGTCCGCCGCGGTGAGGAGGAGGAGCCCGGCGGCCACGAGGATGGACAGGTCCAGCGCGGACAGGGCGGCGGGCGCGAAGAACGGATGCTTCTCCACCGGGCCCCCGGGACCATCCTCCAGCTTGGTCAGCGCTGCGGGGACCGGCGGATAGAGCCGGCGGAGCCACAGAGGGAGCATGAGGGTAGCGGCCATCCAGATCCCCGTGGTCATGGCGTCCGCAGCCGTCGCCCCCGCCCAGAGATCGGCAGGGATCTCGAGGCCGCGCCCCACGGCCACGAAGTTCACCGATCCCCCGGAATAGGTGCCGGCGAACACCCCGGCGAGGCGCCACCCGTTCTCTCCCAATTCCGATGCGAACACCCAGGCCGCCACAAAGGCGCCCAGCGCGATGCCGGTCACGGCCAGGGCGAACGCGCCCACCATCTTGGCGCCGGCCTTCTTCACGTCGCCCAGGTTCACCGACAGCAGAAGCCACGCGATGGCCAGCGACGTGACCGGTCCGGCGATGGCGTCATACACGGGGGAAGCGGCTGGAACGAGCCCCGCGTTGGACACGAGGGCGCCCAGGACCAGCGTGAGGAGGGAGGCGCCCAGGCGTGATAGCGCGGCGACGTTCCGGTCGAGGATGAACGCCAGCGCCGCCAGCGCCGCGATGAGCGCCGTCAGCGGGAGCGCCGCGCTGATCACCGCCCGGGGCCCCGGTCGGCGCGCTTGCCGTAATGGAGGATCTCCCGGCGCCGCTCCAGCCGCCGCACGATGTGCTCGGACGCCTCGGCGGGGTCGTCGGTGAGGAAGACGAGGTCCAGATCCTTGGTGGAGATCTTTCCCTCTCCAGCCATGCGGTCCCGTATCCAGTCCATCAGTCCTTCCCAGTATTCCCGCCCCATGAGGACCACGGGGAAGAGCCTGACCTTGCCCGTCTGGATCAGCGTGAGCGACTCGAAGAGCTCGTCCATGGTGCCGAAGCCGCCCGGGAAGATCACGAACGCCTGAGCGTACTTCACGAACATCGTCTTGCGGACGAAGAAGTACCGGAAGTCGATGGACGTATCGACGTACGGGTTGCTGGCCTGCTCGAAGGGGAGCTCGATATTGCAGCCGATCGACTTGGCTCCCGCCTCCCTCGCGCCCCGGTTGGCCGCCTCCATGATCCCGGGGCCGCCCCCGGTGATGATGGACAGGCCCGCCTCGCCGAGGAGCCGCGCCGTCTCCACGCACGTCTCGTACTGCGCGTCCCCGGGTGCCACGCGGGCGGACCCGAAGATGGACACCGCCGGCCCGACGGTGGTCATCTCCTCGAAGCCTTCGACGAACTCACCCATGATGCGGAAGATCCGCCAGGCGTCCCGGCCGATGGTCTCGAGCTCTCCCACACTCTCCAGGAGGCGCTCGTCCTCGGTCTCCCTGTGCTGGTTCGGGAAAGGCTCGGCCCAGTGGGCCCCGGAATCGTGTTCCACCATCGGTCGCTCCTTGCAGCCCCGCGCGCTCACGCGGGTCGTGGGCCCTGTGGATGCTCCTTCAGCCATCGCCCCGCCCGGCACAGCGCGTCTTCGTGCCGGTGCGAGGGGCGCCACCCGAGCTCCTCCCGGATGGCCCGGGAAGGATATGGGTTCTCCCCCAGCGCGAGCCGTACCGCCCTGCCCAGGGGAAGATGGGCCGCCCCGGGAGTCTTCATGCCCAACGCCTGCAGGATGTCGGCGCCTGCGCGCAACGCGGCAGCAGGAACGGGAATCATCGCAGGACGGTGGCCCAATCCCTCCGCGATCCCCTCGAGCAGGGCACGTTGCGTGAGGGGGTGGTCCAAGCCCACGTCGTAGATTGCCCCTCCGCGGCCAGCAGCCAGGGCGAGGAGCACTGCCTCGGCCACGTTCCCTGCGTAGACCGCAGGGATGGTATTGCCTCCGTGCCCCAGAAGGAAAGCCACCGGCCCACGCAGCATCCTCGCGATGCGTTGGGTCATGAGGCGATCCCGCTCCCCGTATACCGCCGAGGGGCGCAGCACGGTCACCGGCATTCCCGAAACCGCCTCCACCGCCCGTGCCACTCCTTCCGACTCCCGCTTGGAGCGTGCGTACAGGTCGCTGGCCGGGATGGGCGTGTCCACGGGAGAGCGCTCATCCACCGCGCCATCCACGGTCCCGTAGACCGCCACCGAGGAGAAGTGCACCACATGCGTGACGGCCGCGCCGGCTGCAGCCTCCAAGACGTTGCGGGTGCCTTCCACGTTCACCCGGCGGATCGCCGGCCAGCCCCCTCCGGAGTAGACCAGCGCCGCCCCGTGAACCATGTGGGAACAGCCCCGGACGAGAGGCTCGAGGAAGGCGCGGTCGTCGGTCACGTCCCCCGCGACCAGCGCGCACCCCAGGGACTCGAGGAACGCCGTGTCCGCGCCGCGGCGGCAAAGGGCCACCACCTCGTGCCCCTCGTGGACCAGGAGGCCCGCGGTGTGGGAGCCTATGAGGCCGGTTCCGCCAGTCAGGAATACGCGCATGGGGGGAAGGGGCCCGCGTCGCCGCGGGCCCCTCTGGGCGTCACCGCCCGACGAAGGCCTCCGCCGCGCCCTTGAATTGCGTCATGAGATTCCTGTGCGCGTCGTACTCCACGAGGTTGCGGGCGAACTGCGCGTCGTAGACGCGCAGGAGATGCTGGAAGTACTCCCGCGCCGTCGCCTGCTCCCCCATGGCCGCGGACGCTTCCGCGGCCATTCCCAGACCCAGGATGTGGTCCGGTTCGGCCTCCAGCATCCGCTTCGCGGTGGCCAGCGCCGCCGCCGGATCGGTCAGCTGTTGCAGGAGCGCCACGTGGAACATGCCGTCCAGATCCAGCTCCCCGACCAGCTCGTACGCCTGCACCGCCATGGACTGGAAGCCCAGGGCTCCGGCCGTGTCACCTGCGGAGATGGTGCGCATGACGCGATCGAAGAGGCGATCCGCCGCCTCCCGCGGCGACATCTGGGTGATGTCCGTCGTGCCTGGGCTGTTGGGGTCCACCGAGCCTCCTGCCATCCCGGCTGGAGCGGCTTGCTGCTGCGGGCGCACCATGCTCCACCCCACCACGAGGATGAGCACGAACATGGCCGCACCCGCGATCCACCAGGGGGCGTTGCCGCCCCCCACGGCGGCGGCTGCAGCCTCCCGACGGCTCGGCCCGGCAGCGGGTGTGACGCTCCCGGCAGGAGCCTTGGCGCCGCACTGGTTACAGAACGTCGCACCCGCCGCCAGCCTCGCGCCGCACTTGGTGCAGTACCTCCCCCCCAGCGGCGCTCCGCAGTGCTGACAGAAGTTGCCCGACGCCGGTTTGCCGCACTGGGGGCAGATCTGCTTCGCCCCGGCTCCCTTCGCCTCGCTCATCGGCGCAGCGCATTGAAGAGGAGCGGGAACGTGGCCACCGTCTGGGCGCGGTAGTTGGGCTGGAACCCGAACAGAACCACCGAGCCCTTGCCCACGTCGGCCTCCACGATGGCCGGCTTCCCCGCCACCTTGTCACCCCCCAGCACCCAGCCCGAGAGCAGGGGGTCCGGCGAACCGTAGCGAGCCAACACCCGGATCGCAGGATCCGACACCTGGAAGGCACGGCTTGGGGTTCCGTACCACGCGATGCTCTCCTTCTTCATGCCGGCGGCCAACTCCGTGGTCGTGTCGAGGTCGAGGCGCAGGATGGACCCGGGAATGTAATACTCCGTGTTCCTGAGGCCCTCCACTGCGCTCTTCACCGGCAACTGGAACAGCTCCACCACGAATTCGGTCGCCTGCTCCACCGCCACCAGGCGCCCGCCGGCCTCCACGAACGCCTTGAGCGCGGCCACGCCCTCCGCCCCGAGTCCGCCGGCGTATTCGGGCGTCGTCGAGGACGGGTCGAGCCCGTTCCTAATGGACGCCGGGTTCTGGGTCTGGAAGAGGATCGCGTCGTAACGCCGCTCCAGGCGTCCGCTCTTGATGTCGGCATCGTGGAGCGTGTCGTACTGCAGCTTGTGCTGGTCGAAGACCCAGCGGGTCCACCCCTCGGGCATGGGCTCCTGCCAGGACTTGTAGATGGCCACCCGGCTCGCCCTGCGCCCCTGCAGGTGTGCGGGGAGCTGGAACGAGTACTCGGGGATCCCGATAGGCCCGGAGAGGGCCACGGCGGGCGCCTGCTGCAGGGCCACCGCCTCCACATCCATGAGGAGCGGCAGCGTATGCGCGGTCACGTCGTAGGGCCGCTGCGGGGGACCACCCGGATACTCGCGCAGGTCCGGGTAGTGCTGCACCTCGAGGAGGGTCTGGGCGAACGAGGCGTACGGCTGCCGCATGGGGATGATCCAGCTCCCCTCAGGGAAGGAGCGGCCGGCGGCGGAGAACGCCGCCGCGGCCTGGTGCACTTCCACCTGCCCCATGGTGAGGATGCGCAGCACGAAGTCCACTCCGGCCTTGTTGGCCTGGCCGGCGGGGATGACCCACGCTTCCGGCCACCGGTCCCACTTGGCCACGGCACGGGCGCCAATGTCGTAGAAGTTCTTCAGCCAGAAGGGACGATTCACCGCGGCGTTGGTGAGGAGGGCCATCACCCCGCCCTCCATGTAGTCCACGATGTCGCCGAGCGTCCACGCGCCACCCTTCCACGGATAGGGGAAGTTCCAGGAGGGCTTCGACGCGTCGAAGCCACGCCCGGGCCCGAGTTGCTCCGCGGAGACGTTGATGGGGGTGGCCACGCGCACGGACGCAGCCTCCGAGAGGATCCGGACGCCGCCGTGGTAGTGCTGATAGGCGCGCGCAGGCGTGAATGCGTCGTACTGAGCGTGGATCACCACGCCGGGAAGCCCTGCGGCCGTGACCTCGGCAGCCATGTACGAGCCGAGCTGGTTCACCGCCGCCGTCAGTCCGTGGTCGATGTTCGGCTCCCACGGATCAATGAAGGGCGGGAAGAAGATGCGCGCCCCGTTGGAGCCCATCTGGTGGATGTCGTGGACGATCTGCGGGTGCCAGACGCTGTGGGCGCCCTGGATGGCCAGCACGGTCTCCTTCTGCGTCAGCGCGTACCAGTCCCGGTTGTTGTCGTGGCCCGTGTAGAAGTGGTAGAGCCACGGGAGCGGTCCGCCCTCGTACTGAGTGCCGACGTACTTCCTGTAGTACTCCACCACCCAGTCGAGGCCGTCGGGATTGAGAGACGGGACGTCGAGGAAGATCACGTTGTCCAGGATGGTCCGAACCTTCTCGTCGTTGGAGGTGGCCATGCGCCAGAGCAGGCGTGCGGCCATCTGAGGCCCCCCCACCTCGGTGGCGTGGATGCCGTGGGTGACGAGCGCCACGGTCCTGCCCTGCTGGAGCAGCCGCTGCAGCTCCGCCTCTCCCGAGATCTTCCTGGGATCCGCCAGCTTCTCCTGGATGGCCTTGAACTCCGCCAGCCGCGCGTGGTTCTCCGGGCTGGTGATGGTCAGCATCACGAAGGGCCGGCCCATGGTGCTCAGCCCGACGGTGTCCAAGGTGACTCGCTGACTCGTCTGGGCCAGTTTCTCGTAGTACGAGGTGAGTTGGTTCCAGTCGGCCAGCTTCCTGTCCTGGCCGATCTCGAAGCCGAAATGCTGAAGGGGGGTGGGAACATTCTGGGCGGCCGCGGGGGCCGCTGCCAGAACCAGGGCCACAAGGGCCAGGAATAGCCGGCGTACCATAGTGACTCCTTACCAGGTTGTGGAAACTGTGAGATGCTATCTCAGGTTCTGCCCACCGGCAACATGACGGCCTCGCTGCAGCGTGCGGCGCAGCACGCCGTGCTCCTGTCGTGGGTGGCCCTCGGCCAGCCGCTGGCCGCCCAGGTGCGAGCGCCGGCGCCCGATGCGTTTCGGGACCCGGCGGCCCGGGAACTCATGGAGCGCGCCTGGGCGGCCCGGGAGCGCGACGTGGAGGGGCTGCGCAGCTATGAAGGCGTGCTCCGCGAGCGGATCTACGTCGGCATCACCGCGCTGCGCTTCCGCCGCGAGCGGGGGCTCTTCGAGCAGGAGCGGATCGCCCGCATCCGTTGGAGCGCCGACGGCGAGAAGGCCATCCACTGGCTCGGAGCCCGTCAGGCCATCCCCATCGTCGGCGCCGACACGCGCCGGGACGAGGTGGCCGCCCAGGGCAAGGTGGGCAAGGCCGGCGCCGATGTCCGGGACGATCTCCGCCGGGAGCTCCCCGAGGAGCTCCTGCGGAATCGCGACCTACCGGCCTTCGCTCTCGACCCCGCGGACGACCGGCTCGCCTTCGGGAGCGACTGGGCCCTCCATCCGCTCTCCGACAGCGCCGATGCACACTACCGATTCGCCGCCGGGGACACCCTGAGGATCCACCTCCCCCCCGATCGGGATGTGGTCCTCCACGAGGTGAGGGTGGAGCCCCGGAGAGCCGACTTCCACCTGGTCGCCGGCTCGCTCTGGTTCGATGGAGAGACCGGCTCCCTGGTGCGCGCCTCCTACCGACCGGCGCGGGCATTCAACCTCCTCCTCGACGAGCCCGAGGACGCGGAGGACGTGCCCGCCTTCTTGCAGCCCGTGGAGGCGGAGATCTCCTACATCACCGTGGAGTACAGCCTCCACGAGTTCCGCTACTGGCTTCCGCGGCGCTTTGCCATGGAGGGCGAGGCCCGCATGGGCCGGCTCCTCCGCATCCCCCTCACGGTCGAGTGGAGCATCGGCGAGTACGACGTGAACCTGGCGTCCTCCCGGATTCCCCTTTCTGGGCCCCTCCCTCCGGGTTGGTCCCGCTCCGAGCAGCGCGTGGAGGACGAGAGTGGGCGTATCTCGTACTACACCGTGGTGGTCCCGGAGACGGGGCAGTTGCTCACGTCCCCGGAGCTGTCCACGGAAGCTCTGCAGCGAACGCCCACGGCGTTCACCGACGACGAGGTGGACGCGCTCCGCGGGGAGCTGGAGGCGCTGCTCCCCACGTACCGTCGCTTCCGCCCCCAGGTGGCCTGGGGGCTCACGCAGGGGCTTACCCGCTACAACCGCGCGGAGGGGCTCAGCGTCGGCGGGAAGCTGGAGCTGCCTCTCTCGCCCACCCTGGGCGTCGGTCTCGAGGGGCGCATCGGGACCGGGGACCGGGAACCCAACGCTATCCTCTCGTTGACGAAGGGCGCCGGGGACAGCCAGTGGACGCTCTCGGGCTACCACGAGCTGGCCGCCAACGACGACTGGTCCAACCCCTTCTCCCTCGGCAGCTCGCTCAGCAACCTGCTCTTCGGCTCTTCCGTGGGCGAGTTCCACCGGGCGACGGGCGCCTCTTTGGCGCATGCGCACACGGGCCGTGCGATCCGCCTCACCGTCGCCGGGTTCTACGAGCGGCATCGCTCCGTGGAGCGGACCACGGATTTCTCCATCCCCGACCTCTTTGGCTCGTACCCGGCCCGCGAGGTCTCCCCTGCCGCCCCCGTGACGCTGCAGGGTGCGCGGGCGTCGCTCCGCTGGTTCCGCGGCCAGGACCCCAACGAGCTCATCCTCACAGGGCAGCTCCTGGGGGAGGTCGCCATCGGCGACGCCGACTACCGCCGCGGCGCCGTGACGCTCGCGGCGAGCCATCCTCTCTTCTTCGGCCTGGCCGCCGCAGTGGAGGCGGGCGCCGGGTCGCTGCTCGGCGACGAGCTCCCCCAGCGGGCGTTCCTCCTGGGTGGGGCCTCCACCCTGCGCGGCTTCGACGACAGCGCCGTCCGCGGCTCGTCGTTCTGGCGGGGGCGAGCCGAGGTGGCGTCGGCCTTCGCGGGAGCCCGGGTGGTGCTTTTCGGCGACGCCGGGTGGGCTGGACCCCGGAGCGCTTTCATCTTTGACGACCCCCTGGTCGCGGTGGGTGTGGGGACGTCGCTGCTGGACGGGCTCGTGCGCCTGGACCTGGCCCGCGGGGTGCGCCGCGGCAGTGAATGGCACCTCCACCTGTACCTGGACGGCCTTTTCTGACTCCTGACGCTGCGGATCATCTGGGACATCGCCCAGGACACCACCTGGCCCAACTGGAACGAAGGCCAGGAATTCAAGGCGGCCCGGGACGCCATGATGGCGAGCCGCTGACCCCGAGGTCGGGCACGGCCGGCCGGAGGAACCACAAGGGAGGAGGGGGCGGGCCCCAGTGGGTCCGCCTCCCCCTCTCACAAGCCCGTAGGCTGGTCCACGAATTCCCAGTCCAGGCCAAAGCGCTCCCCCACATGCCGGGCGAGAGCCCGCACTCCGAAGGTCTCGGTGGCGTAATGGCCCGCCAGAAAGAGGTGGATCCCCCCTTCCATGGCGTCGAAGTGGTGGTGATGCGCTCCCTCCCCTGTCACGAGGGCGTCCAGCCCGGCGGACACAGCCTCCCCCACGAAGGAGCCGCCTGCACCCGTGACCACCCCCACCTTCTCTACCTGGGCAGGGCCGCCCTGAACCCAGTGGACCCGCCCGCCACCCACGGCAGCGGCGACGCGGTCCCTGAACCGCTCCGGGCCCTCGGAATCGTCGAGGGTGCCCCACCATCCGATGTCGATGCCCTCGTGCCGCCCGAAGCGCCCGACCGGCTCCAGCCCCAAGGCCCGGGCGAGCAGGATGCAGTTCCCTACCTCCGCGTGCGCATCGAGAGGCAGGTGGGCGCTGTACAGGGCGATCCGGCGCTGCAGGAGGAGGTGGAGCTTGCGGCGTCTCCGGCCGACGACAGGCACCAGGCCGTCCCAGAACAGGCCGTGATGCACCAAGAGGAGGTCGGCCCCCCGCTCTGCCGCCGCCGAGATGCTCGCTTCCGAGGCGTCCACACAGGCGACGACCTTCCCGATCTCGTCCGGCCCTTCCACCTGGAGGCCGTTGAGGGCCCTCGGGTAATCCGGGTGCCCGGGGACGCTCAAGTACTGGTCCAGATATTGGAGCAATGATTCTGTTTTCATCCGAACCCCCCGCTGTCGATGGACGGTGGAGAGGGTGTGGAAAACCGGGGCCGGCTCACGGGCCGCCAAGGGGAAGCGCGCCAGCTGGAGCCGTAACTATTTGGCTTACAATCACTTACGGCCTTGGACAGAAACCACAGCCACGCACCGGTTATCCCCAGTCGCGTGGGGAAAACTCTCGGAAGCCGCCGTCAGGCCTGCGGTTCCCCACCCTCCGGCCCCTGGGGTGCTTTCGGCACCTGGGCCATCTGCACGGTGCCGTTGAGGACAGCCCCCTCCTCGAGCTGCATGCGGCGCGCGCGGATCTCTCCGTCGATCCTGGCCGTGGCCTGGAGCTCCAGGCGCGAATCCGCGGACACCGTTCCAACCACCGTTCCGGAGATCACGGCATCCTGGGTGATGATATCCCCCTTGACCTTGCCGTCTTTGCCCACGACCACCGCCTTTCCGGCTTTCACGGAACCCTCCACGACGCCCTCAATGCGGATGGTGCCGTCGGTCTCGCAGTCGCCGACGAGCTTCATGCTGGGGCCAATGATGGAGATCACCGACTCCATGGGGGCCCCGTTTCCTGCCCGGTCACGTGCCATGGTTCCTCGAATGTTGTTTCAGGGTTGGTGAACCAGCGTGAGCGGATCCACCGCCTCCCCGTTGAGGAGGATCTCGAAATGGAGGTGGGGCGCAGTCGAGCGCCCGGTGGAGCCTGAAAGAGCGATGACCTCGTTCTGGCGTACGCGTTGCCCTCGGGACACGAGGGTCAGGGAGGCGTGGCCGTAAAGGCTGGTGTACCCCCCGCCGTGGTCCAGGGCGACGAAGAAGCCGTACACCGGGTCTTCACCCACGTCCACCACGGTGCCCGCGCCGGTCGCTCGGACGTAGGAATCGGTGGGCACGGCGATGTCCACCCCGGGGTGATCTCCCGTTTCGAGGAGCCCCTGGGTGACGAAGCCCCGTTCGGTGAGGGGCCAACTGCTCGGGATGGAGGCGCTCGCCGTGTTCCGGGAGGTCGGGCCGCGGCGCCCCTCGCTCACCGGGGGGAGCCAGACGTCGGAAGGCGCGGCGGGGACCGAAAACCCGAACAGCTCCCGAACCTTTCCGTAGTGTCTCTCGATGGCGTCCAACTGTGCCGCCAGCTCCTGAATGCGGTCCCGCTCCGACTCCAGGGCACGCACCTCCTCCTCCAGTTGGGTGGCGTGGGCCGCCCGCGCAGCCAGGTACCACCAGCTGCCGGCCACGAGTGTCAGCGCGAGGGCAAGGAGGGCGGTGGCGCCTGCCAGCATCCGCAGCAGAGCATACGAAAGCCTGAAGTTGTGGCTCTCCTCGCCCCGGTCGGGGACCAGCATGACGGTGAGGTACCGGCGGGAACACGAGTCACCCTTCATCCGACGACCTCCCCCGCCTCACGACCCGTGACGAGCTCGAAGACCCGCTCGAAGTCCTCGGAGCCATGGAAGGTGATCTCGATCACACCTCTTCCTTTCCTCCCCCGCTTGATGCTGACCCGGGTGGACAGCGACTCCTGGAGAGCCTCCTCCAGGGCGCGCACCACGGGGTCCACTGGGCGCGTGCCGTTTTTCCTCCTCGGCGCTGCGCCCGTTCCCTCCTTCCCGGCCTGGCGTTCCATCTCCCGAACCGACCAACCTTCCCGAACCGCCTTCCTGGCCAGTTCGCCCGCACGCACGGTGTCCTGCACCGAGAGAAGGGCGCGCGCGTGCCCCATGGATAGCTCGCCGCTCTCCAGCAGCTTCCGCACGGAGGGCGGGAGGTTCAGGAGGCGGAGGAAGTTGGCCACCGTGGAGCGGTCCCTCCCCATGGCCCGGGCGATGTCCGCCTGGGACATCTTGAAGCGGTCCACGAGAGACCGGTACCCCTCAGCCTCTTCCACGGGATTCAGGGCCTCCCGTTGGAGGTTCTCCACCAAGGCCAGCACGAGAAGGGTCTCGTCGGAGGCATCGCGAACGAGGACCGGCACATCCTCCCAACCGAGCTTGGCGATCGCCCTGAACCGCCGCTCCCCGGCCACCAGCTCGTACCGATCCGTGCTGCCCGGCGCAGGCCGGACCACCAGGGGCTGGAGGAGGCCGTTCTCCCGGATGCTCGCCGCCAGCTCCTCCAGCTCCTGATCCGAGAAGGATCGCCGAGGCTGGAGCGGGTTGGGGACCACCGCCGCTAGCTTCACCCGCCGGATCTCGGCGTCTTCCGCCTGCGGCTCCAGATACTGGCCCAGGAGGGCTCCCAGGCCTTTCCCCAGCCGGTCGCGACGCGTCATTCGGCCTCCGTTGCCGGCGGTGGGACCGCGTCTGGCCGTGCCAGGACTTCCTTGGCGAGGGCCAGGTACGCCTGGGCGCCTGGAGAAGCCGCGTCATACTGGACAATGGGCTGCCCGAAGGACGGCGCCTCGGCGAGGCGGACGTTCCGGGGGATCGCGGTGCGGTACACCTTCTCCCCGAAGTACTCCCTGGCCTCGGCGGCCACCTGTTTGGAGAGGTTGAGCCGCCTGTCGTACATCGTCAGGAGTACCCCTTCGATGTCCAGGTGGGGGTTCAGCCCCCTCTGGACCAGGCGGATGTTGTTCAGGAGCTTGCTCAGGCCCTCCAGGGCGTAGAACTCGCACTGGATGGGAATGAGGACGGAGTCGGCGGCCGTGAGCGTGTTGAGCGTGAGGAGCCCCAACGATGGGGGACAATCGACCAAAATGTAGTCGTACCGACCCCGGAGGGGCTCCAGCGCCCGCCGCAGGACCCTCTCCCTGTTGGGGGTCTGCACCAGCTCGATCTCCGCCCCGACCAGATCCTGCGTGGACGGGATGAGATCCAGGTGGTCGAAGTGGATGTGGCTGCTGATCGCCGCTTCCGCGCTGCTGTCTCCCGCCAGCACGTCGTAGATGGTGGGGAGGTTCTCCCGCTCCTCCCATCCCAGCCCGCTCGTGGCGTTTCCCTGGGGGTCGATGTCCACCACCAGCGTCCGCTTCTCGGCGACGGCCAGGGACGCGCCGAGGTTGATGGCGGTGGTGGTCTTGCCCACCCCACCCTTCTGGTTCGCGATCGCGATGACTCTCGACATGGGCTCCCTGAGCCGGACCCGGCGATGTCGCACGCTGGAAAGGGGTCGAATAATACCGTGGCCCCAACGGCAGGTAAAGCGAATCCGGCTTGACCAGCCGCGCGTGAGGGTGGAATTTCCGACCGCGGCGGGCCAGCTCAGGCCCGCGCCTGGGAACAGCGCAGCGGGGGGATCGGGCCATGGGAAGGAGGACGACGCGTAGGCGGAGGGCTTGGGGTGGGGCGATCCTGACGGCCCTTCTCCTCGCCGGGTGCGGGGGAGAAAGCGTCGGTCCCGACGCGGCCATCGCGCCTCTGGTGGGCGACTGGGACGCCACCAGCCTGATCCTCACCTCCGTGGCCAACCCCCAGGTGAACCCGGACCTCGTCGCCCTGGGTGCTTCATTCCGGCTCAACATCCAACCCTCGGGCCAGTATACGGCCATTCTTCTCTACGCCCAGCAGAGTTCCACGGAGATCGGGACCCTCTCCGTCTCGGGGAACGTCATCACCCTGATGCGAGACTTCCCCTCGAAGGCCACGAGCGCCGCCGTGTTCGCTCTCGCGGGGGATAGGATGACCATGGACGGGGATTCGGAGTTCGACTTCAACCTGGATGGGACCCCGGAGCCGGCACTGGCCCACTTCGAGCTCGTCCGGCGGTAGGCGCCAACCCGTTTCGTCTCGCTGCGCTCGACGGTCTCGCGGAGCCGCAGACAGGTTCTCCGACAGTCGACGCGGTCGCTCGGCTCAGGTCGAACACACCCGCCGGGGGACCCCGTTTCACGTGGAACACCCTGGATCAGGACGATCCGGCGCCGTCCCTGGCGCGCAGCCGGCGCACCTCGAGAAGGAGGTTCTGGAGATCCGCCGGCGAGACGCCCGGTATCCGCCCGGCCTGTGCGAGCGTGGCAGGCTGGATCCGGCTCAACTTCTCCCGCGCCTCGAAGGAAAGCGTGAGGAAGTGCATATACGGTAACTCATTGTCCAACAAGAAGTTACCGTGTCTCCTGACCCGCTCCGCCCGCTCCTGCTCCCGCGCCACGTACCCTTCGTATTTCAGCTCCATCTCCACGGCAGCCACGGCGTCCTGCGTCCCCTCCGCCGGCCCCCCGCCGGCTTCCAGCAGCCGCGAGGCCCTCACCCCGGGCCGCCGCACCAGATCCCCCGCCAGGGTAGGTCGGGCCACGGGCTCCTCCCCTGCCTCCTTCAGGGCCGACCGGGCCGCTTCGGGGCTCAGCAGGGTGCCCTGGAACCACTCTTTCACGCGGTCCTGTTCGCGAAGCAGCCTCTCGAGCGCCTGGCCCTGGCCCTCCGTGAGAAGGCCCCGTCGCAGGGCCACCGGCCCCAAGCGCCTCAGGGCGTTGTCCTGCCTGAGAAGGAGGCGGAACTCGGCTCTCGACGTGAACAGCCGGTAGGGCTCGTCCACGCCCCGAGTCACCAGGTCGTCCACCAGCACACCGATGTACGCCTCCTCCCGCCCCAGCACCAGGGGCGCTTCCCCCCGCACCTTGAGCGCCGCGTTGATGCCGGCCACGATGCCCTGCCCCGCCGCCTCCTCGTACCCCGTGGTTCCATTCACCTGGCCCGCCAAGTAGAGCCCTCTCACACCCTTCACCTCCAGCGTGTGCCGGAGCTGATGCGGAGGGAAGTAGTCGTACTCGATGGCGTACCCCACCTTCGTCATGCGTACCTCCCCCATTCCCGGGAGCGTGCGCAGGAAGGCGAGCTGGACGTCGCCCGGCAGAGAGGTGGAAAGCCCATTCACGTACAACTCGGTGGTCTCGAGCCCTTCCGGCTCCAGGAAGACCTGGTGGCGTGGGGCATGGGGGAAGCGCACGACCTTGTCTTCGATGGACGGACAGTAACGCGGCCCGCGCCCCGAGATCTCCCCGCCGTAGAGCGCGCTCCTGTGCAGGTTCTCGCGGACGACCTTCTTCAGATCCTCTCCCGCCCACGTGATCCAGCACGGCCGCTGTTCCGGAACCGCTTCCTGCGTGTACGATGCGAAGCGGTACTCCTCGATCTCGCCGTCCTGCCGAAGCAAGACCTCCAGATCGACCGTGCGCCCATCCACGCGTGGTGGCGTCCCCGTCTTGAAGCGCGCCACCTCCAACCCCAGCCGCTCCAGCCCTTCCGCCAACTCCACCGCCGGCGCTTCACCTGCGCGCCCCGCTTCCACGCCGGCTTGGCCACCGATGTGGATGCGTCCCCGCAAGAAGGTCCCCGCCGTCACCACCACCACTCCTCCCTGGAACTCCGCCCCCCCTCGCGTCCGCACCCCAAGGACCTGTCCCCTTTCCACAACGACGTCGACCACCATCTCCTCGAAGAGGTCCAGGCAGGTCAGCTCCTCCAGCACCCGCCGCACCGCGCGAGGATAGAGAACCCGGTCGCACTGCACCCGCGGCCCCCATACCGCAGGTCCCTTGGACCGGTTCAGCATCCTGAAATGGATACGGGAGGCGTCCGCGGCCCGGGCCATGACGCCGCCCAAAGCGTCCACCTCCCTCGCCACCACACCCTTCGCCACCCCGCCGATGGCCGGGTTGCAGCTCATCTGTCCGAGCCGTGACAGATCCGCGGTCACCAGGACGGTGCGCACCCCCGCTCGAGCCGCCGCCGCCGCCGCCTCGACGCCGGCATGTCCACCCCCGACCACGACCACATCGTATCGGAAGATCACGGCCGCGTACCGCGCTGCTTACCCTCCATCCTCACCACGACTCGACCACGAATCCGGACTCGGGCGTCCGGGGATCCGCCGGCACGCGCACGACCCTTTCCACCCGCGATGACGGCGGACCTTCCCCCAGGGCCGCCTCGAACGCATGCAGAGCGTCCGCGCTTCCACGCGCATGCACCTCCACCGCCCCGTCGGGGAGGTTCCTGACGTGTCCCGCCAGACCCAGGCGGATCCCCGTTCTCTGCGTGAACCACCTGAAGCCCACGCCCTGCACCCTTCCACGCACCACGTACCCCCTCGCCCCCAGGTCTCCGCTCATGGTCATTTCCCCACGCAGAACTCGCTGAAGACCGCAGCCAGCACCTCCTCCTGGGTTACCATCCCCACCATCTCCTCCAGCGCCCCTCCGGCGTCCTCGAGGTGGCTCGACGCCACTTCCGGAGGAATCCCCTCCGCAAGCGCCCGCCCGAAGGCGGTCACCTCGGCACAGGCGCGCTCCAGCGCCTGGGCCTGCCTCCGCCGCGTCACCACGGGGGCGTCCCCACCCGCGTCAAGAAGCCCGCCGTACACCAACCGAGCCAGGGCGTCACGGAGCTCTCCAAGCCCGGCTCCGTCCTTCACCGACACGCGCACCGTACCCGCGAATGGAAATCCCGACGGCGCCTCGGTCGCGTCCGCCGCCACCAGGTCCGCCTTCGTCTCCACCCGCATCACCGGCACGGCCGGCGCATCCCCCAGGAAGCGCCCTTCCTCCTCACCCAACGCCCTTCCTGCCTCCGAGCAGTACAGCACCACGTCCGCCCGCTGAAGGTACCGGAGCGCCACCTCCACCCCCAGACGCTCCACCTGGTCGCCGCTCTCCCGCAGCCCCGCCGTGTCCACCAGCCGGAACGGGTACCCCCCCAGTTGAACCGCCGCCTCCAGGGCGTCTCGTGTGGTGCCCGGCTCCTCGGTGACGAGGGCTCTCTCCTCGCCCAGGAGCGCGTTGTAGAGCGATGACTTCCCGGCGTTCGGGCGCCCTGCCAGCACTACGAGGGCTCCCTCCCTCAGCAGCTCACCCTCCGGAGCGGTCCCCAGCAACGCTCTCATTCTATCCGCAACGTCCCCCGCTTCGCCTACGAGCCCCTCGATGGGCACGGGCGGGTCGTCTTCTTCGGGGAAGTCCACGTGGTGAGCCAGCAAGGCCTGCAGGTGCACCAATGAACCCCTCAGCTCGGCAACACGCTCCGATAGCCCGCGCTCAAGCTGCGCGACGGCCACCTGGTGCAGCGCCCGACTCCGCGCTCCCACCAGGTCAGCCACCGCCTCGGCCTGGATGAGATCCATCTTCCCGTGGAGGTACGCCCGCTTCGTGAACTCGCCGGGCTCCGCCCGCCGACATCCCGCGTCCAGGCAGGCCTGGAGCACCAGCGCCGGCAGCAACCACCCCCCGTGGCACGAGAGCTCGACCAGGTCCTCGCCGGTGGGACTCGCTTCGCCCTCGTACCGGACCACGACCGCCTCGTCCAACGCGCTCCCGTCCACCGGGTCGCAGAGCCTCACCAGCGTGGCCACCCGTGGAGCGGGCAGCGAGGCCATGCCACGCGCCAGCGCCTTCAGGACGCCCCCCGCCTCCGGCCCCGAGATCCGCACCACGGCGAGGGCGCCCGGCCCGGGCGGCGTGGCCACCGCGGCGATGCTGTCCACCCCGCTCCACGCAGCCACCTCCGCGTCACCCCTTCTTCACGAGGGCTCCCGCCGACTGAACCTTCATCTTCTTCCGCTCGTTGTTGATCCAGATCTGCTGCGGGATGGTCGCGATGTTGCTGACCGCGTAGTACAGATTCAGCCCGCTGGCCAGCTTGAAGAAGATGAAGACCATCATGATGGGCATGATCCACAGCATCATCTTCATCTGTGGGTTCTGCTGCTCCACCGCTCTCATGCTCACCCACTGCATGAGGAACATGGACACCCCCAGGAACACCGGCAGGATGTAGAGGGGGTCGGGCGCGGAAAGGTCCGGGAGCCACCCGAAGGAGACGCCCCTGAGCTCGATGGTGTTCTGGAACACGAAGAAGAGTGCGATCAGAATGGGCCAGGGCAGGAGGAGCGGGAGGCACCCGGCGAGCGGGTTGAACCCCTCCTCCTTGTACAGCCGCATCATCTCCTTCTGGAGCTTCTCCGGGCTGTCCTTGTACTTGCTCTGCATCTCCTGGATCATGGGCTGGACGGCCATGTTCTTCAGCTGCGCCCTCATGGCCTTCTGGTTCAAGGGCCAAAGCAGCCCGCGCATGAGCACGCCGAACAGCACCAATACCCACCCGTAGCCCAGATTGAGCTGGGTGTGGAAGAACACCAGGATCCACGTGATGATGGACACGAAGGGGCGGATGATCGGGCGGAAGAACCTCCACCCATAGGGATTCACCTCTTCCATGTCCTGCCCCAACGAGGACAAGCGCGCGTATTCCTGAGGGCCCAAGAAGACCCGGTAGGCAAAGGCCCCGTCGGCCCCAACCGCCTGGGTCGCCCCCACGCGGATCCTCTGCTCCAGAGTTCCCGGCGTGAGGATGAGTCCTCCGAGCAGTTGCTCGTCGGTCGTGCCGGCTTCCGTCTCCCCGGCGAGGAGGGCCAACACGAAGAACTTGCTGCGGAAAGCGGCCCAGCGGAGCGGTCCCTCCTCCACGCCCGGCTGCCCCCGGCTCAACGGCGTGGATCGGATCCCGTCCCTCGCGTGGTTCCCCACGTACGCCATCGCCCGGGCCTCCCCCACCGAGTCGGCCTCGGCGTAGGCGAGCCCCTCCCCCATATCGGTGATGAGCAGCGGCCTCTCCACCCCGGTGACCCGACCTCTCACCACGATCTGGTACCCGTCCGGACGGAACTCGTACTCCAGCTCCATTCCGAAGGGGCGACTCGGATGTTGGTAGGAGAAGCGAAGCACTCGGGGCCCTTCGCCCTCGGAGAGGGTGAGCCCCGCGCCCGGGTCCGCCCGGAAGGGTACCCGGCTCATGTCCACGGTGTCCGAGCCCACGAGGAGCCGCTGGCCGAGGTACGCTCCGGCGCCTTCCGGAAGCAGGTCCACCAGCCCCTCCCGGTTCAGCGCCTTGAAGTGCAGCATCTCGGCCGCCACCAGCCGAGCCCCACGGCTCGAGAACGTGAAGCGGTAGAGCGGCCCCTCCACCGGCACAAGCTCCTCCGGTGCTTCCGCCGCGGCCAGGATGGAATCCACCCGATCCACCGGCTCCGGGATCGGCTCTGCAACCACAGGAAGCTCCGGGGGAGCCGCAGGGGTGTCCGAAGGACTCTCCACCCGCGCCGCTGCGCTGTCGGCGACCGGCGCTTCCACCGGGGCGTCCGGGGGGAACAGGAGGTTCGTCCCGATCAGGACGACCAGCATGAGGCCGATGGCCAACAGGAAGCGGACTTCAGTCTTCATGAATCGCTCTGGGTTGCACGGCCGACAGCGCCCCTCCGCCGAGGCACGGGATCATACCCGTACCCCCCCCACGGATGGCACCGCAGTATTCTTTTCAATGCCAACCATCCACCCGACACCGCCCCGTGGACCTCGATGGCCTCCCTGGCGTAGGCCGAGCAGCTGGGGGTGAACCGGCACGACGGCAGCGAGAGCGGCGAGATGGCCGTCTGGTAGAAGCGGATGACCGCGATCAGGATGCGTCCGACCATAGCGCCTCCACCGATTCCCGAATCCCACCTTCAAGCTCCCCGAACGGAGCCTGGTAGGCTGCCCCCCTCGCTCGCACCAGCACGTCCACCACCAGGCCCCTCCTGGCGGCCTCTGGAAGGATGATACGTCGCCCGACCTCCCGTATCCTCCTCTTGAGCCGGTTCCGCTCCACGATGGTCCTTCCGTGCTTCGGCACGATGACACCCAACCGGGAAAACGGAACGGGGGAAGGCGCCAAGAAGACGTCTACGAGCTTCGTCCTCTTGCGCTTCCCCCGATCCAGGAGCGCGCGAATCTCATTGGTGTGGCGGATGCGGGCCGAGCGGGGGAGACCCTCCCCGGCCCCGGACGCCCGGGCGGCTACTTGCTGCCCACCCTCACCACGAGACGAGCGCGGCCCTTCTTCCGGCGACGCGACAGGATGGCCCGACCGCCCCGAGTCTTCATCCTCTCGCGGAACCCGTGCTTGTTGACTCGCTTGCGATTGCGAGGGTGGTACGTCGGTCTCATGCGGGACAGCCCGATCCATAGGGAGTTCTTCGTTTCGAAACGAGCTTGGAAAGATAGCCCTGAATCGCGAGGAGCGTCAACGCCCCCGGTCCCAAAGGATGTGGATAAGCCACGGAACACCGCCGTTCCTGGCCGCCGAATTGACTTTTCCACACCCCCTTCACTACCTTCGGCGCCCCACTCCCGGTCGCGCCTTCATCCTGGTCCACACCCCAACCTCCTCCCCCGCCGGGGATGCCGTCCTCGCCCACCTTTCCCGCCTGCTCCCCCGCCGCTGCGCCACCCTGCCACACCCCGGGGGATCCGTGGAGCTGACGGCGGCCGAACTCTGGAGTCGCATGCAGGAAGCGGTGCGCGGCTCCGTCCCGGAGCAGGGGTTCCGGACCTGGCTGGCCGCCACCCGCGCCACCGGCCTCTCCGGGGATGCCCTCCTTCTGGAAGCGCCGAGCCGCTTCCACGTGGAGTGGCTCGAGGACAAATATGGACCGCTCCTGGCTTCGGCCGCGCACCGCATCCTGGGACGGCACCTGACCATCACGGTGACCTGCGCCGCCGAACCGTCCCCCATCCCCGCCCTCTCCCCGGACGAGCAGCCGGCGCCGCGCCCGACCGCTCCCACCCTCCCTGTGGCCTGGGCGCCTCGCCCCTTGCTCAACGAGCGCTACACCTTCGAGCGCTTCGTGGTGGGGACGAACAATCAACTTGCCGTAGCCGCGTCGCGGGCGGTCGCGGAGAAGCCGGCGAAGATGTACAACCCGCTCTTCCTGTATGGGGGCGTGGGCCTAGGCAAGACGCACCTCATGCACGCCATCGGCCACCGCATCCTCGCGCAGGACCCGGCGCGCAGGGTCATCTACCTGTCCTCGGAGCAGTTCACGAACGACATGGTGACGTCCATCCAGGAAGGGACTACGGCGGCGTTCCGGCGCCGCTTCCGGGAGATGGACCTTCTGCTCGTAGACGACATCCAGTTCATGGAGGGAAAGGAGGGAACGCAGGAGGAATTCTTCCATACCTTCAACGCCCTCTACGATGCCCAGCGGCAGATTGTCCTCACCAGCGACCGGCCTCCAAAGGAGCTCCGGGGCCTGGAGGAGAGGCTGGTCTCCCGATTCGAATGGGGGCTGGTGGCCGACATCCAGCCGCCGGATCTAGAGACGCGGATGGCCATCCTTCGGAAGAAAGCCTCCGACGACGGCCTCACCCTAGACGACGAGGTAATCGAGTTCATCGCCCACTCCTGCAAGGCGTCTGTGCGGGAGTTGGAGGGCGCGGTGATCAAGCTCCTCGCCTTCTCGTCCCTGACGCACCAGGAGATCACCCCTACCCTCGCACACACCGCCCTCATGGGCATGTTCAACCGCCACCGCGATGAGGGTCCTGTCCTCTTCCCAGAGCGCATCCAGGAGATGGTCGCCCGCCGCTGGCGCGTACGTCCGGAGGCTCTGGCTTCCAAGCGCAGGACCAAGGACGTCACGGTCCCGCGCCAAGTCGCCATGTTTCTGATCAAGGAGGCGCTGGGAACATCCTTGGTGCAAATCGGCGAGTTCTTCGGGGGCCGGGACCATTCCACCGTCATCCACTCCATCCGGAAGGTGGAACAGGAAATGGCGAGGGACCCCGACTTCCGAAAGCTTGTCGAGGAGGCACGTCAAGAGCTGCAGGAGCTTTCACGTAGCTGATGGAGAGAATGTGCAGAAGGTGAGGGAAAACCCATATTTGTTCACCGCTGAAGGGGCCTCGGAGAACGCGTGGTGCACAACTCTGCTCTTCTCGACGAGCGTTCCACACCCTTCCTCACCCTGCGCAACCTGCACGGAGACATGGCGTCACTCCCCATCGAGGGCTCACCCATCCACACATCCACACCCTCTACTACTGCTATGTTTTTCTTTCTTATAGAGAGATAGAATCTAGACCGTTGTGGAACATCAGGTCTTCCAGACCTCCAAAGCGTCGGGAGCGAGCTGCCTTATGAACTTCATCATCACCAGACAGAACCTCCACGCGGGAATTACGGCGGTGTCCGCTAGCATCCCCTCGAAGACCACTCTGCCGGTGCTTTCGAACGTGCTCTTCGAAGCGAAGCAGGATGCAGTCTGGATGAGTGGGACGGATCTGGACGTTGCCGTGCGTGTGAAGGTGCCGGCGGACGTGAAGGAGGCCGGTAGCCTCACAGCTCCGGGGAAGAAATTGCAGGAGATCACTCGTGAGCTTCCCGACCAGCCTGTGGAGGTGGCCACGACAGGCGATCAGATTGAGCTGAGGTGCGGGCGAAGCCATTTCAAGTTCAATGGTCTTCCTGCGGATGAGTTTCCCGCCCTGGCGGACATAAGCTTCGACGGTGGTTGGACGGTACGCGGAAAGGACCTGCACGGCCTCATTTATCACACGGCATTCGCTGTCTCCACGGAAGAGAGTCGGCCGATCCTGAACGGCGTGCTCTGGGAGCTCCGCGACGGCTCGATGCGGATGGTGGCTACCAATGGTCACCGCCTTGCCCGCATGGAAATCCCGGCAGCCTCGGCGGGAACGCCGTCGGGCGAATTCATCGTGCCGCCGGCTGCCTTGCAACATGTGCAGCGCCTGCTCAAGTCCGATGAGGAGGTGCAGGTAGCGCGCAGTGGGAATCACCTCGGCTTCCGCTCCGGCTCCACAGAGGTTTTCACCCGGCTCATCGAGGGGACGTACCCGAACTACGACCAGGTCATCCCAAGGGACAACGACAAGTTCGCCATCCTGGACAAGAAGCTCTTCGAGTCCGCTGTACGCAGGATGGCGGTGGTGGCGTCCGATCAGACCCATCGCATCCGCCTCCACTTCGAGCCTGGCCGGGTGCACCTGAATGTCCTCACTCCCGATCTCGGTGAAGGGCACGACGAGATCGAGGTCGGCTACGACGGCGAGGAACTGGAGATCGGCTTCAATGCCAACTACCTCCTCGAGGTCCTGCGGTACATGCCCTCCGAGGAGGTCAAGCTTGGCTTCAAGGCACCTGAGCGGGCGACCACCGTCGAGCCGGTGGGAAAGGGTGACGATGTGATGGACTACCTGTGCCTCGTTATGCCGCTGCGGCTACTGGATTGAGCCCGGTGAGAGAGGTGGCCAGGGGCGGCGCGCACATGAGCGTGCCGCCCCTCGTCGTGCCCGGCATTTTCCGGCGCTCAGAGGCCGTGGGCGCGGGTGGCTTCGGGGAGCCCCGGCCCCGTGAAGGCTGCGATGAGCGAGAGCCCTCAGGCGGCCAGCCCTTCGCGACCGCCCTCGAGCCTATCCACCAGCGTAGAGACACCGCCAACCTCGGCGCCGTGCTGCCGCAGGGCTTCGGCGGCGGCCAGGGCACTGGCGCCGGTGGTCATGGAGTCCTCCACCACCAAGCACTGTGCTCGTGGGGGCACCCCGCCCCCGACGCGCTGGCCGGTCCCGTGCTCCTTGGCTTTCTTTCGGACCGAGAAGGCGTCGAGGGGGTGCCCTTCCAGCCAGCTCCGGTGTGCGATGGCGTAGGCCACCGGGTCTGCGCACATGGTTGTGCGCCGGGCGTCAACGTAGTAGGACGAACGTGCGCCGCTGGCGAGGGTAAACTCACCCGTGCGCACCGAGCGCTCGACAAGGAGCTCCTTGAGTCTTCCACGATGATCCATGCGCGCCAGAGTCCCCGAAGCAGCGTGACCGCGCAAGCCCGGGACCACCTAACGGTCCTGGGTGCCGCGTTCGCGCTGGTTCTGGGGGCAGCCGCCTGCGAAGGCAACGGCGGCATCGATCCGGGCGATGTGCTCTTCGGGCAGGTGGGGTCGATCGACATCCGCCTGGAGGTGCCGCTTGCGGCTTCTAACAGGCTGGGAGCCGGACAGTTGGTCCAGGATCTCCACTGGGCGTCCACCGGAATTTGGTCCCGCGAGGACTCGATCTCCTACCGGGGGCTGCTGGGCGACGCCTCGACGGTCGAGAGCACCGACGATCCGCCGCAGAGCGCACTGGCATACGACGGGCTCCTTAGGCAACTCCACGAGAAGGAGTCCATCAGGGTCTTCGATCTGGGCACCGACACCTTTCCCGAGTGCGGAGTCCTCAGCACCAGGATCACCTTCACGATCCGGGACGACGTGCGCCAGCAGACGGTGAGTTGGGTGCGGTGCGTCGAGGGCTCGCTCGACAACCTCACGACGGAAGGCGCGTGGCCCGGCGCGGGCGCGGCACGCCTCGCTCAGGCCGCGCTGCTCGCGCGCGGGGCCACGGTCGGCGACAGCGTGGGCGCTTTCTTCGGAAGCTTCCCGTTCGGCACGCTCGATCGAGGCGGCAACTCAGCATCCCGGCTTACCGCGCCCGCCGTCTACATCGACGCGGCCGGCTTCCACGCGTTCTGGGCAGGCCATGCGCCGGGGACGGCTCCCCCGGCGGTCGAATTCGCCGAGGACATGGTGGTGGTGGGCATTGTGGGCGTCCGGCACGAGGCGGGCGACTCGGTGAAGGTCCGACGAATTCTCCAGGTCGGCCTTGGAACGGTGCTCGAGGTCATCGAGCGCATCCCCGGCAACTACTGTTCTCCGGCGGCACGCACGCACGTCCCTTACCATGTGGTGGTGGCGCCGCGCACGCCTGTCCCCCACCAGTTCGCCGACCTCCGCGTGGAGTACGTGTCGTGCGGCGGATAGGCTCCTCGGGCTGAGCCCATGTCCATCCGGCGTCAGTACATCCTCGTCCTCGTGACGTTCGCCATCGCCGTATCGGCCGTGGGCGGGCTCCTGGCCTGGCGGGAGGCGAGCCGGGCCCTGGAGGCGGAGCTGGACACCCGGGCTTCCTGGGTGGCCGGGGCTGCGGCGGAGACAGGGCTTCAGGCGTCGCTCCTGACCGGTCTCGAGCCGGGCTTCGAGGATCTGCAAGCCTGGACCCTCACCCAGTCGCGGCTGCGCCGCCTGCAGCGCTACGTGTCGGAGGCGTACATCGTCGCCGCGGACAACACGTCGCTGGTGAGCTCGTTCTCGGCGGACTCGGTGCCCATTGGGACGCCCCTTCGCTTCCTCGACCAGTTCGCGCCGGAGCTGGCCGAGGCCAGGCGCGTGGGCAACGCCACCACGCGGGGATTCCGTGGCTCCGACGGACGCCTCTACAAGTGGGGCTTCACGCAACTGGAGCAGTCGGATCTGGTGCTGGCCGTGCTCATGCAGGCGGACTACCTGTCGCCCCTTTCCCAATTGCGTTGGAATCTCCTCCTCGGCTCGGGGGTGGCTGCGCTCCTGGCAGCGGCGCTGGCAGCGCTTCTGGCCGCCGGGATCATCGAGCCGGTGGAGCGCCTGAGCCGGGTGGCTCTGCGCATCCAGCGGGGACACATGGACGAGCCCGTGGCAACGGAGCGGGGGGTGGAGCTGGGGCGGCTGTCGCGGGCGATGGAGCGTATGCGGCAGGGCGTGCAGCAGCGCGACGAGCAGCTGCGCTTGATGCTGGCGCAGGTCGCTCACGAGATCCGCAACCCCCTGGGCGGGCTGGAGCTCTTCGCCTCCGCGGCTGGGGAAACCGACGACGCCGAGGAGCGCCGGCGCATCATCGGCAGGATCCGCTCGGAGGTGTCGGCCCTCAACACCATCATCGACGACTTCCTCACCTTCGCCCGTCCCCTCGGGACCACGCACGGCACCCAGGACCTGCGTGAAGCCCTCCGTGACGCGGCGGACCTGGTGATCGCCGAGGTCGGGAAAAATGGTGGGGAGCTCGTGCTCGAGATGCCTGCGACGCCGCTGCCGGCTCAGGTGGATGCGGATCACGCGAAGCGCGCGACGCTCAACCTGCTCCGCAACGCCGCCCACGTCGCGGAACACGTCGTGCTCAGGGCATGGGTGGAGCACGGCGAGGTGATCGTGTCCGTGTCCGACGACGGCCCCGGCGTCCCGGAGGCGCTCAAGGAGCGGATCTTCGAGCCCTTCGTGACCGACAAGGCACAGGGCGCGGGGCTCGGCCTGGCCATCGTGCGCAAGGTGGCGGAGGCGCACGGCGGTCGCGTCGAGCTCACCAGGACGGGGGAAACAGATGGTGGGAGGGGCTCGGAGTTCCGCATATATTTCCCCAGCCTGGACGAGCCGCCACCCGCTCTCGCAGCCGAATAGACCCTCCATGGCCGAGATCCTCATCATCGACGACCACGACTCCATGCGGGAGGGGCTCGAGCTCCTCCTGCGCCGTCGTGGCCATCGGACGCGATCCGCCGAGAGCGGGAGGAAGGGGCTGGAGCTCCTCGGCGAGGAGTTGGCGGACCTGGTCATCACCGACCTCAAGATGGCCCGCATGGACGGGATCGAGGTCCTGCGCCGGGTTAAGGAGGCTTCCGCCGACACGGAGGTGATGGTCATCACCGCTCACGGCACCATCGAAACCGTGGTGCAGGCGATGAAGCTGGGGGCGGCGGACTTCATCACGAAGCCGTTCTCCTCGGAGGAGTTCGCCGTGAAGGTGGACCGCCTCCTGGCGGATCGGGCGGAACGGCAGCGCCTGGTCCGCGAGAACGTGGCCCTGCGCGTCGAGAACACGTACCTGCGGGAGGAGACCCAGGCGCGATACGGCGAGATCGTGGGCGAGTCGGCACCCATGCAGGAGGTGTTCCGCTGGATCGACCGGGTGGCTCGCAGCGAGTCCACGGTGATGATCTACGGGGAGTCCGGCACCGGGAAGGAGCTGGTCGCCCGCGCCATCCACGCCGGATCGCCCCGGCGCGACTGCCCGTTCATCCGGGTGAACTGCGGCGCTCTCTCCGAGAGCCTCCTGGACTCGGAGCTCTTCGGGCACGAGAAGGGTGCCTTCACCGGCGCCGAGAAGAAGCGCCGCGGGCGCTTCGAGCTCGCGGACAAAGGCACGCTCTTCCTGGACGAGATCGCCACGGTCCCGCACAGCACCCAGGTGCGGCTCCTGCGCGTGCTCCAGGAGCGGGAGCTGGAGCGCGTCGGGGGCGAGGAGACCATCCCCGTGGACGTGCGCATCATCGCGGCGACGAATACCACGCCGGACCGCTTGCGTCACGACGGCACCTTCCGGGAGGACCTCTTCTACCGCCTCCACGTCGTGCCTCTCGTCCTCCCGCCCCTCAGGGAACGGAGGGAGGACATCCCCGCGCTGGTCGGCCACTTCATCGAGAAGCTCGCCGACCGCACCGCTTCTCCGGTTCGGGCCGCCAGCGAAGGTGCACTCGAGCGCCTGGCGGACCACTCATGGCCCGGGAACGTGCGCGAGCTGGAAAACGTCATCGAGCGCGCCCTGGTCCTGGCCGACGGCGAGCTCCTGGAGGCGGAGGACATTCCGCGTTTCGGAGCTGGGGAGGGTACGCGCACGCCGCCCGCGACCGCAGGGGCGGGCGGGGCGGAGCTTCCCGCCGGCGGCGTGGACCTGAACCAAGCCGTGGAAGGGATGGAGGAGCGGCTTCTCCGGCAGGCGCTGGCGCAGGCCGGCGGGGTCAAAGCCGAGGCGGCCCGGCTCCTCGGGCTCAAGCCCAGCGCGCTCTACTACAAGCTCGAGAAGTACGGGATCGAGCTGTGAAGTTCGGGGCTCGAGCTGCCCGCCGCTCCTGGCGGCTCACAGGGGCTCTTCTCACGGTGGCGCTGGCCCTCGGTCTGCCCGGGACCTCTATGGGGCAGGCCACGGAGCAGATGGTGGCGCAACGTCGCCTGGAGCTGCGCGCCGCACGGAGCGCGTATGACGCCGCCCTGGGGGCGTTCAACGTCGTGGACAGGCAATTCTCGGCGGCGCTGGAAGAGGTCAACACCGCGCGCCGGAGCGCCGACACCGGGCGGCTGGAGCGGGCCTATGCCCTCGCCCAGGACCGGAGCGTGCCCCGCCGGGACCAGGAGAAGCGCCTGGAGGAAGCCGGCGCGGCGCTCGTGAGGGCCCGGCAGGCGCTCATCGATATCCTGGTCGCGCGCCTCGAGCAGTTGGTCCGCGAGATGGACGCGGCGCCCGGCGCCCAGCAGCGGGCGCAGCTCAACGCGCTCTTCACGGACCATCAGGCCGAGTTGCAGGCGCTGGAGGCGGAGGCGGAGGAGACCTTCCGCCTCGAGCCGGTGGTGCTTCCCGAGATCACCTTCGATCCCAGGGACGGGCGTGACGAGCTGCTGGCGAAGGCCGAGCTCCTCGAGCGGCGCGCGGTGGTCGCCGACACCCTCATCAGGTACACGGAGCGGCAGATCCAGTCTCTGAACCAACGGCTCCGCACGCAGCGGCAGCGCCGGGACTTCCTGGCCGGGGCGGAGCGCTTCGACGACACCCGCGTTCCCGTGGTCGTCGGCGCTCCCACCGGGGACCCGGGCGCGGTCAGGGACAGCACCGTGGCAGGCGCACGGCCGCTGTCGTTGGAGGAGCGGATCCAGATGCACCGGGACTACCTGGGGCAGATCCAGGCGTACAGGGACCAACTCCTGATCCGGGCCCAGCAGTTCCGGCGTGCGGTGGGGTCGGTCACATGAGCGCCCGCCTCTGCCGCGCGTTCGCGTTCGCGCTCGCCCTTGCCCTGGGTGCCGCCCCATGGGCCGCCACCCCGGCCGGCGCACAGGTGCGCTGGCGTGATCTGGTCGTCACCATGGGTGGCTCGGTGGAGAGGTACTCCGGGAACTTCTCCGCCGTCAACGTGCCCTTCACGGACAGCGCCGAGCACGTGGTGGCGGTGGTGGGCGAGATGGGTGTGCGGGGCGCCGCCCTGCTCGCGGAGAGCCGCACCCGTTCGTTCGAGCTTTCCTTCGACGGAGGGATGCGCCAGGCCGCCGCCTTCGGATTCCGCCGGCAGGACTATTCCCCCAGGGAATGGGTGGGGAACGCGTCCGGCCGGTACACCCAGAGCACGGGCTCGTGGGGGACGCTGCTGGCGCAGGCGGGAGTGCGCAGCCGGGCGGTGAGAGACCGCCCGCTCTCTACGATTTTCCTCCAGCCGGGGTACACCAACGTGCAGGGCAGCGTGGGTGTGCTCACGCGGTCCTTCGACGGCGTCACGTTCGACGCCCAGGTGGACCTCGAGAGCGCCGACTACAAGACCCTCGAGCTGTTGCCCCAACTCGACCTCCTGGACCGGACCTCCTCGGGGATCGAGGCCGGCGTGCGCTGGGGGGGCTCCTCCACCATGCGCTTCTACGGCGGCTTCCGGTGGACGGACTACAGCAATGCGGGAACCCTCGACCCCGAGGACCCGTTCAGGCGGGACCACACCGCGCGGGTCGGGCTGGAATGGGCGTACGAGGGGGACGTTGTGGCGCAGGTGGGCGTGCACGGGACCGTGAACCGCTCGAACTCGAACCGCCCGGAGTACGATGCGGTGAGCGCCCGGGCCGTCCTCACCGCCCCCCTCCCCCACGAGATGTCGCTGAACGTCTACGCGCTTCTCACCGCGAAGAGCTACGTGCATGAAACGGACTTCCCGTTCCTCGTCCCCGGGGAGGAAGCCGACAACGCCTCCATCGCGTACCTGCAGGTCAGCCGGCCCGTCGCGGTGAACCTGGATGCGGCCTTCCGCCTGGGGTGGACCCGGGCGGAGACGTACTTCGGGAGCGCGTACTACCGGCGCGTCGGCGCCTCTCTGCAGTTCAACTACCGGCCGAGGGGTTTCTGAGGCAGGACCGCCCACGCGATCCATTTTCCGTGATGGGATAGCGACACGTCAGCCGGCGCGGGACGGCCCCGCAGGAGCACCCGGGGAGGACGGCGTCCCGTGACTCCCGGGTCGCATACGATCTCCACGTCGGCCTCGGCTGCGGCCAGGACGTCTGCGAGGGCTGCGCGGGCCCGGAGCCGGACGGCCGCCGACGGCAGGGAATGCACGGCGTCCGCCTCGCGCTCGGTGAACCGGGGGAGGAGCTCCGCCAGGCGGGCACCCCATGTTTCGGCAGGAGCGTCCAGAAGTCCGGTGGCGGGCAGCGCGGAGCCGATCTCCCCCTCGGACACCGCGACGGCGTGGATCATGGTTTCCGAGCGCACGGCCACGACGGGGATCTCCAGCTGCTCGTACGCCACGTGCCCCTCCCACCGGGCGGTTCCAACCTCGGTCCAGGTCACGCAGAAGGCGGCGTGGACGAAGACCGGAGGTGTGCCCCGGAGCTTGGACGCCACCTTGTAGGCGGCTTCCTTGGCGGCCCAGAACGCCCAGAGCGTGGCGGCCGGGTCCTCCGCCCGCGCGAGCACCGCGCGCTCACCTTCACCCAGGATGCGAGCGACGAAGCGCGGGTCGGAGTGCTTTCCCACCGTCCTGGGGTCCCGCAGATCCACGACGTCGTTTCCCACCATGGGACACGGCGTCATGGGGGGGCGATCTCGCCGCCCAGGACGTGACGGATCTCCTCGGGGACGCGCAGCGGCCGCCGGTCGGGGCCGATCCAGACCGCCGTCACCCGCGCCCGGGCGACCTCGATGGCGGGGTCGTCCTCCAGGACGATCTGCTGGGCCAGCACCATGGACGTGCGCCGGTACCCGTCGGCCCAGGTGCGCACGAGGAGACGCTCGCCGAGGCGGGCTTCCCGCAGGTAGTCCACCTCGAGGCGCACCACGTAGATCCCCCACCCTCGCGCCAGGATCTCGTGGTAGGGGAACCCGGCCTGGTCGAGGGCCGCGAAGCGGCCGTACTCCAGCCAGTTGAGGAACACCGCGTGGTTGGCGTGGCCGAAGGAGTCGAGCTCGTAGCTGCGGACCTCCACGACGCTGGCGGCGACGGGGCGGTCGGTGGGTGGGAGATGCACGTCAGACAGCCGCCGCCACCGCGCCGAAGCGCCGGTTCCGGCTATGGAACTCGCACACCGCTGCCTCCAGGTCCTGCCCGGAGAAATCGGGCCACATGCACGGGGTGAACACCAACTCGGCGTAGGCACACTCCCACAGGAGGAAGTCGCTGAGGCGTTGCTCTCCGCCGGTGCGGATCAGGAGATCCACGTCCGGGGCCCCGTCGGTGCTGGCGTGGATGGCTTCCGCCATGGCGATGGCGAAGCGTGCCGGGTCCACGCCGCCGGACAAGGCGCACCTCCGCGCCGCCTCCACCACGGCCTGCCGGGACGAGTAGTCCACCGCGAGGCGCAGGAGCAGGCGCGCTCCGCCGGCAGTGGTCGCTTCTGCCTCCTCGATGGCCCTGACGACGGTGTGCGGGAGCCGGTCACGCCGGCCGATGACCTGGAGGCGGACGCCCTGGTCTCGCAGCTCCGCGGCCTCCGAGCGCAGATAGCGGCGGAAGAGCGACATGAGGGCCCGGACCTCCCGGGGCGGCCTCTTCCAGTTGTCCGACGAGAAGGCGTAGAGGGTGAGGATCCCGACCCCGGCCCCAGGCGCCGCCTCCACCACCTTCCGGACGGCCAGGGCTCCCTGGCGGTGCCCCAGCTCCCTGGGGCGCCCCCTGGCGGTGGCCCAGCGCCCGTTGCCGTCCATGATGATGGCCACGTGGAACCGCGCCGGGGATTCGGGCAGGAACACGGGCGCCAGCCTGGTCGTCATGCGCCGGCCTCGCTGTCACGCGTCGCTCGGATGATGGCTTCCATGTGATCCAGATAGGCTCGCAGCGCCTTCCTCCCCCGCGGCGTCAGCTCGAAGTCCGTGTGGGGGGTCCTGCCCTCGAAGGATTTGTGGCAGAGCACGTAGCCGGCGTCCTCGAGCCGGCGGGCATGGGCGCTGAGGTTCCCATCGGTGGTGCCCAGGAGGCCCCGGAGGTCCGTGAAGGGCATGGTGCCGTTGACCGCCAGCGCGCTCACGATGCCGAGACGGACCCTCTCGTGGATGAGGCGATCCAGCTCCAGGGGGCCCGCCTCGGCGCCCTGGCCGGTGATGCTCCCCAGAGGGGCCGGGGGCCGATCCATCTCGACCCCGCTCCGGGCCACCGACTCCCGTTTAGCCGCCATGTCGCCTCCAGATCACGATGCCGAACACGATGTGAAGGCCGCCGAACCCGGCGGCCATGATCGCGTTCTCCCACCCCGGGGGCACGAAGAGTGCCGCTGCGCCCGAGAGCATGAACGCGAGGCCCATCAGGGGCACCACCCGCACCGAGAACGCCCCGCCAGTGACAACGCCGGTGCCGTAGAGAAGCAGCCAGGCTCCGGGGAGCAACTGCGTGGCGCCGGCGCGGGTGAGGGCCAGCGTCAGCAGGGCGCCCACGAGGAGCGGTGGCGTCAGGTTCCAGGTGAACTTCCAGCCTGCACCGGCGAGGAGCTTTCCTCCAGCCGAGCGGGCTTTGCGGCTCATGGCGACCACGGCCACGGCGAACGAAACGATGGCCGCACCCATCCAGACGGCCACCCACGCCACCGTGGAGGGTGCCCGCACGGCCACCAGCGACGCGCAGAGAGCGATGAGACCCATGAGCACGCCGCCCAGCCCGGGAACGGCGGTGAAGGACTGGGAACGCTCCATGGTCTCCCGGATGTAGCGGAGATTGTCCATGGCCCGGTCGTGGAGGGCCACCGGGGGACCGTTGGGGGCGCGAAGCCGGGGCGACGGGAGCGTCATCCGGCAATTTTATAGCGGAGCGCGCCAGGGCGTCAAGCACTCTGTGGCGCAGAGTACGATCCGCCTCGCAGCGCGTCTGCGGACCGGCGGGGCTCAGGCGGGAGCGATGACCCTGAGCGAGGAGGGGAGGACCCGAACTTCCAGGATCGGGCTCGACGCCTGGCGGACATCCCCGTCCATCTCGAAGCGCGGTGGTGCGTCGAACGTCAGGCGGAAGTTCTCCGCGTCGAGGATCTCCACCCGGTCGGAGGTCACGTGGCGGCCCTTCTCGGCGAGGTTGAAGAGGTTCAGGCGGCCGAGAGGTGGCGCGTCCATGATACGGCACGCGTGCAGGCGCCCGTCCGACGGTGTCGCCGCCGGCGCGATGGGGAAGCCACCGCCGAAATACCGCCCGTTGGAGACCGTGAGCATCAGGTGGCGCCCGCCCCGGGTCTCGCCTTCATCGGCTTGGATGCCGATATGGGAGCCGGGGAACCGGAAGAGCTGCTGCAGCGCCGTCACCTTGTAGAGCAGCTCCCCCCTGAGGAAACGCGGGTGCGCGGCGGCGTCGATGACGGCCACGTCGAACCCGAAACCCACCAGGTTGAGGAAATGACGGGGCTCCACGACGTCCGGCGCGTGCTCGGAGGCGCTCGGCGTGTCCAGGCGGCCGACGTCCACGAGCCGGGTGTGCCCGGCGGCCAGGACCCGGACCGCCTCGCGAGCGTTGGCCGGGTCGAATCCCAGATTGCGGCCGAAGTCGTTCCCGGTTCCGTTCGGGAGGATCCCGAAGGAAACGTCGGGACGGCCGGATGCGACCACGCGGTCGGCGACGTTGCTCCAGGTGCCGTCGCCGCCCACCGCCACGATGACGTCCGCTCCGGCTTCCAACGCACGCTCCGCGAGCTCCCGCTCCTCCCCGGGGCGGCGGGTGGTGCCGATCTCGATCCCGGGGAGGTGCTCCTCCAGCAGCGACCGGTAGCTACCGAGGCGGCGCGCGCCCCGCCCCCGTCCGGAGGCGGGGTTGAAGATCACGAAGACCTTCCGGTCCTTCAGAGCGTCTCCAGCGGCTCGATGGACTGGACGCCCTTCCGGTACCATTCCTCGCGGAAGGGCACGGTGGAGATGTCCGACAGCGTCAGGCCTTCCGTCATAGCATGGGGGTAGAGCTTGAAGGAGCCGCGCTCCTCCTCATGCTCCGAGTGCTCGGCTTCCATGTGGACGCTGAACTTGTACCGACCGGTGCCGTCCACGCTGAAGGAGCTGTATAGGTTGTGGTGGACGGCGTACTCGTGCTCGGTGACGGTCAACTCCATCACGGGGTTGCCATCGTCACGGACCACGGCGCTCAGGGCGCCGTCGGAAACCTCGAGGCTGATGTCCAGCTCCTTCATGTAGTGCGGCAGGTGCCACCGCTCGATGGCGTGGTCGCGGGACGCCTTCGTGGTGGTGGCGACGCTGAACGGGAAGAGGCCCGCCTTGGGAAGCGGGCGACCCGGCTGGACGAGCGGCGGAACGACCACAGCGAGAACTGCTTCCCTGTATGGGCCCACGAGACTGTCGTAGAAATCGAAGATCGTGACCCCGAGGACGCTCCGCGAGTGCTGGGGCTCCACCGGCTGTATCTGCGCTGGAAGGAGCCCGCGCGCATCGCTGGTGGGCATCTCGCAGTAAGCCCCGATGACGTTGTTGAACTTGTAGTAGGTGTACTCCATGTCGTCTCCCCTTCCTTGTTCGGCAATGTCGACCGGGGCGGCGTGCCTTGATGCGCCTCGGAGCATCCGATTAGCGTTGGCGGTCACGAGCCACCCGCCAACCCCTGCCTGGACCCTGCGACCTGGACCCCCGTTGAAGACGCTTCGTGGCTACCTGGCCCTGGCCATCGTCCTTCTGGCCTTCCTGCTTCTCGACCCGATCCAGCGGATCTTCGTCGCCCCGTGGGCGCGCGCCGCGCCACCTCGGCGCATCCGGATGTACAGCCGGTGGCAACGTTTTCTGGCGAACGGCATCCTGGGCACCCTGCGCCTCGTAGCAGGCGCCGATATCCAGCCTCTGCCAAGGATCCAGGGACGGGAGGGAGTCCTGGTCCTGATGAACCACCAATCGTTGCTGGACATCCCGCTCGTGGTCTCAACCATCCACGGAACGTACCCGAAGATCGTCACCCGGAAGCGTTATCTGCGCTCGATCCCGCTAATCTCACACATGATCCGGCTTTATGAATACCCGGTGGTGGACTCCAAGGCAAACTCCGCAGAGACCAGACGGATGCTCGCTTCCATCCGTGATGCCGCCCGCTCCTCGGACGTGCCGCTGGCCATCTTCCCCGAGGGGACACGGAGCAGCGACGGCGAGATCGGACGCTACAGGTCCACCGGTCTCAAGCTCATCCTCAAGCAGCGCCCCTGGACCGTCTACGTGCTCGTCGCCGATGGGTTCTGGCAGCGCGCGAAGCTGAAGGACTTCCTCCGTGGGGTCGGGGACATCCGGGGACGGTTGAAGCTCGTGGGCCCCTTCGAGTGGGAGGATCCCCGCGGGGATACGGAGGCGTTCTGCGGAGCCATGCGCCAGCACATGGTGGAGTCCCTGGCTGCTCTGAGGGAGCCGGACTCCGCATGATCACCCCGGCGGACGCTTCCTCCTCGCCCGAAGCCACTCCCGTGCTCACCTCGGCCAGGACCATGGCCGAGACACTCGCCGGCGCTTCAGGGGGTACGGTCAGGGCCGTGCTTCTCTACGGCTCGCACCTCCTCGGTGCCCAGCCCGACAAGAACAGCGCCCTGGACTTCGTCGTGGTCGTCTCCGATTACCCGGCATTCTACCAAGCGCTGCGCGACGCCGGGGAGCTCCACCGCTCCGCGCGGGTGATGACCGCGTTGGCTCGGGTCCTCCCCCCGAACGTCATCGCCTTCACGCCCGGACAGGGCTCGGAGGGGATCGCCAAGTGCCTGATCGTCAGCGGGGAGCACCTCCTGGCGGCTCTGGGACCCCGGCCGAAGGACCACTTCCTCCTCGGGCGTCTTGTGCAGAAGGTGGCCGTGGTGTGGGGGGCGGGGTCCGACGACGCCACGGTCCTCGAGGAGGCGGTGGGCGAGGCCCGCCGGGGCGTCCTCTCCTGGATCGGCCCCTACCTCGACGAGCCCTTCGACGCCGAGGGCGTGGGGCGCCGGATCCTGGAGGTCTGCTACGGGGGAGAGCTGCGCCCCGAAGCCCGCGACCGGTCGAGCACGGTCTTCGAGGCACAGCGGGAGCACTTCCGCTGGTATCTGGACACGGTGCTCCGAAGCGCCGCCGAGAAGGACCTCCTGGTGGCCGTCCCCGGGGGATACCGCTTCGCCGCTCCCCTGCCACCTTCCGAGCGGCGCCGGTGGGACCGTCACTTCCGCCGGTCGAAGGCCCGGGCCACGGCTCGCTGGCTCAAGCACGTCGTCACGTTCGACAACTGGCTCCCCTACGTGCACCGCAAGGTGGAGCGGAGGCTGGGCATCACCATCGCCCTCACGCCGCTGGAACGCCGGTGGCCTCTCGTCTTCCTGTGGCCGCACGTCTTCCGCGTGTTCTTCACCCGCCCCGACAGGGAGGGCTCCGCATGAGATCCGAGCTCACGTTCCTCCTGGCGGTCGTGGGGGCGGCCCTGCTGTCCATGCCCGTGTTCGCTCTCGGGGCGGCGCGGCGGGGCAAGGACCCCCACGAGGTGGCGGACCGGGGATCGTTCGTCCTGGGTGGGTTCCTGCGGAACTGGTTCTTCTGGTTCCAGGGCCCGGTGGACCGCAGCGCCCTCGCCCTCGGCCTCGGCCCCCTCTTCTTCAACCTGCTGGGCGTGGCGTTCGGCGTCCTCGCAGCCGTGTTCTTCGCCCAGGGTCACCTGAGCCTGGCCGGGTGGGCCGTTCTCCTGGGGGGATGGGCCGATGTGGTGGACGGACGCCTGGCGCGGGCGCTGGGGGTTGCCAGCGAGCAGGGCGCCTTCCTGGACTCGACGCTGGACCGGTTCGCCGAGTTCGCCGCGTTCGTAGGGCTGGCGGTCTTCTTCCAGGAGTCGGCGCTGGTGCTGGTCCTGGTGGTGACCGCTCTCGGAGGCTCCCTGCTCGTGAGCTATGCGCGCGCTCGCGGGGAAAGCGTGGGGGTGGTCTGCAAGGTGGGGATCATGCAGAGAGCCGAGCGGCTCCTGCTCCTGGGGTTCGGCGCCATCCTCGATCCGGCGGTCTCCGCGTGGGTGGGGCGGGGCGAGGGCGCTCTCATGGCCGTGGTGCTGGGGATCGTGGCCGCGGGAACGCTGGGCACTGCGGTCTACCGCACCTGGTGGATCGCCGTGCGGTTGCCTAAAGTCTCAGTCTGACTTGGACTTAGCTCGTCTGCCGGCCACCTAGGGCCGGTAGGCGATCGCGTCGATCTCCACCCGGAGCTTCGCGTCCGGGAGGGCCGCCACCTGGACCGTCGTGCGCGCCGGCTTGTGCTCCCCGAAGACCCTGGCGTACACGGCGTTCATCTTCTCGAAGTCCCGCATGTCCACGAGGAAGACGCCGCACCGGAGGACGTGCTGGAGGTCGCTCCCCGCCGCCTCGAGGATCGAGCGCATGTTGCGGAAGACCTGCTCGGTCTGTGTCTCCACGTCGAGCCCGGCGATGGTTCCCGTGGCCGGGTCGGTGGCCCCCTGGCCCGACACCAGGATCAACCGATCGAACGCCATGGCGGGGGAGTAGGGGCCGATGGGCTTGGGAAGGCCTGAAGCCTGGACAGGGAGATGGGTGGGGCTGCTCATGGGCGGTCTCCACGGAGGGGTCGGTGGTTTGCCGCAACCTGGGAGGCACGCATCAGTCTGTCGAGCCTGGGCGGGTGCCGGGCCGGCCGCGATGGGAGTCAGCCCTTGATCCGCCGCCGCGGGTGGGTGACAATCCCGGGCATGGCGCGCTCCCGTGTCATCCGACGGCTCGTCAGCCGGCGCTGCTTCCCGCTCCTGCTGCTGTCCTCCGGCCTCGTTCTCCCCGGAGCGGCCGTTCTGGGACAGTCGGTGGGTGTGCGCCCCCCGGCGGTGGCCGGATACTTCTATCCGGCCGAGCCGGAGGCGCTGCGGAAGCGGATCGAAGATCTGCTGGCGGCGGTCTCCGCCGACGGCGTCGATCCGGCGCTGCCGGTCCTGGCGGGGATCGTTCCCCACGCCGCGCTCGACTATTCCGGTCCGGTGGCCGCCCACTTCTATCGGACGGTCCGGGGGCGGGATTACGACGCGGTGGTGCTCATCTCCGTCAGCCACCAGGAGGCCTTCTCCGGGGTGAGCATCTGGCCCGGCAGCCACCTGGGCACCCCGCTGGGGGAGATACCCATCGACCGGGCGCTGGCTGAGAGCCTGGTCGCTGCCGACGACAACATCCGCTTCGCCACCGAGGGGTACGGCGCCGAGCACAGCCTGGAGGTCCAACTCCCCTTCCTGCAGACTGTGCTGCCCGACGTGCCGGTGGTCCCCCTTATGGTGGGCAGGCAGTCGTTCGACCTGAGCTACCATATGGCCCGCACGCTGGCGACGGTGCTGGCGGGACGAAACGTGCTGCTGCTGGCCAGCTCCGACCTCTCGCATTTCCACGACGCCGCCACGGCCACCCGACTGGACGGGGAGCTGCTCGACCTGGTCCGGTCGAACGACCCGTTCCTGCTGGGGTATCTCGCTTTCACGGGCGGTCTGGAAGCCTGCGGGGTCGGGGGGATCGTCACCGTGCTGGAAACCGCCCGCCGTCTAGGTGCAGGGAGGACCCAGGTGATGGACTACGCGCATTCAGGACGGGTGACAGGCGACACGTCCAACGTGGTTGGCTATGCGGCCGTGACGGTCTCCGGCGGGCCGGTCGGCTCCGATGCGCTCACTCCCGAGGAGAAGAAACTGCTGGTGGAGATCGCGCAGGGGAGCGTTGCGGCCACCGTCCAGCGGGAAGCCCTGCCCTCCCTGCCGGCACTCACGCCGGCCCTGATGCGGAAGCAGGCGGCCTTCGTCACCCTGCGCGCCGATGGCGAGCTGCGCGGCTGCGTCGGGGCGGTCTTCGCCACCCAGCCCCTGGCCCAACAGGTGCGGGAGTCGGCCGCGGCGGCGTCGCGGGACGGGCGCTTCCTGCCCCTCTCCGCCGGGGAGCTCCCCCGCCTCGATTACGAGATCAGCGTGCTTTCACCTCTAAGCCCGCTCGACGATCCCGAGAGCCTGGTCATCGGGCGGGACGGACTGATGCTCGTGCAGGGAGATCGTCGCGGCGTGCTGCTCCCGGTGGTTGCGGTGGAGCAGGGCTGGGACCGGGAGACCTTCCTGGAGCAGGTGGGGGTCAAGGCGGGATTGGGACGAGACGCATGGCGGCAGCCCGGGACCCTGCTGTTCTCCTTCTCGGCGGAGTCGGTGCGCTGAAGGAGACGGCTCGTTCGCGGCGCCATTGCATGGGGCTGTCACGCAAGTAGGTACGCCTGTATACAGAGGTCGTACACATTGCTTTAGCCTAACATGCAAGATTACTATTGTGACATGGACTCGATCATGATGACCCGGGTGGGCGCCCGGATGAGAGCCCGCCGCGAACGCCTCAACATGAAGCAGGAGGACCTCGCCACAGCGCTCGGTCTCCCGCATCGCCAAACCATTGGCAGCATCGAGGCTGGCGAGAGGCGTCTGCAGCCGGCCGAGATGGCGGCCGCCGCGAAGGCTCTTGGCGTTCGCATCGACTACTTCACTGATCCCTTCCATGCGGCCGGGGAGGCGGCCTTCTCATTTCGGGCGGATGACGCCGACGAGGCCATTCTGGTTTCGCTCGAAGAGGCCGGAGGGCGCTGGCTGGCAACATATGAAGAGCTAGCCAAGCCATCGCCGATCCGGCGTTCCGTTAGCCTGAGACCGCAAGACTCGTACGAGAAGGCCCAGGCAGCTGGTGAGGCGGCGCGGCGAGCGCTCGGTCTCGGACCCTTCCCAGCGGTAGACCTGGCAAACGCGGTCGAGCGCGAGTGGGGCGTACTTGTACTCTACATCGACGCGCCAGGAAGCGTGTCTGGAGCTGCGTCGAGGCTTCATGGCGTCGATGCTGTGATGCTGAATCGCGCGGAGTCGTTTGGGCGTCGGAACTACGATCTTGCCCATGAGATCTTCCATCTTCTGACATGGGACTCGATGCCGCCGGCCCGGCTAGACACACAACGGTCTGGGAAGAGCGCGAAGAGGATTGAGGAACTCGCAAATAATTTCGCGGCTGCTCTGTTGATGCCCGAAGACAGTGTCAGGGTCCAATGGGCGCAAACGACTGCCGGAAGCCTGGCTGAGCGAGTCGTGGCGATGGCTGCACGGTTTGCCGTGTCGGCTCCCGCGATGAAGTGGCGTTTGGTGAACCTCAACCTGCTAGAGAAGAAAGACGCCCCTTCGGACGCGGAGTTGTGCTCCGCTGGCTTGCGTACACAGGGGAAGGATGTGTCTCCGCCTCTCTTCAACAACAAGCTGGTGTCGCTCATACACCGAGCTGTTGAGGCGGGGGAGCTTTCGGTCCGAAAGGCCGCTTCGATTCTCGGTACGACGTCGCACGGCTTGGTTGAGGTCTTCCGCTCGCATGGCCGGGCCCTTTCGTACGAACTCTGAGCTGGGTCGAGTGGCCTCCGACTCAGTCTACCTATTGGACACCAACGCCATCATCGAGGCGGTGCGTACGGGAGTCTGGGCCGCGATTTGTGGCGGCCTGCTCGTTGAGACCGTTGCGGAATGCGCCGACGAATGCCGGCGAGGGGACCAGATCGGGTCCGACTATGTCGTTGTGAACCAGACGGACCTGGACCGACTGCGAGCGATTCACGTCCCCACCGACGACCAAATCGCAGCCGTTCTGGCAAACCCTAAGTCGGCCGCGCTCGACGACGGAGAACGCGACCTGATGGCTCACGCACTGAGTCGGGCGGAGCCTCCCCAGTGGCTCGTGTGTTCACCTGACCTGGCGTCCATCAAGTTCGCGGTAGACATCGGCCTGGGCGACAGACTCACCTCCCTTGAGGAGACCGTGCGGAAGGTCGGCGGACGAACCGCTTCCCCACTTCGGCGTCACTTCAGTGCAAACTGGCTCTCGGGGCGCCGCACTGAGGCTATCCTAGGAGCAATACTGTTGACTTAGTGTGTTCCGGTATTCCGGCGGCGCACGATTCGGACACGAGATGTCCGGCGACGGGTGCGCATACGACGACGTGGCCGCAGGGGGAAGTTACTCATCTTCCGCTTGACGCCGCGAGGTACGACGCGTCCTCGGCTGGAGTTCACGGCTTCGGCTCTTATCTCCTGGAGGATGCGCTCGCGTGCCTGGTTCATCCGCGCCTGGTCCAGAGGGGGAAATGGCCGCCACATGTGGCAGCGTGCGGCGCGCGACGCGCAGAGTATGGGTGAACGACAGAGAGTCGGGATCGCGTGCCCGCGGCAGGGCGCCCAATGCGGCCTCGTGCATGAGGGCACGAATCGCGAAGTGCGCGAGAAGAAAGCCCCACGCTTCCTGACGCACCAACTGGGGCGTCTTGCTGCGCAGCACGCGACCGGAGCCGCGCAGGTGTGTTTTGAACTCGTCGAAGGCGGTCTCAATCTCCCAGCGTTCGTGATAGAGCGCCGCCAGCTCCTCAGCTGGAGCACGCTCCGGCTCGAGGATGTTGGTCACGAGCCGGTAGGACGCCTTCGCTTTGGGCACGCCGAGCAACGTATACTCGACAACGCGCACCGGGATGGGGCTGCGGTCAGCGCTCTTGCAGAAGTAATTCCAGCGCAGTTCGCTGCGGTAG
>CAZJFX010000004.1:43581-96917 GCA_964545395.1 uncultured Gemmatimonadaceae bacterium | reverse complement strand
ACCTTCCAGGTCCCCAGACTGCGCCCCACATCCCCTACCTTCCGAAATTCCTGCGCCAGCCTCTTCCCGATTGCTGACGACCCCCTCGGAGGGCTAGACTGGAGCGAGCACTTCCCCCCAGGCAGTCCGTGGGCCACCCCCAACGCGAAGCACCGCCCATGACCGAACCGCACATCCTGGATCAGAGCGCCCTCGACCGCCTCAAGGAATGGGGCGGCGACAAGCTCCTCGGTCAGATGATCCGCCTCTTCCTCGAGAACGCGCCCAATCGCTTGACGCAGATCCGGGCAGGGGTCGACGGCGGCGACATCAAGGAATCAGAGAAGGGCGCCCACTCCCTGAAGTCCAGCTCCGCCAACGTGGGCGCCCTGCATCTGCGCACCCTCGCCGCGGACATGGAGCGCGCTGCCGCTACCGGCGATGCGGGTGCCGTGTCCGCGCTCCTTCCGTCCCTGGAGAGCGCCTTCTCCCAGGCCATCAGTGCCTTGGAGTCGGTCGAGAAAGGACTGAGCTCATGAGCTTCAAGATCGCTGTGGTCGAGGACAACCCGGACAACCGGCTGTTGGTGAGCGCCATTCTGGACGACGCGTACGACCTCTCCGAGTACGAGAGCGGCGCCGAAGTCCTGGCCGGGCTCAAGGACAACCCCCCGGACCTGATGCTTCTGGACATCTCCCTGCCCGAGATGGACGGCACCGAGGTTCTGGCCTGGATCCGCAAGCAGCCCGAGTTCCAGAGCCTCCCCGTCATCGCCCTCACGGCCCACGCCATGGCAGGCGACAGGGAGAAGTTCCTGGCGGTCGGGTTCAACGACTACGTGACCAAGCCCATCCTCGACGAGGATGTGCTCCTGGAGGCCATCCAGCGTTGCCTGAGCCCGGCGAGCTGAGCTTCCCTCCCGCGGAGGGAACCACTCCCGAGCCCGACGCCACGGAGACACCGGGCTCAGACTCGCCCGTCCCGGCGGCGGAAGCGAACGCCGCCGGACCGGATCGGTCGCGGGAGCGCGTCGCCGTCTTCTGGGCCCTCCTCCTGCTCATGCTGGGGGGCGCGTTCGTCGTGCGCGGCACGCCGTGGCACAGCTCCTCTTCGGTCCACACGCTCATGGAGTCGGTGGCCACGGTCATGGCCGCCATCGTGGGGGCGCTCTCCCTTGTGCGCTTCTACAGCCGCAAGCAGGCCACCTTCCTCTTCATCGGCACCGGCTTCCTCGGCGCCGCGCTCCTCGACCTGAATCACGTCCTCCTCACCAGCGAGTACTTCCTGGTCAAGGAGGGGCTCGAGGCCGAGGATCTGTTCGCGTGGAGTTGGACCGCCGAGCGAGTCTACCTGTCGCTCTTCCTCTTCGTCAGCCTTCTCGCCTGGCGCCAGGAGTTGAAGGAGGGCGAGGGCGAGGCGGTGCACGAGGGGTCGGTGTACGGCACCGCCCTGGTCCTCACCCTCGTGAACCTGGTCTTCTTCGAGTGGGTCCCCCTCTCGCGAGCCCACTTCGCGGGGCTCCCGTTCACGCGACCGGCAGAACTCCTCCCCGGTGTCTTCTTCGGGCTGACCTTCGTGGGCTACCTGATGAAGGGAGGGTGGCGGCGCGACGCCTTCGAATACTACCTGCTCGTCTCCCTGCTCATCTCGTCGCTCCTCCACATCGCGTTCATGTCGCTGTCGGAGACGCGCCACGATGGCATGTTCGACGCGGCTTTGCTCCTCAAGATCGTCAGCTACGCCGCCATCATGGCAGGGCTCCTGGAGAGCGTGTACGAGACGTTCCGCCGGGAGACGAGCGCCCTGGCGGCCATCACCGACGCCAACGAGGCGCTGGCGCGGGAGGTCGCCGTCCGGGCGCAGACCGAGCAGGCGATGAAGGAGAGCCGCGGACGCCTGCAGGACTTCCTGGACAACGCCAACGACCTCATCCAGAGCGTGGGCCCCGATGGGCGGATCCTCTACGTGAACTCCGCCTGGAAGCGCACCCTCGGGTATGGAGACGCGCAACTCGAGCAACTGAACCTCTACGATATCGTCCATCCTGCCCACCGCGACAGGATCCAGAGCGAGTTCGCCCGGGTCCTGGAGGGGGAGCCGGCCCGCATCTTCACCGTCGAGTTCATCGCCGCCGACGGACGGATCGTCATCCTGTCCGGGGGCGCCGCGGCCCAACAGATGCACGGTCGCCCCATCGCTACCCAGGGGATCTTCCGCGACGTCACCGCACAGCGGCTCGCCGAGCGCCAGCTCGCCGACTCCAAGGCCAACCTGACGGCCTTGGTGGAGAACACGGGCGACGCCATCTGGTCGGTGGACCGGCAACACCGCCTCATCACGTTCAACTCGGCTTACGCCCTCGCCATCGAGGCCCGCACGGAGCGGGAGCCTCGGGTGGGAGACCTCCCCAGGGACGTCTATGGCGACGAGGACGCTGTCTGGTACTCGGAGGTCTACCAGCGCGCCCTCACCGGAGACCGGCACGTGGCCCTGCGCACCGACCAGGTGGAGGGACAGCAGCGCTATTTCGAGCTCTACGCCAACCCGATCCAAGGCGAGGGGGGAATCCGCGGGGTCGTGCTCTTCGGCAAGGACGTCACGCAGAAGGTCCGCGCCGAGGAGGCGCTCCGCGTGGCCAAGGACGAGGCCATCACCGCCAACAAGACGAAGAGCGACTTCCTGGCCAGTATGAGCCACGAGCTGCGCACACCGCTCAACTCGGTCATCGGCTTCACCAACATCCTGCTGAAGAACAAGGACGGGAACCTCAACGACAAGGACGTGGGGTACCTGCAGCGGGTGCTGGCCAACGGGAAGCACCTCCTCGAGCTCATCAACGAGGTGCTCGACCTGGCCAAGATCGAGGCCGGGCGCATCGACCTCATCATCGAGCCCGTGGACCTGGGACACCTAGTGGTGGAAACGGTCCAGCAGCTCGAGGGACAGGCGAAGGTCAAGGAAGGCAACGTCGAGCTGGTGGCCGACGTACCCACCGAGGTGGAGGAGGTGGACACCGACTCGGCCAAGCTCAAGCAGGTCATCATCAACCTGGTGGGGAACGCGCTCAAGTTCACCGACGAGGGCTCGGTCACCGTGCGCCTGGACGTGGCCAAGGACGGGAAGACCCCCGTGGCCATCGCCGTTAAGGACACGGGAATCGGGATCCCAACGGACCGGCTGGAGGCGATCTTCGAAGCGTTCCAGCAGGCTGAAGCGGGCACGGCGCGCAAGTACGGCGGCACGGGGTTGGGGCTCGCCATCTCACGCTCGATCTGCCTCCTCATGGGGTACGACCTCATCGTCGAGTCGGAGGTGGGGAAGGGGTCCACGTTCACCATCGTCATGGGCGAGCGCGCCCGCAGGCCGGCGCCGAAGGACGAGCAGCCCGCCGCCGTTGCGGAGGCCGCCACGGCGCCTCCTCCCTCCGGAGAGCCCGAGTCCACGGGGGCGCCCGCCCCGGCTGCCGCCGAAGCCGAGGAGGAGCCCACGCGGAAGGGACCTGGGCCGCCGCGCCTGCGCGACTTCAAGGTCCTGGTCGTAGACGATGAGAAGGACTCTCGCGATCTCATGGGTCACTACCTGGAGGACTTCGGGTGCCGGGTGTACGCGGCCACCAATGGCGAGGAGGGACTGGCGGCGGCGCGTGACTTCCGCCCCGATCTCATCACGTTGGATCTCATGATGCCGGGCATGACCGGATGGGAAGTCCTCAAGCACCTGAAGGCGGACCGCGAGCTGCGCCAGATCCCGGTGGTGGTGGTGAGCATCGTGGCCGGCGAGGGAAGAGGCCGGCTCCTGGGCGCCGTGGACCTCGTCACCAAGCCCTTCGAGCGCGAGGACCTGCTCCGTGTGCTGTGGCGGAACCTGGTGCGCAAGCGCGGTGGTCGCGTCCTGGTGGTGGACGACGAGAAGGCGGCCCGGGCCATGCTGAGCCAGTTCCTCGGGTCCCTCGGGCTGGAGGTGGTGGAGGCGGCCGACGGTCAAGAGGCGCTGGACGCCATCCGCATGGAGGCGCCCGACGCCGTTCTCCTCGACCTCATCATGCCGGTCATGGACGGAATGACCTTCCTCAAGAAGCTCCGCGCCAACCCGCTGCACACCGGCCTCCCCGTGATCGTGATCACCGCGAAGGAGCTCTCGCGCAAGGAGGAGAAGGAGCTCGCCGACGTCGCGTCCGGCGTCGTGCACAAGGGTGACGGCATGGCCGACGATCTCCGGGAAGCGCTGGGGTCCATGTTCACGCTGGCCGCCCCCGCCGAGGAGGCGCAGTGAGCCGCCCGGGGGCCCCCGCCCCCGCGGCATGAGTGTCCAAGCTCTCTCCGCGCTCCTCCCGGCTCCCACCACCGGCCTCCTCGCAGGAGGCACGGGGCTGGCGCTGGCCTGGGGCATGGGCACGGCGGCGGCCCGCCTTCGGGCCCGTGGCGTCCGCGTCCCGTACACCCGGAAGCTCTTCCACTTCGGGATCTTCACCGGGGCCGCCGCCGTCCACGCCCTCGGCGGTCTGCCTGCGACCAATGCCTTCGGAGCCGTGGTGGCCGCATGGGTGCTTCTCGCCGTGCTCCGGGGCGACGGAGACCCGCTCTACGAAGCGCTGGCCCGGGACACGGACCGACCGCGCCGGACGCTCTTCATCCTGGTGCCCCTGGCCACCACGGCCTTGGGAGGACTTCTCTCGGCGCTCCTGGCGGGGCCCTTCGCCGCCGTGGGCTACGTGGTGGCGGGCTGGGGAGACGCGGTGGGCGAGCCGGTGGGGGCCCGCTGGGGCCGCCACCCCTATCGGGTCCCATCCCTCGGAGGCGTGAGCGCCCGCCGCACGGTGGAAGGTTCGGCGGCGGTCTTCGCCGCCGGAGCCCTCGCCGCGCTCCTCGCCCTGCTGGGCTTGGGCGTGCCTGGGGGGACGGCGCTCTTCGTCGCGCCCGCCGTCGCCGCCGTCGGGGCGGCAGTGGAGGCGGTGAGCCACCACGGGACCGACAACCTCACGGTGCAGTTGGCGGTGTCCCTCGCAGCGCTGGCGCTGGCGGGATAGCGGCATGGAGTCGCCCCGGGGCCGCGTCGGAACCCGCGCCGGGTGGAGGGGTTTAGGGCCCCCATGACCCTGGTGCCTCCCGCCCGCGTCCGTGCGCTGAACCAGGCGCCCGTCCGCCCGGACGGGGAATACGTGCTCTACTGGATCACGTCGGCCCGCCGCCTGGAGTGGAACTTCGCCCTGGACCGGGCGTTCGAGCACGCCAGCGAGTTGCGGGTCCCGGTGGTCATCCTGGAGGCCCTCGGGGCTGCTTACCCCTGGGCCTGCGGGCGCTTCCACGCCTTCGCCCTCGACGGGATGCGGGAGCACCGTGCCCAGGCGGAGGCGGCGGGCGTGGCATACCACCCCTACGTCGAGCCCGCGGATGGAGCGGGGAAGGGGCTGGTGGAGACGCTGGCCCGGCGCGCCGCGGTCGTGGTCACCGACGATTTCCCCGCCTTCTTCCTGCGGCGCATACAGGCCATGCTGGCGCCGCAGCTCGGCGTGGCCCTGGAGACGGTGGACGGCAACGGGCTCCTCCCCCTGGCCGCCACCCCGGGCCCCTTCAGCGCCGCCTTCCATTTCCGTCGCTTCCTCCAGAAAACGCTCGGGGAACACCTGATCCAGCTCCCGGGAGCGGAGCCCCTCGCCGAGGCCGGCATCCGGGAGAGCGTGGTCCCCGAGGATGTCGCCGCGCGGTGGCCGGCGGCTTCCGAGGCCCTCCTCGCCCTGGAGCCCTCCGCCCTGGCGGCGCTCCCCGTGGACCACCGGGTCGGCCCCGCCCCCTTCCGGGGTGGCAGGGCCGAGGCCCGGCGCCGCCTGGAGCGCTTCCTGGACCAGGGTCTTCCCCGCTATGGTGAGGAGCGGAACCACCCCGATGCCCACGCTGCCTCGGGGCTTTCCCCCTGGCTCCACTGGGGCCACCTCTCCGTCCACGAGATCTTCCACGCGGTGGCCGTGCGCGAGGGATGGAGCCCGGCTCGGCTGGGCACCGGCACCTCGGGGCAGCGGCACGGATGGTGGGGGGTGTCCCCGTCCGCCGAGTCCTTCCTGGACGAGCTGGTGACATGGCGGGAACTGGGGTTCGGCTATTGCCACCACGTTCCCGACCACGATCGGTACGACTCGCTTCCCAGGTGGGCGCTGGAGACGCTGGCCCACCACGCCACCGACCCGCGGGAGGCGGCCTACACGCTGAACGAGTTCGACCGGGGCCTCACCCACGATCCCATCTGGAACGCCGCCCAGCGCGAGCTACGGGAGTCGGGAGTGATGCAGAACTACCTGCGCATGCTCTGGGGAAAGAAGATCCTGGAGTGGAGCAGGCACCCCACGGAAGCTCTGGAGACCATGATCGAGCTGAACAACCGCTACGCCCTGGACGGGAGCGATCCCAACTCCTACACGGGGATCTTCTGGGTCCTGGGGCGCTTCGACCGCGGCTGGCCCGAGCGCCCCGTCTATGGCAAGATCCGCTCCATGAGTTCCGCTTCGACCCGCCGCAAGCTCCATATGGACGCCTACCTCGAGCGCTGGGGTGCCCAGCCCGACCTGGGACCCTGACCCGCCACGCCATGAGCACGCTGCGTCTCACCTACCGATCCGACCTCCCCGGTCACGCTCCCGAGGAGGTCTTCGCCTGGCACGAGCGCCCCGGAGCCCTGGAGCGCCTCACGCCACCCTGGGCCAGAGTGGACGTGGAGCACAAGGACGGGGGAATCCGCGACGGTGCCCACGTCGTGCTGCGCGTCCACCAGGGGCCCGCGTCCTTCCGCTGGGAGCTCCGGCACCGGGACTTCGAGCCCGGGCGCCAGTTCCGGGACGAGCAGGTTTCCGGGCCGCTCAAGTCGTGGATGCACACCCATCGGTTCCTTCCCCGGCCCGGCGGTGGCACGCTCCTCGAGGACGACATCGAACTCGAGGCGCCTCTCGGCCTCCCCGTGGGCCCAGCGCTGGTGAAGGGGGAGCTGGCGCGCCTCTTCCGGTTCCGCTACCGCCGGCTCGCCACCGACCTGGAGCGGCATCGCCTCCACGCCGGCAGGCCCCGGCTCACCGTGGCCATCACCGGCTCGTCCGGGCTGGTGGGCCAGGCGCTGACCCACTTCCTCACCACCGGGGGCCACACCGTTCTTCCCCTGGTGCGGCGCAGGGACGATGCGGTGGGGAACGCCATCCATTGGAACCCACGCACCGGAGAGATCGATGCCGAGGCGCTGGCGCGCGCCGACGCAGTGGTGCACCTGGCCGGCGCGTCCATCGCCGGCGGACGCTGGACCGACGACAGGAAGAAGATCATCCGCGAGAGCCGGGTGCAGGGGACGGATCTGCTCTGCCGCACCCTGGCGTCCCTGGGGCCCTCCGGTCCCCAGGTGCTCGTGTCCGGGTCCGCCACCGGGTACTACGGAAATCGGGGGGACGAGCGCCTGGACGAGAGCGCCGGTCCCGGGGGCGGCTTCCTGGCCGAGGTGGTGAAAGCGTGGGAAGCGGCCACCTCACCCGCCGAGCGGGCCGGGATCCGGGTTGTGCGCCTGCGCACCGGGGTGGTGATCTCCCCGGCGGGCGGCGCCCTGGGGCAGATGCTCCTCCCCTTCAAGATGGGCGTGGGAGGCCGCCTGGGGAGCGGCCGCCAGTACCTCTCCTGGGTGGACCTGGACGACCTCATCGCCGCTATCGTGCATGCCCTCTACGAGCCGCCAGTCCAGGGGCCGGTGAACGCCACCGCGCCCAACCCGGTGACCAACGCGGCGTTCACCGACGCGCTCGGTCGGGCGTTGGGCCGTCCCACCGTCCTACCGATTCCCGCGCTGGCCGTGCGAGCCGTCTTCGGGCAGCTGGGGGAGGAGGCACTTCTCTGGGGCCACCGCGTGCTCCCCGTGAAGCTGGAACGCTCGGGTTTCCGGTTCTCGTACGAGGGCGTGGAGGATTCGCTGCGCTTCCAGTTGGGGCGAATGGAGTAGGAAGGCCTCACGCGGGTGCCCTCGCGGAGGGGAGGAGCGGGGCAGCCCGGCGTCGTAGTATCTTTCCGGTTCGTGAATGGGGGCGAGGGGCCCCCTTGTTCCCGTGGCCCTGGAGGAGATCCTGGCCTACCGCAGCCGCTGGTACCTGTGCTTCGCCCTCGTGGCCGCCGCGGCGGCCGCGGCGGGATGCGACCGCCAACCCGAGGCCGTCATCGTCCCCGAGTTCGACCTCGCCTACTCCTTCGAAGCGGGTCTGGAGGGTTGGACCGCGTCCGCTTCGGAGCTGGCTCCCGGGTCCTGGGCCGCCGAGGGTTCCACGGAGCGCGCCACCGACGGGAGCCGCTCCGCCCGCCTCTCCCTGACGAACCCGGGCGGAGCAGGGAAGGTCTGGCTCACCCGGGAGCTGGAGCTCACGCCGGACAAGAGCTACACGGCGGAGGTTTCCTTCGACCTGGCCACCTCGGAGCACTCCGGGGCCGACGCCTGGAAGCTCATCCTCTCGGCCCGCGCCGAGCCGCCCTCCTCCGCGGCGTCGCTGGACTTCCAGGGGGACACGTCCAGCGGGCAGGCCGCGACCACCGGGATCGTCTGGGCCGAGAAGCGCTTCACCATCCCCGCCCAGGCCGACGCCGAGGGCCGGCTCTATCTTTCGGTGGGAATCTGGGGGACGACGGCGGGGACGCGCACGTATTGGCTGGACAACATCCGCGTGGTCCTCACCAGGACCAATTGACGCCGGGGTGGCGAAACGGTAGACGCAGGGGACTTAAAATCCCCTGGGAGCAATCCCGTCTGGGTTCGAGTCCCAGCCCCGGCATGACACGATCACCGTCCGCCTACGGCGCCCCCCGGGCGCTGGCCGGCGGCTAGTGCCTTCCTCTCACCCACCTGGGCACCCTGGCTGCCATGAGCACCACGAAGACCGCGCCCAGCAGGAGCGGGAGCCGCATGTCGGACTTCACCAACCAGTAGAAGTGAACCACCCCAAGTGCCGTGCTGGCATAGACTAGCGCGTGCAGCTTCGACCAGCTTCTCCCCAGGCGCCTGATCCAACCCCGGGTGGAGGTGAGAGCCAGGGGAACGAGGAGGAGGAAGGCCGCCATCCCCACGGTGATGTAGGGGCGCTGGGCGATGTCCTCCGCGGCCCACCGGAGCTCGAGCCCCAGATCGAGGACCGCCCAGATCGAGAGGTGGAGGCCAGCGTAGAAGAACGCAAAGAGCCCCAGGGGGCGCCGGAGCCGGATCAGGGGATTCCACCCGGTGAGGCGGCGCGCCGGCGTCACGGACAGCGTCACCAGGAGGAGCACCAGCGCGCTCATCCCCGTGACGTGGGTGAGCGCCTCGATGGGATTCGCCCCCAACCACCCCAGGAACCAGCCGGCCAGGAGCCAGGCCGCGGGAACGAGGGCAGAGACCCAGAGGAGGATTTTTAGCGCGAGGACGGCGCGCCTGGCATCCATGTCCGCATTCGGCGGCACCGGTACACGAGCCGCCGGGTCAGATCCACCGGGTCAGGTCCATCCCGGTGTAGAGCCGGGCCACCTGATCCGCATACCCGTTGAACATGAGCGTCTCCCTGCGGCGAAGCTCGCCGATGCGCCGCTCCCGCTTCTGGCTCCAGCGCGGGTGGTCCACCTGGGGGTTCACGTTGGCAAAGAACCCATACTCCCTGGAGTTGGTCATCCACCAGGTGGCCGCGGGCATCTCCTCGGTGAAGCGGATCTTCACGATGGACTTGATGCTCTTGAATCCATACTTCCACGGCACCACCAGGCGAAGCGGCGCCCCGTTCTGGTTGGGCAGGTCCCGGCCGTATACACCCGTAGCGAGGACGGTGAGGGGGTGCATGGCCTCGTCCAGGCGGAGCCCCTCCACGTACGGCCAGTCCAGGACCCGAGTGCGCTGGCCCGGCATCTCCGTGGGGCGAACCAACGTGGTGAACTCCACGTACTTGGCCTTCCCTGTCGGTTCGGCCCGCCGGACGAGCTCGCCCAGAGGGAAGCCCCGCCAGGGGATCACCATGGACCAGGCCTCGACGCAGCGGAGACGGTAGACCCGGTCCTCCAGCTTGTGGGGCGCGAGGAACTCCTCCAGGTGGTAGTGCCCCGGCTTGGAGCAGTGCCCCTCCACGGCCACGGTCCACGGGCGGGGCTTGAAGGCGCCCGAGCGCCTGGAGGGATCGTCCTTCCCGGTTCCGAACTCGTAGAAGTTGTTGTAGGTGGTGATGTCCTCCCACGCATTCACCTTCTCGCCCCGCTCGGAGCGCATGCCGGCGAAGCGGGACTCTTGCCCCCCGGCGCCCTGGCGACCGTCGCGGCCCTGGAACGCCCCCAGCGCCGACGGGGCGAGCGCCATTCCAGCTGCCCCCACCGCCGCCGAGCGGAGGAAGGAGCGGCGGTTCAGGTAGATGTCCTCGGGCGTGATCTCGGACGAAGGGATGTCGGAGGGGCGGCGGATGAGCATGGGTCCTCGTGGGAGACGGCGGGAACTCACGGACGTCCCGCACAAACCCCGAGCCTGGCGCCCGGGTTCCGGTCGGCGTCACCCGTGGCAGCCCGGAGCCCCTACCAGATGCTCGCCAGAAGCTCCTTCACGTCCGCGTACCACACCTTGCTAGACACGGACTGGCCCCCCTCCATCCCTCCCACCAGAAACACCATGCCACCGGCCACCCCGAGGGTGCGGTGGTCCATGGTCGCGATCGGGGGAGCCGCCAGGTTGCGCCACTCGCTCACCCGCAGCGCGAACGCCAACACCTGTCTGATGGGCTCGGAGGGGACGCCGTCGTAGCCGATGCCGTCGTGGTTGTAGGGGTTCTCCGAACCGCCGACGAAGAGCGCCAGCCCTCCCACGCTCCCCCCCGCGGCCCGGTAGAGCGCCGGCAGGGGATGCTCTCCCAGGGCGGACCACGCGACGACGGACGGATCCCCGGAGGTGACGTCGCCCATCCATGCCGCCGTGTCCAGCGCGAAGCGTCGGGTGTCGTCCACCGCCACCGCGCCGTCGACATAGATGATGTGGTCCCCCACCACCGCGCCGGCATGGCCAAAGACCGGTGTGCCAGGGATGGGCGTGCCCTGGCTCCAGCGGTTGGTGGCCGGATCGTACCACTGCACCCGGTCCACCGAGCTTTCGTTGCGCCAGCCGGAGACGAGGACGACGATGGAGTCGCGCCACACTCCGCTCACGGCATCGTCCACGGGGACGGGGATGTCCCTGCCGCGGCTCCAGGTCCCGGACGAAGGATCGTAGATGTTCACGTCCGGAAGGGTGCGCTCCTTCCCGTCGGCAGCCATCGTGTAGCCCCCGAACACGTAGATCTTCCCCCTCACGGCCTGCGCTGTGGCGGCGAGACGTCCAGGGCCGGGAACGGGCTCCAACGGGCGCCACCCTTCCGGCGAGCCCACGTCCCAGCGGTACGCGGCGTTGGTGACGCCGCTCCATACCTTGGTGGAGTCGAGTCCCAGGAAGCTGAACACGGCCACCCCGGCGTCGGTGTTCACCGCGGCCACCGCGTTGTTGGTAACGGGAGCGGGGAGGGGTGGTCCCGCCTTCCATACCACCGCAAGGGGCTCCCCGCGCTCGGGTACCGGCGGTGCGTTGCACGCCGCTACCATAGCACCCAGGAGGGCGATCACCACGCCGCGCCTCATCAGGACGATGTCGCTCACGGTCGCTGTCCTCATCTCGGTCTCCAGCCATGTCGCACACGGGATCTCCGACGTCCGGGATCAGGATACGCGGGGGGCACCCCGCCTGTCCATCGAAGGTTCTTCAAAGCCCGCACCCCCCGCGCTACCTTGGCGTACGGCTCCGTCCGCCGTGTCGTGTCCGTCCTCAGCGTCCCATCGGGAATGATCCGCCTCACCTTCCTCGGCACCGCCGCCTCCCGCCCCACGGTGGGCCGGAACGTCAGCAGCCTCGCCGTGCAGCGGGAGGGGGATCTCATGCTGTTCGACTGCGGCGAGGGCACGCAGCGCCAGATGATGCGCTTCGCCACCGGGTTCGGGGTGAAGGCCATCTTCGTCACCCACCTCCACGCCGACCACTTCCTGGGGATCACCGGGCTCCTGCGGACCATGGCGCTCCAGGCCCGGGAGGACCCCATGGCCATCTACGGCCCTCGGGGCTCGGCGCGCCTCCTGGACGCCGCGGTGCACCTGGGAGTCGACCGGGTTCCATTCCCCGTCACCGTGGAGGAGGTGGCCCCGGGCGATTCGATCCCCGGCGACGGGTACGCGGTCTATGCGTTCCCCGTGTCCCACGGCGTCCCCGCCGTGGGGTGGGCGCTGGTGGAGAGCCCCCGCCTCGGGCGCTTCGACGTGGAACGGGCCCGTGCCCTGGGGATCCCCGAGGGCCCCCTCTTCGGGCGCCTGCACAGGGGGGAGGCGGTGGAGGTCGGGGGACGCACCTTCCTCCCCGACGACCTGGTGGGGCCGGCACGGCCGGGGCGAGCGGTGGTCTACGCCGGCGACTCGCGCCCGTGCGCTGGAACGGTGGAGCGGGCCCGAGGAGCCGACGTCCTCGTCCACGAGGCCACCTTCGGCGCCGACGAGGCCGACCGGGCGAGGGAGACGAACCACAGCACCGCTCTGGAGGCGGGCCAGGTGGCCCGGGACGCCGGGGTGGCGCGCCTCTTTCTCACCCACCTCTCGGCACGCTACTCGGACCAGCCCGGCCCTCTAGAGGAAGAGGCACGCTCCGTCTTCCCCCGCGTCCGCGTGGCTCACGACGGCCTCGTCGTGGAGATCCCCTATCCCGACGAGGGAGAGGACGCGGAGCCGAGTACGGAGGCGGGCGACGAGGGAGCGGGAGCTCGGTGAGGATCCGCGTCCCCGGCGACAAGTCGCTCACCCAGCGCGCCCTCATCCTCGCGTCCCTCGCCGACGGTGAGAGCACGCTCTCCGGCCTCCTCTCCGGGGGCGACGCCTCCTCCACCGCCGGCGCGCTCAGGAGCCTCGGCGTGGACGTGGGCGCACTCCCCCCGGACGGGAGGACGCTGCGTGTCCGGGGTGTGGGGCTGGGCGGTCTGCGCGATCCCGGTGCGCCCCTGGACCTGGGCAACTCGGGCACGGGCGCGCGCCTCCTCATGGGGGTGCTGGCGGGCTCCCAGGTCCGCGCCGTCCTCATCGGCGATGCGTCTCTCTCTGCCCGCCCCATGGCGCGGGTCACCGAGCCGCTCTCCGCCATGGGCGCCTCCGTCCGGTACCTGGAGCATGCCGGACATCTCCCGTTGGAGATCCGCGGGACCCGTCCCCTGTCACCCCTGGAGTGGACTTCGCCGGTGGCCAGCGCCCAGGTGAAGAGCGCCCTCGTCCTGGCTGGGGTGACGGGAGGCGCTCCCGTGCGCCTCACCGAGCCCCGGCGTTCCCGGGACCACACCGAAAGGCTCTTGGTACAGATGGGGGTGTGCCTGGCCGAGTGGCCTGCGGGCGGAGGATGGCACGTGCAGCTCACCGCGCCCCCGGAGCGCCTGGAGCCGCTGAGCTTTCACGTCCCCGGAGACCCCTCGTCCGCCGCGTTCTTCGTGGCGCTGGCGGCCCTGGGCGGAGCAGGGGAAATGCTGGAAATGGAGGGAATCGCCCTCAACCCCACCCGTACCGCCTTCTTCGACGTGGTGCGGCGCATGGGTGCCTCCGTGGAGTGCCGGCCCGAGGGCGTCCCGGGCCCCGGTGAGCTTTCGGGAGCCGTGGTGGCGGGCCCCGGCGAGCTCGGCGGCGTGACCGTGTGCGCCGAGGAGGTCCCCGGACTCATCGACGAGCTCCCCCTGCTGGCCGTGCTGGCGTGCCGCGCCCGGGGCGAAACGCGGGTGGAGGGCGCCGGTGAGCTCCGCCACAAGGAGTCGGACCGGATCCGCGCCGTCGTGGAGAACCTCCGGGCCGTGGGAGCGCGGGCGGAGGAACTCCCCGACGGGTTCGTGGTGGAGGGCTCGCCCGGTGCGCTTTCGGGCCACGTGCACCCCCACGGCGACCACCGCATCGCCATGGCCTTCGGGGTCCTGGGCGCCCTCCCGGGGAACCGCATCACCGTGGACGAGCCGGAGGCTGCGGACGTCAGCTTCCCCGAGTTCTGGGACCTCCTCGGCGCCGTCGCCGGCAGGAGGAGTCCATGACGCCGGCGCGGGAAGGTCCCGTGGTCACGCTGGACGGGCCCGCCGGATCGGGGAAGTCCACGACAGCCCGGGAGGTGGCCCGCCGTCTGGGATTCCGACACCTGGACTCGGGAGCGCTCTACAGGGCGGTCACCTTTGCCCTCCTGGAGGCAGGGGTCCCCGAGGAGGAGTGGCCCGCTCTCACCGAGGCCGAGTTCCGCGCCTTGCGGGTGACGGTCACGCCCGACGGCGAGGCGCTCCGGGTCCACCTGGGCGACCGGGCGCTGGGGCCCGAGCTGCGAACGACGCAGGTGACAGCGCTGGCGTCACCCCTCGCCCGGATCCCCGCGGCCCGCTCGGCCCTCCTCGACCTGCAGCGGCAGGCAGGCGAGCGCGGCCGGCTGGTCGCCGACGGGAGAGATATGGGGACGGTGGTCTTCCCCGACGCCGAGGTGAAGGTCTTCCTCGTGGCCGACCTCCGGGAGCGGGCCCGCCGGCGCCTCCTGGAGCAGGGCGTTGCGGAGCCGGGCGGAGGGGACATCGACGCCGAGGCGGCGCGCATCGCCGAGCGGGACGAGCGGGATGCGGGCCGGGCCGTCTCCCCCCTCCGGCGCCCCGACGACGCCGTGGATCTGGACACCACCCGGATGGGCTTCGAGGAGCAGGTCCGGGCGGTGGTGGAGCTGGTGAGGGCGCGCGCCAGGCCCTGAGGAGGCCCATCGGGAGCGTCCCGAGCGTTGCAGGCGTTGACGTTGCGCTCCGTGAAGCCTACGTTTTTAAGGCTAGACTCCGATCATTCCGGAGCCCAGCCAGTGTTCACCGAAAGGCCCGTGAGGGCGCGGAGCACCCAGGCTCGGTCCCGGGTCGTGTGCCTCCGGCCTTTCTGCCAGTCAACCCCAGCCCGGACGGGTTCTCCCGAACCTCCGGCAATGGACCCGCGGTTCCTCGCGGGGCACCCGAGATCATGACCAACCACAACCCCATCGAGTCCGACCGGCCCACCCCTGAGGAACTCGCCGAGGAAGAGAGCGTCATCGTCGACGCCCTCACCGGCGAGATCAGCACCGCCTCCAATCCGGCGGGCATCTCCCCCGAGCTCATCCACGATTCCTACGGGGAAGAGCCCCTGGCGACCTCCCACGCCGACTTCCAGGCCATGCTGGCCGACTTCGACGCGGGCTTCCAGAACATCCGGGAAGGCGAGATCGTCCAGGCCAAGGTCCTGCGCGTCACCGACTCCTCGGTGATCCTCGAGTTCGGCTTCAAGAGCGAAGGCTCGGTCGCCCTCGACGAGTTCAAGGAGCCCCCGGCCGTCGGCGAGGAGATCGAAGTCCTCCTCGAGAGCCTGGAGGACGACGACGGTGTCGTGGTCCTCTCCAAGAAGAAGGCGGACTTCCTGCGCGTGTGGGAGAAGATCCGCGAGGCCCACGAGGCGGACCGCCCGGTCAAGGGCGTGTTGGTCCGCAAGATCAAGGGCGGCGTCACGGTGGATCTCATGGGCGTGGATGCCTTCCTGCCCGGATCCCAGATCGCGCTCCGCCGGGTCCCCAACATCGAGGACCTCATCGGCGAGACCTACAAGTTCAAGATCATCAAGCTCAACAAGCGGCGGCGTAACATCGTCGTGTCGCGCCGGGTGATCCTGGAGGCCGAGCGCGAGAAGAAGCGCGAGACGCTGGTGAAGGAGCTCCTGGTCGGTCAGGTCCGCGAGGGGATCGTGAAGAACATCACCGACTTCGGTGCTTTCATCGACCTGGGCGGTCTCGACGGCCTGCTCCACATCACCGACATGTCGTGGGGCCGCGTCGGCCACCCCTCCGAGGTCGTGGAGATCGGCAAGGCGCTGGACGTGAAGGTCCTGGACATCGACTGGAACCGCGAGCGCATCTCCCTGGGGATGAAGCAGCTCCTGCCGTATCCCTGGACGGACATCGACAAGAAGTACCCGGTCGGCTCCCGCGTCCGCGGCAAGGTGGTCTCCATCACCAACTACGGCGCCTTCGTGGAGCTGGAGAAGGGCGTGGAGGGCCTGGTGCACATCTCCGAGATGAGCTGGACGCGAAACGTCCGCCACCCGTCGAAGGTCGTGGCCATCGGCGAGGAGATCGAGGCCGTGGTCCTGAAGGTGGACCCGGCTGACGAGAAGATCTCGCTGGGCATGAAGCAGATCGAGGAGGATCCGTGGCTGGCGCTGCCCATGAAGTACCCCACGGGCACGCGTCTCAGCGGAATCGTGCGCAACCTGACCTCCTTCGGCGCCTTCGTGGAGATCGAGCCGGGGATCGACGGGCTCGTGCACGTCTCCGACATGAGCTGGACGAAGCGGGTCGAGCACCCCTCCGAGGTCGTGCAGAAGGGTCAGGAGGTGGGCGTGCTGGTCCTGGACGTGGACGCTGAGAACAAACGGATAAGCCTGGGCATCAAGCAGCTCCAGGAGGATCCCTGGCCCATGATCTCCGAGCGCTTCGCCCCCGGGATGGAGTGCGACGGCAAGGTAGCGCGCGTGCAGGACAAGGGCGTCGTGATGGACCTGGGCGACGACATCGAGGGCTTCGTGCCCGTGTCGCACTCCGGGATCGAGGACGCCAACCGGCTGGAGGAGTACTACGCCGAAGGAGACCCGGCGAGCCTGCGCGTCATCGAGTCCGACGCGGCCAACCGGCGCATCGTCCTCGAGGTCACCGAGACCCCGGAGCGCAAGCCGCAGGAGGTCATCGACGCGGCCCGTGCCGCCCGCGAGGCCGCCAAGGCCAGGGCAAACAGCGAGGGCGACGAGGCCGAGGTCGCCGCGCCCATGGCGCCGGCACCACCGGTCGAGGAGCCTGCGGAGACACCTGCCGAGGCATCCGTCGAGGAGCCTGCGGAGACACCTGCCGAGGCGTCCGTCGAGGAGCCGGCGAAGACACCTGCCGAGGCATCCATCGAGGAGCCGGTCGAGGAACCGGTCGAGGAACCCGCCGAGGTGGAGGGCACCCCGGAGGCATAGCAGGGGCCTGGAGCCCCGGTCTCCCCGGCCTCCGGAGTAGGATCGCCCGGACGCACATCGCGTCCGGGCGTTTCCTTTCATACCCTTACAGTCCACCGTCCTCCCACAGAGTCCATGCCACCCTGACCCGGAGCACGACGCCATGTCCATCCACGAGAAGCTGAAGCGCCTAGACGAGCTACGCCGCGTGGCGGAGGAGGGCGGAGGCGCCCACCGCATCCAGATGCAGCACGAGCGCGGCAAGCTGTCCGCTCGTGAGCGGGTCGAGCTGCTCCTGGACCCCGGCTCCTTCGTGGAGCTGGACCGCTACGTCACCCACCGTGCCACCGACTTCGGCCTGGCGGAGCGCAAGGTCCTGGGCGACGGCGTGGTCACCGGCTACGGCGCCGTCCACGGGCGGCTGGCCTACGTCTTCAGCCAGGACTTCACGGTCTTCGGAGGCTCCCTGTCGGAGGCCCATGCCGAGAAGATCGTGAAGGTCCAGGAGCTGGCCCTGAAGAACGGCGCACCCCTCATCGGGCTCAACGACTCCGGGGGCGCGCGCATCCAGGAGGGTGTGGTGAGCCTGGGTGGCTACGCCGACATCTTCCTGCGCAACACGCTGGCCTCTGGGGTCATCCCCCAGATCAGCGTTGTCCTCGGCCCCTGCGCCGGCGGCGCGGTGTACTCCCCGGCCATCACCGATTTCGTGTTCATGGTGCGGGGCACTAGCCACATGTTCGTCACCGGCCCGAACGTGGTGAAGACGGTAACCCACGAGGACGTGGACATGGAGGGACTGGGCGGCGCCGACGTGCACGCCTCCAAATCGGGCGTGGCGCACTTCGCCTTCGACACCGAGCCCCTGTGCCTGGCAGCGGTGCGCGACCTCATGGAGTACCTGCCGCAGAACAACGCCGAACTCCCGGCGACGAGGACGTGCACCGACGCTGCGGACCGGCAGGACGAGGGGCTCCTGGACGCGGTACCGGACAACCCCAACCGTCCCTACGACATGCGCGAGGTGGTGCGGCACGTGGTCGATGACGGCGTGTTCTTCGAGGTCCACGCCCAGTTCGCCGGCAACATTCTGGTGGGGTTCGCCCGCCTGGGCGGGCATTCGGTGGGGATCGTGGCCAACCAACCCGCCGTCCTGGCCGGCGTGCTGGATATCGACTCGGCGGACAAGGGAGCCCGTTTCGTGCGCTTCTGCGACGCCTTCAACATCCCCCTCGTGGTCCTCGAGGACGTCCCCGGCTTCCTCCCGGGCGTCGCCCAGGAACACGGCGGGATCATCCGCCACGGCGCCAAGCTCCTCTATGCCTTCTGCGAGGCGACGGTGCCCAAGGTCACCATCATCACCCGCAAGGCGTACGGCGGAGCCTACGACGTGATGAACTCGAAGCACATCCGGGGAGACATCAATCTGGCCTGGCCCCAGGCCGAGATCGCCGTCATGGGCCCCAAGGGCGCCGTGGAGATCCTCTTCAAGAGGGAGATCGCCGAGTCCGAGGACCCAGCGGCCACCACCGAGGAGCGCATCCAGGAGTACCGGGACACCCTCGCCCACCCCTTCGTGGCGGCGTCGAGGGGATACGTGGACGACGTCATCGACCCGCGCGAGACGCGGCCCCGTCTCATCAACGCCCTGGACATGCTGCGCAACAAGCGGGACGCCAACCCCGCGCGGAAGCACGGGAATATCCCGCTGTAGAGTGTCGCTGCGGGGGTGCGGCGGGCCGCCAGGGAACCGGCGTGGACAACCCTGGCCCGTCGTTCCCGCGTCTGAAGGGTGGAAGTTGGAAGACCACCCCCGCGGAGGGACGAAGATGAAGACGATGCTCAAGAGCCCGGGACTCGTCCTCGGCGTGGCCCTGGCCCTGGGGGTCCTGGCCGGGCCCGCTTCCCGTGCGGGCGCCCAGGTGCGCCTGCGCACCTCCGAGCACCAGGAGTGCCGGTGCGTGGACGAAGAGGGGAAGCCCATCGAGCGGTGCTCGTGCTTCGTCCTCCCCGACGTGGGGCAAATCGTCACCCGGGCGATCCCGGCGAGCAGGCCCCGCCTGGGTGTGACGCTGGCAGACACGAAAGAGAGCGCCGAGGCGCGGGGCGCGGTGGTGGCGTCGGTGATGAAGGACGGACCAGCCGAGAAGGCCGGGATCCGGAAGGGTGACGTGCTGACCCGGGTGGACGGGAAGAGCCTGCTCGAGCCCCTCGGCCCCGAGGTGGAGCGCGAGTTCGACGAGGACTCCTCCCTCCCGGTGCAGCGTCTCATGGAGCTCGTGCGCGGCATCGAGCCGGGGCAGAGGGTGGAGGTGGAGTACCTCCGAGACGGGGTGCGCGCCACGGCCACGGTGGAAGCCCGTGACCTGGATCCCTGGACCGTCAGCGTGCTCGCGCCGGACTGGAACCCGGAAGCGTTTCAGAACCGCATGAAGGACCTGGAAGGCCGGCTCCGCGACCTCAGGGTCCACATCAGCCCCGAGGGTCGTGAGATCCGCATCTTCGGCGACTCGGCGAGACCACCCCGGGTCATGTTCCGGTCGGCCCCCGAGGCCGGGGCGTTCTCCCTGGTGACGCCCGACGACGACCGTCTGTGGGCGTGCCCCGGCGCCTCCGGCCCTTCCGGCGGCCTGTGGGTGGGCTTCTCCCACCGCTGCTTGGGCGGGCTCCAGCTCCTGGAGCTGAAGCCCGGGCTCGCCGACTACTTCGGCACTGCGGAGGGCGTCCTGGTGGCCGACGTGCACGAGGACTCGAAGCTCGGGGTCCAGCCCGGCGACGTGATCCTGGCGATCGGGGACCGCGACACTCCCGACCCCGACCGGGTCCGCCGCATCCTGTCGAGCTACGCCGCCGACGAGACGGTGACGCTCCGCATCATGCGGCAGAAGCGGGAGACGACGGTCACGGGCACGCTGGAAAAGTGAGCGGCTCCCATCCCCACCGGCAGGGCGCGGGGAGCAGGGGAGTGGGAATCGGGGGGGGCGGGAGCGGGAGGGCGCTCCCGCCCCCCGCTCGTTCACGGCAGGCGTCGTCCACGGGTCGGGGTTTCCCCGCTCCCTGGCGCGCTGGTAAGTTCCCGCCCCTGAATTCCGTCCCGCTCCTCCATCTTCACCGCCGCCGGTGATCCGAACCCTCCTCATAGCCAACCGCGGCGAGATCGCCGTCCGCATCGCCCGAGCCGCCCGGGAGCTGGGGGTGCGCTCGGTTGCGGTGTACTCCGAGCCGGACCGGCTGGCACCCCACGTGCTGGAGGCGGACGAGGCCCACCTGCTGGGACCGGCACCCTCCTCCGAGAGCTACCTCCGGGTGGACCGGATCCTGGAGGTAGCGGCGCGCTCCGGCGCCGACGCCGTCCATCCCGGGTACGGCTTCCTCGCCGAGCGCGCCCACTTCGCCCGGGCGGTGACCGATGCCGGCCTCGTCTTCGTGGGCCCTGCGGCGGCCACCATCCAGGCCATGGGGGACAAGACCGAAGCGCGCCGGCACATGCAGACCGCTGGCGTGCCCATCGTCCCGGGGCTGGTGGATCCGGTGGCCGACCCCTTCGCCGCCCTCGACGCCGCTCTGGCGATCGGCTATCCGGTCCTCCTCAAGGCCGCGGCGGGGGGTGGGGGGAAGGGGATGCGGGTGGTGGCCGACCCCTCCGAGCTCCCCCACGCCTTCGAGGCGGCCCGGCGCGAGGCCCAGGCGGCCTTCGGCGACGCTTCGATATACCTGGAGCGGTACCTCCCCCGCCCGCGCCATGTGGAGATCCAGGTTCTCGGCGACGCGCACGGCCACATCCTCCACCTGGGCGAGCGGGAGTGCTCCATCCAGCGACGCCACCAGAAGCTGGTGGAGGAAGCCCCTTCCGTCGTGCTCACGCCCTCCGAGCGGGACGCCATGGGCGCGGCGGCGGTCCAGGCCGCCCGGGCGGTGGGGTACGTGGGTGCCGGGACCGTCGAGTTCCTGTACCAGGACGGAGAGTTCTTCTTCCTCGAGATGAACACGCGGCTCCAGGTGGAACACCCCGTCACCGAGCTCGTCACCGGCGTGGATATCGTGGCGTGGCAGCTCCGCATCGCGTCCGGCGAGTCCCTCCTCCTCCGCCAGGAGGAGGTGCGCCTGGACGGCCACGCCATCGAATGCCGCCTCACGTCGGAGGATCCCTGGCACGGGTTCCTGCCCTCCACGGGCACCATCGCGCATCTGCGGGTTCCCACGGGCCCGGGGGTGCGCTGGGACGGGGGGATCGAGGAGGGGTTCCAGGTCTCCCTCCACTACGACCCGCTCCTGGGCAAGCTCATTGTCCACGCGCCGGACCGGGAGGCGGCCATCGCCCGCATGGCCCGGGCCCTGGACGAGCTGGTGGTGGAGGGGGTGGAGACCAGCGCGCCATTCCACCGCCGGCTCATGGACGAGCCCGACTTCCGCGCGGGCCGGTTCGACATCCGTTACGTGGAGGAGCACCCGGCCCTCTTCATGGAGCCCACCGACGAGGACGCGCTCCGGGCGGTTGCCGTGTCCGCGGCCCTCCTGGAGGACGAGCGCCGCCAACGGCACCGCACCCAGCGCCTCGGAGACTCGGCGGGCCCGGGTCTGCCTGCGTGGCGCAAAGCGGGGTGGTCTTGGCAGCCCCGATGAGCGCCGGCCCGCTCCCGGTCGTGGGGGACCGGGTTCTCCTCCGGGTGCGCGCCCTGGCGTCGGGCGGCGCGGGCGTGGCGGACCTCCCCGACGGACGGGTGGTCTTCGTCCATCGCACCGCCCCCGGCGACCTGGTGGACGCGCGCGTGACCCGTCTCAAGCCCCGTTGGGGGGAGGCGGAACTCCTGGAAGTGGTGGAGCCCGGGCCCGGACGCGTCCCGGCCCCGTGTCCGCACTACGGCACCTGCGGGGGGTGCTCCCTCCAGCACCTGGCGTATACCGAGCAGCTGGCCTGGAAGCGGCGCTTCGTCACCGACGCGCTGGCGCGCATCGGCGGCGTGGACGTGGCCCTCCCGGAGGTCACGCCCTCTCCCACCGAGACCCGGTACAGAAACCGGGTGACCTTCACCGTCCTCCATCTGGGGGGAGGACGCACGGTGGCGGGATTCCACGCTCTCCGTCGACCGGACCGGGTGGTGGACGTGGGAGGCGCGTGCCTCCTCCCCGAGCCCGCCATCCTCGCCGCCTGGGAGGCGCTGCGCGCAGCCTGCGACGGCGCCAGGATCCTTCCCTCCGGCCGGGAGCTGCGGGTCACGCTCCGCGCCCTGGAGGCCGGCGTGGCCGTCCTCGTGAAAGGGGGAGCCAGCGGGTGGGACCCGGCCCTCCTGGTCGAGCGCGTCCCCGGCCTCGTGAGCGTCTGGCACCAGCCCGGGGGGGAACAGGCGCCGCGGCTCGTCGCCGGCGAGGTGGAGGACGAGACGTGGGGCGAGGAGCGCGTCCCCATGTCCGCGCACGCGTTCATCCAGGTCAACCGCGCCGCATCCCATGCGCTGGCCGCGCACGTCCTGGCTCAGGCCCCGGCCCCCGGACGTGCGGTGGACGCTTACTGCGGCATAGGGGTCTATGGGCGGGCGTTGGCGCGGCTGGGGTGGAGCGTGGAGGGGATCGAGCTCGACGCCGATGCCTGCGCGGGCGCACGCCATGCCGCCCCCGCCGGCTTCACCGTCCGGGAGGGGAGGGTGGAGGAGCTCCTCGCCGATGCGCTCCCCGCCGACCTGGTCGTCCTCAACCCGCCCAGGACAGGGCTGGAAGCGCGCATCCCCGCGATCCTGGCCCGGGCAAGCCCCGGGCGGCTGGTCTACGTCAGCTGCGACCCCGCCACCCTGGCCCGGGACGTGGCGCGCCTCCGGGGAGCCTTCTCCCTCGCCGGGCTCCGCTCCTTCGACCTCTTTCCGCAGACGAGCCACGTGGAGACGGTGGCGGTCCTGATCCCGGAGGCGAGCCCCTGATGCTGTACTTCGTCAGCGTGGGCGAGCGCACGCTCCGTGTCGACCTCGGTCCCGAGGGCGTGAACGTGGACGGCGTGGCCGTGTCCGCCGACCTGGCCCACGTGGCGGGAACGGACCTGAGCAGCCTCCTCCTGGACGGCGGGTCCTACCGGGTCCTGGCCACCCGCCTGGAAGACGGCCGCTGGGAGCTGCACCTGAGAGGGCGTCGCTTCGTGGCGGAGGCCATCGACGAGCGGACCCGGGCCATCCGCGAGATGGCCGCGGTCTCCGCCGGGCCTGTGGGCCCACGCCCCATCCGAGCGCCCATGCCCGGCCTGGTGGTCCAGCTCGAGGTCGCCGTCGGTGACCGGGTCGAGGCCGGCCAGGGGGTGGCCATCGTGGAGGCCATGAAGATGGAGAACGAGCTCAGGGCCGAAGCTCCCGGGGTGGTGAGACACATCCACGTGCGGGCGGGGCAGGCGGTGGAAAAGGACCAGATCCTCATCGAACTCCAGGGCCCCGCCGACGCGGGGGAGGGTGCGTCCTGATGTCCGACCAGCGCTCGTTCCACACCGAGAGCGGGATCCCGGTGCACCGGGTCTACGGGCCCGACCCTTCGGGACAGGCGACCCCCACGCCCCCGCCGCCGGGGGAGTTCCCCTTCACCCGGGGTGCCCATCCCGACATGTACCGCGGCCGCGTGTGGACCATGCGCCAGTATGCCGGCTTCGGGACCGCGGAGGAGACCAACGCCCGATTCCGCTATCTCCTGGCGCGAGGGCAGACCGGGCTTTCCGTGGCCTTCGACCTCCCCACCCAGATGGGGTACGACGCGGACCACGCCATGGCGGCCGGCGAGGTGGGGCGCGTGGGCGTGGCCATCGCGGACCTGCACGACCTGCGCACCCTCTTCCAGGGGATCCGGCTGGACCAGGTCTCCACCTCCATGACCATCAATGCCACCGCCGCCATCCTGCTCGCGTGCTATGTGGCGCTGGGGGACGAGCAGGGGGTAGGCCGTGGCGAGCTCGCCGGAACCGTACAGAACGACATCCTCAAGGAGTACATCGCCCGGGGAACATACATCTACCCGGTGGGCCCCTCGCTCCGGCTGGTGGCCGACGTCATGGCCTTCTGCGCCGCGGAGGTGCCGCGCTGGAACACCATCTCCATCTCCGGCTACCACATGCGCGAGGCCGGGGCCACAGCCCCCCAGGAGGTGGCGTTCACCTTCGCCAACGGCCTGGAGTACGTGGAGCGGGCGCTGGCCCGGGGGATCGCGCTGGAGGCCTTCGCGCCCAGGCTGTCGTTCTTCTTCGCGGCGCACAACGACCTCCTCGAGGAGGTGGCGAAGTTCAGGGTTGCCCGGCGCCTCTGGGCCCTCCTCATGAGGGAGCGCTACGGCGCCTCCGACCGCGCCAGCCTGCTGCGCTTCCACACGCAGACGGGAGGCTCCACGCTCACCGCCCAGCAGCCCCTGAACAACGTGGTGCGCGTCACCGTGCAGGCCCTGGCCGCCGTCCTGGGTGGTACCCAGTCGCTTCACACGAACGGATACGACGAGGCGCTGGCGCTCCCCACGGAGGAATCAGCCAAGCTGGCGCTGCGCACCCAGCAGATCCTGGCCGCGGAGTCGGGGGTCACGCGCACCGCAGATCCCCTGGGCGGGTCCTGGTATGTGGAGGCCCTCACCGACGAGATCGAGGCCCGCGCCCGGAGCTACCTGGAGCGCATCGCCGAGCTGGGCGGCGCCGCCCGCGCCATCGAGTACATGCAGGAGGAGATCCACCGCGCGGCCTACGCGGTGCAGACGGACATCGAGTCGGGGGACCGCCCGGTGGTGGGTGTGAACGTCCACAGCGAGGACGAGGGACCTCCCCGCATCGGACAGCCCGACTACAGCGCGCTGGAGAAGACGCAGAAGGCGGCGTTGGCGGAGCGGAAAGCGTCCCGGGACGCCGGTGGAGTCGGCCGGGCGCTGGCCCGTGTCCGGGAGACGGCCCGCGGGTCGGGCAACCTCATGCCCCCCATCGTCGACGCGGTGAAGTCGGCAGCGACGCTGGGCGAGATCAGCGACGCGCTCCGAGCCGAGTGGGGCATCCACGACGGATAGGCCAGGGCCCTGCGCCCGGTGGTCGGCCGTGGGGGCTCTCGTTAGTTTTTTAGGTTGTCGGTCGCCTTACGCGAGATCCCGGACGAGCCATGCCCACGTACGAATACCGCTGCCCACGAGGACATCACTTCGAGGTGTTCCAACGCATCTCCGAGAAACCGGAGGCCACCTGCCCGGAGTGCGGGGAGCCCGGCCAGCGCCTGATCTCCGCAGGCGCCGGGTTCCTTTTCAAGGGTGATGGCTTCTACACCACCGACTACCGCAGCGCCGACTACAAGAAGAAGGCTTCGTCGGAGGGCGCGTCGAGCCCGCCGCCGGCCAAGGAGGGGGGCCCGTCGCCCCCACCTCCATCCTCCTCCCCTTCCGAAGCCTGAGGCCATGTCCCAGGAGACCATCCGCGCTGCGCTCGCCCGTGTGCTGGCCGAGCTGGGCGCCGAGGACGCCCCGATCCAGCTGGAGCGCCCCCGGGACGCCACCCACGGGGACCTGGCCTGCAACGTGGCCATGACCGTGGCGAGGAAGCTGGGGCGGTCGCCGAGACAGATCGCCGACGAGATCGTCCGCCGTCTCGACCTGGGCGCCGCCGGTGTGTCCGCGGTGGAGGTAGCGGGGCCCGGCTTTCTGAACTTTCGCCTCACCTCCGGCGCCGTGGCCTCCGTCCTGGACCGCGTCCTCTCCGAGGATCTCGCCTTCGGCCGGTCCTCGAGCGGCGGCGCCCGGAAGGTGATGGTGGAGTTCGTGTCCGCCAACCCGACCGGCCCGCTCCACCTGGGACACGGGCGCCAGGCGGCGCTGGGCGACGCCATCGCCGCGCTCCTCGAGTGGACCGGGTGGACGGTGCACCGGGAGTACTACTACAACGACAGCGGGAACCAGATGGACAACCTGGCCCGGAGCGTGTGGGTCCGGTACCAGGAACTCCACGGCCGGAGCACCCAGATCCCCGAGGGCGGCTATCAGGGCGAGTACGTGCGGGACGTGGCCGAGGCCTTCGCGAAAGAGGGGGGGGACCGCTATGTGGGGGAGGACTCCCAGGAGGCGCTGGACGCCATGCGCCACTTCGCGGTGGGGGTCCTCCGGGGCGAGCAGGACCGGGACCTCACCGACTTCCGAGTGCGCTTCGACGAGTACTTCCTCGAGTCTTCCCTATACTCTGACGGGAAGGTGGATCGGGTGGTGGAGGCGCTGCGCGCCACGGGACACGTCTTCGAGCGGGAAGGCGCCACCTGGCTCCGCACCACAGAGTTCGGGGACGACAAGGACCGGGTCATGATCCGGTCCAACGGGGCGCACACCTACTTCGTGCCCGACGTGGCCTACCACATGGACAAGTGGGAGCGCGGCTTCCACCGGGTGATCAACGTCCAGGGGAGCGACCACCACGGCACGGTGGCCCGGGTGCGCGCCGGGGTCCAGGCGCTCGGTCTTTCCCAGGGGTTCCCCGAGTATATCCTGCACCAGATGGTGCGGGTGGAGCGGGACGGCAAGGAGGTGAAGTTCTCCAAGCGCGCCGGTTCGTACACGACGCTCCGGGAGCTCTTCGAGCAGACGGGCGTGGACGTGGCGCGCTACTTCATGCAGATGCGCAAGCCCGACGCGCACCTCGTCTTCGACCTGGACGTGGCGCTGGACCAGTCGGACAAGAACCCGGTGTACAAGGTCCAGTACGCCCACGCCCGCATGTGCTCCATCTTCCGCAAGGTGGGCATGGCGCCGGAGGACGTAGCGGCGGGGAGCGCGGACCTCTCCCTCCTGTCCCACGAGCTGGAGCGGGAACTGGTCAAGCGCCTGGGCGAATTCCCGGACATGGTGGAGCGGGCTGCCGCCGGCGCCATGCCCCATGTGGTATGCGATTACCTGGAGCAGACCGCGGGCGCCGCCAACGCGTGGTACCACGCGGGAAATCCGTCCCGTGACCCGGCGCTCGCGGTGCTGTCGAACGACCCGGCACTGCGCGCCGCCCGGCTCGTCCTGGCCCGCTCCGTGCAGGTGGTGCTGCGCAACGGCCTCGCGATCCTGGGGATCGAGGCGCCGTCGCGCATGGACCGTTCCGAAGAGACCGAAGCGGCTTGACCCCGAATCCCGACACCATGTCCATCCTCTGCGTGGGAAGCGTGGCCCTCGACTCGGTGGAGACCCCTTTCGGCAAGGCCGAGCGTGTGCTCGGCGGCTCCGCCGTCTTCTTCTCCGCCGCCGCCACCTTCTTTTCCCCGGTGCGCATCGTGGGCGTGGTGGGGGACGACTACCCCCGCGCCGACCTGGCCTTCCTCGAGAAGCGGGGCGCCGACCTGTCGGGGATCGAGACCCGCCCCGGCGAGAGCTTCTTCTGGGCGGGACGCTACCACTACGACCTGAACACCCGCGACACCCTGGAGACCCGCCTGGGAGTGTTCGCCGATTTCCGGCCGCGCATCCCCGAAGGCTTCCGCGACAGCCGGCACGTCTTTCTCGGCAACATCGCGCCCCAGCTGCAGCAGGACGTCCTCGACCACGTGGACGCCCCCGAGGTCGTCGCCTGCGACACGATGAACTACTGGATCGAGGGAAGCCGGAAGGAGCTCCTGTCGCTCCTGGAGCGCGTCCACATCCTCCTGGTGAACGACGAGGAGGTGCGCCAGCTCGCCGACGAGCCCAACCTGCTGAAGGCGTCCCGGTGGATCCGGGAGCGGGGCCCGTCCCTCATCGTCGTGAAGAAGGGCGAGCACGGCGCCATGCTCTTCGCCGACGGATGGGTGTTCTTCACGCCGGGGTATCCCCTGGAGAACGTCTTCGACCCGACGGGCGCGGGCGACGCCTTCGCAGGCGGGTTCATGGGGCACGTGGCCCGGAGCGGATCCCTGGACCCGACCGAGCTCCGCCGCGCCATGGTCTTCGGATCCGTGATGGGATCATACTCCGTGGAGGACTTCAGCGTGGACCGCTTCAAGCGCCTGGACCCGGCCGACGTCGTCCGCCGGGCGTGGGAGTTCCGCGAGATGACCGCCTTCGAAGCCCACGTGGAGGAGCACCGTGTCTGAACGTGGCATGAGCTACCGCGACGCCGGCGTGGACCTGGACGCCGGCGATCGGGCCAAGGACAAGCTGAAGGCCCTGGTAGCCTCCACCCGGGACCGGTGGACGCTCTCGGATCTGGGCCTCTTCGGCGGCCTCTACCAGGTCCCCGACGGGCTGGCCACGCCGGTCCTCGTGTCCTCGGCAGACGGCGTGGGCACGAAGCTCAAGGTGGCGTTCGACGCCCAACGCCACGACACGGTGGGGCAGTGCCTGGTCAACCACTGCGTGAACGACATCCTGGTGCAAGGCGCCCGTCCCCTCTTCTTCCTCGACTACCTGGCCACCGGGGTTCTGGACGAGCAGGTGGTCACCCAGGTGGTGGGCGGCGTGGCCTTGGCATGCAAGGAAAACAGGTGCGCCCTGGTGGGCGGAGAGACAGCCCAGATGCCCGACTTCTACGCCGCCGGGGAGTACGACCTGGCCGGCTTCATCGTGGGCGTGGTGGAGCGGGACAGGATCGTGGACGGGACGCAGATCCAGGAAGGGGACGTGCTCCTCGGCCTCGCCTCGTCGGGCCTGCACACCAACGGCTACACGCTGGCCCGGCGCATCGTCTTCGACGCCATGGGGCTGAAGGTGGACGACGAGCTCCCCGGGACGGGGCGCTCCGTGGCGGATGAGCTGCTCTCGGTGCACCGGAGTTACATGCCCGCCCTGTGGCCGAGCCTGGAGGAGGGCTCCCTCCGCGGCCTCGCCCACATCACCGGCGGAGGGATCCCCGGGAACCTCCCCCGCATCCTCCCTGCCGGCCTCGGTGCCGTGGTGGACCGAGGAGCCTGGGAGGTCCCACCGGTCTTCCGCGCCCTCCAGGAGGCGGGGCGGGTTGACCGCTTCGAGATGGACCGGGTCTTCAACATGGGTATCGGCATGGTGGCCGTCGTGCGCCCCACCGATGCCGCCCACGTGGCGGATACCGTGCGTGGCGCCGGCGTGGACGTGTGGATGCTCGGGCGCATCGAAGCCGGGCAGGGAGTGCGGTACCTGGGATGAGGACGGGGCGCCTCCTCCGGCTCCTCCTGGCCGCCTCCCTGACGTCGGCGGCCGTGGCAGGCAGTGCCCGGGCCCAGAACCCCACCGAGGTGCTGGCGGCACGCTGTGCCGACGCCGGCGGTCCCGTGTCCCGCTGCACCGAACTGGCTGTGACCGCTCGTGCCCTCCAGGGATCGGCGGGGCTCCTCGCCGGCCTCGGGTCGGAGGTCCCGGGGAGCGCCAGCACGCTGGGGAGGAGGCTGGGGACCACGCCCCGGATTGCCGTGGGAGCGCGCGCCGCCTTCGCCCACGTGGGGCTCCCCGACCTGGCCGATCCGGGCGCCGAGCCATCGCGGCAGGCAACGTTCGTCGTTCCCGCCGTGCACGCCGGCGTCGTCGCAGGCGTCTTCGACGGGTTCTTCGTCCTCCCCACCGTCGGCGGCGTCCTCAGCCTGGACCTTCTGGCCAACACCTCCGCGATCTTCTTCCCCACCGCCGACGGCTTCGACGGGAGAGCGTCCAGTTGGACGGTGGGCGCGCGGCTCGGCCTGCTCCGCGAGTCGTTCACGCTTCCCGGCATCGCCGTCTCGCTCGCGCGCCGCGACCTCGCCCCCGTGAGCTTCGGCGACCCTCTGTCCGCCGGGGGCGGAGCCGTCGAAACGGATGCCACCGTGACGTCGGTGAGGGCGACGGTGGGCAAGGACCTGCTCTCCATTGGCCTCCTGGCGGGGATGGGATGGGATCGCTACGCGGGGTCGGTGACGCTCCGCCCCGTGGGGTTGGATGCCGTGTCCGACGACTCCTTCACCCACTCCCGGAAGCTCTTCTTCGGGGGCGCGTCCATGAACTTCCTCATCCTCCAGCTATCCGCGGAAGCCGGCTGGGCCCAGGGTGCCGGAGCGGTGAGCGGATACCGCGGCGTGCCCTTCGACCCCACCCGGGGCTCGGGGTACGGGAGCCTGGCGTTCCGGCTCACCATCTGACCATGGGCCCCACCCCCACGCCTCCGGGCCTCCCCCCGGCGGACCAGGTCCACCTGGAGCGGGCTCGCGTCCTGGCTCGGGCAGGGTGGGGACACGTCCACCCCAACCCCATGGTGGGGTGTGTCCTGGTCCGCGACGGCGAGGTGGTGGGCGAGGGACATCACCGTGAGTTCGGAGGCCCCCACGCCGAGGTCGTCGCCCTGGAGGCGGCGCGGTCCCGGGCCTGCGGGGCCACCGCCTTCGTGACCCTGGAGCCGTGCGACCATCACGGGAAGACTCCTCCATGCACCCAGGCCCTGATCCGGGCCGGCGTGCGCCGCGTGGTCTTCGGAGCCCTCGACCCGGGCCCGGTGTCCGGCGGCGGTGCCGCCACCCTGCGCAGCGCGGGCATCGAGGTGGTGGGGCCGGTGTGGGACGACGCCACCGCCCGCTCGGAAAACCCCGCCTTCTTCCACGCCGCCCGCCACGACTCGCCCTGGGTAGCGGTGAAGCTCGCTCAGACCTTGGATGGGTTCATCGCCGAGGTCCCGGGGCAGCGCTCCCGCATCACGGGCCCGGCGGCGGAGGCCCGGTCGCACCAGCTGCGCACGGGGTTCGACGCCCTCCTGGTGGGCGCCGGGACCCAACGCGCCGACGATCCTCTCCTCACGGTGCGCCATGCCCCCCAGGGGCGCATCCCTCCCGTGCGCATGCTCCTCGACCCGCGCGCCGAGCTGCCGGCACACGCCGCCGTGCTCCGGGACGCCGGGCACATCCCGGTGCACGTGTTCACCCGCCGGGACGCTCCCGAGGCCGACTTCGAGCGCCTGGAGGCCGCAGGCGCCAGGGTGCACCGGGTGGCCTTCGACCGGCGGGGCCTCTCCCTGGAGGCCGTGCTCTCGGTCGCGTGGGGCCTGGGGATCCGCTCCGTCCTGTGCGAGGGGGGAGCACGCCTGGCTTCCGAGCTCCTGCGGGACGGAACGGCCCGGCGACTCTACCTTTGGATTGCGCCCTTCACCCTCTCCGGGCCCGGCGTGCCGGCCTTTCCCGGCGTGGGCGCGGAGGTGTGGAGGCGCCTGCGGCCGGCTTTCGCGCCTGAGCTCCACGGCCGCGACACATTACTCCTGCTGGATCGGGAGGAAGACTGATGTTCACAGGGATCATCGAGGCCACTGGGCACGTCGTCGAGGCCGTGGACCTGGACACCACGCGCCGTTTCACCCTCCGCGTGGATGCCTTCGCCGGTGCTCTACAGCCCGGGCACTCGGTGGCCGTGGACGGCGCCTGCCTCACCGCCGTGGCCGCCGAGGGCGCCACCTTCTCCGTGGACGTCATCGGCACCACCCTGGAGCGCACCATCGCGGGGCGGTACCGGGCCGGCACCAGGGTGAACCTGGAGCGCGCCATGAGCATGGGCGAGCGGCTGGACGGCCACTTGGTGCAGGGCCACGTGGACGGGGTGGGGCACCTGGAGCGGGTCACCGAGGACGGCGAGTACTGGCTCATGGACTTCCGCATCCCGTCGGACATCTGGGCCCTCACCATTTTGCACGGGTCCATCGCCCTCAACGGCGTGAGCCTCACGGTGAGTGACATGCCGCAGACCGACGTGGTGCGCATCGGCATCATCCCCTTCACCTGGGAGCACACCAACCTCGGAGGGATGACGCCCGGCGACCCGGTGAACGTGGAGGGGGACCTGATCGGGAAGTACGTGGGTAGGATTCTGGCCATCCGGGGAACTTGAGAGGAGCAATCATGCCCTTCGATCGTGTCGAGGACGCCATCGCCGACATCCGCCGAGGGCGGATGGTCATCGTGGCCGACGACGAGGACCGGGAGAACGAAGGGGACCTGGTCATGGCGGCGTCGCTGGTGACGTCGGACCACATCAACTTCATGACCAAGCACGGGCGCGGGCTCATCTGCGTGGCCCTCACCGAGGAGCGCGCCAACGAGCTCCAACTCCCCCTCATGACCGAGGCCAACACCGACCCCCAGGGTACCGCCTTCACGGTGTCGGTGGACGCCCATCTGCGCTTCGGCGTCACCACCGGGATCAGTGCCTACGACCGGGCCAAGACCGTCCAGGTCATCCTGGACCCCCGCACCGCTCCCCATGATCTGCGCAGGCCGGGACACGTCTTCCCGCTCCGCGCCAAGGCCGGCGGCGTGCTCCGGCGGGTAGGGCAGACCGAGGCGGCGGTGGACCTGGCCCGTCTCGCCGGTCTGGAGCCGGCGGGCGTCATCTGCGAGATCCTCAACGAGGACGGCACCATGGCGCGGCGGCCCCAGCTCGAGGAGATCGCCCGCGATCACGACTTGCGCTTCATCACGGTGGCACAGCTCGTAGCCTACCGGCTCACGCGCACCCGTCTCGTGCGCCGGGTGGCGGAGGCCGACCTCCCCACCAAGCTGGGCACCTTCCGGGTCATCGGTTACGAGAGCATCGTGGACCAGCGCGAGCACCTGGCTCTGGTGAAAGGAGAGGTGGCAGGGAAGGCCAACGTCCTCGTGCGCATGCACTCGGAGTGCATGACCGGCGACGTGTTTTCGTCGCTACGTTGCGACTGCGGAGACCAGCTCGAGGCGGCCATGCGGCGCATCGAGGAGGAGGGGGTCGGCGCCATCGTCTACCTCCGCCAGGAGGGGCGGGGCATCGGGCTCAGCAACAAGCTGAGGGCCTACAGCCTCCAGGACCAAGGCATGGATACGGTGGAGGCCAACGAGCGCCTCGGCTTCAGGCCCGACCTGCGCGACTATGGCATCGGCGCTCAGATCCTCCTGGACCTGGGGCTCACCTCCATCCGCCTCCTGACCAACAACCCCCGCAAGATCGTGGGCTTGGACGGCTACGACATCGAGATCACGGGCAGGGAGCCCCTGAAGATCGAGGCGGGCGAGCACAACGAGCGCTATCTGGACACGAAGCGCACCAAGCTGGGCCACCTCCTGTGACCTCCCTGGGAAGCCACGCAGGGGAGACCCGGGGCACCGTGGATGCGACCGGCGTGCGCGTGGCCGTGCTCGTGGCCCGCTTCAACGCCGACGTCACGGAGCGCCTCCTGGACGGCTCGCTCCGTTGCCTCCGGGAGCATGGGGCGTCCGAGGCCGACGTGGACGTCTACCGGGTGCCGGGCGCGTGGGAGCTTCCCCAGGCAGCGGCGCGCGTCGCCGCCCTGGACCGCTACGACGCCCTCGTGGCGCTTGGCTGCGTGATCCGCGGCGAGACGCCCCACTTCGACTACGTGTGCGACCAGGCCAACCTGGGGCTCGGCGAGGTCGCCCGGTCCTCGAGGGCGCCCCTCACTTTCGGCGTGCTCACCACCGAGGACCGGGCGCAGGCCCTGGCACGCGCCGGGGAGGGGCCGACGAACAAGGGGTACGAGGTCGCGCTGGCCGCCCTCCAGATGGTCGCCTTCTACCGCACCCTCGGGGACTCGTGAGCGAATCGCACCCGGCCCTCGGGCGCGCCGAGCGCATCGACCGGAGCCGTGCGAGGGCGTGGAGTATCCAGATCCATTACCGATGGGAGAGCCTGGGCTCCGTCGGCACCCTCCGCGACGCCCTCGTCGACACGGCGGCCACGAGGCGCATCTCGCCCCGGCGCCTCCCGTACGTGCGCCGCGTGCTCACCGAGATCGACGGACACCTGTCGGAAGTGGACCGAGCCCTCCAGGACGCCCTGGAGAACTGGCGCCTGGAGCGTCTCTCCACCCTGGACCGGGCAGTCCTCCGCGTGGCTGCGGCGGAGATGCTGTATCTGGACGAGGTCCCGCCCAAGGTCTCCATCCAGGAGGCCATCCGCCTCTCCGAGCAGTACGGGGGCCCCGACTCCCCCCGCTTCGTCAACGGCGTGCTCGACGCCCTGTACAAGCGTCTCCCCGGGGCGGGCACGTGACCGGCGGGGAAGGAGTATCCGCTCTGCGCATCCTGGTGGTGAACTGGCAGGACAGGGAGAACCCCCAGGGAGGCGGGGCCGAGACCCACCTCCATGAGATCTTCGGGCGCCTGGTGGCGCGGGGACATCGCGTCACGCTCCTGGCATCCGGGTGGCGCGGCGCTCCTCCCGAAGTGGAACTGGACGGGATCCGGGTCCACCGCACCGGGGGTCGGTACACGTTCTCCCTCGCCGCCCCCTGGTACTTCCGGCGCCACCTGGCGGAGGAGCGCTGGGACGTGGTGGTGGAGGACCTGAACAAGGTCCCTCTCTTCACGCCCTTCTGGACGGCGGCCCCCGTGACCCTGGTGGTGCACCACCTGTTCGGCGCCACCGCCTTCCGAGAGGCCTCGTTCCCCGTCGCCGCGGCCACCTGGCTCCTCGAGCGTCCCATCCCCCGGGTATTCGGGTCCACGCCCACCGTGGCGGTGTCCGAGAGCACCCGGCAGGACCTGGCACGACGGGGGATGGACCCGGCCCTCATCGAGGTGATTCCCAACGGCATGGACCTCTCCGCCCTGGTGCCCTCCCACGGCCCGAGGTTCGAGGAGCCGACGGTCGTCTACCTGGGGCGCCTGAAGCGCTACAAGGGCGTCGACCTGATCCTGCGGGCCGTGGCCCAGCTCAGGGCCGAGGGGCTCCCCGTGCGCTTCCTCGTGGGAGGGCGGGGGGACTTCGAGCCGGCGCTCAGGGCCCTGGCGGGACAGCTCCAGCTCGGGGAGGGCGTACGCTTCCTCGGCTTCGTCAGCGACGAGCAGAAGCAGGAGCTCTTCCAGCGCGCCTGGGTCCACGCCCTGACCTCGCCCAAGGAGGGATGGGGCATCGCCAACCTGGAAGCAGCCGCCTGCGGCACCGCCACCGTGGCCAGTGACGCCCCGGGGCTCCGGGACTCGGTGGTGGACGGGGTCACGGGGCTCCTAGTCCCTCACGGGGACGTCGGCGCCCTGGCCCGCGCCCTGGGCCGGGTCCTGGGAAATGCGGAACTCCGGGACCGCCTGGGGCGGCAGGCCCGGGGTTTTGCGGAGCGCTTTTCCTGGGACGCCTCGGCACTGGCCACGGAGGCGTTCCTGACCCGGGTGGTACGGAGTTCCCGGCACGACTAGTTTTGAAGTGTAAGGTCACCTTCCACTTCGGAGGCCGAGTTGAGAATCCAGGTCGCGGCACGCCACTGCGATATCCCCGATTCCGTCCGCAAACGCACCGAAGAGCAGCTCACACGCCTGGCCAAGTACGAGTCCCGTGTCTCGTCCGCCGAGGTCGTGTACGAGGAGGAGAAGCGAGTCCGCAAAGTGGAAGTCATCCTCACCGTGGACCGCGGCGAGCCCGTGGTCGCCAAGGCGGAGGGTGAGGAGTTCCGCACCGCCTTGGACAAGGTGGTGGACCGGCTCAGCCGCATCCTCCGGAGGCAGCGTGACCAGGCCCTTCAGCACAAGGGGCCCCGGATATCCGAGGGAGCGACCATCGACTAGGCGACCGTGAGCCGACCCCTCCGAAGCTCGGGCACCGCGAGCGCAAAGAGCATCACGATCCAGGAGCTCCTGGACCTGAAGCGCGACACGTTGGCCCTGGAGCTCCTCACGCCCGGCGTACCCCTGGACCGCAGGGCCTCGGATCCCGATGTGTCCAGCCCCGGGCTCGTGCTCGCGGGGTACACGGCGCGCGTCTCCGGAGGCCGCATGTGGGTCTTCGGCGCGACGGAGATGGCGTACCTGGCCACCCTCACCCCCGAGCTGGCTCGGGAGAACCTGATCCGGCTCTGCTCCTACGACGTGCCGGCGATCTTCGTGACGAAGGGTCAGCCCGTCCCGGACTACTTCCTCGAAGCGGCCAGGGAAAGCGGCGTGCCGGTCATCCTGAGCCGGCGCTCGACCAAGGAGGTCTACCGGCGCCTGAAGCCCTTCCTCGAGTGGGCGCTGGCGCCCTCCACCAATCTCCACGGCTCCCTGGCCGACGTGTACGGAGTGGGCCTCCTCTTCGTGGGGGAGAGCGGGATCGGCAAGAGCGAGTGCGTCCTGGACCTGGTGGAACGGGGCCACCGGCTCGTCGCCGACGACCTGGTCCTTGTGTCCCGGCGGGGGAACGACATCCTCATCGGGCGCGGGCACGAGCTCCAGCGCCACCACATGGAGATCCGGGGTGTCGGGATCATCGACATCCCCACCCTCTTCGGGGTGCGCGCGGTGCGGCAGCAGAAGCGCATCGAGGTCGTGGTGCAGCTCGAGCTCTGGGACGCCGAGCGCGGCTATTCCCGCACGGGGTTGGAAGAGGACGAGACGGAGATCCTGGGGGTGAACATCCCACGGGTGACCGTCCCCCTGAACCCCGGGAAGAACATCACGGTGATCTCCGAAGTCGTGGCCATGAGCCACCTCCTGAAGTACGCCGGCGTCCACTCGGCCCAAGCCTTCGACCAGCGCCTCAAGGCCCATATGAAGCCCGTCCGGGAGTATCTCGAGGAGGACTATGAATGAGGCCACGGGCACGAAGGGGATCGTGGTGGCCCACGGCGGCATGGCCCAGGGGCTCGTGGATGCCGTGCGCCGAATCGCGGGCGGTGCCGCCGACGCCCTGGCTCCGTTCTCCAACGAGGAGAAGAGCCCCCTGGAGGTGAAGGAGGAGCTGGAGCGCCTGGCGGGCGACGCCCCTACTATCCTCTTCGCCGACCTCCTAACAGGCAGCTGCGGGATGGCCGCCGTGGTGGTGGCACGCGGCTCGGACCGGCGGGCGGTGGTGTGCGGGGTCAACCTCCCCGTCCTCCTCGATTTCGTCTTCCACCGCGATCTCCCCATGGAGGAGTTGGTCCCCAGGTTGGTGGCGAAGGGGCGGGACGGGATTCACACGCTTCCCCAGGGAAGTTGACGGAGCATCGCCATGGGCATCGTCCTCACGCGCCTCGATGAGCGCCTGATCCACGGGCAGGTGGTCCTCGGCTGGGGAAGCCAGCTCCGGCCCGACCGGTACCTGGTCGTGGACGACGAACTGACCGCCAGCGACTGGGAGCAGGAGCTGTATCGCCTGGGAGCCGGAGACACGGAGGTGGTCTTCGCCACCGTGGCGGAGGCCCGCGGGCGACTCGCAGAGTGGCGGGAGTCCTCTCTCCGCTCCGTCCTTCTCGTGCGAGACGTGGGCACGCTGGGGAAGCTGGGGGCAGGAGGCCTCCTCCGTGGCCAGCCGGTCAACCTGGGCGGGCTCCACCACGGCTCCGGACGACGCCAGGTCCTGTCCTACCTCCATCTCTCCGAAGACGACTTGGCCGAGTTGGTGTCGCTGGAGGGCGAGGGAGCACAGGTATGGGCCCAGGACCTGCCCGACGCGCCGAAGGTGCCCCTCCGCTCCTTCATGGGCGGATGATGGATCTCCTCCTTGTGAGCCTCCTGGGGGGCATTCTGGCCCTCGACGTCACCTCGGCGGGCCAGTTCATGGTCTCCCGCCCCCTGGTGGCGGGCACCCTGGCCGGGTGGCTCGTCGGAACCCCGCTCGTAGGCCTCGCGGTAGGTGCGCTCCTGGAGGTGTATCTCCTGGTGTCCTTTCCCTCAGGCGGCACGCGGTATCCGGAGGGAGCCACCGCCGCCGTGGTGGCGGTGGCCTCCGCCGGCGCCGCAGACCCCGTGGGCGCGGTCCCCCTGGGCGTGGCCTTCGGCCTGGTCTGGGGTCAGATGGGCGGATTCACCGTCTCCGCCCTCCGGCGTCTGAACGGTCGGCTCGCCCCGGAGCCCGATGGCCCGCGCCCGGAGCGCGTGTCCGCGGTCCACATGGGAGCGATCGCGCTGGACGGCCTGCGGGGCGCCCTGCTCACCCTGATAGGCGTGCTGGGTGGTCGCTGGGTCATGGGGATCCTGGCGCAATCCTGGCCCCTCGGCCCGTCCGACACCCGGGGCCTCCTCCTGGTCGGGGGTGCGGTCTCCGCCGGGGTACTCCTGCGCAGCCTCGGCGGGTACCGCCGCCTGCGTATCGTCTTCGTCGCCGGCGTGGCCCTCGCCCTGGTGGGAGCCCGATTCCTGTGACCATCGCCCTCTCACGCCGGGTCCTCGTCTCGGCCTTCGCGCGCTCCTTCCTCATCCAGGGGTCCTGGAACTACAAGACCATGCTGGGGTCCGGGTTCGCGTTCGCCATGCTTCCGGCCCTGCGGGTCCTCTTCCGGGAAGACCCTTCCGGCATGGACGCGGCCCTGCGCCGTCACCTCGAGCACTTCAATGCCCACCCCTACCTCTCCGGCGTGGCCCTGGGAGCCGTGCTCCGGATGGAAGCGGACGGTGAGGCTCCCGAGGACGTGCGCCGCTTCAAGACCGCGGTGCGCGGCCCCCTCGGCGGCCTCGGCGATGCCCTGGTCTGGGGTGCCTGGCTCCCCGCGGTGTCTCTGGCGGCCCTCACCCTCCTCTGGCTCGGCGTGCCCGCGTGGGTCGCGGTCCTCCTCTTCCTCCTCGTCTACAACGCCGGGCACGTGGCGCTCCGGGCCTGGGGCTTCATGACCGGCCTCACCGGAGGGCGTGGCGTGGGCCGTTCCCTGGGCGCCGCGGCGCTCAGCCTCTGGACCGCGCGGGTTCGTTCCCTGGCCGGGCTCCTCCTCGGCCTCTTCTGCGGCATGGCCCTGGCTGGCAGGGGAGGGCTGGCCGAGGCCGGCCCCATCTGGGCGGCGCTGGCGTGCGCCGCCTTCGTCGGCGGAAACCTCGTGGGCCATCGCCTCTGGCGTCCCGCCGCCGTCGCCGTGGTGGCCGCGGTGGCCCTCCTCGCCGCGTGGGGATGGGCCGCATGACCGAGAATGGACGGATCGAGCGCCAGGTGCAGATCGTCAACCGGGCGGGGATGCACGCCCGCCCCGCAGCGGAGTTCGTGAAGATCGCCGGGCGCTTCTCAGCCGAGATCACGGTGGAGAAGGACGGCCTGGAGGTGAACGGAAAGAGCATCATGGGCGTTCTAATGCTGGCGGCGGAGCAGGGGAGCTGGCTCCGTCTCACGGCGTCCGGCGCCGATGCCGGCGCCGCCCTCGACGCCCTCGCCGACCTGGTCGGCAGGGGCTTCTCGGAGGTTTGACCGTGTCCCAGATCCTGGATGGCTTGGCGGCATCCGAGGGCATCGCCCGCGGCCGCATCTTCGTGCTGGAGTGGGGTGTGCCCAGAGTGCCCCACGAGACGGTGCCCGCCGAGGCCGTCGCCACAGAGGTCGAGCGCTTCCACGAGGCCCTCGGCTGGGCCAAGGTGCGCATCCAGGAGCTGAAAGCAGCCACCGAGGAGCGCCTCGGTCCGATGGAGGCGAGGATCTTCGAGCCCCAGCTCCTCATGCTGGATGACCCTGCACTGGTAGCGGATACGCTGCGCTATATCCAGGAGAACCACCTGAAGGCGCAGCGCGCCTTCGAGTGGCGCATGCTCGAGCTCCAGGCCATGTGGAGCCGGACCTCCCAGCCCATGGTCCTGGACCGCCTCAACGACCTGGAGGACGTGATGATCCGCGTCCTCAACCGGCTCCTGGGGCACCACGATCCCTCCGACCTGGAGCAGGAAGAGGGAGGCGTCATCGTCGTCGCCCCGAACATGACGCCCAGCCTCACCGTCCACCTGAACCCGGACAAGGTCCTGGGCGTCGCCACCGACCTGGGCACTCGGACCGCCCACTGGGCCATCCTCGCCCGCTCCCTGAAGATCCCGGTGGTGGTGGGGCTCGGCCGGGTCACCCAGGTCGCCCAGGAAGGTCAGGAGGCCATCCTGGACGGTCGCATCGGCCGCATCATCATCGAGCCTTCGCCGGCCGATCGGGACGCGTTCGACGCGCGCCGGGAACGCATCCAGCACTGGGAGGAGGAGATCGAGGTCATCGCCCGAGAGGAGTCGGTCACGCTGGACGGGCAGCCGGTCTCGCTGCGAGCCAACCTGGACCTCCCTTCCGAGATCGAGCGCGCTCGCGCCTACGGGGCAGACGGCATCGGGCTCTTCCGCACCGAGTTTCTCGTGGTGGGGCGGACCGTCATGCCCACAGAGGAAGATCAGTACGACGCCTACCGCCGCGTGGCGGAGTCCTTCCCGAACGGCGCCGTGTACATCCGCACGTTCGACCTCGGCGGCGACAAGTTCCCCATGTTCCTGCACATGCCCCGGGAGGAGAACCCCTTCCTGGGCTGGCGGGCCGTGCGGGTTTGCCTGGACGAGCCCGACTTCTTCCGCACCCAGCTCCGCGCCATGCTGAGGGCCACCGCGCACGGCGACGTGCGCATCATGGTTCCTATGGTGAACGACGTGGAGGAGGTCAAACAGGTGAGGGAGTACCTGGAGGCCGAAGAGGACAACCTCCGCCGGGACGGGATTCCCTACAACAAGGGGTACAAGCTGGGGATCATGGTGGAAACCCCCGCGGCAGCTCTGGACTCGGCGGAGCTGGCACGTCACTCCGACTTCTTCTCCGTAGGAACGAACGACCTGGTGCAGTACACGCTGGCGGTGGACCGCACCAACACCCGGCTCGCCAAGCTCTACAATCCGTTCCACCCCTCCGTGGTGCGCCTCCTGCACCAGGTGTCACGGGTCGCGAAGGCAGCCGGCATCGAGGTAAGCGTGTGCGGGGAGATGGCCGCCAACCCCCTGGGAGCCTTCCTCCTGCTGGGGCTCGACATCTCGGCGCTGTCCGTGTCCTGGCCCTCGCTCCCCGAGGTCAAGCGGGTGGTCCGCAACGTCCGGATCGAGGACGCCCGCAAGGCGGCCCGGAAGGCGCTGGCGGCGCCCACCAGCACCGACGTCATGCGCTGCCTCCTCGAGGGGATAGGGGACTCCGTGGACCTGAAGGCGTTCTCCGGCCGCTGGAACTTGTCGGTCCCCGGGTGATTGGGTAGCCTTGGGCCCTCCCGGAAGCCCGCGGCCCGTGTGACATCTCAAGCAACTGAGTGGAGCCAACCTTGAATCGCACCCTCTTCACTTCGGAGTCGGTCACCGAAGGGCATCCGGACAAGATCGCCGACCAGATCTCCGATTCCGTCCTGGATCACCTCCTGTCCCAGGACCCCAGGTCGCGGGTGGGCTGCGAGACGCTGGTCACCACCGGCGTGGCCGTGGTGGCGGGGGAGATCACCACCACCGCCTACGCCCACGTCCCCGACGTGGTGCGGGGCACGCTCCGGCGTATCGGGTACACCAACGCCGCGTACGGCATCGACGCCGCCACCTGCGCCGTCCTCACCAGCCTGGACCGGCAGTCCCCGGACATCGCCATGGGGGTGGACACGGGCGGAGCCGGAGACCAGGGCATGATGTTCGGGTACGCCTCGGACGAGACCGAGGAACTCATGCCCGCGCCGCTCGTCTTCGCCCATCGCCTCACCCGGCGCCTCGCCGAGGTGCGCAAGTCGGGCGAGCTCCCCTGGCTTCGGCCCGACGGCAAGTCCCAGGTGACGGTGGAGTACGAGGGAGCCAAGCCCGTGCGCATCCACACGGTGGTGGTGAGCGCGCAACACGACGAGAACATCGGCCAGGAAGACCTCATCGGGGCGATCAAGGCCCACGTGGTGGACCCGGTCCTCCCGGCCGAGCTCTACGACGCGCGCGACTGCGTCCTGCACATCAACCCCACGGGCCGCTTCGTCATCGGCGGGCCCCACGGCGACGCGGGGCTCACCGGCCGCAAGATCATCGTGGACACCTACGGGGGAGCGGGGCGGCACGGCGGCGGTGCCTTCAGCGGAAAGGACGCCACCAAGGTGGACCGCTCGGCGTCCTACGCCGCCAGGTGGGCAGCCAAGAACGTGGTGGCCGCCGGCATGGCCGCCCGCTGCGAGATTCAGCTGGCCTACGCCATCGGCGTCGCACATCCGGTCTCGGTGCACGTGGACACCTTCGGCACGGCCCGGGGGGTCTCGGACGCAGGGGTGGCCAAAGCGGTGCAGGAGGTCATGGACTTCCGCCCCCAGGCCATCATCGACCGGCTCGGCCTGCGGAACCCCATCTTCACCCCCACCGCCGCGTACGGTCACTTCGGCCGGCACGCGGAGATCCGCGTCCCCGACGTCGCACCCACGCAGGAGCCCGTGTGGTTCTTCCCCTGGGAGCGCACGGACGTCGCCGACGATCTGAGGCGCGCGGCCGGACTGTAGGGGTCGGGGACGCCCCGGCGCGGGCGTTTTGAACGGGCCCGCCGGGGGATCCGGAACGATACGGAGAACCCCGCCGGCGCTGCGGAGTACTGGTGTGGGATCCTGGGGGCACTCCGGCCCCCGGGCCCGTGCCGCCGCACGAAGGAGCGCACTCCCGGTGCTGGTAGAGGTCAGGGTACAGAGCCTGGGGCTCGATCGGTCCACGAACACCCCCGTGGTCGTCCTCCAGGAGCGTGACGGCGGGCGTGTCCTTCCCATCTGGATCGGCCCCGGGGAAGCCAGCGCCATCGCCATGCATCTGGCCTCCATGGAGTTCGCCCGCCCCCTCACCCACGACCTCATGGTCTCGGTGCTGAAAGGGCTGGGGGGCACGGTGCAGAAGGTGCTCATCACCCGCGTGGAGAACAGCACCTACTACGCCGAGGTCATCATCCAGCGCAACGGCCACGTGTTCTCCCTGGACGCCCGCCCCTCCGACTCGATTGCGCTGGCGCTGCGTGTGGACGCCCGCATCTACGCCCAGGAGTCGCTCCTCGAGCACGCCTCCGTGGAGATCGCCGAGGACGAGCCGGCCCTGGACGCGCCGCCCGTCCCCGCGGAGCCCGACGCCCCGGAGGCCATGGGGCCGGAGGAGCTCAAGGAGCATCTCCGCAGGCTGAACCCCGAGGACTTCGGGCGCTTCACCCCGTGAGCCGCGCGCTGGGGCGGAGCGCCCTTCTCGTCCTCTTGGTGGCCGCGGGCCTCGCCCCCGCCGGAGGTGTGCGCGCCCAGGTCCCCGCCGAGCCCGTCCTCCGGGGTCGCGCGCTCCTCGGGGACTCAGTCCTGCGCTCCGGCACGGTGGTCCTCCACCGGGTCTCGGAGAGCATCCAGGGAGAGGTGGACTCGGCCCGTGTCGCCACCGACGGCTCCTTCTCGATGCGCCTCCCGGCGGTCCCGGATCCGGAGCGCTCGGACGTGTACTTCGCATCCGTGCGCCACGCCGGCATCCTCTACTTCGGCAAGGCCATCACGCTCCCCGTGCAGCTCGACTCGGTCTACCTGATCCAGACCCACGACACGGTCATGGCTCCCGACGGCGGCGGCGACATCCCTGTGAAGGGGCGGAGCATCTTCCTGGAGCAGGTGGAGGACGCGGGTTGGCAGGTCACGGACGTGTTCGAGGTCCTCAACGACCGGCCCGGCACGCTGGTCGCCCTGGAAGGGGGGCTGACCTGGAGCCACCCGCTCCCCGATGGCGCCCTGAACGCCGAGATTGCCCAGACCGACCTCGTAGCCGGAGGCGCCGAGGTCAGGGACGGGTGGCTCGCCGTGACCGCCCCCATCCCGCCCGGGGAGCGTCTCTTCATCGTTCGCTACAGTGTGCCCGACCCCTTCCTTGCCATTCCCCTCCCGACCCGCACCGACGCCCTGGAGATTCTGGTGCGGGAGCCCGGACCCCTGCTGGAGTCCCCGGCTCTGAGGCCCGGCGAGCCGGCGGAGCTGCAGCCCGGGGCTACCTTTCGGCGCCTGACGGGAGCGGCGCTCCAGGGAACCGTGGTGAGGCTCACGGAGGGGCGGGCTGCCTCCCAGCCTCCCGTGCGCTGGATGGCGGTGACGCTGGCCCTCCTCCTGGCCGGCGTGGGCCTGTGGGCCACGAGGTCGGCCTCCGTCGTGCCGGCACGCGGCGCGTCCCAGGCTGCGGCGCAAAACCGGCGTGCCCTCATCCTGGAGGTGGCCCGGCTGGACGAGGCGTTCGCGTCCCGCGGGGCCGCCGCCACCCCGGAGGAGCGCGGTGCCTACGAGGCCCGGAGGCGAGAGCTGCTGCGGCGCCTGGGCGCTCTGGGCTGAGCCCGTGGCCCCTGTCAGCACCCCTGCCGTACTCCTGCGGGCGCACGCCTTCGGCGAGACCAGCCGCATCCTCCGGTTCCATACCCGGGACCACGGCCTCCTCTCGGTGATGGCCCGGGGGGTCCGGACGCGGAGCGGGAAGGGATCCACGACCCTGGACACCTTCGCCTCGGGAGAACTCACCGCGTACGTGAAGGCCCAGCGCGACCTGCACACCATGAAGGATTTCGCCTGCACCCGCTCCAGGGGGAGGCTGGGAACGAGCGTTCTCCGCTTCGCCGGGGCCTCGGCGGTGGCCGAGCTCGTCGTGGTGCACACCGATCAGGAGCCTCACCCGGAGGTCTTCCAGGCTCTGGAGGAAAGCCTCGATGCCCTGGAGGAGGTCGGAGAGGAGCAGGTCGGCGCTGCGTGCATCTCGGGGGCGTGGCGGGTGGTGGCGGCGTTCGGCTTCGCGCCGGAGTTGGATCAGTGCGTCCGCTGCGGCGCCCCACTGGGCCCCCAGGAGATGGGGCGCTTCGATTTGGCCGCAGGCGGGGCCCTCTGCCAGGCGTGCAGCGAGGGAAGCCATGACCCACGCATCGGGCCCCAGGCCCGGGCGCAGTTGCGCGCCCTGGCACGCGGAAGCCTGGACGTGCCCGTGAGCCATCCCAGGCGGCACCTGGCGCTTCTCTCCGACTTCATCGCGTTCCACGTAGCGCCTAAGCCGCTCAAGTCCCTGGCCTTCCTGGGAGAGATCCTTCCCCTGGACGAGGAGGCCTAAGTTGGCCCGCGCGGTTCTGGGCACGGCAGGACACATCGACCACGGCAAGACCGCCCTCGTGCGCGCCCTCACCGGGGTGGACACGGACCGGCTCCCGGAAGAGAAGGCCAGGGGAATCACCATCGACCTGGGCTTTGCCGAGCTGGTGGCGCCCGACGGCGCGCGCCTCGGGGTCGTGGACGTGCCCGGGCACGAGGACTTCGTGCGCACCATGGTCGCGGGCGCCACGGGCATCGACGTGGTGCTGCTGGTTGTGGCCGCCGACGAGGGCGTCATGCCCCAGACCCGCGAGCACCTGGACATCGTCCAGCTCCTCGCCGTGCCACGCATGGTCGTGGCTCTCACCAAGGTGGACCTGGTGGACCACGAGTGGCTCACCCTGGTCTCCGAGGAGGTCCGGGGAGTCCTGGCGGGAACGCCCTATGCCGCCGCTCCCATCACCTCCACCTCGTGCCGGTCGGGCACGGGGCTCGAAGAGCTGCGGGCTTACCTCTTCCAGGCGGGAGCCCAGGCCGGCGCCCACGTGGAGGGCGATCTGGCCAGACTCCCCGTGGACCGCTCGTTCACCGTCCAGGGGATCGGCACGGTGGTCACGGGAACCCTCTGGTCCGGGACGCTCTCGGCGGGGGAGAGAGCCCGCATCCTACCCGGATCCGGCGAGGGCCGCATCCGCTCCGTGCAGGTGCACGGCCGCGACGTCCCCGCCGCCCGTGCGGGAGAGCGAACAGCCCTGGCCCTGGCGGGCCTCGACAGAGGAGCCGTGGAACGGGGGAGCGTGGTCGTGACGGATCCGTCCTGGGCCGCCACCTCCATGCTCACCGTGCGCGCGCACCTCCTGCTCACCGCACCCAGAACGGTGGAGGCCGGGGAGCGCATCCGTGTCCTCCTCGGAACCGCCGAGGTCATGGCCCGGTGCGCTTTCCTGGAGGGGCGCGAGCCGCTGGAGCCCGGCGGGACCGCTTGGGTGCAGCTCCGTCTGGAGGAGCCCATGCTCGCCCGCGCCGGAGACCGGATCGTCCTGCGCGGCTACTCGCCCGTAGTCACCCTCGGAGGCGGCGTCGTGGCGGAGCCCCTCTCGCCCAAACGCCGCCGGGTCGACGAGGGGGAAGGGCACGCCCTGGAGGCCCTGTTGGCCGATGATCCCTTCCAGCGCCTCCTGGGGACACTCACCCTCGGAGGATGGGGGGGCGTCCCGGTGGACTCGCTCCCCCAGGTCTCCGGCCTCCCGCCGGCGGCCATATCGGGGGCGTTGGCGCGCCTCGACGCCGAGGGTGGCCTGGCCTGCCGGGGAACAGCCTTCGCTCCCGGCGTCGTCGCCCAGGCCCGAGCGCGCATGCTGGAGGCCCTGGACCGTGGCCATACCTCCGATCCCCTACGCCCCTCCATCCCCCTGGAGCGGCTCCGCGAGGCCCTCCCGGCGTGGGCCTCGGGGGCCCTCGGGGAGGGCACGATGGCCGCCCTGGCGCGGGACGGAGAACTGGAGCTCGCCGAGGGTGGGGCGCGACGCCCCGGCTTCCGTGCTGTACCCACAGCGGACCAGGAGGCCGCCTGCCACGCGCTGCGGGACACCTTCGAGGCCGCCGGCCTGGCGGCCCCCTTCCTGGAGGAGCTCCCCGAGTCGCTGCGGGCCCGCCCCGACCTCCCCGGGCTTCTCCGACTCCTGGAAGGAGATGGAAGCCTGAGGAGCGTGGGCGGAGGGCTCCTGGTGTCCGCCAAGGCCCTGGACGCCGCCGCGCGGGCGGTCGCCGAGAACCTGGCCGGGCGCTCGGGCCTGGGGCCGGCGGACTTCCGGGAAGTCCTCCCCGTCTCCCGGAAGCACCTCCTCCCCCTACTGGCCCACTTCGACGGGATCGGCGTCACCGTCCGCCGCGGGGCCCTCCGGGATGTCCCCCGCCGGGACTGAGGCGCCCCCCCGGACCCCCTGGGCAAACGAAAACCGGTCATCGTGCGTCTAACGGCAAGGGCGAGACCGGCGGGGCTTGCCACACGCTTTCTTGACCCCGGTTCGCGCCAGGTCCTACTATGTAGCTGGACGGCGCGAGTCGCCGATGTGGAAACTCCTCCGGAGACGGCAGACGAAACTCGGTTACGGCACAGCAACTGTGCGGAGGCGTAGGTGAGACGCATCATCAGCGTCTTTTCCGCCCTCCTTCTCATGGGCGCCGCCGCCCCGGGCCTCTCGGCCCAGCAGACGGGTGGTGCGCCGCCCGGGCAGGCGAGCGGATTCCAACTGGACCAGAACTACCCCAATCCGTTCAACCCCGAGACGACGATCCCCTTCGTGCTCACGGAGGAGCTCTTCGCCGATGGGCGTTCTGCTGTCGTCTCCCTGCGGATCTTCAACCTCCTGCAGCAGATGGTCGCCGTGCCCGTGGCCCTGGGCCACCCTGGAGGGGAAGGGGTCGAGGTCCGGCAGCTCGAGTACGCCCAGCCCGGACGGTACGAGGCGTTCTGGGACGGGTTCGACATCTCCGGCCGTCAGGTAGCGTCGGGGATCTACTTCATGCAGCTCACGGTCAACGGGGTCACGAAGACGCGGAAGATGTACGTGCTCAAGTGACCGGGGGCCGGATCCGGATGTGCCGAGGGGCGCCGCCGCCGTGGCGGGGCGCCCCTCGGTGCGTGATGAGCCAGCCGTCTCCGTCAGGGAGCCTTCTGGTCCAGAAGCATCAGGAACTCCTCGGGAGTCTTCAGCTCGAGGAGCCGCTCCGGGACCTCCGGATCCTTGGCGAACTGGGCGATCTTGCCCAGCACCGGCAGGTACTGGTTCGAGACCTCCAGGGGTGGAGCGACGATGAGGAAGAAGTTGAAGACCGCGCCCCCGTCGATGGCGTTGAAATCGGTGCCACCGGGCTTGCGGCCGTAGGCCAGGCGGAGCCGGTTCACCACCAGCGAGCGGCAGTGCGGGATGGCGATGCCTTTCCCGATCCCCGTGGATCCCAGGTTCTCGCGGCGCTTCAGGGTTTTGAAGAGGATTCCCTCGGATTTCTCGTCCAATCCCAGGAGGGAGACCAGCTCCTTGAGCAGGTCGTCCTTGGAATCGGACTTCAGGTCGAGCTCCACGACCTCTGCCGTGAAGAGTTCCCTAAGCCGCATGTATCGCCTCCGAACAATCCGTTGTCTGTCATGGGTCGGTGCGTAGCGCTGTATGTTAACATGGGGATCTCGGGGGGCAACCACCAGCGCCTTCGTCCCCCTCCCGCCTTCCTCTAACTTCCTTGGCATGGCCGACGTTCTCGCACGCCTGGCGGGGGGTTCCACCCCTCTCTATCTGGCCCCCCAAGCCGGGGTCAGTGAGTCGCCGTTCCGCCGCCTCTGCCGCCGCTACGGCGCCGACGTGGTGGTCAGCGAGTTCGTGAGCGCCGCCGGAATCGTGAGGGGAACGCCCCGCTCTCGTGACTACCTGCGCTTCGATGAGGCCGAACGGCCCATCGGCGTCCAGATCTTCGGCGCTGATCCGGCACAGATGGGCGATGCCGCCGCCTTCGTGGCCGAGGCGCACGGGCCGGACTTCATCGACATCAACTTCGGGTGCCCGGTGAAGAAGGTAGTGAAGCGCAACGGCGGGTCGGGGTGCCTCCGCGACCTGGAGCTGGTCCAGCGCATCATCCGGGCGGTGGACGACGCCACCCCTCTCCCCACGACCGTGAAGATCCGCAGCGGCTTCGACGAGCAGTCCCGGGACCCGGTGGGGATCGCCCTGCGGTGCCAGGATGCAGGGGCCCGGGCCCTGTGCCTCCACCCTCGCACCCGCGCCGACCTGTACGGCGGTCAGGCTCGTTGGAGCGAGATCGCCGCGGTCGTGGAAGCGCTCGAGATCCCGGTCATCGGCAATGGGGACATCAGGACGGGGATGGATGCCAGGCGCATGAAGGACGAAACCGGCTGCGCGGGCATCATGATCGCTCGGGGCTCCCACGGCGATCCCTGGATCTTCACCCAAGCCCGTGCCGCTCTGAACGGCGACCCCGTCCCCCCCGAGCCGGACGTGGACGAGCGCTTCCGCATCTGCCTGGAGCACGCGCGCAACGCCATCGCGTTCGAGAGGAACCCCGAGCGTGCGATGCTGGACTTCAGAAAGCACCTGGGGTGGTATACGAAGGGGCTCCCCGAAGGGAAGCGGCTCAGGGCCGAGCTCTTCCAGTCCACCACGCTCGCGCAGGTCGAGGGCCTCCTGGAAGGATACCTGGCGGCCCAGGGCACCGGCGCCACGGCCTGACCGCGCTGCCGGGAACATCGCCCCGGTGGACCCCAAGCCCGGAAGCAGGGTACCTTTCCCACGACGGCTGTTTGACAGAACCACCCGTCACCGGGGGCGTCACGGTTTCGACGTGTTTGGTGAACGTGGAGGAGCGTGCCGAGGCCCCGACCCCTCGTAAAACCTCGGGAAAATTCATAGCTGCCAACACTGAACTGGCGCTGGCCGCGTAAGCTTCTTACCGGCCCGTTTCACGGATTGCCCGCCCGGGGCGGCCCGCTGAAACGTCGATGATCTGGGCTGGCCCCCCGGCAGTGCCGCCGGGTCGGGGGGCGAGATTCAGGGTGGCTGGCCGAGGACCCGGTTGATCACTGGACGACCGAGGCGAGACCAAGCAGCGATCTACGCACGTAGTGCCTCTGCCGGACCCAAGTGCGGACGCGGGTTCGACTCCCGCCGCCTCCACTGTCGCAATGAACTCGAACCGCCGTCCGGGGCCTCGGCTCCGGGCGGCGTTTCGCATAGGGCCAGGCAGTCCATCGAGGTCCGGGCCACGTAGTATGGCCGTCCGATGTCGCCGGCGATCGGATCGAGGCTGATCGGGCCCAGCAGGCCCCGCAGGAGCAGGCCGGACTGCTCGGTCCGCCGCTCCAGGACCTCCTGAAGGCGGCTCAGGCGTTCCTCAATCCATTCGATGGGCGGGACCTGGAACACCTTCGCCCTGCTCCTCCGGAGTCCCTCCAGCTCCTCCCTGAGCACCTCAACCCTGCGCTCCGTCTCGAGGAGCGCCTTGGCGAGGGCCTGGCTGCCACGGCCTTCCCCGATGAAGTCCACGAAGTGGGCGAGGCGTCGCTCCTCCGACACCAGCTCGGCTTCCTTCGCGCGAATCGTCTCCGGGAGATGCTCGGAGAGCCTGGCCACTTCCGCGCCCACCCGCTCGAGGACGTACCGCACCTGGGCCGGCCGGCCGACCTGCTCCATCACCGCCCCGAGGATGATCTGCTCGGCCAGCTTCCGCCGGACCAGAACCCGGTTGTCGCAGGCGCCCTTGGCCGCGCCCAGGCAGCCGTAGTAGCCGCCGGCCTTGCCGCTTACCTGGGCGATCGAGGCGCCGCACCGGCCACACTGCATGGCGCCCGAAAGCAGGTGCGACGGAAAGTGCCGCTGCCGCCCCTTCTGGTCACGCGAGAATCCGCGCCGCCCCTTCCCACCCGGCCAGGCTGTGCCGACATCCTTCCGCCGCGCCCGAACCCGCTCCCACAACTCCCGCGGGACGATCCGCAGCGCGTCGTCTTCGCGGATGATCCACTCGGACGTCGGCTTCGGGAACCTGCGCCTCTTACCGGTCTTGGGGTCTCGGCGCGTCGCTGTCCTGTTCCACGCCCATCGCCCGACGTACTTCTCGTTGTCGAGCATCCGGCTCACGGTGGCCGGAGACCATCCCTTGGCGGAGCGACAGCGGCCTGGGACGCTCTCCTCGTTGAGTGTTCGGACGATGTGGGAAACGGCAAGTCCGTCGGCATATGCGGTGAACACCCGGAGGACGACGCCTGCCTCCCGCGGCTCGATCTCCATCCGGTAGCCGTCGGGCCTCGGCCGCCCCTTCTTGTCCATCCGGATCGTGCCCACGGGCACGGAACGGTAGCCGAAGGTCCTCTCCCCCACGGAGAACCCCCGTTCCTTCTGGCCGATCTGGCCGCGCAGCGTCTTCTTCCTCAGGTCCTGGAGTTGGAGCTCGTTGAAGATCCCGCGGATCTGGATGCCGAGCGTGGCCTCCTCGTCGTCGCTGTCGAGGCCGTCAGCCACCGATACCACACGCAATCCCTCGAAGTGGAGCTCGGCGATGACGGACAGCATGAGGTAGTTGTCGCGAGCGAGGCGGGAGAGGTCGTCGACCAGCACGATGTCGAAGTGCCCCTGCTGGCCCGCAGCGATTATGGCAGAGAGCCCGAGCCGATCGCGCCGGGCGCCGGACTGCGCCTGGTCCGAATAGATGTGGTCGTCGAGGACCGCGAACCCACGTTGGACGGCCAGCCGCCGGCATGCAGAGATCTGATCCTCGATGCTCTCGGGGCGTTGGTTCTCGGAGCTGTATCGGGCGTAGATGGCGGCGCGCATTTCAGGCTGCCTCACTCTGAGGGTCCTCGTGACCAGCGCCCTCGTCGCCGGTCGCGGCCTCCATGAGCCTGACGTACTCGTGGGCGAGCTCGTCGGCCAGGTGATCCAATAGAGCCGTCAGAGCAGGATCAGAGTCAGGCGGCCAAGCGAGCTCGGGCCCGCACGAGGGCTGAGGCGGGGGTGCCTCGGGCGCTGGGATAGACACGCATAATGATAGGCAGTGACTATCATAATGTCAAGGAGGGAATAGGAGATGGTGGACCGCGATCTCTGCACCTACCTGCGTTGTGGGCGCAGTCCTCAATGCGGACTGGCGACTTGTGCACTGCGTACGCCAACGTCTCCGGTGGGACGGGGCCCTATGACTTCACCTGGAGTGGCGACCTCTGGTGGGGCTCCAACAACGGCTACTTCAGCATCCGGCAAGAGATTCTCTACGATTCTGGCGTGTTCACCCAGACTCTGGAAGCCTGGGATGCGTACGATGTCTACGCCTTCGATGTCAGAGAGGGGATCGAGGTCGACCCGGATGAGAGCGAGTGCTACGAACGGTAGGGCGCTCCTGCTTGCCGTACCCGTCGTCGAAGCATAGGATCTCCTCGGAGTCCCGCTCGGCCCGTGCCGGGCGGGTTCTCCGTGTAGCTGTTCTCTGAGGAGGAGGTCCGAGTGGACGCGTCGCGCGCCGTCCGCAGGCTCAGGACTCGCTTGCTGACCTCTTCTGCTCTCGGTCTGGCGCTCGCCGTCAACGGCTGCAAGGAGGCCGTCACCGATCCGGTCGTCCGACCCGATTCGCTGCCGGCGTCGGTGGAGATGCTCCCCTCCGAGCGCCCCCTGTTCTTCATCGGCATGAGCTACAGAATAGGCGCCCGGACGGTCGCAGCCGACGGGACCTGGCTAAAGGGCGCGAGATTAAACCCGCAGCTCTTCAGGTGGTCATCCGACGCCCCGAACATCGTGACGGTTGACAGCCTCGGGGTGGTCACGGCGGTGAGCGAGGGCACGGCCGGGGTTTCCGCCACGAGCGGTGGAGCCACCGGCACGGCCACCGTGACCGTGCGCGACGCGATTCGACGGGCTTGGTCCTATCCTCTCGGCGCTACGCCCGGAAAGGGCATTACGCTCGGGGACGACGGGACGATCTACGTGCCGGCGCGGCATTCGCTTGAGGCGGTGGCTCCGGGTGGAGAGCGCCGCTGGAGTGTCCCCACGTCTGGCGTCAGCTTCGCACCCGCGATCGCACCCGACGGGACCGTCTACTTCGGGACGTCGGCCGCCTTCATGGCCGTTGACCGGTCTGGCGTTGTCCGGTGGATTCTCCCAAACCGCGTTATGATCACCACGTCTCCAGCCATCGGACCGGACGGCACCGTGTACGTGGCCAGTAGCGACAGCATCTTGCACGCGGTTGACCCCGCCGGGCAGAGGAGGTGGGAATTCAAGGCGGGAGGTCGGTTATCGGCGCCCGTGATCGCGCGGGACGGCACCATTCTCATCGGGGCCGACGTCGGATACCTGTACGCGGTTGGCCCGGATGGCAAGGAGCGATGGATCTATAGGACCGGCGGTGCCATCCAGTCCACTCCGGCGATCGGTGCCGACGGGACGATCTATTTCGGATCAGAGGACCAGCATCTGTATGCGTTGAGTCCGGGGGGGAACCTCAAATGGAGCCTGCCGTTGCCGCTGGCCAGGGCGTATTCCTCCCCGGCGCTCGGCTCCGACGGTACGGTGTACATCGGAGGGGATGGGCTGCACGCGGTCGACGCGAGTGGCCGGCTGCGTTGGAGCTACCCCGGCCCCAACCCCCGCGCGGGTACGATATGGTTCGGGAGGCCCGTCGTTGCGGTAGATGGATCCATCTACGTGGGTGGCGGTAGCCTGTTTGCGCTCGCGCCCGACGGCACCCTGAAGTGGGAGTACCCAACCAGACTCCCGACGACCAGCCACACGATCGTCGGACGGGACGGGACAGTCCTCGCGACCGGAGACAGCACGCTCTTCGCGATCGTCGAACGCGGAAGGTAGTAATGCACACACCTGGTGGTTCGACAGAGCAAAGGTGGGTCTGAGAAGGAGGTCCAAGTGGACGAGTCGCGCGCCCTCCGCCAACCCGTGCCTCGGTCTCTGTCAGGCCCTGCGCCCCGCAGGCTCAGGGCTCGCCTGCTGGCCTCTTCTGCGCTCGGTCTGGCGCTCGCCGCCAACGGCTGCAAGGACGCCGTCACGGATCCGCTCGTCCGACCCGATTCGCTGCCGGCGTCGGTGGAGATGCGCCCCTCCGAGCGCCCCCTGTTCTTCATCGGCATGATCTACAGAATGGGCGCCCTGACGGTCGCGGCCGACGGAACCCCGCTGAAGGGCGCAAGATTGAACCCGCAAGACTTCAGGTGGTCATCCGACGCCCCGAACATCGTGACGGTTGACAGCCTCGGGGTG
>CAZJFX010000004.1:0-43481 GCA_964545395.1 uncultured Gemmatimonadaceae bacterium | reverse complement strand
CGTCGGCCGCCTTCATGGCCGTTGACCGGTCTGGCGTTGTCCGGTGGATTCTCCCCAACTCCGGTAAGGGAGTCAGCACGTCTCCAGCCATCGGATCGGACGGCACCGTGTACGTGGCCAGTGAAGACAGCATCTTGCACGCGGTTGACCCCGCCGGGCAGCAGAGGTGGGAATTCAAGGCGGGAGGTTGGTTATCGGCGCCCGTCGTCGCGCGGGACGGCACCATTCTCATCGGGGCCGACGACGGATACCTGTACGCGGTTGGCCCGGATGGCAAGGAGCGATGGGTCTATAGGACCGGCGGTGCGATCCAGTCCACTCCGGCGATCGCTCCCGACGGGACGATCTATTTCGGATCAGAGGACCAGCATCTGTATGCCTTGGGTCCGGGGGGAGGCCTCAAATGGAGCGTGCCGTTGCCGCTGGGCACCGGGACGAGTTTTTCACCGGCGATCGGCTCCGACGGTACGGTCTACATCGGAGGGGATGGTGGGCTGCACGCGGTCGACGCGAGTGGCCGGCTGCGTTGGAGCTACCCCGGCCCCAACCCCCGCGCGGGTACGATATGGTTCGGGAGGCCCGTCGTTGCGGTAGATGGATCCATCTACGTGGGTGGCGGTAGCCTGTTTGCGCTCGCGCCCGACGGCACCCTGAAGTGGGAGTACCCAACCAGACTCTCGAGCCTCCACACGATCGTCGGACTGGACGGGACAGTCCTCGCGACCGGCGACAGCACACTCTTCGCGATCGTCGAACGCGGAAGGTAGTCATGCGCACGCCTGGTGGCTTCGCGGGTTTGTGGCTCCTCCTGCTGACCGCCACGAGCGCGGCGGCGCAGGCCCAGACCGGCGCCGTCGTGGGCCGGGTCACCGACGCGCAGTCGGGTGCGCCCCTCGAAGGAGCTGACGTGGTGGTCGTGGGGCATGGCCGCTCGGCACCGTCACGCTCGGACGGCAGCTACGTGATCCTGGGGGTCCCGCATGGCACCGTCACCGTGCGCGCCGAACGCTTCGGGTATGCCCCGTTCGAGCGTGAGGCGACAGTTCTCACGAGCGACTCGGTCGTGGTGGACCTGGCGCTCTCGATCCGCCCCTTCGACCTCGACGAGCTGATTGTGACCGGAACGGCCAGCGGAAGGGCCGAGGGCACGAGGCAGCGGGAGATCGGCTACACGGTGGCCCGGGTGCAGGTCGAACAGCGGACCGCCTACAAGCCCACGCTGTCGGACTTCCTCCAGGGTGCCGCGGTCGGCATCGAGGTCACGGGTGGCAGCGGCGAGGCCAGCCAGGGCAAACAGATCCGGCTGCGCGGTAATCGGGGCATGGTGCTCAGCAATCAGCCGGTCGTCTACGTCGACGGGATCCGCATGATGGAGAGCGCCTTCCCGGCGCTGGTGTTCGAGAACTACTACCCGGGCCTTCCAGCGGGTGCGTTCGTCACGCCGAGCCCACTCGACCTGGTGAGCGTGGGCGACCTCGAGCGCATCGAGGTGGTGAAGGGTCCCGCCGCGTCCACCCTCTTCGGGACCGGATCCGCGAACGGCGTGATCCAGCTCTTCACCCGACAGGGCCGGCGGGGCCCGCCGAGCTGGAGCGCCGACATCTCGCAGGGGACGGGCTGGGTGCGCCCCTTCGGCGCGAATGGCGTCGACTACCTCAACCTCGAGCACTTTCTCCGGGATGCCTGGTGGGGCGGCGGATACGAGGGGGGCGCGGCGTCCCGCCCGTGCGTCACGGACGACCCCCGCTGGGAGCACGCCAACGCGTCGCCTGAGGGCGCGTGCTCGTGGCCGGGGGCGCAGTGGTATCAGAGGTATGGCCTGTCCGTCGAGGGAGGCTGGGAGAAGCTGTCCTACTTCGTGTCCGGCGAGTACCAGAACGACACGTACGCGCTTCCCAACGATCGGCTGGAGCGGTACGGGTCACGCATGAACCTGGCCGCCACGCTCTCGCCGCGCCTCGAGGTCCGGCTCCACGCGGCGTACACCGACATGGAGACGGCGAACACGACCTCGGGCGGCGCCTTCGAGGGGCTTCTGCGGGCTTCCATCGCCCAGGACCATAATGTCTTGAGCTCCGGCGACCCGAGGGTGATCGCCGGCTTTCTCGACCTTCGCAACGACCAGGCGATCGAACACATCACCTTGGGCCTCACGTCGACGTTCGCACAGAGTGCCAGGCTTTCCCATCGCTTGACGCTGGGATACGACTACTCCGGGCAAGACCTGAGGAGCCAGGACCCGGTGGGGAACACTCTCTTCCACAAGGGAGGCTTGACGACGCGCACATGGGACCGGCGCCTCGGCACGGCGGACTACGTGGCGAGCCGCGTCTTCCGGCCTGGCCGGGATATCCGCTCGACCTTGTCGCTCGGCGGACAGCTCGTGTGGGACGACGCCGAGACCGTCGCCGCTACGACGGACTCGATTGATTTGGGACCGGGGGTGGTGGGACCCCCGCCCGTGAGCAGGCAGGCGGGAAGCACGACCAACCTCGGCCTCTTCGCGCAGAACGTGCTGGATCTGCGCGACCGCTATTTCCTCACACTCGGGCTGCGCGTGGACCGGCACCGCACCCGCGGAGGGGCGTTCCTGCGGGCGGATCCGATGATCGGCGGCACGTGGACGGTGAGCGACGAATCCTTCTGGCCGGCGTCCCTGGGCGTGCTGCGCCTCCGTTCCGCGTACGGCCGCTCCCGCTCGGCACCGGCGCCCTTGCAGCGGGCGGTCATCTATCGGGCCGTCGAGTTCCAGCCTCCCGACCCCGAAGCGGACCGGCTCATCAAGCCGGAAGACGTCGCCGAGTTCGAGGTTGGCCTCGACGGCGCGACCCTGGGTGGGCGGCTGGCTGTCGGGTTCAGCTACTACCACCAGACGACCACGAACGCGCTCGTGGCCGTGGAAGATTCGGCCTTTCGGTACGAGCTGCAGAACCTGGGGCGGGTGAGGAACCGGGGCATCGAGCTCGACATCCGCGCGGCCGTGGTGAACGCCGCCAATTGGGGCGTGGATCTGGGGCTCGGCGTCACCACGAACTACTCGAAGCTGCTGGACCTCGGCGGCGCGCAGCGGGTCCGGCCGATGAACAACTACCAGCTAATGGTGGGGCAACCGGTGCCGGTGAGCTACGGGTACAAGGTGGCTGATCCCGACGCGGTCAGCGGAAGCTGGACCTACACCGTCGGGGAGGACGGCAAGCCGGGGCCCGGCCCGCTGGGCCCCCAGCTCCCGACGCACTTCGTGATCCCGTCGCTGTCGCTCAGAATGCCCTTCGGGGTGACCCTGAGCGCGCGGGGGGAGTACCGGGGCGGAAACATACGCTTTGTGAACCCCGCGTACGTGTCGTGGGGCATCCGCTCCCCGCTCTGCCTGCCCTATTACGTCGATCCGAGCCCGGCGATCGGCGCGACCCGCGACGCGACGCTCGAGCTGAGGGCGGACACCCCGGACCTCTGGCGGGAGCGCTGCACCTGGGGGGCAGCGCGGGACTACTGGTATGACGCCGACTACTTCAAGCTGCGCGAGGTGACCGCCCTCATCCCGGTCGGCTTCGCGTTCCTCGGCGCGGTCGAGGACGCCACGCTCACCGTGACCCTTGCCAACGCGTACCGTTGGTACCGCGAGGTGCCCTGGTGGGACGTCGAGATCCTGTCGACCAATGGGGCCAACGACCCCGGACTCGGCTCCTCCGCACGCGTGCCGGCGCCGACGACCGTGACGTTCGCGATGCGCGTGCGGTTCTGAGCATGCCCGGCGGGCGCACGGTCAGGGACCGAGCGTTCCGATTGGGACCACCGCGATCCCGTCGGGACGGGTGTAGGCGAGTCCCGTCCCTGTGATGACTCCCAGAGTGCGAGGTGCGCCGCACTTCTCCGTATCGATGCGGCGGGCGAACCTCGTCAGGTGGTCCGCCCCCTCGTCCACGGCTCCGGAGCCGAGCTTGATCTCGAACGCCGCCCACCGGCCGTCGGCAGCCTCGACGACGGCATCCACCTCCAGGTCCGCGTTGTCCCTGTAATGCAGGACCTGCGCGTCGCAGGCCTGGGCGTAGACCCTCAGGTCGCGGATGACCAGGGACTCGAACAGGAATCCCAGGAGATTCAGGTCCTGAAGAAGTCGCTCCGGTGTGGCCCTCAGAATGGCGACAGCCACGGAAGGATCCACGAAGTGCCGCCGGGGTGAGGTCCTGACGCGGGACCGCGACCGGAGGTGGGGCGCCCACGCCGGCTGGTCTTCCACGACCATCAGGCGCGTCAGGGCTTCGTAGTAGGCGCTCACCGTGCGCTTGGCCAGCGTCTCGTCGAGCTCACCCACATCGCGGGCGAGCGTCGCCAGGCTCGTCATGGTCGAGACGTTCCGAGCCAGGGAACGCATCAGCAGGAGCACCTTCTCGGGGTCGTGCGCGACGCCCTCCACCCGTTGGACGTCGGTGCGGCGGACCTCGTCCACGTACGCACGGACCGCCCTCAAGGCCTGGGGTACCGGCTGGTCCAGAAGGCCGGGCCATCCTCCCACCGCGATCCGCTCGGCGAGGTCCGGTACTGTCATGCCCGTGTCGGGTACACGCGGCGACGTTCCGCCCAGCAGCGCCGACAGCGACACCTGGCCCGTCGAGTGGCCGCTCTCGTACAGCGACATGGGCCGCATGCGCAGCCGGGCCAGGCGGCCGGCCCCGGTGTGGCGCGTCACGTCATCCGCGGGAACTGCCGAGCCCGTCAGAATGAACTGACCCGCGGCCCTCCGGTCGTCAACGGCGCGACGCACGTGGTTCCACAACGAGGGAGCGAGCTGCCACTCGTCGAGGAGTCGGGGCAAGGCGCCTTCCAGAACCAGCGAGGGGTCGATGGACACGGCCTGGCGCGCGTTCAGGTCCACATCCAGGCGGACCTCGCTCGCGGCGACCTGCCGGGCGGTTTCCGTCTTCCCGCAGGCCTTCGGCCCCTCGATCACCACCGCACCGATGGACGAGAGCAGATCCTGGAGTTCACGGTCCACGACACGCGGTCGGTACATGGCGCCCTCGGGGCGGCGGGGTCGGAATCTATCCGGACCTCCAACACTATGTCGCCAGTGCCCCATTTGCAACGGCATTGCTGCCCCATCTGCAACGGTATCGTTGCCCCATTTGCAACGATTTCATTGCCCCCTCCGCGCCCAGCGCTCCGTGGTGCGGGGCGCCAGTCCGGGCGCTGCCCGGGTGCCCGCCTAGCTCGGTTCACCACCAGCGCCGAGAACGGCCACACGTGGGCCTGCAAAGTGATGAGCAGGCCGACGAGGCACGCCAACGCGATCGAGTGGAAGAAGACGCAGCGCAGGATGTCGCCCTCGTGGTGGAACCACCGGGCCGCGGGGCAGCGCTCCAAGCAGGTAGGAAGGATGCCTGCTTCCAGGGACGATGCGGCTACCGGCGGGGCGGGGCGGGGGATCAGCCGCCGTCCAGATCGAGCACCCGCGCTAGCTCCGTAACGCTTACTTCAAGCCGCAGGAACCGACTTCCCTCAAGTCCACCAATGCCCTTCGACATCGATCGCTTCGCCGATGCCGCCCTGCCCGTGAGGTCATGATCGAGGGCGCGCGCACTGGGGTGTGACGCCGTCACATCCTGGAGGTCGATGCCCCCGTAGACGCGCCCGGGCGACCCGGGAGCGGCCAGTGTGAAATACAGGCGTGCTCCGTCCGCGATCACCACTCGGAGATCGGGCGCCTTCGGGTCCCGCAGACTGTCCGGAAGCTTGAAGCTGCGCAGCTCCTTCCTGACACTGCGTTCGAACGCGCGAAGCAGGTGGACGACGGCGCCGACGAACGCGACTCCGATTTCCAGCTCTCGGAGCCGGAGAGCCACGGCGAACTCGAGGAGGTTGCGGTCGGAGAATCGGCGGCTGCTTCCCCGGCCCTTTGCGTCCTGGATATCGGGGTGTACCACCCCTTTCTCGCAAAGGTAGATGAGCCGGTGCTGGGGCTCTCCGAGCAGTCGTGCCGCCTCGGTGAGCGTCCACTCCCTCGATTCCCTTGTCATGGTGAGAGACATCGTCTATTCGGAGGAGGGCTGCGTCAAGGGCGGTATCCCCTTCACGGTAGCGTCTTGCAGCCACCGGATCCCCTTCGCGACGCTCTTGTCGGTCACGCCGAGACGCCTCGCGATGGTCCGGTCGCTCAAGCCGAGCTCGCGGAGGTGGCGGGCCTTCAGCGCGATCTGCTGGTAGGTGGGCGGGTCGAGGGTGTCCACCAGAGCCACCTCGAACGGCAACGTGGCCGCGGTTCGAATTCTTTGCGTCCGGGTCCATCAGAAAGCTCTGACTATCGTGAAGACGGTCAGAGCTTTCTGCGTTTCAAGGGCGGGAGGGTCGGGCGGCGGGAGTTGAACCCGCGCGGACCGCGCGAAGCGCGGGCAGCAATGGCGCGGCGGTGCGCTGGCGGTGGTGAGTTGAACCCGCGCGGACCGCGCGAAGCGCGGGACGCCACGCGGGTTCGAGCCGAGGAGCCCAGACGCCCTCGCCAGATCCTCCCGTCCACCGACGAGACGGGCGAGGATGGGCCGGAGGCCGACCGCAGCCCACCCTCGCCGCCTCCAGCTCGAACCTCCCCTCACGTCTACCCCCGCGGCGGAACGAATCCCCGCGCCCTCTGTACCTGGCAAAGTCGTCCGGAACCCGCGAGACTTCGCCCCGGCACCGACTCAGATCCACGCCCGCCGAACCGAGCCCAGCGTGCGCACCAAGCTCACCATCTTCAGCATCGTCTTCCCCGTGGTGATGATCCTGGACCTCATCACCAAGCGGTGGGCCCTCGACGCCCTCGCCGGCCAGCGCGGAGAACTGCTGGGAGGGCTGGTCCCGCTTACCCTCGCCTTCAACAAGGGAGCGGCGTTCGGGATCCGGGTGGGCGCGGACTCCCGGTGGCTCTTCGTGCCCATCACCCTGGTGGCGCTGGGGCTTCTTGTCTACATCCTGGCCCAGACCGCCCAGCGCGACCACCTGCGCATCCTGGCCATCTCGTTGGTGGTGTCCGGAGCCCTCGGGAACCTGTACGACCGGGTGCGCTGGAGCCGGGGCGTGGTGGACTTCATCGGCCCCATCGACCTGGGGATCTATGACTTCCCCATCTTCAACGTGGCCGACATCGCCATCACGTGCGGCGCCATCCTCCTCGCTTGGTCCTTCCTGATGGAAGAGAAAGGGGAGCGGGACGCCGCCCGGAGCGCCCCGAGCGTCGAAACCACGCCCTGATCGCGCTGGGCCGCCTCCGGGCGGGCAAGGGGCGGGTGTGGCCCCGCGTCTCGGCGGCTAGCCCTCCAAAGCCGCGTCCAGCCGGATCTCGACCGCCGACAGTGCCCTGGAAACCGGGCACCCCACCTTGGCGTTGTCTGCGTGCTCCCGGAACCCGTCCGCATCGATTCCCGGCACCACAGCGCGGCACACCAGCTCGATGAGCGTGATCCCCACCCCGTCCTCCACCTTGGTCAGGTGGACCTTGGCCGTTGCCTTCACGCTGGCCGGGGGCGTCCCCGCCTGGGCGAGCATGTTGGACAAGGCCATGGCGTAGCACCCCGCGTGGGCGGCGGCGATGAGCTCCTCGGGGTTGGTCCCCGCTCCTTCTTCGAAGCGCGAGGAAAAGGAGTACTGGCCATCGATGGCGCCCGTCTGGGACCTGATGGTGCCCTTCCCCTTGGGTAGGTCGCCCTGCCACTCGGCGCTTGCGCTGCGGACCGGCATTGTTCGTCAACTCCTGTGCTGGGATGGAGGACTCCGACGCCCGGTCAGGCGGTTCCTCCCCGGCAATTTCCCCGGAAAGGGGGGGGCGGGTCAACCCGGGCTGTTGACGGGAGCCCTCCGGGACCGGAGAATGACCTATTCGCACCCCACTCCTTCCACGAGGCGGCAGCATGTCGAAGCACGCACTGCGCCCGCTCTTGGCCCTCGCCCTGGCCGCGGCACTCGCCACGCCGGCCTGGGCCCAGCACCGGGTAACCACACCCCAGCAGCAGTTCGGTCATGAGGTCGGCGCCGACTACGTTCTCATCAACTACCAGCAGCTACACGAGTACTGGATCAAGTTGGCGGGCGAGTCGGACCGGATGCTCCTCGACACCATAGGTACGACGTCCGAAGGGCGACCGCAGGTCATGGCCATCATCTCTTCGCCCGAGAACCTGAGGAACCTCGAGCGCTACAAGGCCCTTGCAGCCCGCATGGCCAAGGCCAAAGACGTGGACGAGGCCGAGGCCCGCCGCCTGGCTGCGGAAGGGAAAGCCGTCATCTGGATCGACGGTGGTCTCCACGCCACCGAGATCGCCGGAGCCCAGCAGATCATCGAGCTGGTCTTCCGCATGAACGACCAGACGGATCCCGAGACGATGCGGATCCTCGACAACGTGATTCTGCTGGCGCCCCACGCGAACCCCGACGGGATGGACCTGGTCTCGGACTGGTACATGCGCGAGCCCGATGCCCTGAAGCGGTCCACGGGCAACGTCCCGGTCCTCTACCAGAAGTACGCCGGGCACGACAACAACCGCGACTTCTACATGTCGGCGCTGGCGGAGAGCACGAACATGCTGCGGGTCCAGACCCGCGAGTGGTTCCCGCAGGTCATCTACAACCCCCACCAGACCGGGCCCGCCGGCACCATCCTCTTCGCGCCTCCCTTCCGCGACCCCCCGAACCACTTCCTCGACGCGCTCATCATCACGGGGATCGACCAGTTGGGCTCCACCATGCACCAGCGCTTCGTGAGGAACGGCCAGGGCGGCAGCACCATGCGCTCGGGCGCGAGCTATTCCACCTGGTGGAACGGTGGCCTCCGGACGTCGCCCTATTTCAGGAACCAGATCGGACTGCTCACGGAGATCAACGGCAATCCGACGCCGATGGAGATCCCGTTCATTCCCGACCGGCAGCTTCCCCACGGGGATCTGCCGCTTCCGGTCGAGCCTGGCCCATGGCATTTCCGCCAGGCCATCGAGTATTCGATGACGGCCGATTTCGCCGTCCTCGACTACGCGTCTCGGAATCCAGACCATCTGCTGTTCAACATCTGGCGGATGGGCAAGAACTCGATCGAGCGGGGCAGCCGCGACTACTGGACCACAACGCCCAAGGAACTCGAGAACGCCGACCGGGGCACGCGCGCCGACTGGGACCGGTTGCTGCACAATCCGGCGAACAGGGACCCTCGCGGCTTCGTCATCCCGTCGGACCAGCGAGACTTCCTCACCGCCACCAAGTTCGTGAACGCGCTCCTCAAGACCGGCGTGGAGGTCCACAAGGCGACCGCGGCGTTCTCCGTGGGCGGGAAGAACTATCCGGCCGGCTCCTACGTGGTGAAGACCGCGCAGGCGTTCCGTCCCCATGTCCTCGACATGTTCGAGGCCCAGGACCATCCCAACGACTTCGCATACCCGGGCGGGCCACCGGTTCCGCCCTATGACGCGACGGGCTACACCCTGGCCTGGCAGATGGGCGTGGACTTCGACCGCATCATCGACGCCTTCGACGGTCCCTTCAGCCTCATCACCGAGGATACCTTGGCACCCCCGCCCGGAGCCGTCACCGGCGCCTCGAACGCGAGGGGGTACCTCGTCTCCCACATCAACGACGCGTTCGTGGCGGTGAATCGGGTCCTCAAAGCCCGTGGCAAGGCATATTGGTATACCGATGCCATCACGGTGGATGGCACGACCTTCGAGGCCGGCACCTTCTACGTGGAGACCAACCGGGCCACGGTGGACGGGCTCGCGCGAGACAAAGGCCTCAGCTTCGTGGGCGTGGCGAGGAAGCCCTCGGGGCACGCCATGGAGCTCCAACCGACCAAGATCGCCCTCTGGGACCAGTACGGCGGCAGCATGCCTTCCGGATGGATGAGGATGCTCTTCGAGGCCTTCGAGTTCGACTTCGACGTGGTCTTCCCGCCGCAGTTCGACACCGGGGATCTCTCCGAGTATGACGTTCTCTTCTTCGAGGACGGAGCGATCCCCGAGCGCGACGTGGCGCTTGTAGCTGGCGGGCGCGGCGGCCCCCCCGCCGATCCCACTGCGATCCCGGAGCCGTACCGGAGCCGGATCGGTCGGGTGACGGTAGCCACGACGGTCCCGCGGATCCTGGACTTCGCCCGCAAGGGAGGCACCGTCATCGGAATGGGTTCGTCCTCCAATCTTGCCCTCCACACCGGTCTTCCGATCACGAACCACTTGGTGAAGGACGGCCAGCCTCTCGCGATGGAGGAGTACTTCGTTCCCGGCACGCTCATCGACATGAAGATCGAGCACGCGACGCCCCTCGCGGCGGGCATGGGCACCTATGCCGCCGTGATGTTCGCAAGAAGCCCGACGTTCCGGCTCCAAGCCGGGGCGGAGGCTCAGGGCGTGAAGAAGATCGGCTGGTACGACAGCGACCATACCCTGCGCAGCGGATGGGCGTGGGGGCAGCAGCACCTGAAGGACGGTATCGGGGCCATGGAGATCGATTACGGGAAGGGGAAGCTCTTCCTCTTCGGGCCCAAGCTCACCTTCCGTAGCCAGCCGCACGGGATGTTCCCGTTGGTGGTCACCGGGATCTACTCCGGAACGGCCACGCCCAAGCCGGAGTCCTGACGACCAGGCTGATCCAGGCCGCCAACAACAACGAGGGGGCGCCCGACCGATGCCGGGCGCCCCCTCCTGCGTTCGGCGAGACGACGGATTCTGGGCAACGCCCCAGCCGTTGATTTTCGCCCCCGTTTCCATGAAGGTAAAAGGCTGTTAGCCGGCCTTCCACCAGCCCAGCCTCCATGCCCAACGTCATTGCGCCCCTGGCCGCCTGGTTTGCGGGATTCGGCCGCGGCACCCAGTTGACGCTGGCGCACGCCGGTTCCCTGGGGCGCCTGTTCTGGCAGATCTGCCGGGTCACGGTGCAGCTCAAGGTGTCGTTCCGGGACGTGGCCAACCAGTTCTACATCATGGGGATCCAGAGCCTCCCCATCGTGCTCGTGACCGGGGCCCTGGCCGGGATCGTTACCAGCCAGCAGGGGGGCTACCAGATGACCAGCATCGTCCCCCGGTACGTGATCGGAAGCCTCGTGGTGGAGACCGTGGTCCTGGAGATGGGGCCGGTGCTCACCGCCATCGTGCTGGTCGGCCGCGTGGGCGCCCGGATCACCGCCGAGTTGGGCACCATGGTGGTCTCGGAGCAGATCGACGCCTACCACTCCCTGGGCCGCGATCCTGTGGCCCTTCTGGCCGCCCCCCGCGTCCTCGCCGGCGTCATCGTCCTGCCCCTCCTGGTCGGGATCGCCAACTTCATCGGCATCATCGCCGGCATGGTGACCGCGTACCTCGATGTGGGGCTCGGATACGAATCGTTCCTCTACGGCGCACGCCTCTTCTGGCACTCCTGGGACCTGCTCTACTCCCTCTCCAAAGCCATGATCTTCGGCCTGGCTATCCCCCTCATCTCCGTCCACATGGGGCTCCTGACCCGGGGCGGCGCCGAGGGCGTGGGGCGCACGACGACGCAGGCGGTGATGTTCATGACGCTCACCATCCTGATCCTCGACGCTCTCTTCCCACCGCTGATGCTCCAGTAGGGCCATGATCCACTACCGGAACATCCACAAGGCCTTCGACCTCCCGGTGCTCGCCGGGGTGGACCTGCAGGTCGAGACCGGGGAGATGTTCGCCGTCTTCGGCCCCTCCGGCACCGGCAAGAGCGTGCTCCTCAAGACGACCATCGGCCTGATCACGCCGGACCGGGGGGACGTGGAGATCGACGGGGCGTCGGTCTTCTTCGGCGGGAAGGGGGCGCTCCAGGCCGCGCGCCACAGCGTCGGGTTCGTCTTCCAGAACGCGGCGCTCTTCGACTCGCTCAACGTGTTCGACAACGTGGGCATGGGGATCCCCGAGGACGAGCTTGCGCGGCTGAAGCGACCCGAGGTGGCCCGCCGCGTAGGGCGGGTCCTGGAGCTCGTGAACCTCGACCCCTCCGAGGTCATGGGGAAGATCCCGTCCGAGCTCTCCGGCGGGATGAAGAAGCGCGTGGGGATCGCGCGGGCGATCGTGGGGAGGCCGAAGATCCTCCTCTGGGACGAGCCCACGACCGGGTTGGACCCCATCAACGCGGCGGCCGTCGAGCGGCTCATCACGAGGCTGTCGCAGGAACTGGAAGTGACCTCCATCCTCGTGACGCACGACGTCGAGGGAGGGCTGGACATGTGTGACCGTGTGGCGATGCTCGACGGCGGGCGCCTCCGCTTCTGCGGAACCCCCGCCGAGTTCCGGACCTTCCCGGACCGGGTGGTCAGGGCTTTCGTGGACCGGGCGGCCGCAGAGGCCGCCCTCGACGTGGCAACGGAATTCAATGACTGAGACCCCTCCGTCGGGCGCGCGCCGCCCCCGGCTCACCGACGAAGAACTCGCCAGGACGGCCCCGAAGAGCACCGGCGGCAAGGACGTCAGCATCGGGATCTTCGTCCTCTTCGGGCTCCTCGCGTTCGTCTTCATCCTCTTCCTCCTCACCGACCCTGCCACCATGCGGGGCCGCTACATGCTGGTCACCACGGTGGCCGACGCGGGCGGCGTGCGCCGGGGCGACCCTGTGCAGATGCGCGGCGTCATCATCGGCCGCATCAACAACTTCGAGATGTTGGAGGACGGCAGGGTGGCCGTGCGCATGGAGCTGGAAGGGGAGTGGCAGATTCCCCTGGGCTCGCGCGCCAAGCTCGGGGCCTCGGGGCTCTTCGGCGGACGGACCATGGAGATCATGCCCACCGACGTGGACGGCTTCCACCAGCCCTTCGACACCATTCCCGGCAGCGACGGTGGAGGAGGGCTCGTGGGGTCCGTGGACGAGCTCTCCGCCAAGGCCACCTCCGTCCTCTCGGGGTTGGAGAAGCTCCTGGACGACTCGACCGTGGTCTCGGCCCAGGGGAGCGTAGGCGAGCTGGAGACGTTGCTCACCGAGATGTCGGCGGTGGTGGCGGAACAGCGGAGCATGCTCAAGACCCTCACCAGCAGCCTGGCGCGCTCCGCCGAGGAGCTGGAGGACGCGAGCCCGGACGCTCGCCGGGCCATCGCCCGGGCCGACTCCGCCATGGCCGTGCTGGCCCGGACGGGGGAGAACCTGGACCGGGCCGCGGTCTCGCTCCGTGGCCTCCTGGAGCGAATGGACCGGGGCGAAGGCACCCTCGGCAAGCTCTCCCGGGACGAGGCGCTCTACGACAACGTGAACCGGGCGGCGGAGAGCCTCGCCACCCTCCTGGACGACGTGCGGGCCAACCCGTCCAAGTACATCAACGTCTCCATCTTTTAGGCGGAGTCCGTACGCCGCGGTGTCCTTTTGGGCGGACGCGGGGATCCGTCTGTCCCTTGGAAGGGACGCCCCCCTTCCGGGGATTCCTTGCGGGAGAAGGGTTTTGGGCGTTCGGCGGGTGGCACGGGCCTTGCGCTCATCGTTCCCAGGAGGTGCCGCGTGACCGGCACACGACAGCCTGGCTCGGGAGGTCTAGGATGATGCTTCGGCGGAGCACCCTCGCAGGGACGGTGGCAGCCCTGGCGGCCCTGGGCCCCGGAGCGGCCGACGCCCGGGCCCAATCCCCCCCGGACTTCCTCTTCCGCACCCCCGCGGTGAGCCTTGGGCTCCGCGGCGGCTACGCCGTCGCACGGGCCTCCGGCGAGGTCTTCAACGACACCCGGGAGTGGTTCACCGTGGGCCGGCGCGACTTCGACTCCCCGTCCTTCGGGGGCCAGCTCGCCGTGCGGATCCGGCCCCGGCTGGACCTGGCGGTGGACGTCTCGGTCGCCAACACCCGCGCACCCTCCGAGTACAACGATTGGTGGGACGGCGACGAACTCCCCATCGAGCAGGAAACCGAGTTCCAGCGCGTCCCCCTCACCTTCGGGGTGAAGGCCTACTTCAAGGACCGGGGGCGCCAGGTGGGGCGCTTCGCGTGGGTCCCGGCCCGGTGGGCCCCCTACGTGGGCGCCGCGGCGGGATGGGTTTGGTACCGGTTCGAGCAGAGTGGCGACTTCGTGGACTTCGAGACGCTGGAAGTCTTTCCCGACACCTTCATCTCCCGCGGCCGGGCCCCTACCTTGCACCTGTACGGGGGGGCCGACTGGTCGCTGGGGCCGCAGTTCTTCCTCACCGGCGAGGCCCGGTACGCCTGGGCCAGCGCCGACATGGGTGGAGACTTCGGGCTCTACGACCCTGTGGACCTCTCGGGGCTGCAGGCCACCGTGGGCTTCTCGGTCCGGTTCTGACCGGAAAGGAAAGAGCACCATGACGACGACGAGAGACCTGAGCCGCGGCGCCCTGGCCCTGGGGCTGGCGCTGACGCTCGTGGGCGCGGGGCCGGCAGGGGCCCAGGAAGTGGACGCCCGCTGGCTCCCCTGGATCGGATGCTGGGAGCCTGCCAACGAGTCCGCCGACGTGGATCTCGTCTGCGTCCGTCCCGGTGACGCCGGGGCCGTGGAGATCGTGCGGGTGAAGGGCACCGAGGTCGTGAGCACGGAGGTGGTGCGGACCGACGGCACACGGCACGAGGCCGCCCACGAGAGCTGCAAGGGCTGGGAGGAAGGAGCCTTCTCCGCCGACGGCCGCCGCGTCTTCCTCCGCTCATCCTACTCCTGCGGGTCCGACATGACCCAGGAAGGCGGCGGCATCCTGGCCTTCACCGGCCCCGGTGAGTGGCTCGACGTCCGCGCAGCGGGCATGGGCGGCCAGGGCACGGCGTGGGCTCAGCGCTTCCGGCCGGCCGAGGGAGCGCTGATCCAGGCCGCCGGCTTCGGCGACCTGCTCGCCGAGCGGGCCTGGTCCTCCCTGCGCGCGCGGCTTCTGGCCGGTGCGCTCCTCGACGTGGATGACGTCATCGAGGCCTCGGGCCAGGTCCCCGCCGAGGCGGTCAAGGCCTTCCTCGCGGAGCAGGGGAACCCGCTGGAGTTGTCCGCCGCCGAGCTGGTGCGCATGGCCGACGCCGGCGTCTCCGAGGAGGTCATCGACGTGGCCGTGGCCGTCTCCTATCCCGAGCGCTTCACGCTCCGGGGAGGGGGCGAACAGGTGGCCCGCACCGCCCTGGACGAGGGGAGCTTGCAGCGCCGCTGGTCGTACGGCGGGTACCTGGGCATGCGCCCCGGCTTCTACGATCCCTTCTTCGCCCCCTGGAGCCTCCGGTACGGCTACGGATACGGGGCCGGCTACTACGGGTACGGCTACGATCCCTACTCGTACGGTCTCGGCTGGGGCTACGGCGGCGGATACTACGGTTACACGCCCGTCATCGTGGACGTGGACCGGACCCCCCGGGAGCACGGCCGCGTCATCCCCGGCCGAGGCTACTCTCGCGGGAGCTCGGGGTCCAGCGCGACCCCCAGCCGCACCTCCGGGGGTGCTTCCCGGTCGCCCTCCCCGTCCTCCTCCGGGAGCGCTTCGTCCGGCTCGTCGGGTACGAGCAGCGGATCTTCGTCGGGCCGCACGGCCAAGCCCCGCGGCGGGGGCGGCGGAAGCTGACGCCGGCGCCGGGCCCAGGGGCGGTCGGGACTGACGCCCTGGGCCGGCCCCGGCAACTGAGAAGATAGAACCTCGACCGGGAGGTTTCGTGCGACATGTGCGCACGTCGGTGACCGCGTTCATGTTGTTGGTGATCGCGACGTCCTGTGCCACGGTTTCGTCCGGAGGCGATTCACGCGCTGGTGGTGGAGACGTGATCACCGGGGCGGAATTGGAGCAGTATCAGGGCGACGATCTTCTTGGCGTCATCCTACGAGCCCGTCGCAGCTGGCTACAGACGCGACCCTCGCTCATCGCTGGCGAGCAGGATACGAACCCGATCGTGGTGGTCATCGACGGAGTCCCCCAGATGCCGGGCCTCGATCCACTCACCCTCATGGTCGGTGATGTCCGGGAGGTACGCCGCCTGAGCGCGAGCGACGCCACCACGCGCTTCGGCACGAACATGACCGCAGGGGCCATCCTCGTCGTCACGAAACGCTGGGATGCTGCTGCTGCGCTTCCTACACGCCACACTGAGGTGCGGGGTGTCGAGCCCGGGCCAGGTGATCGCGTACGCCTCGGGGCGGACACGACGCTCACGGGTGTGGTTCGTTGGCGTACCGCGGACTCCATCAGCGTCCTGGCCGATGGAACGGGCCAACTGCACACGTTCGTTCTGAGCTCCCTTCAGCGCCTCGATGTAGCGAGGGGGCGAGGGCCCAAGAGGGACCGAGTCCTCCTGACCGGCGCCATCGGTGGAGTGCTGGGGTTTCTCATCGGTTCGGCCGACGATCACCAAGGAGACCCATCGCCCGCCCGGGAGACCTTCTGTCGTCAGGCGGGGGGCGGCGCGTCGTGCTCGTCGTGGCGAGAGCCGGGCGCGGTGGCTGAGTTCACGGTGGGCGGAGTCGTCCTCGGCGCCCTGTACGGAGCGCTCTTCGCCCAGGCGGAGCGTTGCGAGTCGGTTCCCCTACCACCGGCACGGGTGAGTGCGGGCTGGTTCCAGGGGGGGCGTCTGCAGGTCGGCTTGAGCGTCCCCACCCGATAGAGGGTGGGGGAGCAGGATCGAAGAGGGCCCCGGGGGGGATGCCCGGGGCCCTCTTCACCGATTCGGATCACCGCCCGCTGATCGGCGGGCTCCCCCTCACCATGCCGGCGCCAGCGAGAATCCCCAGTGCCACCCCTTCGCCGGGCGCTGGAAGGGGTACGCATAGTAGGCTTCCAGGATCATCACACCCAGGATGTTGAACCGGGCCGAGAGGCCCGTGGAAAACACGGGGATGCGGGCGCCCGAGTGCCGCTTGAACTCCCAGGTCGCGGGGCTGTCCGCCTCCCACGCCGCGCCCGCGTCGGCGAAGGCCACGAGCTCGGTGGGGAGGAAGGGGAAGTCGAGGACCCCGTACTGCGCCACGCCGATGAAGGGCACCCGGAGCTCGAGGCTGGCCACGCCGATGCGCTGCCCGAAGAGGCGGTCGAAGGCCGGACAGCTGGAGAAGGCGTCCTGGTCCGACGTCTGGCATTCGTCCGCCGAGAAGCTCTCGTATGCGTACCCCCGAATCAGGGTCTCGTACCCGAGGAACAGGGGCTGGAGCATCCCGAAGCCGCCCGAGGCGCTTTCCTCCTCGGTCATCCCGTAGCGCCCGTAGTGGAGCCCCCGCATGCCGACGGTGAGGAGCTTCGTCGGGCTGAAGTAGCGCCGCCAGTCGGCGACGAGGGTGGTGTAGTCGGCGCTCCCCCAGGTCTGCTGGACCTCGAGGCGGTACCGTCCCCCGCGGATGGGGCCCACAAAGCCGAAGAAGGAGTTGTCCCCCACCAGCGCGACGGAGGTCTCCACCAGGTTCAGGGGATCCGGGAGCGAGTCGTTCAGGCTCTCGCGCGAGAAGTCCACGATCCGTCCGAAGCTGTCCACGTAGTACTTGTCCAGCTCGATGTCGTAGCTGTAGCGCGTCGCCCCGGCCGAGAACTCCACGCGCTGGACCGAGTTGAACGGGTATGCGACCTGGCCGGCGGCGGAGGATATGAAGATGCGGTAGCGGTACATGCCCAGGTAGTCACCCACATCGTCGGCGCCGTACTGGTAGTAGCCCATAAGGTAGGGAATGCGCCCCAGGCCCACGCCCCAGTTCCACCGGTTCTCGAGGTTCTGGTAGAAGGCCTGGCCCCCGATGTCCTTGAACGTCCCCTGCGCCTGCAGCGCCACGCCCAGGATACGGTCCCCCAGCATGTCGCTGAAGTACGCCGAAGTGCCTCCGCCCACGTAGCTCCCGTAGTTGTCGGTGCCCACCCCGATGGTGGGCTGGCCCAGGTAGTCCAGGCTCAGGGTCCGGCGGTAGGGCTCCCCGTCGCTCGCCGTGACGGAGCCCTCGGGGAGCAGTCCCGTCTCGGCGTCGGCCAGGTACGTCTCCACCCGGCTGAAGCGCTCCGGGCTCACCGGAGGGAGCTTCCTGCCGAGCTGGTCCTCGGCTCGCTCGGCGCGTGCCACCGCGGTCCCGGGGGTGGGCTCGATTCCGATGATGTGGAACTCGAACTCGTCGAACACGGAGAACGCTATGCGCCCGGTCTGCGCCGCCACGGAGAGGGCAGGTGAAATGTACGTGATACCGCTGACCCCTGTGGCCACCTGCGTCACGCGTGAGGCTTCGCCTGTCTGGAGGTCCAGCCGATACACGTCGCTGAAGCCGTCCTGGTCGGAGATGAAGTACAGGCTCCGGCCGTCGGGCGCATACTGCGGATTGATGTGCTTCACGTTGCCGAAGACTGGGAGCACCTGGACCTGGGACGATGCCACGTCCAGCAGCGACAACTGGAACTGGCTGTAGGTGAGCTTGGCGAAGTCGGTCTCCGGCCCGCGATCCGACGTGAACGCGATGGTGCGCCCGTCGGGGGACCACGTGGGCTGGAGGTCGGCGAAGCGATCGTCGGTGACCTGGGTGAGGCGCCCCGACTCCACGTCGTGGAGCCAGAGGTCGGTCATCCCGCCCACCGTGCCCGAGAAGACGATCTTCCTGCCGTCCGGGGACCAGGCCGGGTTGTTCACGGCGCCGAGGCCCGGGAAGTCGATGACCTGGTCCTGTCCCCCGGTCTCCACGTCGATGACGATCATCTCGTTGTCGCCACCCGAGGTGACGACGAAAGCGAAGAACCGACCATCGGGAGACCAGGTCCCGGACGAATCGACGTAGCGAAGCGCCTCGGCCTTCGGGTCCGAGTTGGCGCTGTAGAGCTTCCGGAGGATCTTCCCCGTGGCCGCATCGGCCAGGAAGAGGTCCACCGAGAACAGGTCCTTCTCGGAGAGGAACGCCAGGTAGCGCCCGTCCGGGCTCAGGGAAGGAGCCACGTTCTGCTCGCCGGACCCGGTGGCGGGAGCGAGCAGGAGCTGACCGGATTCATCGGGCGCCTGCCGGCCCTCCATGAGCGGCAGGTACTCCTTCGCCACCTGCTCCTTCCACTTCACGGACAGGGTGTCCGTGGGCATTCCCGTGACCTGCGCGAAGGCCGGCTCGAAGCCCACGCGCAAGGAGCGGCGGAAGATCTGGATGATCGCATCGTCGCCGTAGGTCCCCCCGAGGTAGGCCATGAGCGACTGGCCGAACCGGTAGGGGAAGAACTTGGTCCCTTCGGTCATCTCCTTGATGGTGGGGAACTCGTCACGGCGGATCGCGTCGCGGATCCACATGGCGGTGAGGGGGTCGTCCCGCCCTATGGACAGGTATTCCGCCATGCCCTCGATGAGCCAGAGCGGAAGCGTGTACAGGCCCTGGAGGCCACCCCCTTGGCGCGACTGGGCGATGTTGTACTGGAAGGCATGCACCAACTCGTGCCCCAGGACGTGGTCGGTGTCCCGGTACGACGTCCCGAGAGGCATGATGACCCGGTTCTTGAGCGACTCGGTCACGCCCCCGGTGCCCTCCCCGATGAATCCGCTGAGCGTGTTGGTCTGCTCGAAGTCCGGGTGGTCCGCGTACAGGATGATGGGCTTGGCGGCCTCGAACTCGTGCTGAAACATCCGAGCGTGACGCTCATACCACCGCTCGCCCATCCGCACCACGTCCTCCACCGCCTTCGCTTCCACCGGATAGTAGTGGTAGTCGAAGTGGGGTGTCTTCAGGACGGAGAATTCGAAATTGTCATACTGGACCTTGTTCCGCCCGAAGTACTGCGCGCCGCCGGGAAGCGGGGCGAGCAGGAGCGCCGCCGCCGCCAGGAGGATCGCGCCCTTCCACCGACCCGCAAGCGCCTCGCGTGAGTTCTGCATGGTGATTGTCGCCTCAGCTTGAGACAGGGCCTCGGATCCCGGGCCCTCTGGTTCCACCGGCCGCGCCCATATCGAAGAGTCCCACCGGGCTCCACGCGTTAACGACAGAGCACCACGGGAGAAACCCCGCAGGTGTCTCGGCCGTTCCCGGCGCGTTGCCCCATTCATGCGGCGCCCCGAGATTCCCCGGGGCATTTGGACGCTGTGGCAAGCAAGAAGCTTGCCGGTGGCGGACGATGCATCCAGGAACCCTTACGCCGACATGCGATCTACCCTTTCAGCCTTGCCGGCCCCGGCCCTGTCCGGCCGCAGGCTGCCCGGGGACGCCAGATCCCGCCTCGCCGCAGAATGCAGGGTGCTTCCGAGGGGGGAGAGGGGGAGTGGAACACCCCACCTGTCCCCGGCGGAGGACGGTGTCTCCGTCGGCCGGCCCCGGAAGGCGACGGCGCTCCGTCCCGGGATCCAGGCCGCGCTGACCGCTGCGCTCCTGGCCGGCGCGTGCAGTCCCAGCGGGGAGCCGGGACCCGTGGTGGGCCTCCCAGCGCCCCCCTACGGCGCCCGTACGATGGCTGGGGATTCCCTCGCCTTGGCCGACCTGCGCGGGAAGGTGGTCCTCATCAACTTCTGGGCCACCTGGTGCGCCCCCTGCCGCCACGAGACGCCCTTCCTGGATTCCCTCCACGCCCGGAAGTCGCCCCAGGGCCTCGAGGTCGTGGGTGTGTCCATGGACGCGCCCGACGCCCGGAACGACGTGGCCGCCTTCGTCCGGGAACTCGGCGTCCGCTATACGATCCTGTTGGACCCCCAGATGCGAGGGATGGACCTCTACAGGGTGATGGGTCTTCCCGCCAGTTTTCTGGTGGACCGGGACGGCGTCCTGCGCTGGATGCGCTTCGGCCCCGTGAGTAACACCGACCGCGAATTTTTCGACGCCCTGGAGAGCGTTCTGCCATGATGCGAACCGTTGAATTCGACGACATCGAGACTCCCATCGGGTATCTGGACCTGGACCGGGTCCGCGCCAACGCCCGGCGCATCGCCGGCTATGCCGCCGAGCACGGGTTTACGTGGAGGCCCCACGTGAAGACCCACAAGTCCATCGCCATCGCGCGGATGCAGCTCGACGCCGGTGCCTGCGGGCTCAGCGTGGCCACGCTCCGGGAGGCGGAGGCCATGGCGACGCTCACCGACGATCTCCTCCTGGCCTACCCGCCGGTGGGGCGGCCCAAGCTGGACCGCCTGGTGGGCCTGCCGGCCCGCATCGACATGAAGGTCGCCCTGGATGCACTGCCCGTCCTCACGGCCCTCTCGGAGCGGGCGGCGGCCGCGGGAAGGACCGTGGGCGTCCTCGTCGAGGTGGACATGGGGCTCGGGAGGGTCGGCGTGCAGACCCCCGAAGCCGCCGTCTCCCTGGCCCGGGAGGCGGACCGCCTCCCCGGCGTGGCGTATCGGGGCGTGCTCTTCTATCCCGGGCACATCCGCGTGCCCTCGTCCGAGCAGGCCCAGCCCATGGCCGGCCTCGCCGACCGGCTGGCCAAGATCCTGAATGCGCTCAAGGAAGCCGGCCTCCCCCCGGAGATCGTGTCCGGCGGGTCCACGCCGACGGTGTGGAACAGCCACATGGTGCCCGGGTTGACCGAGATCCGAGCGGGATCGGGCGTCTTCTTCGACAAGGAGGCCCTGGAGATCGGCGTGGCCAGCCTGGACGACGTGGCCTACACGGTCCTCGCCACCGTGGTGAGCACTTCGGTGCCCGGCCGGGCCGTGGTGGACGCCGGCTCCAAGTCCATGACCAAGGAGGCCCGGGGTGCGGCGAACTTCGGCTTCCTCCTGGACCACCCGGAGGTCACCCTGGCCGGCCTGTCCGAGGAGCACGGCGTCCTCGACGTGTCCCGGTCGTCCTGGGTCCCGGCCATCGGCGACCGTGTGCGCATCGTCCCCAACCACGTGTGCGTGTCCGTGAACCTGCAGGACGCCCTTCTCGCCAAGGACGGCGCCATCCACACCCTTCTCGCGCTGGAGGCGCGGGGAAGGACTCCATGGACCGGCTGACGCCGGAGCGGGCCGGACGGATCCTGGACGGCATCCGGGAGGCGCGGGTCCTGGTCGTCGGTGACCTCATGCTGGACCGCTACATCGTGGGAGCCGTGGACCGGATCTCCCCCGAGGCCCCGGTTCCCGTGGTGCTCGTGGAGGAGGAGTCGGCGACCGTCGGCGGGGCCGCCAACGTAGCCGCCAACGTGGCCGCTCTGGGCGCCTTCTGCCGGGTGGTGGGATGCGTTGGGAGGGACGCGCCAGGGGAGACCCTCCGGACCGGAATGGCGGCCCTGGGGATCGCTACCGACGGCCTGGTCCTGACCGACGAGCGCCCCACAACGGTGAAGACCCGGATCGTCGCCCGCCGGCAGCAGGTGGTTCGCGTCGACCGGGAAACGGAGGCCGACGCCTCGCCGGAGCTGGCCGTCGTACTGGCCGGGGTCGTGCGCGACTCGGCTGCGGAGTGCGACGTGGTGGTCGCCGAGGACTACAACAAGGGCGTCCTGGTCCCCGCCGTGATCCGCGCCTTGCTGGAGGCGGCGGAGACGAGCGGGATCCCTGCCGTGGTGGATCCCAAGCGCAGGAACTTCTTCGCGTACCCCGGCGCCACCGTCTTCAAGCCCAACGCCAAGGAGCTGTCCGACGCCATGGGGGACCGGCTCCACCCTGACGACCCCGCATGGATGGAGGCCACGCGCAGCCGCCTGGCATGCCGCCACCTCCTCCTGACGCTGGGAGAGCGGGGGATGGCCCTCCAGGGTGCGGAGGAGGGCCACGTGCGCATCCCCACCGTGGCCCGCTCCGTGTACGATGTGTCTGGCGCAGGCGACATCGTGACCGCCCTGATGGGGCTGGGGCTGGGCGCCGGCGCATCCGTGGTGGAGGCTGCGCTCCTGGCCAGCCACGCGGCAGCGGTGGGCGTCGGCAAGGCCGGCGTCGCCCCCGTCACCTCCGCCGAGATCCTCGAGCACGTCCAGGCCCACCAGGAGCTCCGCCCTCTATGACACGGTCTTGTCCACCCTCCTTCCATAACCACACAACCAGAAGAGCCCGCGAGGGCCAGGAAACACCATGAGTGAACTCCACGCCGTCGAGACCCCCCACGCCCCCGCCGCCATCGGCCCCTATTCCCAGGCCGTGGTGAGCGATGGCTGGATCTTCTGCTCCGGCCAGATCCCCCTCGACCCCGCCACCATGGAGCTGGTGGCCGGTGACGTCGCGGCCCAGACCGAGCAGGTACTGGCGAACGTCAAGGCTGTTCTGGAAGCGGCAGGCGGCTCCCTCGCCACCGTGGTGAAGACCACCGTCTTCCTCTCCGACATGGGGTACTTCGCGGCCATGAACGAGGTGTACGGGCGCCACTTCACCGGCGTTCGGCCCGCCCGCGCCGCCGTGGCGGTGCGCACGCTCCCCAAGAACGTGGACGTGGAGATCGAGTGCGTCGCCCGGGTGCGGAGTTGATCTCGGGCACCCACGCGAGATCCCAGCGCGATCCCTGCGGGCGCGGCGCCGGCCACCCGCCGGCGCTGCCTCCCGGTGTGTCCGCCTCCAGGTGGCTTGCGCCCTCTGGGGCCCCATCCTACGCTCTAATTTTCCGCTCCGCAGGCGGAGCGGCAGGTCACCTCCATTCTCATCCAGGCAAACCCATGAGCACGACCCTCAGGAACCTGGTCACCGCCGCGCTGACGCTGGCGCTGGCCGGCCAGGGGATCCCCGCATGCGCCGCCGCGCAGCAGTACGACCCTGCGCTCCTCGGCTCCCTCCAGTGGACCAATACCAGCATCGCCCGCGGCGGGCGCTCCATCGGTGTCGCAGGAAGCGACGCCCGCCCCAACGAGTACTATTTCGGGGCGACGGGCGGGGGGCTCTGGAAGACCACCGACGGGGGCCAGAACTGGCGTCCCGTCACCGACGGAAAGATCAACAGCTCGTCGGTGGGCGCCGTGGCGGTGTGCGCAGCCGACCCCGACGTGGTGTACATCGGGACCGGGGAGACCCAGCTCCGCGGCAACATCCTGCAGGGAGACGGGGTGTACCGTTCCACCGATGCCGGCGCGACCTGGACCCACCTGGGGCTCGCGGAAACCCAGAACGTCTCGCGCATCCGGATCCACCCGGAGAACTGCGACGTGGCCTGGGTGGGAGCCTTCGGCGTCCACTCCGCGCCGAACCCGGAGCGGGGCGTCTTCAAGACCACAGACGGAGGCAAGACCTGGCGCAAGACGCTCTTCAAGAGCGACAAGGCGGGGATCGCCGACCTGGCGCTGGACCCAGGTGACCCGGACGTCCTGTACGCGGCGGTGTGGGAGGCATGGCGCAAGAGCTGGGGAATGTCATCGGGCGGTGACGACTCGGGCCTGTGGAAGTCCACCGACGGCGGCGAGACGTGGCAGGAGATCACCTCCGCGCTCGGTCTGGATCCGGCCAAGCCCATCGGCAAGATCGGCATCACCGTGTCCGGCGCGAACTCCAACCGGCTCTGGGCTCTCGTGGAGCACGAGCCCGAGGGCGGCGTGTACCGGTCCGACGACGGCGGTAGGAGCTGGGAGCTGATGAACGACGAGCGAAAGCTCCGCCAGCGGGCCTTCTACTACACCCGCATCTACGCCGACCCCCAGGCCGACAGCGTCGTGTACGCGCTGAACACCGGCTTCTACAAGTCCACCGACGGAGGCAAGACCTTTCCCACCTCCTTCCGGGTGCCGCACGGCGACAACCACGACCTGTGGATCGCCTCCAACGACCCCCAGCGCATGATCAACGCCAACGACGGCGGCGCCAACGTTTCCGTGAACGGAGGCCAGACCTGGACGGACCAGGACTACCCCACGTCCCAGTTCTATCGGGTCATCACGACGGCGCACGAGCCCTATCACATCTGCGGCGCCCAGCAGGACAACTCCACCGCGTGCATCCCGTCCAGCGGCTGGGACCACCTCTCCGCTGCGAGCAACTACTTCTACGATGTGGGCGGGTGCGAGAGCGGCTACATCGCCCCCGACCCGAAGAACGTGAACGTCTTCTACGCCGGCTGCTACGGGGGCTCGCTGTCGCGGTACGACCACGCCACCGGGGAGCAGCGCTCCATCAACGTGTGGCCGGACAACCCCATGGGATGGTCGGCCAAGGATCTGCGCGAGCGGGTGCAGTGGACCTACCCCATCGTGTTCGACCGCAAGGACCCCGGCATCCTCTACACCGGGACCCAGAAGGTCTGGCGCACGCGCAACGAGGGGCAGAGCTGGGAGCAGATCTCCCCGGACATCACCCGGGCGGACCCGTCCACCATGGGTGCGTCCGGTGGACCCATCACCAAGGACCAGACGGGCGTGGAGACGTACGCCACGGTCTTCGCCATCGAGCCGTCCAAGACCGAGGCCGGCGTGATCTGGGCCGGCTCCGACGACGGGTACGTGCACGTGACCCGCGACGGGGGAGCGGCCGAGCCCACCTGGGCCAACGTGACGCCCCCGGATGCCCCCGACTTCGTGCGCATCAACACCATCGAGTCCTCCCCGCACACGCCGGGCAAGGCGTACGTCGCCGGGATCCGGTACCTGGTGGAGAACGACCGGTCGCCGTACGTATGGAAGACCGCCGACTACGGCAAGACGTGGACGAAGATCGTGAACGGGATCCCCGCCGACGACTTCGTGCGCGCGGTGCGCGAGGACTCCACGCGCCCCGGGCTCCTCTACGCAACCTCGGAGCGCACGGTGTACGTGTCCTGGGACGACGGCGCCCACTGGCAATCGCTGGCCCTGAACCTCCCGGTCACCCAGGTCGCCGACCTGGTGGTGGAGGACCACGACCTCGTCATCGCCACCCACGGCCGCGGCTTCTGGGTCATGCGCGACATCTCGGTCCTCCGCCAGCTCACCCCCGAGGTGGCGGCGGCTCCGTTCTGGCTCTTCGACCCCAAGGACCCGGTGCGGGGCTTCGACAACAACACGGAGATCCACTACTGGCTGAAGGACAACGCCGAGAAGGTGACCCTCGAGTTCCTCGACGGCGCGGGGAAGGTGCTGGCGACGTACGCTTCGGCGGACAGCGCCAGCTCCCAGACCGCCTCGAAGATGAAGGGCTCGAACGTGTTCCGCTGGAACATGCGCACCGCAGGGTGGACCGACTTCGAGGGGCGGATCTTCTGGGCTGCCAGCCCCACGGGCCCCGCCGTCCTGCCAGGCCGCTACCAGGTCCGCCTCACCGTGGACGGCTCGTCTCAGAGCCGGGACTTCGAGATCAGGATGAACCCCAGGGCTGCCGCCAGCGGCGTCACCCTGGCCGACCTCCAGACCCGCTACGACCTGGCCACACGCATCCGTGACCGGGTGAGCGAGGCCAACGGCGCCGTGGTGAGGATGCGCGCGGTGAAGGCCGCCGTGGACGACCGTCTGGGGAAGAGCGACAACGCGGAGCTCCAGTCCCTCGGGAACGTCGTGAAGGACCGCCTGAGCGGGGTCGAGTCGCAGATCTACCAGGTGAGGAACCGGTCCAACCAGGACCCCCTCAACTACCCCATCATGCTCAACAACAAGCTCGCGGCCCTCCTGAACCAGGTGGAGGGTTCGGAGAACCGCCCGACGGACCAGTCCCTCGCCGTGTTCGAGACGCTCTCGGGACAACTGGGTGCCGAACTGGAGCAGATGAACCTCGTCATCGCCCAGGACCTGGCCCGGCTCAACGAGCTCCTGCGTCAGCTAGGGCTGGACCCCATCGACCTGGAGCGCCTGATCACCGAGTAGCGGGGGTCTCGATTCCACCCGCGGCGAAGGGGCGGTGCCCTCCCGGGCACCGCCCCTTCCGCTCACCCGGGTCCCGACGTTGCGGGCGGGGGCTACCCCCCGGAGCCTCCGGACGCCAACCTTCAGGTATCACCCATGGAAGAGCGCCGGCCATGACCCTCCCGAGACCCGCCACCACACCAGGGCTCAGACCCCTCCGGAAAGCCCTTCTCCTGGCCGCCGCGCTGGGCGTGACGGCATGCAGCGGCACGGGCCGGAACCCCTTCGCGGCCCCCGGGACCCGGGAGACCCAGCTCCAAGTCCAGGTGGAGAACCAGGGGTTCAACGACCTCCGGCTCTACGCCATCTCCCGTATGGGGAACCAGTCCCTGGGGTCGGTGCAGGGGAACTCGATACGGCGCGTAAGCCTGGAGTGGCGGCAAGCGGACCAGCTCAGCTTCCGCATGGAGGTCCTCGCGGGGCGCTCCTATACCACCCACGCGGTGTCCGCGAACCCCGGCGACCGGGTCTACCTGGTCATCCCGAGCGACCCCAGCGCCGCGTACGTGCGCGTCCGCTGACGTCCGGCCCGGCGCTACTCGCCGTAGGGGATCCAGATGTTCTTGACCTGCGTGGCCTCCCGCAGGAATTCATGTCCTCCGGACCGGGACTCACTCATCCAATCCATTGGCTTACCGTAACTTACCCAGGTTCGCTTCAGGTTACCTATAGATGCCCCTTCCACGGTGGCGGAGCCCTCGGCGGACCCGAAATACCAGATCCCGTCCACGTCGTCGTGAGCAGCCAGGGTAGGGACCAGCTCGTCCTCGAGGCCCGTGACGAGGTTCACCACGCCCCCGGGCACGTCCGAGGTGTCCAGGACCTGGTAGAGATCGGTGGCCAGGAGCGGCGCGGTGCGTGAGGGGATCAGGACCGCCGCGTTCCCGGTGGCGGCCAGGGGAGCGAGGAGCGACACCAGCCCCAGGAGGGGCCTCTCGTCGGGACACACGCCGCCCACCACGCCGAGGGGCTCGTTCATGGCCAGCGTCACGCTCCGGTAGGGCGTAGCGTGGATCCTCCCGTCCCACTTGTCGGCCCAGGCCGCGTAGGAGAAGAGCCTGGACACGGTAGCGTCCAGCTCCGCGGCGGCGTCCTCGGCGTCTCCGGAGAAGACGGCCAGCCGGGTGATGAACTCCTCCCCCCGGGCCGCGAGGTTCTCGGCCAGGTAGTACAGGACCTGGGCCCGGTTGTGGGCCGACCGCGCTCCCCAACCCGCCTGGGCCTTCCGGGCCGCCTCCACCGCGTTGCGGACGTCCTTCCGGCTCCCGCGCCCCACCTCCCCCACCACGGCGCCATCCAGCCCCAGGACAGGAAGGGAAGTGTCCCCGTCCGGCCTCACCTGCCTGCCTCCCACGTAGAGCTTCGCCGTCCGGTCCACGGGCGGAAGCGCCGGCCCACGCCTTCCGACACCTTTCCGGAGGGCGCGCCCCGCCTTCCGGGAGCGCCTGCGGGGTGCGCGGGCGAATGCGCCCCGTCCGCCCGTGTCCACGTCCTCCCTGCGGACGTACTCCCAGAGCCCCTCCAGCCCTCCCTCGCGCCCGAACCCGCTCTCCCGGTACCCGCCGAACCCCGACGCCGCGTCGAAGACGTTGCTGCAGTTGATCCAGACCGTCCCCGCCTTGACCTTCGGCGTCACGTCCAGCGCCAGGTTGATGTTCTCCGACCAGACGGACGCGGCGAGGCCGTACCGGGTGTTGTTGGCCAGCTCCACCGCCTCGGCGGGGGTGCGGAACGTCATCATGGCCACCACGGGGCCGAAGATCTCCACCTGGGCCAGGTTCCCGGCGGGCGCGCACCCGGTGCACAGCGTCGGGGGGTAGAACCACCCCTCGCCCGGGACCGCCCAGGAAGGCTGCCAGATCTGCGCGCCCTCAGCGCGCCCGCGTTCCACGAGCGCACGGATCCGCTCCCGTTGGACGGGCGCCACGATGGCGCCCATGTCCACCGTCTTCTCCAACGGATCGCCCATGCGGAGCGTCTCCATCCGCGCCCTCAGCTTGCGCTGGAGCGCTTCGGCGATCCCCTCCTGGGCCAGGATCCTGCTCCCGGCGCAGCAGACCTGCCCCTGGTTGAACCAGATGGCGTCCACGACCCCCTCCACCACCGAGTCCAGGTCCGCGTCCTCGAAGACGATGAACGGTGACTTCCCGCCCAGTTCCAGGCTGAGGCGCTTGCCGCTCCCCGCCGTGGCCTCGCGTATGGACCTCCCCACCTCCGTGGACCCGGTGAACGCGATCTTGTCCACCCCGGGGTGGGCCACCAGGGCGGCGCCGACGAGTGCCCCGTCGCCGCACACCACGTTCAGCACGCCCGCAGGGAGCCCCGCTTCGTGAGCCAGCTCGGCGAAGAGCAGGGCGGTGAGCGGCGTGAACTCGGCGGGCTTGAGCACCACCGTGTTCCCCATGGCCAGGGCCGGGGCCACCTTCCAGGCCAGCATGAGCAGGGGAAAGTCCCAGGGGATGATCTGCCCCACCACCCCGAGGGGACCGTACCCCGGAAGCTCGGACTCCATGAGTTGGGCCCATCCCGCGTGGTGGTAGAGATGCCGGGCCACGAGGGGGACGTCCACGTCCCTGGACTCGCGGAGCGGCTTGCCGTTGTCCAGCGTCTCCAGCACCGCGAGGAGGCGCCCCTGCCTCTGCACCTGGCGGGCCAGGGCGTAGAGGTGCCTGGCGCGTCCGTGGGGCCCCAGTGCCCACCACGCCGGCTGGGCCGAGCGGGCCGCCGCTATTGCCTGGTCCACGTCCTCCGCCGACCCCCGTAGGACGCGGGCGAGGGGCCGTCCGGTGGCAGGGTTGCTGGTCTCGAGCAGTTCACGCCCCTCCACGGGCGTGAAAGCGCCGTGGATGAAGTGCCCCAGCGCCCCTCCGTGGGCGCGGAGCCACTCGTGCGCCCGCTCCGCGCTCTCCGGGGCGGGGCCGTACTCCAGCGTCTGGAAGATCTCTGCGACCTTGCTCATGCGAGGGGGTGCCGGTGGGTGGCCGAATAGCGGCCGGTGACGTGGTGCTCGAGTTGGCGTTCGATGTCGCCGAGGAGGGAGGAGGCGCCGAAGCGGAAGAGGTCCGGGCGCGTCCAGGGCTCGCCCAGCTCCTCCTTCATGAGGATGAGCCAGAGGAGGGAGTCCTTGGCCGTGCGGATCCCGCCGGCGGGCTTGAAGCCCACGGCCCAGCCGGTCCGCTCGGCGTAGGCCCGGACGGCGCGCACCATGGTGAGGCCCACGGGGAGGGTGGCGTTCACGGCCTCCTTGCCCGTGGAGGTCTTCACGAAGTCGGCGCCGGCCATCATGCATACGAGGCTGGCCCGGGCCACGTTGCGCAGCGTCCCCAGTTCTCCCGTCGCCAGGATCGTCTTCAGGTGGGCCTCTCCGCACGCCTCCCGGAAGGAGCGGACCTCGTCGTAGAGCGCTTCCCAGTCGGCGGTGAGGACGTGCGCTCGCGTGACCACGATGTCGATCTCGGAGGCACCGGCGTCCACCGAGGCCCGGATCTCCTGGATCCGCTGGGGGAGCGGGTTGAGTCCGTGGGGGAAGCCGGCCGACACCGCCGCCACCCGGATCCCCGAGCCTCTGAGGGCGTCGACGGCCGCGCTCACCATCTCGTGGTACACGCACACGGCACCGACGCGGATGGTCTCCGGCGCCACGCCCAACGCCTCCAGGAGGTCCTCCCGCACGGGCCGGCGCGCCTTGGCGCAAAGGCGCCGGACCCGTGCGGGGGTGTCGTCCCCCGAGAGCGTGGTCAGGTCCATGAGGGTGATCACCCGCAGGAGCCACGCCGCCTGCCATGCCTTCTTCACCGTGCGGCGGGTGCCCAGGGTTGAGGCGCGGCGCTCCACGGCGCTTCGGTTCACCCGGACTTCCCGCACCCACTCGAGCTCCAGCGGCACGCCGGGGTTGCGCTCTCCCTGGCGGAGGAGACCGGGGACGAGGGGAGGGGTGGAGGGGACAGGCGAAGCCCCGCGCTCCCGCAGGACGACGTCGGACGGGCTCATGAGTCCTTATCCTCGCAGGGTGACGGAGTGTCGAAGTTAGCGAGACGCCCCCGGTCGGGGACAGCGCGTGAACGGGTCCCGGGGCGCGCTGCGCCGGAGCGGGCCCAGTCGCGCTTGACTCCGCCCCGGCTGCGGGGGAGCTTCCTGCGCTGGGGGCGGAGGGGGCCTGGTGGTCCCGGCGGTCTTCAAAACCGTGCAGCCCGGCTAAAACCCGGGCGGGTGGGTTCGATTCCCACACGTTCCCGCCATCTCCGGCCCGGCCCCGTCGAGCTCCTCGGCAGGGCCGGGCCCGTTGATGCGCCCCTGGGCTTCCGATATCCTTCGCCGGCCATGGACCACGCTCGACGCTCACCGCTCCTCGCCCTTACCCGGAGGCACACAACCCGGGCTCTCCTCGGGGCCTTCGCCCTGGGAGCGCTCAGCATGGCCGCGCCCGTCGCGGCCCAGGTGGCGCCGCCGGCGGTCCAGGCCGATACCGCCACACCACCGCCTGCCCGAGGCACGTCACCCGGGGGCGCCTTCCTCCGCGCGGCACTCCTGCCCGGCTGGGGGCACGCGTCCATCGGATCGTACCACCGGGGCGCGTTCTACTTCGTGGCCGAGAGCGCCAGCGCCTGGATGCTGGTGAAGACGCGGCGCCGCTTCTCCGACGCCGGGAGCCGACTCCGGTTCGAGGAGGACCTCCTGCGCTCCGATCTGGTGGCGAAGGGCGTCACCGAGGAAGCCGAGATCCTGGAGCTCCTGGAGGCCGACGCAACGCTGGAGGATCTGCGCAACCTCAGGGAGGCACGGCGACAGCAGCGGGAGGACTGGACGGCGGTGAGCCTCTTCCTCGTCCTCCTCGCCGGCGTGGACGCATACGTGTCCGCTCACCTCCAAGACTTTCCCGCCCCCCTTTCCCTGGACGCCCAGCCCATGGGGAACGGGCGCGTGGAGTTCTCCCTGGGGATCAGCCTGCCCAGGTGAGCAGCGCCGGGGGCACTCCCTCCGCGAGCACCCCGTAGGTGGCGTGGACCACCCAATCCCCAGGGTTGAGGTACCACCTCTCCGGGGCCACCTCCTCGAGCCAGGGGATGTGGGTGTGGCCGAGCACCACCAGATCCAGTTCGGGACACGCCGCCAGCTTCCCCCTGGCCCACGCGGCCAGCGCCTCGGCCCGGACCTTGTCGTCCCGGGTGGGCTCGCCCCATCGGCGCTCGGTCCGGGACACGCCGCCCGCGACCCGGCCCCCCAGCTCGGGGCCCAGGAGGCCGAAGGCGAAGCGGGTCACCCGCCCCCTGAGGAGCAGGCGCAGGGCCCGGTATCCCAGGTCGCCCCTTCCCAGGCCGTCGCCGTGGGCGAGGAAGGTGGTGAGGCCCGCGTAGGTGCGGACCACCGGGTCCTGGAGGAACTCGACGCCCACCTCCTCCCGGAGGAAACGGCTCCCCCACCAGTCGTGGTTCCCGCCCATGAGCGTCACCGGGACGCCTGCGGCCACGATCTCCCTCAGAATGGACAGCACGCGGTCATGGCCCCTGGGCACGCCCCAGCGGTACTCGAACCAGAAGTCGAAGAGGTCCCCGTTGAGGACCACCTGTGACGCCAGGTCCCCCGTGTGGGCCAGCCAGGCCAGGAACGCCGCCTCCTTCTCGGGCGGCGCGGCGCCCAAGTGGACGTCGGAGGCGAGGTAGACGGGCTTCTCGGGCATGGGCGACGTACGATGTCGGCTCGCGCAGGGGGGTACAAGCCCCCGGTGCGAACGCGCCCCACCCGCGGGGGTATGAGCTTGGACGCCCAACCCCTAGCTTTTCGCCCATGCATCAAAGCCTGCGCCGACCCCTCACCACCTTCCTCCTGCCCGGAGCGTTGGCGCTCGCCGCCTGTGCGCCCACGCCGGTGGTGTACGTCAGCCCGCCGCCGGACCCGGAGCAGGTGGCGCTGGCCCTGGAGGACAAGACGTCCCTCACGGAGCCGGTCCGCATCGTCTTCGAGTGGCAGCTCAACGAGGCCGGGGTGCGGGTACGGGGCAGGGGAGTGGCCCGCATCGAACCTCCCTACAAGGCGCGCCTGGACCTCTTCCTGGGCAACGGGGAGACGGTGGTCCGGGCCGCTCTGGTGGACGGAGACCTGCGCCTCCCGCCAGGAGCTCCGGAAGGCATCCTCCCCCCCGCCGACCTCATGTGGGGCGTCCTGGGGGTATTCCGGCCCCTCTCCGGAACCGAGCTCATGGGAGCCGACCGCCTGGACGGGGACGCCCTGCAGCTTCGCTACCGGTACGCCGATGCCCGGGAGTTGCGGTTCCGCATCGTGGATGGGCGGGTCCGCACCGTGGAGACACTCCAGGGCGGCCACGCCGTGGAGCGGGTGGAGCTGGAGCTGGAGGACGGGAGCCGATATCCTGCGGAAGCCACGTACCGCAACCTGTCCGCTTTCCGTGAGTTGAAGCTCACCCGGCAGACCGTGGAGCAGGTGGAATCGTACCCACCCGACATCTGGGACCCCGTTTCGCCGAGAACCGTGCGATGAGACGCGCCCTGATCCTGGCCTCCCTCACGGCCGCGCTGGCGTCCTCGGGGTGCCTGTACTCGTTCCGGGCCGGGAGCTTCCCTCCCCCCCACATCAAGACCATCGCCGTCGCTCCCTTCGAGAACGAGACCACGCGCTTCGAGCTCTCCGGGGAGGTCTACGAGCAGCTCTTCCGGAACCTCCCCCGGGCCCTGGGGATCCGCACCGCCGGGGAGGACATCGCCGACGCCGTGGTGCGGGGGACCATCGTGCGCTACGACGTGGTGGCTCCCAACTACCGGGCGGGCGCCGAGGGCCAGGCCGCCGAGGTGCTGCAGCGCCAGGTGAACATCACGGTGCGCATCGAGATCGTGGATCTGGTGAACAACGTGGTCCTCTGGGAGGACCGGAGCGTCATCGCGCAGGGCCAGTTCCTCGAGGCCTCGGAGACCGAGGAGGTCGGCCGCGCGGAGGCCATCGAGCTTCTGGTCCAGAAGATCGTGGACGGCGCCCAGTCGAACTGGTAGACCCACCCCGCCTCCCCTCCGCGCCGAGCCCGCACGTGTCACCCGACTCGAAGATCCTCACCCGAGACGACCTGCTGCGCCGGCACGGCCGCCCGCGGGGCCATCGCCTGGTCTTCACGAACGGGTGCTTCGACCTGCTCCACCGCGGACACGTCGCTTACCTGTGCGCGGCGCGGGCCCTGGGTGACTTCCTGGTGGTGGGCGTGAACACCGACGCCTCGGTGCGGCGCCTCGCCAAGGACGCCTCCCGGCCGCTGGTGCGCGAGGAGGACCGGGCGTACGTCCTCGCGTCCTTGGCGTGCGTGGATGCGGTGACGCTCTTCGACGAGGACACCCCCCTGGCGCTCATCTCCGTCCTCCTTCCCGACGTGCTGGTCAAGGGAGGCGACTACGCTGCGGACGATGTCGTGGGCCGCCGCGAAGTGGAAGCCGCCGGCGGCAGGCTGGAGATCATCCCCTTCGTGGAGGGCTACTCCACGACGGCGCTGGTCCAACGGATCCGAGGATGATGACCATGGCACCGACAAGGTCCGGGCGGCGCACGGACGAGCTCCGCAACGTCGCCATCGAGGTGGGCGTGGCTCCCTACGCCGAGGGCTCCTGCCTCATCTCCGCCGGGAACACGAGGGTCCTGTGCACGGCCTCCGTGGTGGAGGGCGTTCCCGCGTGGCGGGAGCGGAGCGGGGCGGGGTGGGTGACGGCGGAATACGGTATGCTCCCCCGAGCCACACACACACGGACCCGCCGCGAGAGGGACGGAGTGGGCGGCCGCACCCAGGAGATCCAGCGGCTCGTCGGGCGGTCCCTCAGGTCCGTCACCGACATGACCGGGATGGGGCCGTGGACCATCACCGTGGACTGCGACGTGCTGCAGGCCGACGGAGGCACGCGGACGGCATCCATCACCGGAGCCTGCGTAGCGCTCTCCCTGGCCGGGTTGTGGATGCTTCACGAAGGCCTCGTCACCCGCAACCCGGTCCGGGAGCGCGTAGCAGCCGTGAGTGTCGGCATCGTGGGCGGGGAGTTGCGCCTGGACCTCGACTACGCCGAGGACTCCACGGCGCAGGTGGACATGAACGTGGTCGCCACCGAGCGAGGCAGCCTCGTGGAGGTACAGGGCACCGCAGAGGGAGATCCCTTCCCGCGGGCGGATCTGGACCGCCTCCTCGACCTGGCGCTCTCCGGGATCGAAGGCCTGCTGGCGGTGCAGAAGAGAGCGCTCGGGGGGCGAGGATGATCCTGCTCGTCGCCACGCGCAGCCACCACAAGCTGGTGGAGATCCGGAGCCTGCTGTCCGGGGTGCCCGACCTCCAGGTGCTGGACGTGAACGAGGCCGGCGTGCCCTTCGATCCGGAGGAGGAGCACCTCGAACCCCACGACACCTTCGAGGAGAACGCCCTCTCCAAGGCACGCCATTTCCACGCCCGCTCCGGGCTGCCCACGGTGGCCGACGACTCGGGCCTGGAGGTCCTGGCGCTGGCCGGCGCTCCCGGCGTGCGCTCCAAGCGCTTCGCCCCCGGGGTGGAGGCGCAGGGATGCGACCTCGACGCCGCCAACAACCGGCACCTCCTGGCGCTCCTCGCGGGCCGCCCGGCCGCAGACAGAGCCGCCCGCTTCGTGTGCGTGGCCGCCCTCGTGGACGGGGACCAGCCTCCTGTGGTGTGCCGCGGCGAGGTGCCGGGCGTCATCCTGGAGGCGGAGCGCGGCTCCGGCGGGTTCGGATACGACCCCCTCTTCTTCGATCCCAAGCTGGAGAAGACCTTCGCCGAGCTCTCCCGCGAGGAGAAGAACGAGCGGAGCCACCGCGGCCGGGCGTTCGGCATGCTCGCCACGAAGCTGGAGGGGAGGACCTGACCCTTGGACCCGCGCTACCACCCCGAGGAGATCGCCCCCACCGAGGACTCGGCCCGCCTGCGCATCCGCTGGGCGGACGGCGCCGTGTCGGAGTACACCCCGTGGCTCCTGCGCACGCGTTGCCCTTGCGCCGCGTGCGTGGACGAGATGACCGGGATCCGGACCCTCAGTCCCGACCGCGTATCCCCCCACGTGTATCCCGAGGCGATCCACCACGTCGGCCGCTACGCGCTCCAGTTCCAGTGGAGCGACGGGCACTGCACCGGCATCTACCCGTTCGACTACCTGAGGCGCCTCGCCGAGGAGGGCACGGCGGGCACGACGCAGGCGTAGCGGTCGCGCCCCTCCGCCTACCGACCGCCCCGCGCCCGCACTACCTTCCACCCTTCACGGGGCGTGGCGCAGTCCGGTAGCGCACCTGCTTTGGGAGCAGGGGGTCGTGGGTTCAAATCCCACCGCCCCGATAACGTACCCGGCGCATGCCGGCCAGAGGTGTCCTGCGGTGGGATCGGTGAACGGGGCCACCACGGTCTCGGCAAGCGGGGGGCATTCCCCGTTCGGCGACATCCGGCCGCCCCGATCGGGAGGATGCGGCCCGCGCCGCCGTCGCGGGCCTGAACCGTGGGTTCGAGCCGAGCGGCCCACCCAGCCTCGAAGAGCCGCGTGATCCGCCGCGAGCCGGACGAGGATCGGCGCGAAGCGGCGACCGCAGCCCCATCCCACCGCCCCGATCCGACGAGCCCTACGGCAGCGCCGCCGCCCAGTGCTCTTCCGAGATGATGGCGACGCACACACCCCGCGTGCGCAGGTGCACGGCCTCGTCCACCTGGGCGCCAAACCCCTCCTGCCCCCAATCGGACGCGGACAGGGCGCCGAGCACCAGGTAGTGCGTGCGCCGGCTCACCGTGGGCTCGCACGTCCCGCCCAGCTCCACCACCTCGCGCTCGCAGGCCCGCCTGGGGCCGTACGCCATCTCGCCGGCGAACACGAACGTCCGTGACGCGAACACCACCTCGGGCTCGGGACGGTCCACCGGAAGGTCCGTCGCCAGGGAGAAGGTCATCCACTCCGGGTTGTGCGCCAGCCCGCCGAGAACCGCCTGGAGATGAGCCCGCTCGCGGCGGTCCACCCGCCCGTCCCGGACGATGGCCTCCAGGCGCCGCGCCAGCATGTTGGCCGGCCAGCGGGCGGCGACGTCCGGGTTCTCCCGGGTCCACCGTGCGAGCCTCTCCGCCTCATCGGGGGAGACGGCCCCGTCGGCGACGATCCCCCGCACGACGCCCATCAATTCGGCGAACGCGCGCTCGAGCCGACTCTGCTCCTGGATGCGCCGGGCGCGTCCCGTGGGTGCGTTGCTCACCGCGCCAGGCTCAGGCCGGGAGCTTCTGGCAGGCCCGGGTGATCTCCCGGGCGTACCGGCGGGGGTCGTTGAGGATCTCGTAAAAGTCCTCGTAGTACTCCAGCGACTTCTTCTTGACCCCTTCGTCCAGTCCCGGCATCCCCTCGTAGAGCGCCCAGATCGCCTCCCGCTGGTCGTTGAACCGCTGGGCCAGGGCGGCCTGGTCCACGTCCTCCCGGCAGAAGCCACGGAAGATCCGCTGCCGCACGTCGGTGATGGGAAGCCGGGCGTCCGGGAAGGCGTACCGGGCATCCACGACGCCCGACCAGTCGAAGTCGTAGGGGACGATGAGGAATCGGCCATCCTCCGCGCGGATCATGACAGCGTTGTGGAAGTAGGCCGTGGAGAAGTCCGTGTTGCCGATCATGTACTGGAAGAGGGCCACCAGGGCATCCTGCTCGGACTCCATCGCCGCGGGGTGGAACTGCTCGTACTCCTGGATGATCGCCCGGTTGCGTGCAGCCATGTGCTCGTCGGACTCGATCAGGAACGCGATCAAGGTGCGCGTCTCGTACCCGCCGTCGGGATCCTCGTAGGTGATGGTCACCAACCGCACCCGGAAGCCCACTGGCGTGAGCAGCTGGTACACGCGGTAGACCAGGTACTCCTGCAGGATGTACTGCTGGAACTGGGTCCGCCCGTCCTGGCACGGCGTGACGAGCTTGAGCTTGTCTTGACCTTCGAAGACGGTCCCCTCGGCCTCCTTCCCGGCCACGTCGATGCGCAGGGGCGGGAAATTGCAGTTCCGCTTCTGTCGCCGGAACTCGCCCCGCGCCCGGACCTTCACGGACAGCGTAACCTCGACGCCGTCGGGCCCGACGAAGGCGAGGGTGCCTTCGACGTCCTCCTCGTCCGAGCGCTCGTCCCGGATGCGGCTGATGTCGGTCCGCAGCGTCACCGCCAACGGTTCGTGGGAGGCGAAGAGCGGCGCCGCCTCGGCCCGGCGGGCGCGCTCGGCGTACTCCTCAGGGGTGGGAAGCACGACGTCCTGCGCTCGCAGGTCCAAAGGGGCGACGAGCGCGCAGGCCAGAGCTGGGAAGAGCAGGGGGGATCTCTTCATGGGACCGGCGACGGGTAAGGTCAGGCTGGGCCTGGAGAGGGGGTCCTGGCCAAGAGTAGGCCTGCTCCGCGGCGTTTGTCCAGCACCTTCTTGCCCCCCTGGGGGCAGCCGACCCATGATAGCCTGCGTGGACCTCCCCCACACCCTCCCTTCGGAGCACTCCATGAAGGACGCTCCCGCGTCGCGCGCCGACCGGTCCCGCATCCTCCGCGTCCTGGCCTACTACGTGGTCCTGGCCGGAGCCCTGTTCCTCCTGATACGAGCGGTTCCCGAGGCCCGACAGGTCCTGGGCACCGAGACACTCGAGACCCTCGCCGCATCGGACCCGTTCGGCGGCTCCAGCGTCGCCGTGGGTGAGCCGGTGGGACGGACCCCCGGGGAAACGCTGCTTTTCGGGGCCGTTTCCATGCTCGGCGCGCTGCTCATCATGATCCCCGTGACGTGGATCTACGTGATGACGCGCCGTCACCGGGGCTACGAGGAAGCGGTGGTGCACAGCCTCCTCATCCTGCCGGTGGCCGTGACCGGGATCGTGATGATCGTCCAACACAGCCTGGCGCTCGCCTTCTCGCTGGCGGGGATCGTCGCCGCGGTCCGGTTCCGGACGACGCTGGAGGACACGAAGGACGCGGTGTACATCTTCCTCGCCATCGGCGTGGGGGTGGCGTGCGGGGTGCAGGCCCTCGGCCTCGCCCTTCTCCTCTCGATCATCTTCAACGGCGTGGTCCTCGTCCTGTGGGCCACCCGATTCGGGAATCCGTACGCCGCCGCCGCGGGCCCGGGGGAACGCCTCGGCCTCGCGGACGCCCAGGCCGGATACGCGTCGTCCGCGACCCGCCGCCTGGTGGGCGATACCGCTCTGCTCGATGCCGCTTCGCCCCGCGACATCTCCGAAGCCCTCGACCGGGCGGCACGCCTCGAGCGCCACCTCGCCGGGGAGCGCGGCAGGAGGAAGAGCAAGCAGTCCAACGTCTTGCTGCTGGTGAGCGCCAGCGACGTCGGAGGCGCCCAGGCAGGGGTGGCACCGGTCCTGGAGGATGCCGCGGCGCATTGGAGGCTGGCCGAGGTGGTGGAGGCGGCCGGCGGGGGCTGGATCCTCGAGTACCTGGCCCGCATCGAGCCAGGGACCGAGGGCCTGGTGGTGGAGCGAGTGCGCGATGCCGCGGCGGCGATCACCGGCGTGGAGCTGCGCTCCCTCAAGGGACTGAAGGGGAGGGCGTGACGCCTCTCGCGTGCATCGCCCTGTCCCTCGCGCTGGCCTGCCAGGGGACCGCCCAGGGCACGGCGCCCGGAATCGGCCGGCGGATGGACCTGGAACGTCGGGTGGCTCGTTTCGACCTCCCGGGGCGCCTCTCCGAGGTCTCGGGGCTTGCCTTCTCCCCGGACGGCAGCCTCCTCGCCCACGGCGACGAACGGGGCGTGGTCTACGCGGTGGACCCGGCCACGGGATCGGCGGATCGGGGCTTCCAGGTGGGCGCACCACCCGTGGCGGACGACCTGGAGGGGTTGGCGGCCGCAGGAGAGCGCCTCTTCATGGTGTCCAGCGGGGGACGCCTGTACGAGTTCCGCGCCGTGCCCCAGGGCCAGGCATCGCAGGTGCGCGTCACCTCCCTGGGCCTGGAGGGCGAGTGCGAGGCCGAGGGCCTGGCCTACCATGCCGCGTCCGATGCGCTCCTCGTCGCGTGCAAGACGCTGCGACCGCCTGCCGCCGAGGTGAGGATCCACCGATTCCCCCTGTCCCCGGGCGCCGGGCCGCTTCCCCCCGTACGCATCCCCCTGGCCGCGTTCCGGGCCCGGGGGCACCGCGGGGACGTGAGCCCCTCCGGCCTGGACGTGGACCCGGCCACCGGGACGCTGGTGGTGTTGGCGGCGAGGCAGGAGCTGCTCTTCGAAGCCGACCTGGAAGGACGCCTCCTGGACCTCGTCCGTCTCCCGCCCCGGCGGCACCCCCAACCCGAAGGGATCGCCTTCGGCCCTGACGGGCGCCTCTACATCGCCGACGAGGCCGGCGGCGGCGCCGCCAGGATCAGCGTGTACGGCCCCTCCGGGGAAGGGCCCTCCTGATGCGCCGCGTCAGCGCTGGAGCAAGGACTCCCGGGGCTCTCGAGGGCATCGCCTCGGCCCCGCGCCCCCTCGGACTCCGGGCGGGCGGGGCCCGGCACTCCCTCATCCGCGAGACCTACTTCGACACCCGGGAAGGGGCTCTGGCGGAGAACGCGGTCTCGCTGTACCTCCGCCTTGACGCGGATGGAGGTCAACTCCTCGAGCTCACGCGCACGCTCTCCGTGACCCTGGGAGGCGTCGCCGAGTTCGGAACCATCTCCGCGCCGGTGGTCCTCGGAGGCATGTACGCCACGCTCCAGGGGGATTCGGAGCTCGCCACCGCCGTACGGGACCTGGTGGACCCGGTGGCGCTCAGGCCCGTGGTCGCGCTCGACATCGACAGGGAGTCGCGCGAGCTGAAGCGAGGACTCTGGGGCAGGCCGGCGTGCATGGTCCACTTCGACCGGATCCTCGCCCACCGCGGGGGATGCACGCGCGGACTCCACGAGGTTGTCCTCGAAGGAGCGGACGGCGGATCCCCGGGCCTGGCGTCTCTCGCCCGGGAGCTGGAGCGCCAACACGGCCTGGTCCCGGACGGGCAGAGCACCCTGCAGCGTGCGCTGAAGGTGCTCTCCCAGGGAGAGGGCGCGCGCCAGGAGCCGCCCCGGGAGGGGCACATGGTTCTCCTCCTCCACCGGTCCGGCGCGGTGGCCCTGGTCCCGGGGCCGCACGGGGTCATAGCTCCCTTGGCGCGCGGTTCCGGCGAGGAGCTGGCCGCGGCGCTCGCCGGCGAAATTCTCGGGACCCCACCCCTCACCACCGAGATGCGGCTGGCGGGGTTCGCCGGGGCGCGCGGCTCCTCGGCGGACCTGGAGGTCTGGCTCCATCGGTGCCCGCCTGAAGCGGATGCCGGCCGCGGCGCGATCTGGATCCCCCTGGCGGATCTGGCCGAGCGTGTCGGAAACCCCGGGCTTCGCGATCCTACCCTTGTCGCTTCGCTCCTCCTCCTGATCCGCTCCGAAGCCGGGCGACTTCTCCTCGCCGAAAGCCTCGGGCACCAGAAGGCTCCGGCCGTTCTCCCTCCCTCCTCCCGCTACCCCGGAGGGGCACCGGGCGAGGATCCGGAGGAGTTTCTGGATGTCGAGTTGAGCATCCTGGCGTTCAACCTGCGGGTCCTCGAGCTGGCGGAGGACCCCGGGGTGCCCGTGCTGGAGCGCCTCCGGTTCCTGTCCATATTCGCCAGCAACATGGACGAGTTCTTCGTCGTCCGGGTGGGACGCCTGAAGGGCGCGCTCGACAAGGGCGCCGCACCCGACGAAGACGAGCCGGCCCCCGCGGAGCTTCTCGATCTCATCGCGGTGCGCGCCCAGGCGATGGCAGCGCGGCATTACGCCTGCCTGCGGAACGACCTCCTCCCGGCGATGGCGGACCTGGGCGTGGGGCTTCAGCGGTGGGACGACCTCGGCCCCGAGGCCCGCAGCGCGCTGTCGAAGCGCTTCGGAGAGGAGATCTTCCCCCTCCTCACCCCCCGGGCCATGAGCCACTCGCCCGGGCAGCCGTTCCCACGCCTGGAGAGCCTGGGGCTGTCCCTGGCGGTGCTCCTCCGAGGCCCCGGCTCCCCTTCGCTCCAGATCGCCCACGTGTCGGTCCCGCACACCGTGCCCCGGTTCCTGCCCGTCCCGGGAGGGCCCGACTTCATCGCGGCCGAGGACGTGATCGCCGCCCACGCCGAGCACCTGTTCCCCTCTTGCCAGGTCTCGGGAGTCCAGGCCTTCCGCGTGAGCCGGATGGGAGACGTGGAGATCGACGAGGGTGCCACCGCGTCCCTGCTCTCCGCGGTGGCCGACGAGGTGGAGGCACGCCCCTTCAAGCCCGTGGTCCGCATCGAGGTCCAGCGGGGCATGCCCCCGGAGGTCCTCGCCTTCCTGCTCCGGGAGTTCCGCCTGGAAAGGGGCGCTGAAGCCGCCCCCCTCGGTCCGCAGGACGTGTTCGAGGTGGACGGTCCCCTGGATCTCCGTTCCCTCTGGCAACTGGCGGACATGGGACTGCCCGGAGCGGCCTATCCGCCCTTCACTCCGGTACAGCCCTGGCCACCGCAGCGCTCGGTGTTCGACATCCTGAGGGAAGGAGACCAGCTCTTCCATCACCCGTTCGAGTCCTTCGACGGTTCGGTGGGCCGCTTCCTGCGGGAGGCCTCCACCGATCCCGACGTGGTGGCCATCAAGCTCACGCTCTATCGAACCGGGAGAGACTCGCCCTTCGGCGACACCCTCCTCCAGGCCCTGCGGAACGGAAAGGAGGTGTCGGTCTTCGTGGAGCTGAAGGCCCGCTTCGACGAGGAGAGCAACATCCAATGGACCCGCCGGATCACGGAGGCGGGTGGACATGTGGTCCACGGCGTGGTGGGTTTCAAGACCCACGCGAAGGCAGCGCTCGTCGTCCGCCGCGAAAGGAGCGGCGTGCGCTGCTACGTCCACGTGGGAACCGGGAACTACAACGCGGCCAGCGCGCGAGTCTACACCGACCTGAGCCTGCTCACGGCGGACCCGGATCTGGGGGCCGATCTCAACGACTTCTTCAACGAGCTCACGGGCTCCGCGGGACCCCCGGTGAAGGAGTACCGGCGCCTCCTGGCCGCCCCCGTCTCTCTGGCGCGCGGTCTATCGATGCTCATCGAGCGGGAGGTCGCCCACGCCGCGGCCGGTCGCCCCGCCCGCATCCAGGCGAAGCTGAACGGCCTCACCGACCGACCCCTGGTGCGCGCGCTCTACGATGCTTCGCAGCGCGGCGTCGAGGTGGATCTGATCGTCCGGGCTGTGTGTACGCTGCGACCCGGCGTGCCCGGTCTCTCCGAGCGGATCCGGGTGCGGAGCATCCTCGGCCGCTTCCTCGAGCACGCCCGCATCTACCACTTCGCCAACGGAGGAGAGGGGGAGTACTACATCGCCTCCGCCGACTGGCGGAAGCGCAATCTCCGGAAGCGGGTGGAGGTTGCCGCGCCCGTCCTCTCGCCCGGCGGACAGGCCCGCCTGCGGGCCATCCTAGACGCTGAGCTGGCCGATCCCCGCGCGTGGGTCCTGCGGGGAGACGGCTCCTATGTCCGGGAGGCCGGCGAGGGCCCCACGGCCCAGGAGCTTTTCCTGGCCGGGGCGGGCTCCACGTTGAGTTCCGACCGGACCCGACCTTAGCTTAAGCTTCGGCCGGCTCACGCCGGCCCGTGCGCGCCTGTAGCTCAGCTGGATAGAGCATCGGCCTTCTAAGCCGAGGGTCCCAGGTTCGAATCCTGGCAGGCGCATTGGATGTCGAAGAGCCACGCGGTGACCTGGCGGGATCCGCGGAGGCGAAGCCGGAACTGGTCCCGCCAGGCGCATTGGATGTCGCCCGAGAGCCTCATCGTCCCACCCGACGCTGAGCCGCTCGCGTCACGAGGGCAGGGCAACCGGCCTGCTTTACACCCCCCACCACCTTGTTTAGCTTATCCTGCTTGCCGACAAGGAACGGCGGCGGGTGCCTCGAGCAGGCTCGCATCGCGGGTCCGGATCGGGGGTCGATGGTGGGCGTAGCTCAGGCGGTTAGAGCGCCAGGTTGTGGC
>CAZJFX010000003.1:975-101931 GCA_964545395.1 uncultured Gemmatimonadaceae bacterium | reverse complement strand
ACCGTCCCCTATCGCCCCCGCGACTCTTCAGGTTCCGAAATGGCTGGGCGGTGGGGGCCCACGCCCGAAAACGGGCGCGGGCCCCATGGCGAGAAGCCTTCTCAGGTGGCCGCGCCGGTCCCGCTCCCACCCCCGTCGATCTCTCCCAACAGCTTCTCCAGACTGGCCTTGGCGTCCCCGAACAGGAGGATGGCCTGGCCGTCCGAGTACAGCGGGTTCTCGACCCCGGAGTAGCCCGGCTTCTCGTCCAGGTTGCAGACGATGACCCTCCCCGACTCGTGGGCCATGAGGATGGGCATCCCCGAGATAGGGGTCCCCTCCTTGTGGATCGCGGCAGGGTTGACGACATCGCAGGCCCCCACCACCAGGGTGACGTCCGTCTTGGAGAAATCGTCGTTGATCTCCTTGATGTCGAACAGGCTGCTCGACGGAACCTGCGCCTCGGCCAGCAGCACGTGCATGTGGCCCGGCATCCGGCCCGCCAGGGGGTGGATGGCGTACCGGACCTCTTTTCCCGCCGCACTCAGGCGATCAGCCAGCTGCACCAGCGCGAACTGCGCCTGAGCCAGGGCCATCCCGAAGCCGGGAATCAAGATGACGCTCCTCGCTTCGGAAAGCCTGCGCACCGCCTCGCTGAAGGGATCCTCCACCTCCTGCCGGGAGCCTTCGCCGGTCGAGGCCGGGCCGGGCCCACTCCCACCCCCGTCGATCTCTCCCAACAGCTTCTCCAGACTGGCCTTGGCGTCCCCGAACAGGAGGATGGCCTGGCCGTCCGAGTACAGCGGGTTCTCGACCCCGGAGTAGCCCGGCTTCTCGTCCAGGTTGCAGACGATGACCCTCCCCGACTCGTGGGCCATGAGGATGGGCATCCCCGAGATAGGGGTCCCCTCCTTGTGGATCGCGGCAGGGTTGACGACATCGCAGGCCCCCACCACCAGGGTGACGTCCGTCTTGGAGAAATCGTCGTTGATCTCCTTGATGTCGAACAGGCTGCTCGACGGAACCTGCGCCTCGGCCAGCAGCACGTGCATGTGGCCCGGCATCCGGCCCGCCAGGGGGTGGATGGCGTACCGGACCTCTTTTCCCGCCGCACTCAGGCGATCAGCCAGCTGCACCAGCGCGAACTGCGCCTGAGCCAGGGCCATCCCGAAGCCGGGAATCAAGATGACGCTCCTCGCTTCGGAAAGCCTGCGCACCGCCTCGCTGAAGGGATCCTCCACCTCCTGCCGGGAGCCTTCGCCGGTCGAGGCCGGGCCACTCTGGGCGCGGAGGCCCACGACGACCGTGGACCCACCGGCCACCTTCGCGGCTCCGGTGCCGGCTGGAGCCATCTTGATGCCAACGAACACCGTGGCCAAGCTGCGGTTCATGGCCTTCAGCATGACGTAGGTGAGGATGGAGCCCGAGGCCGCCACCGTCGCCCCGCCGGCGATGAGGAGCCGGTTCTCGATGACGATGCCGCAGAACGCGGCTGCGAGGCCCGCCGTGGCGTTCAGGAAGGAGATGAGGACGGGCATGTCGGCGCCGCCGATCCGGATGGCGAACACCACGCCCATCAGCGCCGAGAGCGTGACGAGGACAATGAGCAGGGTCCCGGTCAGGGCGGGAGACGCGCCACCCGCTACGAAGGCCAGGACGGCCACCAGAAGGGCGTTGGCGAGGAGCAACGGGCTGTGGAAGGGCAGGAACGTGGGGGTCCCGCGCATCAGTCCGGAGAGCCTACCGCTGGCGATCATGCTCCCGCTGAAGGTGGCGGAGCCGATGACGAGGCCCAGGTAGCCGGACACGGTGCCGGTGGTGGTCAGCGTCTCGGCATGCCTGGTCAACTCCAGGTACGACACCAGGAACGCCGCCACGCCGCCCGCGCCATGCTGGAATGCCACCATGGCGGGGATCTGGATCATGGAGACCTTCATCGCCACGTACAGCCCTACGGCGGAGCCCACGAGCAGGGCCCCCAGCACCAGCGCCGGGGAGACGATGGGATGGCGTACCACGACCAGCAATAGGGCCAGTGCCAACGCCACCGCGGCCAGGAGGTTCCCCGCCCTGGCGCCCTTCGGCGTCCGGAAGAGCCTGATCCCGACGACCAGGATGGCGATGATGATGAAATCCACTGCCCACGACATGGTCATGCTCATGGAAGGACCCGTTGCTCAACTCGAAACCGGTAGCAGGTGAGATCCCCCCAGCTCCACCCGCTTGCTTGCAGACGGGCAGAGCCGGGGGGCACTTCAGGTGTCCCTCAGCGGTCCTGGGACGATTCCCGGAACATCCCCAACATCCGGTCCGTGATGGCGAACCCGCCCACCACGTTGAAGATCGCCAAGGCCACGGCCAGGGCGCCCACCACCTTCTGGGACAAGTCCATCGTCACCGAGAAGAGGAGGAGCGCCCCCAGGATGGTGATGGCCGAGATGGCATTGGTCATCGACATCAGGGGGGTGTGAAGCATGGGGGGCACCTTCGAGATCAGCACATAGCCGATCCCGAAGGCCGCGAAGAAGACACCCCCGGCCAGCAGAAGATCGCTCATGTTCGACTCCGGCCCTCTCGTCTCGGGATTCGGCCTCAGGCCAGTTTCATGGCCTTGAGGGTGCCTTGGTGCACGATCTTCCCGGCATGAGTGACCAGGGAGTGACTCACGATGTCGTCCTCCAGGTCCATCTTGCCCGGCCCCTGCTTGAACAGGTTCTTCACATACTCCTGAACGGCCTGGGCGTACATCCAGGCCGAGTGCTTCGGCACGCTCCCCGGGATGTTGGCCAGACCGGAGACGAGGACGCCGTTGTGCAGGTACTCCTCACCGGCCCGGGTGAGGGCGCAGTTGCCTCCCTGGTCGATGGAGATGTCCATGATCACCGCGCCGGCCTTCATGCCGTCGACCATCTTCTCGGTGATCAGGACCGGGGCCGTCTCGCCGGGCACGAGGGCGCTGAGCAGGACGATGTCGGCGTCCGCCAGCAGGGGGGCCAGGAGCGCCCGCTCCTTCTCGAGCCACTCCTCCGGAAGCGCGCTGGCATAGCCACCCTCGCCAAGGGCGATCTCCGGCGGAACGTCGAAGCCCGCCACCTTCGCACCCAGGCTCTGCGCGCCCATGCGGGCGTCGGCCCGGATGTCGACGGCGGTCAACTCGGCCCCAAGGCGCTTGCCGGTGGCGAGGCCCTGCAGCCCGACCACGCCGATACCCACGCACAGCATCTTCGCCGGCTTCAGAACGCCCTGGGCGGTACCCATCAGGGGAATGAAGACGGGAAGGTGACAGGCCGCGAGAAGGGTCGCCTTGTAGCCCGTGATCGTGCTCATGGCCGTGAGGCAGTCCATGCTCTGGGCCCGCGACGTGCGCGGGATGCTGTCCATGGTCAGCGCGGTGATCTTCCGATCACGCAGCGTGCGGACCATGTCGTGATTCGAAGGGGTCGCGGGGTGGATGAAGGTGATGAGGGTCTTCCCCTCGCCGATCATGTCCGCCTCGTGCTTCCCCACCTTCTTGTTGAAGTGGGGCTGCTTGACCTTCAGGATCACGTCGGACCGGGCGAACAGGTCCTGCACGTCGGGGACGAGGGTGGCGCCCGCCGCTCGGTACTCCTCGTCGGAGTGGTACGCTCCGATGCCGGCGCCGGTCTCCACCAGCACCTGGAAACCCATTTTCACATATGCCGCAACGTTTTCGGGGAGAGCTGCTACCCGCCCCTCCCGCTCTAGAATCTCCTTGGGTATGCCGATGATCATGTTTGATCCCGATTTGTTGCAGGTGGCGGAAGCGCGCTCGCCGCTTCCGTGGCCATCGTCGCCGACCCAGGGACCACCACCGGCAGACCCGAGAAGCCGTAGGAGACCCAAGCAGGCATGTGAATCTACGCTCACGGGGGGGGAATTCAACGGAGCCGCTCCGTCCCCGCTAACGCTCCGGGGAACGGGTCACTCCCGTCCGGTGCTGCCGAATCCTCCGACCCCCCGTTCGGTGGGGGAAGCCGAGTCGGCCTCCTCGATCCAGGGAACCTCGAAGCGGGCGAACACGAGCTGGGCGACGCGGTCTCCCCGCCGGATCCGAACCGTCTCGGGCCCGGTGTTCTGAAGCAGGACGGTGAGCTCACCCCGGTAGTCCGGGTCGATGGTCCCCGGGCTGTTGGGAAGCGTGATCCCATGCCGCGCCGCGAGGCCCGAGCGGGGGCGCACCTGGCACTCCAGCCCTGGCGGCAGCTCCATGATCAGCCCCGTTCGCACGCCCCGGATCTCCCCCTTCGCGAGGTCGAAGTCCGGCTCCGCCGACCGCACGTCGAAGCCCGCCGCCTCCGGCGTCGCCCTCGCAGGGAGAGGAAGGTCAGGGTTCGGCGGGAGCCGGATGAAGCGCACTTCGGGACGCTGGCGTGGGACCATGAACTCGATCCTCCTACAGAGGGGTCATGCGGAGGGCCCCAGCCGGAGCACCAGTTGCCTGTCCGGGTGGAAGTACCGCGCCGCTACCTCCGCCACCTCCTCACCGGACACGGCGTCCACCCTGGCCAGGAGCTCGTCGAGGCTCAGGAATGGCTCCCCGTCCAGAGCGAGGGATACCAGCCGGTACAGCCGGGCCGCTGTGGACTCCAACGAGAGGATCACCTGCCCCTTCACCTGCTCCTTGACCTGCTCCGTCTCATCCGGCGGAAGCCCTTCTGCAGCGACCCTTCCCAACTCCTCCCGGACAGCCTCCACCGCCCTCTCCTCGCTGGCCGGACGCGTGCCCACGTACACCCCTCCGACCCCGCAGGCGGCGTGGAACGTCTGCCAGGTGTGCACCGAGTAGCACAGCCCCAGCTCCTCCCGGATCCGCTGGAAGAGCCGTGAGCTCATCCCTCCGCCCATGGCGGACGCCAGCAGGCTCAGGGCGTACCGCGCGGGGTGGGCGTGCCCGGGGAGGGTCGTGCCGAAGACCACGTGGGATTGGGCGGTGTCGCGCCCCACCCGCTCATCCCCCGTCCGACCGCCCTCCGGGGCGACCAGGGCGACCGCCGCCGTGCCCGGGTCCAGCCTCCCCCAGAGCCGGTCGGCCTGGGCCACCAAGACTTCGTGCTCCACGTTCCCCACTGCGGCGATGAGGAGGTTCGCGCCACGGTAGGCACCGGCATGCAGCGCCCGGAGCGCATCGACGGGCATGCTGCCCACGCTCTCTGCGCTGCCGAGGATGGATCGCCCATAGGGGTTCCCCGGCCAGAGGAGCTCCCCGTGGAGCTCGAAGACCAGGTCGTCGGGCGTGTCCTCCACCTCGGCGATCTCCTCGAGCACCACCTCCCGCTCCAGCGCCATGTCCTGCTCCCTGAGGAGCGGGTTCAGGGTGAGATCCGCAAGGACGTCCAGCGCCAAGGGCAGATGCTGGTCCAGGACGCGGGCCTGGAAGGAGGTGTGCTCGCGGGTGGTATACGCGTCCAGGGAACCTCCCAGCCCCTCGAGGGAGAGGGCAATCTCGCGAGCCGAACGATGGCTCGTCCCCTTGAACACCAGGTGCTCCAGCAGATGGCTCCGCCCTGCCAGCTCGGCCGGATCGTGCGCCGCCCCGTGGCCGACCCAGACGCCGGCGGACACCGACCGGCCCCCGGGGACCCGTTCGGACAACACTCTCACGCCGCTGGCCAGGACGGTCTCGCGCACCCCTCCCGTCTCCAGCGCGCCCTGGGAAGCCGGAGGGGGCACGGACGACAGCCCGTGCCCCCTCTGAACGCGTCTCACCGACGGTCCCCGGTCAGTCCTTGGCGGGAGCCGCGGCGGCCTCCTCGGCGAGCGCGGCCTTCCGCGACAGGCGGAGGCGCCCCTTCTCGTCGATGGACAGGAGCTTCACCCGGACGATGTCGCCCTTCTTGACCACGTCCTCGGTCCTCTCCGTGCGCGCTTCCTGCAGCTCCGAGATGTGACAAAGCCCCTCGGTGCCGGGCATGATCTCCACGAAGGCCCCGAACGTGGTGCAGTTCTTCACCGGGCCCTCGTAGATGCGCCCGACCTCGGGCTCGGCGACGATGGCCTCGATCATCTCGCGGGCGCGGGCGCCGGCCTCGCCGGAGACCGCGGCGATCTTCACGAGGCCGCTGTCGTCGATATCGATGGTGGCTCCCGACTCCTCCTGGATGGCCCGGATGGTCTTGCCCTTCGGCCCGATGATCTCGCCGATCTTCTCCGGGTTCACCTGGATGGAGGTGATGCGTGGGGCGAACATGGAGATGTCGGCGCGGGGCGCGCTGAGGGTCTGATCCATGAGGTCCAAGATGTGGAGCCGGCCCTTGTACGCCCGCTCCAGCGCCTCCTTCATGATCTCCATGGTGAGCCCCTCGATCTTGATGTCCATCTGGATCGAGGTCACGCCGTTGCGCGTGCCCGCCACCTTGAAGTCCATGTCGCCCAAGGCGTCCTCGAGGCCGAGGATGTCCGTGAGCACCGCGACCCGGTCCCCCTCCTTGATGAGCCCCATGGCCACGCCGGCGCAGGCGGCCTTGATGGGCACGCCCGCGTCCATGAGGGCCAGGGACGAAGAGCACACCGTGGCCATGGACGACGAGCCGTTGGACTCGAGGATGTCCGACACGATGCGGATGGTGTAGGGGAAGTCGTCGTAAGCGGGAAGCAGCGGCTGGATGGCGCGCTCCGCGAGGTTCCCATGACCGATCTCGCGCCGCGACGTGCCCCGGAACGGGCGCGCCTCGCCGGTGGAGAAGGGCGGGAAGTTGTAGTGCAGCATGAACGACTTCGTCACCTCCTCGCGCGAGTCGATGGAGTCGACGCGCTGCTCGTCCCGGGAGGTGCCCAGGGTCACCACGCCCAGCGACTGGGTCTGACCGCGGGTGAAGAGCGCCGAGCCGTGGGTGCGGGGCAGCACCCCGACCTCGCTGGTGATGGGCCGGATCTCGTCCACGCCGCGCCCGTCGGCACGCTCGCCCTTCTCGAGGATCTGCTCGCGCATCGTCTTCTTCTCGATGCCCTTCAGGATCTCGCTCACGTCCTTCTCGTACTCGGCGACGTTGCCGTCCTCGTCCACCAGCTTGGTGAACACGGCCTCGCGCAGAGCGGCCATGGCCTGCTGGCGCTCCTGCTTGTCCACCAGATTCAGCGCCTCCTCCACGCGGTCGGCGGCCAGGCCCTCCACCTTGCTCTTCAGCTCGGCGGTGGGCTCCACCGGCGTCCACTCCATGTCGGGCACCTTGTGCCCGGCGAGCATCTCCTCCTGGACAGCGCACAGCTCCTTGATGCCATCATGGGCGATGCGGAGCCCCTCGAGGATCTCGGCTTCCGGCACCTCGATGGCGCCACCCTCCACCATGATGATGGCGTCCTTGGACCCCACCACCGTGATGTCCAGGTCCGAGTATTCGAGTTGCTGGAAGGTGGGGTTGAGCACCCATGTGCCTTTGATGCGCCCGATGCGCACCGCGGCCACAGGGGTGTTGAAGGGGGCCTTGGAGAGGTTGAGGGCCATGGAGACGCCCAGAACGCCCAGTACGTCGGCGTTGTTCTCCTGGTCGGCGGAAAGAACGAAACAGGTGACCTGCGTATCGTTCATGAACCCGTCGGGGAACAGGGGCCGGATCGGCCGGTCGATCTGACGCGCCGACAGAATCTCGTTCTCCGAGGGGCGCCCCTCGCGCTTGAAGAAGCCGCCGGGGATCTTCCCGGCCGCATAGCTCTTTTCCCGATACTCCACGGTCAACGGGAAGAACGGCAGGTGGGTGGGTTTGTCGTCCACGGCCACGGCGCAGAGCACGACGGTGTCGCCGTACTGCACCAGGCAGGAGCCGTGGGCCAGCTTCGCCATGCGGCCAAACTCCAACGAAAGGGTCCGGCCCGCGAACTGGCGCTCCATCCTCTGGATCATGGGTTGTCACTCACTTCGGTTGCGCCCCGATCTCGGGGGCTTTGGATGATGTGCCGAAGGGAGTCGAAGGTACGGAGGAGAGAGCGACCGCCGCCGGGGGCGCGCGCGGCGCGGCCCTGCTGCAGCCTTGGTCATGGTTGAGGCCGTCTCTCGTCCGAGGCGTTCGAGCCTCCGGCTGGAAAGGATGCGGCGGCGAGCGCCCGAGGCGCCCGCCGCCGCAAGCCGACTAGTGGCGCAGACCGAGGTCCGCGATGAGCACACGGTACTTCTCGATGTCCGTGCGCTTCAGGTACTCCAGGAGGCGCCGACGCTTACCCACCATCTTCAGGAGGCCGCGGCGGCTGTGGTGGTCCTTCGCGTGCTTGTCGAAATGGCGGCGGAGCTCGTCGATGCGAGATGTGAGCAGCGCCACCTGAACCGGGGCGCTGCCCCGGTCGCCTTCGTGGAGCTGGTACTTCTTGATGATGTCGTCCTTGACGATCGGCATGGCCGTCGTGCCTCCGCGAGAGTCTGCGCTGCAGGGGAAGCTGAGCAAATGTGATTAAGCCTTGAAAAATAGAGAATTCAGCCCTCCGGGTCCAGCACCCCCCTGGCGGCCTCCACGTCCTGCCTCATCTGAGCCACCAGGGACGCGGCGCCGTCGAAGGGCTGGACGTCTCTCAGGCGCTGGACGAAGTCCACGCGGACCTCTTCCCCGTAGAGGTCGGCGTCGAAGTCCAGGAGGTGGAGCTCCATGGTGGGCGGGGACCCTTTGAAGGTGGGCCTCGGTCCCAGGTGCAGAGCACCCAGGTAGGTGCCGAATCGCGTCGCGCCCCGCACGGCGTAGATCCCCGCCGGCGGGATGAGCTTGTCGGCGTGTCCCACGTTCAGGTTCGCCGTGGGAAAACCAAGCTGCCGCCCCCGCCCATCCCCGCGCACCACCACACCGCGCACCGAGTACGCGCGTCCCAGGCAGGCCCGGGCCTCCTCCATCCGGCCCCCGCCGATGGCGCGGCGGATGCGGGAAGAGGACACCGGTTCCTCCCCCGTCACCACCGGCGGGACCACGTCCACGACGAAGCCCAACTCCTTCCCGATGCTCCGCAGCGTGTCGGCATCGCCGGAGCGTCCGCGGCCGAAGCCGTGGTCATACCCGATGACCAGCTCGTCCACGCCCAGCCGCCCCACCAGGATCTCCTCCACGAACTCCCGCGGCGAGTAGCGGGACAGAGTTTCCGTGAAGGAGATGAACACGGCCCAGTCGAGCCCGCTCTCCGCCAGGATCTCCTTCTTCTCCACCGGCGTGGTGAGGACGGGAGGCGCGTGCTCGGGCCGGACGATGCGCAGAGGGTGGAGATCGAAGGTGACGAGGACGCTCCTGCGCCCCGTGGCCTCCGCCCGCCGCCGGATCTCCTGGAGCACCTCCCAGTGCCCTAGGTGCACGCCGTCGAAGGTACCCACCGTGGCCACGGTCCCGCGGTCCGTGGGGATCCCGGGGGCATGGGCCCAGCGGGCGGTCTCAGCCATGGGCCAGCACCTTCCGGGGAAGGAAGCGTCCTTCGGCGATGGCGCCCACGGCCACCAGCCGATCCAGGCACACGGCGGCGGCCACCGGGGCGTCCGGGGCCTCCGCCGCCTCCACGGCACGGCCGTGCACCAGGTCGGCGGCCGAATCGGACCCCACCGTGCAGCGAGGAAGGTGGGCCAGGGCGTCCAGGGGCGACAGGAAGGCCGCGTCCACCCGGGACCGGTCGCTCAACTTCCCAACCGCCACGGCATCCTCCACCGCGAAGGACCCCACGGCGGTCCGGCGCAGCGCCGTCAGATGGGCTCCGATCCCCAGGGCCTCGCCCAGGTCCCGGGCCAGGGAGCGCACGTACGTGCCGGAGGAGCAGCGCACGCGCAGCTCCACGTGGGGTGGATGGAACCCGGTGACGGTGAGCTCGTGCACCCGGACCGTCTGGGGCCGGAGGACCACCTCTTCCCCCCGGCGCACGCGCCGGTGGGCCGGAACCCCACCCACCTTCTTCGCCGAGAGGCTGGGCGGAAGCTGCTCGATGGCGCCCCGGAACCGGCACAGGGCCGCGTCCAGGGCGTCTCGGGAGAGCTGGCCCCACTCCTCCGAGGTGGCCACCACCGCTCCGTCCGGGTCCCCCGAGTCGGTCGCCACCCCCAGGCGCGCCGTCGCCTCGTAGGTCTTGTCCATCCCGGTGAGGTACTCGGCCAGCCTGGTGGCCTCCCCGACGCACAGGAGGAGGAGCCCCGAGGCGAAGGGATCCAGCGTCCCGGTATGCCCGATCCTCCGCTCCCCCAGCGCCCGGCGTGCGCACGCCACCGCGTCGTGGGAGGTGAGGCCCACCGGCTTGTCCACCGGGAGCACGCCGTGGAGGAGCGCGGATGTCATTCGCCCCCTTCCCCACCACCTCCAGGAGCGCCGTCCCCGGGCGTCCCTCCCCCGTCTTCCCCCTCCTTCACGGGGAGGACCTCGGAGAGGATCTGCTCGATCCGCCGGGCCTGCTCCATGCTCCGGTCCTCCTGGAACCTGAGCTCGGGGATGCGGCGGATGTGCAGGATCTGACCCAGCGCCCGGCGCAGGAACGGCGCCGCGGCCTCAAGCCCCTCCAGGGACTCGGCCCGCTCCTGGTCCCCGCCGAGGACTCGCACGAACACGCGGGCGGATCCCAGGTCCGTGGCCACCTGGACCGCGGTGACGGAGACCAGTCCGACACGAGGGTCGCGCACGTCCGAGCGCACCAGCCCGGCGATCTCGCGCTTCAGCTGCTCGTTGAGTCGTGCGATTCGCTTGGAGGCCATCGAGGTCGCTCCGTGCTGCTCAGTGGAAGTCGCGGCGGGTGCGGACAACCAGGGCCCGACCGTTCCCCTGGACCAGATGGTCGGCCTTGTCCAGCACCGCCTCCGCGAGGCAGTGATCCGAAGTGACGAGCGCCACCGAGATCTCGGCCCGGGCGAGCACGTCTTGGTCGCCCGTCTCCGCCACGGACAGGGAGAACCGTGACCTGAGGCGATCCTTCAAGGAGCGCACCACCGAGCGCTTCTCCTTGAGGGAGGCGCACCCGGGAATGGAGAGCTGCCAGGTCTGGGAGGCGACCACCCGTGACATGGGCTCAGGGCGTCAGGGCGGCCGTCAGCCCGTGCCGGCGAGGGTCCTGGCGATTTCCTCCACCACGTAGCACTCGATGACGTCCCGGACCTTCATGTCGTTGAAGTTGTGAATGCCGATGCCGCATTCGTACCCTTCGCGGACTTCCTTGGCGTCGTCCTTGAAGCGCTTCAGGGACGAGAGCTCCCCGTCGTAGATGACGATCCCGTCCCGGATGACCCGGGCGCGACCCTTCCGGTCGATCTTCCCGTCGGTGACGTAGCACCCCGCGATGGTCCCGATCTTGCTGATCTTGAAGACCTCGCGCACCTCGGCGGACCCGGTGACGTGCTCCTTCTTCTCCGGCGCCAGCATACCCTCCAGCGCGGCGCGGATTTCGTCCACGGCCTCGTAGATGACGTCGTAGGACTGGATGTCCACCCCGGCGCGCTCGGCCTCCACGCGGGCCGCGGTCTGCGGCCGCACCCGGAAGCCGATGATGACAGCCCCGGCCGTCTGCGCCAGGAGCACGTCGGACTCGTTGATGGCGCCGACGGCCCGGTGGATGATCTCCACCTGGACCTCGGAGGTGCCCAGTTGCTCCAGCGCGTCGGCCACGGCCTGCACCGACCCGTCGACGTCACCCTTGATCACCAGGCGGAGCGTCGTGCTCTTCCCCTGGGCCACCAACTGGGAGAAGTCCCCGAGCTTGAAGCCACGCTCGCGGATGCGGAGCTGCTTCTCCCGGTCGAGGCGCTGCCGCGCCTGCGCGATCTCTGCCGCGCGGTCGGCCTCCATGACCTGGAACGCATCCCCGGCTTGGGGCACGCCGGTGCACCCCAGGATCTGCACGGGCACGCCGGGGCCCACGGACGGCACGGTCCTCCCCCGCTCGTCCAGGAGCGCGCGCACCCGCCCCTCCTGCATCCCCACCAGGAAGGAGTCGCCCACACGCAGCGTCCCGCGCTGCACCAGGGTCGTGACGATCGGGCCCTTGCCGACGTCGAGCTGGGCCTCGATGACGGTCCCCTGCGCCTCGCGGTCCGGGTTCGCCTTCAGCTCCAGCATCTCGGCCTGGAGGAGGACCTTGTCCAGGAGCTCGTCGATCCCCTTCCCGGTCTTGGCGGAGATCTCGGACACCAGGACGTCGCCGCCAAAGTCCTCCACCTGCACCGAGTGCTGCAGCAGCTCCTGCTTCACCTTCGCGGGCTGCGCGGTGGGGAGATCCACCTTGTTGATGGCGACCACCATGGGCACGCCGGCGTTGCGGGCGTGGCTGATGGCCTCCACGGTCTGGGGCATCACCGAGTCGTCGGCGGCCACCAGCAGGACGACGATGTCGGTGACGTCCGCCCCGCGGGCACGCATGGCCGTGAAGGCCGCGTGGCCGGGCGTGTCCAGGAACGAGATGCTCCGTCCATCGGGGAGCACCACGTGATAGGCGCCGATGTGCTGCGTGATGCCGCCCGCCTCGCCGGCCACCACGTTGCTCTTCCGGACCTTGTCCAGGAGGAGGGTCTTCCCGTGGTCCACGTGGCCCATCACGGTCACCACCGGGGGGCGCGGCTTGAGGGTCTCGGGGGGATCCGCCTCTTCGTCCGCCTCCTCCGCCCCGTACTCCTCCTCACGCACCGCGGTGAAGCCGAACTCGTCCAGGAGCATCTCGATCTGGTCGAAGTCCAGGCGCTGGTTGATCGTCACCAGCAGGCCGAGGTTCTTGAACGCGGAGCCGATGATGGCCGTCGAGGTCACGTCGATGAGTTCGGCGAGCTCGGCCACGGTGAGGAATTCGTTCACCCGCACCGTGAGCCTCTCCCGCTCTTTCTCCTGACGCTGCTCCTCCTGCTGCGCCTCCACCTCCTCGCGGGACTGGCCCTTGCGACGCCTCTTTCCCTTGCCCCCCGTCCCCTTCAGCTCCGCCATGACGCGCTGGATGTTCTCCTGGACCGCGTCCTGGTCCACGCGCTGGCGCTTCTTGCCCTTCTTGCCCTTGACCGCGCCCTCCGCCGCCTTCCGCCCGTCCGGGGTGTACCCCTGGGCCTGGATGCGCACCTGGCCACCGGGGCCGGCGCTGGCCGCCGGAGCGGGCGCGGGCCTGCGGATGGTGCGCACCGGACCGTCGGGCGCCCCCTTCCGCACGGACTGGGGGCGCGCTCCCGTGAGGCCCGGGCGGGGCGTGAGCACGTCGGACACCGCCGCCGGCTCGAGGATCGCCTCGGCCTCCTCGAAGGCGACCTCCTCCTCGAAGGCGACCTCCTCGTCGGCGGCGACTTCCTCCTCGGGGGCGATCTCCTCCACGGCGGCGACGGTGGGCTCGGGCTGCTCGGACGCCTCCTCGGCCTCCGCCTCAGGCTCGAGAGGCTCGGCGTCCTGGGCTTCCTCCACCTCCACCTCCACCTTGACTTCCGCTTCCGCCTCCACCTCGGGCTCCGGCTCCAACGCGGACAGCGGAGTCACTTCGGCGGCTGTCTCGGGCTCAGGCTCGTCGGCGGCTGTCTCGGGCTCAGGCTCGGGAGCGGGTGCGGGCTCGTCGGCGGCCCTGCGCCGCCGCCGGCGGCGCGGCCCGGTCGAGGCCTCCTCCAGGGCTGCCTGGAGGGCCTCGGTCGGATCCTTGTGGCCGGCGCGCCGCTCGCGTTCCACCCGTGCCAGCACCTTGGCCACTTGGACTTCGGTGACGGACGAGCCGCCGCCGGTGACGGGGATCCCCATCTCCCGCAAGAGATGGATGAGCGCCTCCGTGTCGACCTTGAGGTCCTGGGCTAGCTCGATGACCCGCATGCTCTTCGCTATTCCTCCGCAGTACCCGGCGCCGTGTCCCCACCGATCCCCAACAACCGCGCCAGAGAATCGGCGAGAGGTCCCGCCGTGACGGCCACCGCCGAGATCGGCCCGAGGCCCACGGCGGCGCCCAATGTGGCCCGATCCCCCAGGATCGCCCAGGGGATCGGACGGTTCTTCAGAATGCCCCGAATCTTGTCCAACTGGACGCTCGAAGCGTCCCCTGCCATCAAAATCAGCCGGGCCTCGCCCTCGCGCGCCGACCGGCGGGCCGCGTCCGTCCCCGGCGCCACCGAGCCGGCCCGTCGGGCCAGGCCCAGAAGCCGGAGGGCCTCGTCAGCCCTCCTGCCCCGTTCCTCCATCGGCCTCCCCACCCTCGTCCTCGCCCTCCGCCGGCGCCTCGCCGTGGAAGCCGAAGGCCCGCCCCTCCTCATCCGGACCCGAGGCATCTCCCTCCACGACGGTGAGCTCGTCGATGAGCTGGAGCAGCCGGTCCGCCTCGGCCTCGCCGAGCCCCGGAATCGCAAGGAAATCCGCACGTTCCAGGTCGATGATCTGCAAGAAGGTATCATACCCGGCGGCCGAAAGTGCCGCCAGAGTAGGTTGCTCCAGATCCAGCTCGGAGAGCGGGAAATCCGCCGTCTCGTAGTGCTCCTCGGGTCCTCCGCCGAACAGGGAGAGATCGGTGCCCTTCTCCAGCCACTCCCGCGACCCGTACAGGTCGATCTGCCAGCCGATGAGCTGGGAGGCGAGCCGCACGTTCTGGCCGTTGCGTCCGATGGCAAGGGAAAGCTGGTCCTCGTCCACGATGGCGGTGATGACCTGGCGGGAGGTGTCGCTCACGACCTTGGCCACCCGGGCCGGCGCCAATGCCCGGCGCGCGAACACTTCCGTGTCGGGATGCCAGGGGACGATGTCGATACGCTCCCCGCCCAGCTCGGAGACCACCGCCTGGACCCGGGACCCCTTCAGCCCCACGCAGGCCCCCACCGGATCGATGGAGTCGTCCCTGCTGGAGACGGCGATCTTCGTGCGCCCCCCGACCTCCCGGGCGATCTCCTTGATCTCGACGATCCCCTGGTAGATCTCGGGAACCTCGAGCTTGAAGAGAGCGGACACGAAGAGAGGGTCGGCCCGGGACAGGATGAGCCTGGGCCCCTTGGGGGTCTCCTCCACCTTCTTCAGCACGGCCCGGATCGGGTCGCCCTGGCGGAAGCGCTCACGCGGGTTCTGGTCCTTCCACGGGATGATGGCGTCGGCGTCCTTGTGCCGGTTCAGCATCACCACCAGCTTGCCCCGCTCGATCTGCTGGACCTCGCCCGAGAGGAGCTCGCCAACCCGGTCGTTGAACTCGTCGCGGATGCGGTCCCGCTCGTTCTCGCGGACCCTCTGGACGATGCGCTGCTTCACCGCCATGACGGCATTCCGCCCGAACTCGGCGAAGTTCACCGGGATCTCCATGACGTCACCCACCTCGTAGGTGTCGTCGTCCCATTTGGCGTCTTCCAGGGAGATCTCGCAGGACGGGTCCTCCACGACGGCGACAACGCGCTTGAGAACGATGATCTCGAAGTCCCCGGTGTCCTCACCGATGTCGATCTCGGCGCGCACGTTCGGACCATAGATGCGCGCAAGCCCGGCCAGGATCCCGTCCTTGACGAGATCCTCCATCTCTTCCGGCGACAGGCTCTTGGTGGAAGCCACGTCCCTGAAGGCGGCGACGATCTGGGCGGCGTTGGCCATATCCTCTCTCTACCTCTTCCACGTGAAGGCGAGGTTGGCACCCGCGATCCGGTCCCGCGGAATGCTCACCTCGTCGCCATCCGGGAGCCGCAGCCTCACCGCCGCGGTTCCTCCTTCACCTTCCAGGCCCAGCAGCTCGCCCTCGAGCCGGCGGGCCCTCCCCGCGAGGACCTCGTGGCCCTTGATGGCCACCTGCTCCCCACGGAACCGCTCGTAGTCCCGGTCCTTGAGCAGGGGGCGGTCCACCCCCGGCGACGAGACCTCGAGCACGTACCGCTCCGGGAGGTCCTCCCTCCCGTCCAGCCACGGCTCCAGGGCACGGCTGACCTTGGCACAGTCGTCCACCGTGACGCCCTCCCCTACCCCTGCGCCGGGGCGATCGATGCGGACCCGGAGGGAGGGCCGGTTCCCGCTCCCCCCCCAGCGGACCTCCACGAACTCGTAGCCCAGGGCTTCCACCCTGGCCTGAAGCTCGCCCTCGATCTCTGGGTTCGACCTCATCCCCAGCCTCCCTCAAACACCGACCACACCGAATAAAAAAGCGGGGGCCACCAACTCCCCCACTTCGCAAAGAGCCACCCCGCGGGCAACTCTGCAGGTATGCAAATATAGGCCCGCCGCCGCGGTCCCTCAAGGGATCGAGGCGTCGGGGCACCCCGGCGCGGCGCGCCGGGGCCCTGAGCGAGTCCCCTACTCCGCGGGACCCTGGCCGGCGGCGCCGCCGCGCAGGCGCTCCTCGAGGGCGGCCACTCTCGCCTCCAGAGCCTCGAACTCCTTCTGGCTCACGAAATCCAGTCGCTCCCGGGCGTCGCCGGCGGCCTCCTGGGCCTTGTGGAGGGCGCTCCTCATCACCTCTTTAGCCCGCTCGGGCGACAGGTCCCCGCGCTCCCGGGCCTCGGTGATGGTCTCCTCCAGAGCGTCCTTGAACGCCGACAGGACCCCGATCCCCTGCTTGATCCCGTCGGAGACCTTGTCCTTGGTGGACTTCTTGTCGTCGGTCATGGTTGGTCCTCGGCTGGTCCCCGTTCCGGCGGGGGCGTCCGCCCCCACCCTCAGTCAACCCCTACGGCCCGTGGGCCCGTGAGGTTCATTCCTCTCGCTGGATGTGCGCCCCGAGACTCCGGAGCCGCTCATCGATGCCCTCGTAGCCCCGCTCGATCTGTCGGATGTTCTTGATGCGGCTCGTCCCCTCGGCCCCCAGTGCCGCGATGAGGAGCGCCATCCCCGCCCGGATGTCCGGGCTCTCCACCACCCCTCCGGTGAGGCGGGAGGGCCCCACCACCACCGCCCGGTGGGGATCGCAGAGAATGATGGAGGCGCCCAGGCCCACCAGCTTGTCCGTGAAATACATACGGGATTCGAACATCTTCTCGTGGACCAGCACCGTGCCCCTGCACTGGGTAGCCGTCACGAGAGCGATGGACGTGAGGTCGGCGGGGAACGCCGGCCAGGGGCCGTCGTCGATCTTGGGCACGTGCCCGAAGGCGTCCTGGCGGACGACGTGCTCCCGGTCCCCGTGGACCCGGAGGTCGGCTCCCTCCACCGTGCAGTCCAACCCGAGGCGCCCGAAGCCCAACAGAGTGGAATCCAGGTGGGCGACGGGCGCTCCTTCGATGACGAGCTCGCTCCCGGTCACCGCCGCAAGGCCGATGAAGGACCCGGTCTCGATGTGGTCGGTGCCGATGGCGAAGCAGGCACCCCCGAGCCCCTCCACCCCCTCGATGTCGAGGATCCCCGTGCCGATCCCCCGGATCCTCCCACCCATGGCGTTCAGGAGATTGCACAGGTCCTGCACGTGGGGCTCGGCGGCAGCGTTCCGAATGCGGGTCGTTCCCTTCGCCGTGACCGCCGCCATGATCGCGTTCTCGGTCCCGGTGACCGAGGGCTCGTCCAGGAACATGTCGACGCCCTTCAGCGCCGCGGCCCGGATGGTGAAATCCCCGGAGAACCCCACCGTGGCCCCCAACGCCTCGAAGGCCAGGAAGTGGGTGTCCATGCGGCGGCGCCCGATGACGTCCCCTCCCGGGGGAGGGAGCGTCACGTGGCCGAACCGGGCCAGGAGCGGCCCGGCCAGGAGGAGGGAGGCCCGGATCCGCTCCGCCATGTCCCTGTCGATGGCCTCCGGCCGCACCGCGCGGGGATCCACGGTCACCTCGTTGGGCCCTACCCACCGGACCCCAGCGCCCAGGGATGCCACGATCTCCAGGAACGTCTCCACGTCCCGGATGCGCGGGACGTTCTCCAGGGTCACGGGCTCGGCAGCCAAGACGGTGGCTGCGAGGCAGGGAAGAGCGGCGTTCTTGTTGCCGGCGGGGCGGATACGCCCGGAGAGGCGGTGTCCGCCTTCGACCAGGAAGGAGGCCATGCTTCGTCGGGTTGGGGGAAAAAGGAGACCGGCCAGGCGGGGGTGGCATGCGCCGGCGCCCCCTCCTTGCCGGGAAGATATGCAGGTTGCGTGCCGCAGGCACCCGAGCCGCTTGCCCCCCCCTTCCCCTCACCCTACAATCGCCCGGACACTCCACCCCAGCCCTGGACCAGGGGAATGCGCCTCCGAGAGTTCCTCCGCCATGACTTCGTCCTGCTCCGCCTCGAGAGCAGGGACGTGGACGGGGTCATCGCCGAGGTGGCCCGCCAAGCCGGCGTGGCCGGGTTGGGCGACCCCGACCTTATCCGCGCCCAGCTCCTCGAGCGGGAGCGCCTCCACCCCACGGTGATGGGGTCGGGGCTGGCCATCCCCCATGCCACCGTCCCCGGGCTCGAGGAGCCCGTCATCGGCGTGGCGCTGACAGGCGGGGCACCGGTGTCCTTCGGCCCCACGGACCAGGGCGCGGTGCGCGTCTTCTTCGTCCTGCTTTCGCCGCCGGGCCACGAGAGGGAGCACGTCAAGCTCCTGGCGCGGATCTGCAGGCTGGTCCGCCACGAGGGCTTCATGGAATCCCTGGAGGCATCGAAGGGGCCCGACCAGGTGGTCGAGGTGATCGAGTCCGTCGACGCTCTGCACGTATGAGCCGGCCAGCCACCAAGCTTCTCGTGGCGGTGATCAACGACGCGGAGAAGCTGGACGAGATCCTCTCCGGCTTCGTCGAGATCGGGGTGACCGGGGCCACCATCATCAACAGCGAGGGGATGGGACGGCTTCTTTCCGAAGACATCCCCATCTTCGCCGGGCTCCAGGCGTTCCTGGCTGGATCCCGGCCGCAGAACCGGATGATCTTCAGCGTCGTCCCCGAGACCCTCGTGGGCGCAGCCCTGGCACTCCTGCAGGACGTGTGCGGCAACCTGGCGTCGCCGGCCACGGGCATCGCCTTTGTGCTCCCTGTGGAGCGGGTGGTGGGCCTCGCACCGGAGCTCGGGGACACCCCGACGAACATCTGACCCGGGGTGAGAAGGGCGCACCCCGAGGAGGAGTCAACGTGGAGAGAGCCGGTTGAGCGCCGGGATCCTCCTCATCGGCATCGTCGCGGGAGCGTACCTGGCCGCCCACGTCGCGTCCGAGTGGCTGGCCCGGCGCCATCTCGTCGTGTCCGGAGCCGAGTACCTCCTTCTCGGAGCGCTCCTGGGTCCCGAGGTCTCCGGGCTGATCCAGGCGAGCGACGTGGACAGATTCGCTCCGTTCCTCACCCTGGCCTTCGGGTGGGTGGGCGCCCTCGTGGGGGCCCAGTTCCACCTCTCTGACCTGTGGCGCCTCCCCTTCGCCCCCTTCGCGGTGGCGCTGGCCGAGGCCGTCCTTGCTGGAGCGATCACCACCGCCGCCATGGGAACCCTCTTCGTCTGGGGGCTGGGTCTGGATCCGGCCGAGGCATGGATTCCCGCCGTGGCGCTCGGGGCCATCGCGGTGTCGTCTGCGCCCGCCGGCATCGCCGTCGTGGCCAGGAAGCTCCGCACCCGGGGGCCGGTCCTCCGCCAGCTCCACGTGGCCACGGCGGTGGACGCGCTCCTGGCCATCGTCGTTTTCGGCCTCCTCCTGGCCGCGGCCCCACCCGCTTTTGCGGCGGGAGATCGGATGCTCTCCGGAGCGGAGCTCTCCCTCGTGAGCCTGGGCGTGGGCTTGGTGGGGGGAGCCCTCTTCCACCTCTTCCTGGGGCGGGAGCGCCAGATCGATCGGCTCTTCATCGCCCTCGCCGGCGCCCTCATCCTCGTCAGCGGCGCCGCCGCCTACCTGCGCGTGTCGCCCCTCCTGCCGGCGCTTCTCGTCGGCTTCGTGCTGGTGAACACCTCCCCCTCGAGGAGCGAGATCCGCCAGGTCCTCGGCCGCGTGGAGCGGCCCCTGTACTTCACACTCCTCATCTTCGCGGGCGCGGCATGGCGGAGCGGCGGCCCGGGTTGGCTCGCGGTGAGCGCCGTGTTCGTGACCGTGAGAGTCCTTGCCAAGGTGGGCGGTGCAGCCCTCGCCGCCCGGGCCCTGGGAGCGCTGCCCAGGCTGGGACGGGGGTGGGGGTGGGGGCTGGTGGGCCACGGCGGTCTCGCCGTCGCCCTGGTCCTGAACTACCACATGTATGATCCGTCCCCCCTCTCGAACTCGGTCTTCACCGCCGCCCTCCTCTCCGTGCTCGCCACGGACTTCATCTCGGCCAGGGTCGTGGGAGCGGTGGTGGAGACGGCCTCCCCACCGCGGCGGACGCCCCCCGCTCCCGCCGGGGATGAACGCCCATGAGGCGCGTCGTCACGCTGGCCCTCCTCTTCGGAGGGACGCGACTCATCCTCCCGCTGGGATCCCAGGGACAGGGCTCGCAGGCGCTGCTCTCCTTCGGTTTCCTCATCTTGGCGGCGTACACCGTGGGGGAAATGGCCATCGCCGTCGGCGCGCCGAAGATCGTGGGATACATGGTGGCCGGCGTGCTCTTCGGTCCTCACGTGCTGGGGCCGGTGAGCCTCGAAGGGGTCACCCGGCTTGCGCCGGTGGGCGACCTGGCGGTAGCGCTCATCGCCTTCCTCGCGGGCGCGGAGCTCCAGTGGGCCGAAATCCGTGCGCGCGGGCTGGTCTTCCTGAAGATCATGACGGCGGAGCTCGGGCTGAGCTTCCTCGTGGTCACCGCTATGGTGCTCGCCCTCCACGGCCTGATCCCCGCCGTGAGCGCCTTACCCCTGGCGGAGGTGGCCGTCTTCGCCACGCTCTTCGCTTCTGTGGCCATCGTCCACTCCCCCGCCGTGACGCTGGCCCTCCTGAGCGAGACGGGCGCCCGCGGCCCGGTAGCCCGGACCACCCTGGGCATCGTCCTCCTCGCCGATGTCGCCGTGGTCCTCCTCTTCAGCGCAGCGCTGGCCCTGGCCCGCACGCTCACACCTCCGCCGGGAACCGATTCCGGCCCATCCCTGGCCCTGGTCCTCTGGGAGGTCGGCGGCGCCTTGGCCATCGGGGGCCTCCTCGGCCTGGCGGTGGCGTCTTACCTCCGCTGGGTGGGGAAGGAGCTCATGCTGTTCGCTGTGCTCATGGCGTTCTTCGGCCTGGAGGTGGCCCGCCTGGCCCACGTCGAGCTCCTCCTGACCCTCCTGGTCGCCGGCTTCGTGGCGGAGAACGCCTCGCGCCACGGGGATGCACTCCGCCATGCCATGGAGCGCTCCGCAGCGCCCATCTTCGTCGTCTTCTTCGCCCTGGCCGGCGCCCGCATCGACCTGGGCCGGGTGGCGCCCCTTCTCCCTCTCGTGATCCCCATCGCCCTGGCCCGGGCCGGCGCCATCTGGGCGGGCGTACGCCTGGGCACCCGCTGGGCGGGTGTGGACGGGGCGGAGCGGGACTTCGTCTGGCTGGGGCTGGTGCCCCAAGCCGGCGTGGCCATCGGCCTGGCCGCCATCCTCGCGAACGTGTACCCTGTCCGCGGAGCGGATCTCGCCGGGCTCCTCCTCGCGCTCATCGCGGTGAACCAGGTCCCCGGCCCCATCCTCTCCCGGCGAGCGCTCGTGGCCTCTGGCGAGGCCGCTGCCGAATCCCCCGAAGCGCGGGAAGCAACCCTGGCACGGAGTCGTGACTCATGAGCCGGCTCAAGCCCTCTGTCGCCGAGCGGTCTCCCCTGGCGCAGCTCCGCGTGCGACTCGAACAGATGGCCCCCGCCCTGGCGGACCCCGACGCGAACCGGAAGGCCATCGAGAAAGCCGTCCGGGGGGCGGATAGCGACGTGGTGCTCTTTCCCGAGCTCGCCCTCACCGGGTACACCCTGGGCCACCGGGCCCGGGAGTTGGGCATCGCCTTGGACGGGCCCCCACCCGTTTCCATCCCCGCGGGCGGCCCGTTGGCGGTCTTCGGCCTGGTGGAGCGGGGCGAGGACCACCTGACATACAACTCCGCGGTGGCCGTGCGCGAAGACGCCATCGTCGCGGTCCACCGGAAGATCTACCTCCCCACCTACGGCACGTACGACGAGGGGAGGCTCTTCGCACGCGGGCGCCGCTCGGTGAGAACGTTCCAGGTGGCGCCGGGGTGGCAGGCCGGCGTCCTCGTATGCGAGGACTTCTGGCACCCGGCGATGTCGTACCTGGTCGCGCTCCAGGGGGCCGACGTGCTCCTCGTCATGTCCGCCGGGGCGGGCCGGGGTGTGGCCGAGTCCGAGAGCGGGACGGTCTTCGCGTCGTGGGAGAATTGGGAGCTCATCGCCCGCACTACGGCCATGCTCCACGGCATGTACGTGGTGCTGTGCAACCGGGTGGGCGTGGAGGAGGGGCTCACCTTCGCCGGAGGATCGCTCGTGGTGGATCCCTCCGGCGCCGTGGTCGCGCGCGCACCGCAACTCGAGCCCGCCCATCTGGACGTGGTGCTGGAGCGCGATCGCGTCGCCCGGGCCCGGCACCCCTTCGCGCACCTCCGGGACGAAGACGTCGCCGTCACGCTGCACACGCTCGAGCGAATCGTGGGGGAACGGTGAAGACCGTTCCGTTGGAGGCCGCCGGGCTCGTCGTCGCCGGCGTCATCGCGGAGGAGGTCTCGAGGATGGGAGGCCACGGCGTGGTTCTGGCCTCCCCACCCAGCCCGGCCGCAGACCTGGTGCGCCGGTGGCTGGCTCCGTTGCTCAGGGTGGTTTCCCCCGATGCCGGGGCCGTGGCCGACGTCGCCGGAGCCCTGGCCGCCGGCGGTGCCCCGGGCACCCTGGTGGAAGCGCTCGCCTGGCGGGTCGCGGCCGAGTCGCTGGGCGCCGCCGAGGGCCTCGTGCCGGTGGGGTGCTCGAACAAGACCGAGCTCCTCCTGGACCCGGGCCCCCTCCCGGCCCGGGTCCTCCCCCTCGGCGACGTGTGGGCCTCCACCCTCCACGCCCGCCTAGGCCACGCCGCACTCCCGGCGGTGCTGGCGCATGCGACGCCCGCGGAGGTGGCGGCGGTGGATGGAGCCCTGGTGGAGTACCTCGAGAGAGGCGCCGCCCCCGCCGAAGCCTTCGGGCACCTCGGCCGGCTGGAGCGGCCCGTGAGGGATGCCCTGGACCGGAGCGAGGTCCGCAGGCGCGGGCTGTTGGTGCCCAAGCTGACGCCGTGGGCCGTGGGATCCGACCTGGCTCGATGACGCCCGGTCCGGTTACACTCCCTGCATGGATCTCCACATCTTGAGCGCCCTCCAGGGCGCCCTGGCCGATACCGTGGTCACCATCGAGTCCCGGGACCGCATCGCCCTGGCCGCGGACCTGGCCGTGCTGGTGGCTGCGGCTGCCATGACGGTCCTGGCCATCGCCCTGGTGCGCCTCCTGGTGGAATGGCGCCGGACCGTCGTCGAGCTGCGCGGGGCCGTGCGCCAGAATCTCGGTCCGGTGTCGGACCGGGCGCGCTCCATCTCGGACAACGTCGAGTTCATCACCCAGGCACTGCGCTCCGACGTCGAGCGCCTCAACGCCTCGGTGAAGGCGCTCACCGCCAGGCTGCACCAGGCCTCGACACGGATGGAAGAGCGGATCGAGGAGTTCAATGCCCTCATGGAGGTGGTGCAGTCCGAGGCCGAGGAGGTCTTCCTGGACACCGCAGCCACGGTCCGGGGCGTGAGGGAGGGTGCCCGGGCCATGGGACGGCGGAGCGAAGCGCCGGCACGTGACGAGGCGTTGGACGAGGACGACCTCGAGGAGGCGGATCTCCTCCCGGAGGCGGAAGAGCCACTCGAAGGCGGCCAGGCCCTCCCCGCCGGGGATCGCTGAGACGCCCGGGCGCTCCGTGAAGCTCTTGGCCGTGCCCCTCGTCGCCCTGGGGTGGCTCGTGCTCGTCCCCGAGCCGGTCCTCGCCTGGGGCCCCGCGACCCACGTGGCCATCGGAGAGGCGCTCCTGGGCGCCCTGTACCTGCTTCCGCCTGCGGTGCAGGCCCTCCTCTCTCGCCACCCCCTCCACTTCCTCTACGGGTCCGTGGCCGCCGACATCTCCCTGGCGAAGAAGTACGTCCCGGAAGGACGGCACTGCCACAACTGGGCGGTGGGCGAGGAGATCCTGGCCGCGGCGGACTCGGAGTCGCTCCGGGCCATGGCCTTCGGGTACCTGGCCCACCTGGCCGCCGACACCGTCGCCCACAACGTGTTCGTGCCCCGGCAGCTTCTGCTCACCAGCACGACGCAGGCCGTCGGCCACACGTATTGGGAGCACCGGATGGACATGCACCTGGGCGAGGAGTTCATGCGCAAGGCGCGCCATCTGGTCACGGAGAACGACCACGGCGCGGCGGACGCCCTCTTCGACGAAGTGCTCAGCCGGACCATCTTCAGCTTCCGGACCAACCGCCGGATCTTCCGAGGGATGATCCGCTTCCAGGGGCACGACCGGTGGCAGAGGGTCTTCGAGCGCGTGCTGGCCAACTCACGGTTCGATCTCCCCGACCCCGCGGTGGACCACTACTTCGCCCTCTCCTTCGACCACGTGGTGGGGTACCTGCGCGCGCGCCACGCCTCTCCCGCGGGCGGGCTGGACCCGGTGGGAGACCTGAACCTGAGGCTGGCCAAGAAAGTGCGCCGCCTCGCGCTGGCCGACCGCGCCGCCGACCACCCCGGCGTCCTAACCGAGATGGCCGACGACTTCTTCCCGTTCCCGCCGGCTCCGCTCCTCTTCTGGCCCCAGGTGCGCGATCCCGATTTCGCCTCGGGGATCACCGCCCGGCGTGCGGCCCAGAGGGCGCTGCCGGGGGAGCCGTCTCCCCCTCCTCCTCGGCCAGCCCCCAGGCACGCACCAAGGGCTCCTTGAAGAGGCCCAGCACGTTGCGCTCCCCGAAGCGGATCACGGCGTCCATGCGGGCTACGCCCATGACCACCACGAGCGCCCTGGCCAGGGGAGGCGCCACCACTCCCACCACCAGGCCCGCCAGGACATCGCGCGCCCCACCGTGGCGGGTCGGCCCCTCGCGCATCATCGTGAGGGTCTTGGGCTCCATGTCCAGCGGGAGTCCGGCGAGGTACCCGGGGCAAGCGCTTACGGCCAGTCCTTCTCCAGGTTCGCATACCGCACGAGGAGCTTCTTCCTCCCGGCGCCGTCGAAGTCCACGGTGACCTTCATGTCACGGCCGAACCCCGTGACCTCCACCACCGACCCCGAGCCGAAGGTGGCGTGGGCCACCCGCTCCCCCTTCACGTAGCGCGGCGTGTCCTGGTTCAGCCCGGCGTCGGAATCGGCTTCGTAGTACTCGGCGAGGGTCTCCCGCGCTCCCTGCCGGCCCAGTCCGCGGTGGGGCGTGGAGGCGGCGGTCAGGCGGAGCCGCTCGCTGCGCCGCCCCTCGCGCAACTCCGGGGGAATAGCGTCCACGAACGACGACAGCGTGCCGTAGGTGAAGTCCCCCGCCCTCCTGCGTTGGCGCGCCCAGGTCAGGTTGAGCTTGTCCTGGGCGCGGGTGATGCCCACGTAGAAGAGCCTGCGCTCCTCCTCCAGGGCGTCCGGTTCGTCGTAGGCCCGGGCGAGCGGGAACAGGCCGTCCTCGAGGCCGGCGATGTAGACCACCGGGAACTCGAGTCCCTTGGCGTTGTGGAGCGTCATGAGGACCGCGGCATCGGCGTCGGGGTCGAGGCGGTCCACGTCCGCCACCAGCGCCACTTGCTGCAGGAAGAGGTCGAGCTCGGTGAAGCCGTCCAGATCCTCCGCGCCCATGGCGTCCACGAGGGAGGCGTCGAAGTCCAGCGCCCCGGCGACGAGCTCCGCCACGTTCCGGGCCCGGTCCTCTCCCTCCGGCCCCTCCTCCACGAAGTGTCGGGCCAGGTCCAGCTCCTCCACCAGCTCCTCCAGGAGGACGCCCACGCGCACCTGCGCCGCCCGGTCGGAGTACTTGCGCACCAAAGCCGCGAAGCCCTGCAGGCCGCGGGCGCTCCCCGCCGGGATTTCCGGGGCCTCCGCGGCCCGCGCAGCCGCCTCCAGGAGGGTGATTCCCTCCAGCGACGCCCAGGCGCCCAGGCGCTCTTGCGACGTGTCCCCGATCCCCCGTCTGGGGTAGTTCACGACCCGCCCGAACGCCACGGCGTCCCGGGGATTGGAGATGAGCCTCAGGTACGCCAGCACGTCCTGGATTTCCCTGCGCTCGTAGAAGCGCACGCTCCCCACCACCTGGTACGGGACCCCCTCCCGCCGGAACGAGTCCTCCAGCGCCCGCGCCTGGGCGTTGGTGCGATAGAGCACGGCGAAGGATCGGTACTGCAGACCCGGGCTCTCGTGGAAGCGCGCCTTCAGATCGGCGACAATCCAGCGTGCCTCGTCGGCCTCGTCGTAGCATTCCACCAGGGTGAGGGACTCACCGCCGTCCCGCTCCGTGCGCAGCGCCTTCCCCTTCCGGTTCACGTTCTCGGCGATGACCGTGTTCGCGGCCTCGAGGATCTTCGACGTGGAACGGTAGTTGCGCTCCAGCCTCACCACGCGCGCGCCGGGAAACGTGCTCTCGAAATCCAGGATGTTGCGGATGTCGGCCCCACGCCACCCGTAGATGGACTGGTCGTCGTCGCCCACGACCATCAGGTTCTCGTGCTCCCGGGCCAGGAGCTCCAGGAAGCGGAACTGGGCGCGGTTCGTGTCCTGGTACTCGTCCACCAGAACGAAGGCGAAGCGCTCCCGGTAGCCTTCGAGGATGGGAGGGGTCTGCTCCAGGAGCTCGACGGGCTTCTGCAGCAGGTCGTCGAAGTCGAAGGCGTTCTGGTCACGTAACGCCTTCTGGTAGGCAGGGAACACCTTCGCCACGGCCCGCGCCAGCAGGTCGAAGGACTCCTCGTTCTCGGCGGCGAACGCCTCCGCCGACACGAGCGTGTTCTTGGCGCTGCTAATCTCCGCGCGCAACGCTTTCGGGTTCCAGCGCTTCGGATCGAGGTCCACCTGCTCCTGCACCCTCCTCACCAGGCGGAGCGACTGGTCCTGGTCGAAGATCGTGAAGCTCCGCTCCCAGCCCAGGCGCTCCGCATGCCTGCGCATGATACGCGCTCCTATGGCGTGGAACGTCCCCACCCACAGGCCTGCGGGCTCGCCCCCCAGCATGCGGACGATGCGCTCGCGCATCTCCCCCGCTGCCTTGTTGGTGAAGGTCACCGCGAGGATACGCCCCGGTGCGACGCCGTGCTCGCGGATCAGGTGGCAGATGCGGGACGTGAGCACCCGGGTCTTTCCCGAGCCGGCGCCCGCAAGCACGAGGATGGGTCCCTCGAAGTGCTCGGTGGCCTCGCGCTGCTCGGGGTTGAGCCCCCGCAGGTGCGGCGCCGTGTCGGCGGGGGGAGCGACGTCAGCCATCCGCCACCGGCAGGCGCACCTGGAACGTGGCCCCGCCGGTCCCGTCAAGCAGCTCGATGCGGCCTTGGTGCACACCCTCCACGATCCGGCGCGACAGGGCGAGCCCCACGCCCCACCCCCCCGACTTCGTGGTGACGCCGGGCTCGAAGATCCGGTCGCGGATCTCCGGGTCCACGCCCGGGCCCGTGTCCCGGATGCGCAGGCTCACCTCCCGGTGCCGGCCCCCGATCGCACGGGCGTAGATGGAGATCCGCCCGCCTCGACCGGCCAAGGCGTCCAGGGCGTTCTTCACGACGTTCTCCAGCGCCCACACCAGAAGCACCTCGTTGGCCTTCACATGCGGCAGGGTGTCGGGGACGTCCACCACCAGCTCCACCCCCTTCCCCAGCCTGGGGAGCCGCGCGGCCAGGTACCGCTCCAGGTCGCGGACGACCTTCTGGAGAGGTAGGCTCTTCAGGTCCGGATCGCGCCCGATGAGTTCGAAGCGATGACTGATGCGTTCCAGGCGCTCCAGGTCCTCTTCGATGGCACGCGCCACGTCGGAATCGGCCAGTGAGGCCGGGCGTTCCCGAGTCGGGAGCTTGAGCACCTCGAGCCACCCCTGGAGGGAGGAAAGGGGCGTGCCGAGCTGGTGGGCCAGTTCCCGGGCCATGGAGGTCCAGGCGCGCTCGCTCTCCGCGCTCCGCTGCGTGCGGATCATGGCGAAGCCCACGAACACCGTGAGGAGAAGCCCGCCTACCTGGAGCCACGGGATCCACCGCAGCCGCCGGATCTCCGGGGTGTCGCCGACGTGGAGCGCCTGGATGTCGGGGTCTCCCACCGGCGGCTGGCGGAGGTCGAGGCGATGCACGTAGGCGCGCACGCGCTCCTGCCCCGCCGGCGTCACCAGGTCCGCCACGAAGGGGAGGTTGCGGGCATCCAGGATCGTGTCCCGCGGGCCGGTGAGGACCAGGGGGACGCCCGACTCGCGGATGATGGTCTGGAGTCGGAAGAGCGCCTCGTCGGCCGCTGCCGGATCGGGATCGGTGACCCCCGCCTGGACCTCGGCGAAGATCTCCGTGAGCGTCTCCGCGTCCGCCCTCAGCGCCCGGACGATCTGCTGCGTGTAGACCAGGTACCACCCCAGCAGGGTGACGAAGAGCGTCGCGAGGGCGACGGGCCACCGGTTGCGGCGCATGATACCCCCGTCGGGCCGGTCGCTACGCCGGCGCTGCCAGACGCCGGGAGCCCACGTACGCGTGCAGTACCTCCGGTAGCGTCACGGAGCCGTCGGCCTCCTGGTACGTCTCGAGGAGCGCGGCCACCACCCTGGGCAGCGCCAGCGCCGATCCGTTCAGGGTGTGCACGAACTCCGGCTTCTCCCCGTGGGCCGGTCGGAAGCGGAGGTTGGCGCGGCGCGCCTGGTAGTCGGTGAACACCGAGCAACTCGACACCTCGAGCCACTTCTCCACCCCGGGCGCCCACACTTCCAGGTCGTACGTCATGGCGCTGCTGAAGCCCAGGTCGCCGGCGGCGAGGCAGACTCGCCGGTGGTGCAGCCCCAACCGCTCCAGCAGGATCTCGGCGTGGCGGGTGAGCTCCTCCAGGCCCTCCCGACTCCGCTCAGGCCGCTCGTAGCGGACCAACTCCACCTTGTCGAACTGGTGCACGCGGAGCAGGCCCCTGGTGTCCTTCCCGGCGGCCCCCGCTTCCCGCCTGAAGCAGGGCGAGTACGCGGTGTAGCGGACGGGGAGCTGGTCGGCGGAGAGGAGCTCGTCCCGGTGCAGGTTGGTCACCGGGACCTCAGCGGTGGGGATGAGCCAGAGCCCGTCACGCTCGACCATGTACAACTCGTCGGCGAACTTCGGGAGTTGGCCGGTGCCCGTGAGGCTCTCCTGGTTGACCAGGTAGGGAACGCGAAGCTCTTCGTACCCGTTCTCGACGGTGTGGACATCGAGAAACCAATCGATGAGCCCCCGCTGCAGCCGGGCGCCCGGTCCCCGGAGGAGGGGGAACCCGGAGCCGCTGGTCTTCGAGCCCCGGGGGAGATCCAGGATCCCCAGGGCCTCGCCGATCTCCCAGTGGGGGCGCGGCTGGAACCCGAAGGCACGGGGCTCGCCCCACGTCGACACCACCCGGTTGCACTCCGCCCCGCCGTCGGGAATCTCGTCCAGGGGAAGGTTGGGGATGCCCATGAGGATCTCCCCGACCCGGGCCTCGTTGGCGCGGATCGCCTCGTCGAGCTCCCCGATGCGGTCTCCCAGCCCGCGCATGGACGCGATGAGGTCCTCCGCGTCTGCTCCGGTGCGCTTCAACTCGCCGATCTTCTTGGAAACCTCATTGCGCCGGGCCTTCAGGTCGTTCACCTCGCCGATGGCGGCGCGGCGCGCCTCGTCCAGCGCCAGCGCCTCGTCCACGAAGCCCGGGACCTCCGGACTCCCGCGCCGGCCGAGGGCCCGCTTCACCTCTTCGGGCGCATGGCGCACACGGCGGATGTCGAGCATGTCAGGAAGCGTCCCCGATCACTTCGGCGGGATCAGGCTGCGGTCGTTGCACGCAGGGCTGGAGTCGAACACGAACTTCAGCGTGCCCCCCTCGGAGTCCACGATCAGCGGCTCCATCTTGGAGTAGTAAACGCAGGCCGTGCCGTAGTAGCCGAAGTTCTGGCGGGAGCGCCACACGTAGACCGCCCCCAGCTCCACCGGGACGGGTGCGCGGGACGTGTACTGGGCCGTGTCCGCCGGGGCCTCGGTGACGTCCTCGAAGGTCCGCCCCCGCAGCACCGCGACTGCGGCCTTCGAGCTCACTCCCAGAGCTCCCGGCGGGAGGAGCACGATCTGCCCTCCTCGGCTGTCCACCGCCATGTCCCAGAGCCCCGTGGCGCCCGCGTCCTCGATGACCACGGTGGACCGGTTGTAGAAGTCGAATCCCGAGGGGAGGTTGAGCTCGGGGCGCGCCAGCGAGTACAGGAGGACGATTTCGGGGGACGCGGTCCAGTCGATGGCGTAGGGATCGTCGCCACACGCCGCGGCGCCAGCCACCAGGAGCGCGGCGAGGGCCAGGAGCCGGCTCCGCCGCCGCGCGGAGGAGAGCGAAGCGGGGGTCGTCATGGGCGCGAGGAGCCTCCGAGGCATCGGTACCACCGAAGAAGGTGCGAAAGTTGCCGGGGCCGGGAGGGAGGTGTCAACCCCGAAAAGCCCCGTGGTTGCTTGACTTAACCCCACGCGACGGGTAGGTTCCCCCCCCTACTTTCCAGGGCCGCGGGAACCCGCGCCGCGCCAGGGTGCCCAACCCGCCGCGCTCGCCGGTGCCCGGCCGGACCGAACCGAGGTTCCATGATCCCGGGAGCCACCCTTCCACCGCGCGGGCACATCCTGGTGGCAGACGACGAGCCTCACATCCGGAGGATCCTCGTCACCATCCTGGAGAACGCGGGGTACAGCGTGGGCCAGGCCTGCGACGGAGGGGACGCCCTGAGCGCGCTGGAGGGCCCGCGGCCTCCCGACTTCTTCCTCCTCGACCTCATGATGCCCGGGGCCTCCGGCATGGATGTCCTCGGGCGCATCCGGAGCCACCCGCGGCACCGTCGCACCCCGGTGATCATCCTCACCGCCAAGGGACAGGACGCAGACAGGGACGCGGCGATGGAAGCGGGGGCAGACGACTTCATCACCAAGCCGTTCAGCCCCAAGAAGCTCCTCTCGCGCATCCAGGAGATCCTCTCTGCGCGCTGAATCCGACCTCTGGATCCTGGTCCTGGCCGGGGGCATCGGCTCCCGGTTCTGGCCGGTGAGCACCCGCGAGCGGCCCAAGCAGCTCTTGCCCCTGGCCAGCGAGCACACCCTCATCGCGGACACGGTGGAGCGCGCCCGGGCGCTGGTGTCCGACGATCACATCCGCATCCTCGCCGGTGAGCATCTGGCCGCACCGTTCCGGGTGGCCATGCCCGACCTCCCCGCCGGGTCCTACCTGGTGGAGCCCGAAGCCCGGGGGACCTGCCCGGTCCTGGCGTGGGCCGCCTGGGAGGTATCGAGCCGGGACCCGGAAGCGGTACTGGTCTCGCTCCACTCCGACCACCTCATCCGGCCCTTGGAGGCGTTCGCGGACACGGTCCGCGCCGCCGCGCACCTGGCCCGCACCCGCGACCTCCTCGTCACCGTGGGAGTCCGCCCCGACCGCGTGGAGACGGGGTACGGGCACATCCAGCCAGGGGAGGCGCTGGAGGCTCCGGGAGACCTGCAGGCGTTCCGGGTCGCGGCCTTCCACGAGAAGCCGGACGCCGCCACGGCGCGCCGGTACCTGGACGCAGGGTACCTGTGGAACTCGGGCATCTTCGTCTGGAAGGCCTCCATCTTCCTCGACCAGGTTCGCCGCCACGCTCCCGAGGTGGCGTCTTGCCTTCCGCTGTTGGAGCGCGAGGGAGCCGATGCGTTCTTCCAGGCCGTGCCGGTCTCGGTGGTGGACCGGGCGGTGATGGAGAGGAGCGACCGGGTAGCCTGCGTGGAAGCCACCTTCACCTGGGACGACGTGGGAAGCTGGGAGGCGCTGGGTAGGACCCGCCGGCCCGACGCGGCGGGAAACGTCCTCGTCGGCGACGGGAGTGCCGTGGAGTCCAGCGGGAACGTGGTGTTCGCCGAAGACGGGAAAGTGGTGCTCTTCGGCGTGCGAGACCTCGTGGTCGTCCGCTCGGCGAACGTCACCCTGGTCCTCCCCCGGGACCGTGCCGCCGACCTCAAGTCCCTCCTCCGCCAGTTGGGAGAAGCCCCGTGAGCGACGTCAGCCTCTACCTCTTCGACGACGGCAACGCGAGGCGCTGGGCGCCCTTCACCCTAACCCGCCCCGCGGGCGAGCTGCGCTACGGTTGCCTCACCTTCTCGGAGCGGGCACAGCACGTGTTCGGTATTCCCTGCTCCGGCCAGATCTCCCGCCGCGCCCTGGCCGGCTTCGACGAGCCCGGGGCCGCCCCCGTGGTCCAGCGGGAGGAGCTCCCTCCCGGGCCCACCCGGATCCTCCTCTCCAGCCGGGCCGTCCTCGAGTTCCAGGAACTGCCGGAGCTCCGTCCCGGGCGACTCACCATCGGCGGCGAAACGGTGGGGTGGGTCCTGGACCCGGGCGAGCCCCTCCCCTCGGAGGGGTCCATGCGCGATCCTGCCTCGGCGACGGAGGGGCGCGCCACCGAACTGGCAGGGGAAGTCCTTCCCCACCCGTGGCACCTGGTCTCCAGAACGCCGGCGCGGGTGGCCAAGGACGTAGCCCACCTCTTCCCCGACGACCACCGGCCCGAGGGCGTCGTCCGCGTCGGGCGCGCCGAACTCTCCATGGGCGCCCGGGCCGAGGTGGAGCCCGGGGTGGTGGTGGACACCCGTCAGGGCCCGGTGCGCCTGGACGAGGGCGCGCGCGTGGAAGGCCCTGCGCGCCTGGTGGGCCCCCTCTACCTCGGGCGGGACTCGGTGGTGCTGGGCGGGCACGTGGCCACATCGTCCCTGGGGCCGCTGTGTAAGGTCCGGGGCGAGTTGATGGGGTCCGTCTTCCTGGGGTGGGACAACAAGGCTCATGATGGATACCTGGGCCACGCCATGCTCGGCCGCTGGGTGAACCTGGGGGCCGGCACCATCAACTCCGACCTGAAGAACACCTACGGGAGGATCCGGGTGTGGACCCCGGACGGCGAGAAGGACTCCGGGCTGGTGAAGGTCGGCTGCTTCCTGGGCGATCACGTAAAGACCGGCGTCGGGACGCTCCTCAGCACGGGCACGGTCATCGGAGCGGGGAGCAACGTGTTCGGAGGGGTGATGCCCCCCACCGTGGTTCCTCCCTTCGCCTGGGGCGCCGGGGCGGATCTGCGGGACTACCGCTTCGACCAATTCGTCCGGGTGGCCGAGGCCGCCATGGCGCGCCGCAGCGAGGTGCTCACCCCCGGGGTGAGGCGCGTCCTCGCTCAGGCGTGGCAGAACGCGCGGTCCCGGCGGGCCGAGTAGCCGGGGAGCGCCGAGCCGGGTGAAGGTCTCCGTCCTGGGGAGCGGGAGCTCGGGGAACGCCACCCTGGTCAGCGCCGGTGGCACCCTCGTCCTCGTGGACGCGGGCTTCAGCGCGCGGGACCTGGCCCGGCGCATGGAGTCGTTGGGCGTCGCGCCGGAGCACATCAAGGCGATCGTCATCACCCACGACCACGGTGACCACACACGGGGAATGGGTGTCTTCGCCCGGCAGCATGGGACCCCCCTCTACCTCACCGAGCGCACCCGGAGCGCGTGCGCCCACCTCCTTCGGGGGGCCGAGGAGGTGAGACTCTACCGGCCGGGGCGCCCGTTCAGAATCGGGGACGTGCGCGTGGAGCCCTTCATCACGGTCCACGACGCCGCCGACCCGGTGGGGGTGGCGTTGGTGGACGAGCGCACCGGGCTCAGAATGGGAGTGGCCACGGACCTTGGGCGTCCTACCGCCCAGATCCGCCACGCCCTCTCCGGGTGCGACCTCCTCGTGCTGGAGGCCAACCACGACGAGCTCCTCCTGGCCTCCAGCGCGTACCCCTGGTCGGTGAAGCGGCGCATCGCCTCCAGCCAGGGACACCTCTCCAACCTCGACGCCGCGCGCTTCGCCTTGGAGCTGCTGCACCCACGCCTCGCGGTGGTGGTGCTGGCACATCTCTCCCACGCCTGCAACCGGCCCGAGTTGGCGCTGCAGGTGGTGGGGGGAGAGCTGAGGAGCGCCGGATGGAAGGGACACCTGGAGGCCGCCGCCCAGGACCGGCCTACCGGTTGGCTGGACGTGGAGGAGCTGCGCGTGCAGGAAGGGCCCGGCCAGCTCACGCTCCTCTGACCCAGCCGCGCCCGGGCGCCCTGGGGGCGTTCCGGGGCGGTGGCGCCGCTCCCGGTGCGATCCTAGGTTGGCCATGCGGCCCCGCAGGGCCGCACCTCAGAGAGATCCGCCGGCATCGAGGAGAAAGGATGGGATCGGTAGGCGTCCAGGGCCGCACGCTAGCCCGCATCACCGTGGCGGGCCTCCTGTGCTGCCTATCCGCTTCCTGCGGCTCGGACATCACCGGTAACGGTTCCATCGACGACCTGCCTGGAGGGTCCTCTCCCACGCTCTCGGATCTCTTCGGCAGCACCCTGGTCAGGGCCGACGGGAGCCAGGTGGGCCTCGTCTCACTCCAAGGCCAGTCCATCATCGGCATCTACTTCGCGTCGCGGTCGTGTCCGGCGTGCGCGGGATTCACCCCTGAGCTGGTGAGCACCTACAACGAGATCCACGAGGCGGGTAAGCCGTTCGAGATCGTGCTGGTCAACCTGGACCCGCCTTCCGCGGACCTGGCCGAGTACATGACGAGCAATGGCATGGACTGGCTGGCCGTCCCCCTGTGGAGCGACAAGATCATGGAGCTGGTCAAGCGGTACAGCGTGGAGTGGATCCCAACGCTCATCGTCATCGACAGTGAGCGGAGAACCGTCACCAAGTCCGGCCGGGAGGACGTGATCATCCGGGGAGCCTCGGCCTTCGACAAGTGGCTCGCCGCGACCCCGACCCCGTAGGGAGGCTGCGCGCAGGGGCGCGTCAGCGCCCCGAGAGACCCCGGAAGGCCACCTGCACACTGGTCCCGAAGCGCTGGTAGGACTCGTTCCCGAATCCCGTCTTGCTCCGGGCCCACTCGGCCCGCCAGGTCAGCGCCCGGTCTGCGCCCATGGGCCGGGTGACCTGCACCGCCAACAGCGTGCCCGTGTCCTCGTCCGACGGAGCCGACCTCCGATCCCAGGATCCGGGGTTCAGGTAGCTCTGGTGGGTGAAGGCTCCATATCCCTGGACGGAACCTCGCCCGAGGGGCGCGGACACGACGACGGCGGCGCGCCCCGAGCGGAAGTCGTAGGCCGAGACGCGGGAGTCGTTCCACGCCACGCCCGCCGAGAGGCGGACCACTACCTTCCCGTCCAGCGATCCGTCGGCTCCCAGGCCGATCCGGGTGTCCACCCGGCTCGAGTCGCCGGCGTGGGAGAAACCGTGGCGGGACGCCAGCAAGGAAACCCTGGCGGAGCTCGACGGTTCGTGGCGCGCGAGGGCGACGCTCCCCTGGACGCCCTGGCGGTCCAGGGCGCTCCAGTCCTCGGGGCCGTAGCGCACCACGTCGCCTCCCCCACCCACTTCCACGGCCCAGGGGGCGCGGAGGGAGACGACGAGGCGGCCCGCCACGCCCCCCTCCCTCCGTCCCGGCTCCAGATAGGCCGGAAGGGGGAGGGGGTCGGAGAGGAAGCGGCCCTTCTGCCAGGAGGTCGCCTGCCAGCGGAGGCGCCCGGCGCTCGTGGCCCCGGTCAGCGTCTCCCGGAACTCGGCGGCCACTTCGGCGGAACTGCCTGGATTCAGGTGGACGGAGCGCGCCCCCACCCACGGCTCCACCGCGAGCTGGGTACTGGTCCCCACGGCCCGGGTCAGGAAGAGCGTCGAGCCGACCTTGAGGCCGAGGCCCGAGCGCCCCTCCCCCTGGCGGCGGAAGCTCGTCACCCCCAGCCCCACACCCGTCTCCCGGGTCACGGCTCCCTCCGCCCGGGTGCGACCCGTTGAGGCACCCCCCTGCTCGCCGACATGCACGAGAAGCCGCTCCTCCAAGCGCAGGAGGGACACAAGGGTGACGTCGCCGGCGTACCCGCCCTCGCCAGCGCTCCCGCCCTCGGGGCGGAAGAGCTCGAGGGGGACGTCGGCGGGTGTCGCCGCCAGGTCTGTGGAGCATGCGGTGGCCCCGCACCCCGGCTCCGATGCCCCTCCGGACTCGCCCCGCGCCGTGGGCGGCAGCCCGGTCTCGTCGAAGACCCTCAGGTAGCCCATGAAGATCTTCAGCTCGTCCTGGAGGGACTGGAGGGTCCGGAGGCGGGCGCGTTCCTCCCGGACCGAGCGGACCAGCGCGGAGAGCGCGGCGCCCCCCGACGAGAGCGGGTGGGGCGCCCGGGCCCGAACCTCCTCGGTGCGAAGCTCTCCTATCTTCACCTCCAGATCGCCCATCTCTTCCGTGAGGGCCGCCCGCCGCTGGGGATCGGCCCCCTCCGCACTCCCCCGTAGCGCCGCTGCCTGGTCCTCCAGAACGGAAAGGAGATCCCGCCTGGCCTCCCGCGCCGCGGTCGCGGCTTCCAGGAGCTCCCCGTCCAGGAGGGCGACGCTATCGGCGAGCTGCTGGGCTTCGCTCAGGAGTGCCACGGACAGGCGCGAGGACCCTTCCAGTCCCGCGGCCGCCTCGCCGGCGAGAGCCAGGAGCCGCAGGGCCACGTGCCGGCGGGAAGCCTCCAGGGCCTCCACCCGGCGGGAAGCCACAGCGTGGGCGAACCCGGGGTCTCCCAGGTCCCCCAGGATCTGCGCGGATGCGGGGAATCCGGGGAAGCACCCCAGTAGAATGAGCACGGGCCAGCACGAGGCGCGCCGCATGAGGGGACCACCGTCCCGGCCTCTCGGATCATCTGTAAACATCGGATCGAACGGGGGCCCGCTGGGCCTCACACTCCAAGCATGTCTATAACGGCTCGAACCGCCCCTGGAAGAAGCGGAGCTTCGCGGGCTCGTACACGAAGCGGAGCCCCTTGATCCTCTCCCGCTCCTCCCATACCCGGATGATCCCCTCCGCGATCGCACGCATGTGGTCGTTGGTGTACACCCGCCGCGACAGCGTCAGACGCACCAGCTCCAGGGCGGGGCGGAAGTTCTTCCCGGTCTTGTGGTCCCGCCCCTTGGACACGTTCCCCCGCTCCATGGCCCGCACCCCCGTCTCCACGAAGATCTCCGCAGCCAGGCGCTGGGCCGGGAACTCGTCCTGGTCGATATGGGGGAGAAAGCGCTTCGCGTCGAGGAAGACGGCGTGCGTCCCCACCGGCTCCACGATGGGGACCCCGGCGTCCCGGAGAAGCCTCCCGAGAAGCTGGGTCTGCTGCACCCGGGAGCGGATGTAGCGGTCGTCCACCATCTCCTCTACGCCCCGGGCGATGGCCGCCAGGTCGGCGATGGACAGGCCGCCGTCGGTGACGTTCCCCTCGTAGATGCGCAGCAGCTCCTCCGCTTCTTCGGCCCACTCGGCGTTGTCCCGGAACGCCAGCAGCCCGCCGATGTTGATGAGGAAGTCCTTCTTTCCGCTCACCGTACACCCGTCGCCGTACATCATCATCTCCCGGAGGATGTCCTTCACCGGCGTGCAGGCGTACCGGGGGTCCTTCCACTGGATCATGTACGCGTTCTCCACCGCCCTGGTGCTGTCGAAGAACACGGGGATCCCCAACGACGAGCAGTACGCGTACACCTCCTTCATGTTGTCCATGCTCACGGGCTGGCCGCCGGCCAGGTTCACCGGCTGCTCGAAGGAGATGTACGCCACCTGGTCGGCGCCGTGCTCGTCCACCACGGCGCGGAGTTTGGCCATGTCGATATTCCCCTTCCAGGGAAAGTCGCTGGCGGGATCGTGGGCCTCGTCCACGATCACATCCACGAAGACCCCGCCGGCCATCTCCTGGTGCTCCCGGGTGGTGGTGAAGTACATGTTGCCAGGCACGAACTGGCCCGGGCTGATCATCACCTGGCTGAGGATATGCTCCGCGGCGCGACCCTGGTGGGTGGGGATGTTGAACTCGTACCCCAGCGTGTCGTTCAGCACCTGCATGAGCCGGTGGTATTCCTCCGACGTGGCCGCCGTGGCCTTGGCGGCGGCGTACGCGGACCACTGGTCGGTACTCCTCGCCGACGTCCCCGAGTCGGTGAGGAGGTCGATGCCCACGTCCGCCGAGGGCACGAGGAAGGTGTTGTACCCCGCCGCACGGATGGCCTTCTCACGCTGGCTCCGGGCCAGCCCGCCCACGCGCTCGAAGGTGTGGATCTGGTAGGGGAAGGTGTCGAAGGCGAAGGGCTCCAGGTCGGGATAGACCCAATGGTACGCCATCTGGTCGCGCCACGGACCCTCCTCCAGTACCTGGAGCGCGCCGATGCCATCGGCCTGCCGCACCAGAGACGCGATGGCGTCGGCCACCTGGTCGAGCTGCTCGTTGGTCATGGCCAGGCGAGGGATCTGCACCGGGACCAGCCCTTCGGACCCGCGGCGGTGCATGGCCACCGCGCGCACCGCGGCGAGGAGGTAGAGCGCTGCGCTGAAGGTGTCCCGGGCCGTGGCGCCAGCCTTCGGAAGCACCTTGTCGGCCCGCACGTAGGCGCCGTCACATCCGCGCTCCAGTGGCACGCCGGCGTCCCGCAGTCGCTGGGTGAAGCGCTCGGTCTGGTACATCACCCAGTGGACCTCCTCCTCATCGGCCATCTCCTCGATGCCCCGGGCCAGCACCTCCATGGTGCGCCCCGCCATCCCGCCGTAGGTGTGCAGCCCCTCGAAGACCACCACCTCGTTGATGAAGTGCTCGTGGTCGGCGGGGTTGTCGGTGGTGAGGATCCCACCGGCGTTGGCCTTCGGATCCTGGGCGCCGTCCATCTGGTGGATGTGGCTCGTCTTCACCATGAGCCGGACCAGGCTGCGGATGTCCCGGTCGGCCTGGCCGGCCTCGTGGCGCTGGATGTACCATGCGTTCTCGATGATTCGGGACCCGTCCAGGACGATCCGGACGCCGTGCTTGTCGGCGATCTCCCGGGCGGCACGCAGGTTCGCCAGGCTCACCGGGTGTTGGCCGTCGGCGAAGGTCTGGATGTCCACCACCGGCGTCTTACCGCCCTCGAGCACCTTCTCCAGGCGAGCCAGGTCCAGGTTCCCCGTGAAGACGGGTTCGGAGCGGTCCCGCACGTCCACCACCTCCACATCGCGGGGGGTGAGGACGTCCATCCGGTCCCGCCCGTTGCTCGGGATGACCGAGCCGGCTGGCACCATGGTCGAAACGAGGAGCTTGACGGATCCAAGGATGTTGTGGGTGGGGCACACGTACCCGTGGCCCAGCACCTCGGCCACCGCGCGCTGGAGCCGCTCGAAGTTCCGGCTCCCGGCATACGCCTCGTCGCCCACCAGCTGTCCGGCGAGCTGCTCCTGGCTCATGGCGCTCGTCCCCCCCGACGTCATGTCGAAGGTGATCTGGGCCGGCGTGAGGTTGAACACGTTGAAGCCCGCGTCGGCCAAGACCTTCTTGCGCTCCTCCAGCGTCGGGAAGGCGAGAAGCCGAACGGTCTTGATCTTGTGGGGCTCGGCAACGGGGGCGGGGCGGTTCATAGCGCTGTCTGCTCCTGGATCCAGGGCGTGGGGGACATCGCTCAGGGGTGGCGCACCCGAAGCCGCGAGGGGCCCACCGGTCCCGATAATCTCGGACAACGCGGCGACCGGCACCATGGCGATTGACACCGACCCGGGACCAGGAGGGGCGCTGGTCCCGGCGCATCCTGGCCGGTGGCCTCCTGCTCAGCTTGGCGGCGATGGCGCTTCAGTCCCCGGGCAAATGTCCGGGAGGCCCCTCGCCCTGGCCGCCTACTCCGGACTCGGGATCTGGCTGACCCATGCCTCCCCGGACCCGCCTATCGACGTCATGACGGTGCACCGCGAGGCCATCACGGCGCTCCGGGAGGGGCGCAGCCCCTACGGCATCACCTTCCCGAACATCTACCCCGACGGACGGTTCCACCCGGACGGGATGACCGCCAACGGGCGCGTGCTCTACGGCCTTCCGCACCCTCCGGCGAGCCTCCTCCTGGCGGCCCCGGGACACCTCCTGGCCGGAGACATCCGGTACGCGGAGTTGGCCGCGCTCCTCGCCACCGCCGTCCTCATGGCCATGGCCGGAGGCGGCGAGGTGGCCAAGCTCGCCGCCATGGCCTTCCTGTTCACCCCGCGCACGCCCTCAGGCTTCGCCGCCGCGCTCGGGCTCGTGTGTCTGCTCCTGTTCCTCTTCAGCAAGAAGGCGTTCTGCAACTACTATTTCTTCGTCATCGGCGCCTGGTGCTGCGCCATCGCCTCATCCCCGGATGAACATGAGCGTTCCTCGCCTGATGCTGCTGGCCCTGCTCCCGGCCCTGGCGGCCTGCGGCTCGGACGCCGTCACTGACGCCGCATCCGAGGATCCGCCTCCGCCCCCCCAGTGCGTCGTGTCGACGGCGGAGTGCGCGGAGCGGGTGAACCTGGGACTGGGCCGCTACCTCCCCGTGTACCGCACGTACGCCCTGGGCAAGCGTGACGACCGGGTGGAGCGGGTGGTGGTGGTGGTGCACGGGGCCGACCGCAACGCCGACGCATACTTCAACACGATGGTGGGGGCGCTGGAGGCGGCGGGCACTCTCTCCTCCACGCTTGTCGTGGCCCCTCGCTTCCAGGCGCTGGGGGACGGCCCCCGCTCCGACGAGCCTTACTGGTCCACCGAGGGCTGGAAGCGGGGCGATCTGTCCGCCTCGGACAGCCCCCTGTCGCGCATCAGCTCGTTCGCAGCCGCGGATACGCTCCTCCGCGTCCTTTCCGATCGCGAGCGCTTTCCGGCGCTGGCCAGCATCGTGGTCACGGGTCACTCGGCGGGAGGCCAGTACACGCACCGGTACGCCGGATCGAGCCCGGCGCCCGAGAGCCTGGGCAGCCTCCGGGTGCGCTTCGTCGTGGCCAACCCCTCCACGTACCTCTGGCTGGGGCCCGAGCGCCCTGCCGACGGCGGGTTCGCGCGCCCCGACAGTGCGGGTTGCCCCACGTGGAACGACTGGCCCTACGGCACCTCCAACCGCAACAACTACGCCCGCGGCACCGACGAGCCGGGCCTCCGCCACCGGCTCACAAGCCGCGACGTGCGTATCCTGGTGGGAGACGCCGATACGCTCACGTCCTATCTGGACGTGAGCTGCGCCGCCAACCTCCAGGGCCGCCGCCGCTTCGACCGGGGACGGGCTCTCATGCACTTCATGGATCTCTTCTTTCCCGGCCACGCTCACCGGGAGTCGGTGATCCTGGGCGTGGGCCACTCGAGCCGTGACATGTACCGCTCCACGGCCGGGAGGGAGGCGCTCACTTCCTGGTGAGGCATCCCCGCCACGGCTGCGCCGGACGCCGGCGGCGCCTCCCTGTGCGCGACCTGTAAGGACTTTCCCCACGGGGCAAGGCCGCCCCCGGGGCGGTGGAGGGTGTGCTCTGTCGGGAATCTCCCGACTTCACCCCAGGACCGTCCGTTTAGCTTTCTTGCATGGCGCGTACGCGAGATCCGGGCATGTCCAGCCGTCCCCCGGAGTGTCTCCGGGTTGCCCGGCGTATGCCTGGCCCCTCCTGCCGGCACCGGCGCCCTCTCCCCTGCGCCTCCGCGCATGTGCGCCCACCGGCTCCCCCCACCACCAGGCCGCAGCCCACCGCGTCCCCTCGCGTTTTCCTCCGCACAGAGGCCTCCTCCACATGTTCGCGACAACCCCAAGGGAGCGCACCTTCGCGCTCCCTTTCCCCACGGCGTCGGTGGGCAAGAAGCTGCTCGTCTCGCTCTCGGGGCTCTTCCTGGTCGTCTTCCTCGTCGTCCACCTGGGGCTGAACCTCACCCTCTACGCCGGCCGGGACGCCTACAATACCGCAGCCCATTGGATGGCGACGAACCCGGCCATCCTGGCCATGCGGCCGATCCTGGCCCTGGGGTTCCTCTTCCACATCGTCTTCAGCACCTGGCTCTGGGCCGTCAATCGTAAGGCACGCCCACAGCGCTACGAGGTGGTGGACTGGGCCGGAGGGAGCACCTGGTCGGCCCGGAACATGATCCTGCTGGGTGCGCTGGTCCTCCTCTTCCTCGCGCTCCACGTCTCCACGTTCTCCCTCCGCCTCACCTTCGGCTCCCCACCCATGACCGAGCTCGAAGGTCGCGTGGTGAAGGACGCCTACGCGCTGGTCACGGGCAGCTTCGGCGTGTGGTGGTATGCCTCTCTGTATATCGCTGCGGTGGTCCTCCTGGGCCTCCACTTGTCCCACGGGTTCCAATCCGCGCTGCAGACCCTGGGGCTCAACGACGCCCGGTGGCGTGGCCGCTGGACTCTCCTCGGGAACGTCTACGCGGTGATCGTCGTCGCGGGGTTCGCCTCGCTACCCTTGTACTTCTTCGTCCAGGCCCAGATGGGCAACACGCCATGAGCACGCTCAACGCGAGAATCCCCGGGGGGCCGCTCGCCGACAAGTGGGCCAACCACAAGAACAGCGTGCGCTTGGTGTCCCCCGCCAACCGGACCAAGCTCGACATCATCATGGTGGGGAGCGGCCTGGCCGGGTCTGCCGCCGCCTCCACCCTGGGAGAGTTGGGCTACAACGTGAAGGTGTTCTGCTTCCAGGACAGCCCGCGGCGCGCCCACTCGGTGGCCGCCCAGGGCGGCATCAACGCCGCCAAGAACTACAAGAACGACGGCGACAGCGTCTACCGCCTCTTCTACGACGTCATCAAGGGCGGTGACTACCGGGCGCGGGAGGCCAACGTCTACCGTGCCGCAGAGGTCAGCAACCAGACCATCGACCAGATGGTGGCCGCAGGGGTGCCCTTCGCGCGTGAGTACTCGGGGTACCTGGACAACCGCTCCTTCGGCGGCGTGCAGGTGTCGCGCACCTTCTACGCTAAAGGGCTCACCGGGCAGCAGTGCCTCCTGGGCGCGTACGCGGGCCTCATCCGGCAGGCCGCCAAGGGGAAGGTCACCATGTACCCCCGGCGCGACGTGCTGGAGATCGTCGTCGTGGACGGCCAGGCGCGGGGCATCATCGCCCGCAACCTGGTCACCGGCGCCCTCGAGCGGCACTCGGCTCACGCCGTCGTGCTGGCCACCGGGGGATACGGGACCATCTACTACCTGTCCACCCTGGCCCTGGGCTCCAACGCCACGGCCGCGTGGGCTGCGCATCGCAAGGGTGCCTTCTTCGGCAATCCCAGCTTCGTGCAGATCCACCCCACCAGCCTTCCGCAGCTGAACGACTACCAGTCGAAGCTCACCCTCATGTCCGAATCGCTGCGGAACGACGGCCGCATCTGGGTGCCCAAACAGAAGGGGGACAAGCGCCATCCCAACGACATCCCCGAGGACGAGCGTGACTACTACCTGGAGCGCCGCTATCCCGCCTTCGGCAACCTGGTCCCCCGGGACGTGGCGTCCCGGGCGGCCAAGGAGCGCTGCGACGCGGGGTACGGCGTCGGGAAGACGGGGCTGTCGGTCTACCTGGACTTCCGGGGTTCCATCGAGAAGCAGGGCAAGAAGTCCATCGAGGGGAAGTACGGGAACCTCTTCGAGATGTACCGCAAGCTCACCGGGAGCGACCCCTACCAGGAGCCCATGCGCATCTACCCGGCCGGCCACTACACCATGGGCGGGCTCTGGGTGGACTATGACCTCATGACCACGGTACCCGGGCTCTTCGCCATCGGCGAGTCCAACTTCTCCGACCACGGCGCGAACCGCCTGGGCGCCGGCTCCCTCATGCAGTGCTCCGGCGACGGGTACTTCATCCTACCGGTGACCATCGGAGACTACCTGTCCGATAAGATCAAGGTGCCGCGCCTGGCCACCGACGGGGCCGAGTTCGCCGCCGCCGAGAAGGACGCCCGGGACAAGCTGGATCGCCTCATGGCGGTGAACGGCAAGCAGACCGTCACCTCGTTCCACAAACGGCTGGGCAAGATGATGTGGGACGACTGCGGCATGGTGCGCAGCGAGGCTGGCCTGAACCGGGCCCTGGGCGCCATCGCCGACCTGAAGGACGAGTTCTGGCGTGAAGTGAGGGTGCCGGGACGGCAGGACCAGGTGAACCAGGAGTTGGAGAAGGCAGTGAAGGTGGCCGACTTCCTCGAGCTCGGGCAGCTCATGTGCCGGGATGCCCTGGCACGCAAGGAGTCGTGCGGAGCCCATTTCCGCGAGGAGAGCCAGACGCCGGAAGGCGAAGCCAAGAGGATCGACAGCGAGTACGCCCACGTCGCCGCATGGGAATACCAGGGCGAGGGTACCGAGCACGTGCTTCACAAGGAACCGCTCGTGTTCGAGAACGTCGCGATCAAGGAGCGGAGCTACAAGTGAAGATCAAGCTGAAGATCTGGCGCCAGGAGAGTGCATCGCACAAGGGTGGCTTCGTGTTCTACGACCTGGACGGCGTGTCCCAGGAGATGTCCTTCCTGGAGATGCTGGACTACCTGAACACCACGCTGATCCTGCGGGGGGAGCAACCGGTGGCCTTCGAGCACGACTGCCGCGAGGGCATCTGCGGCAGCTGCTCCCTGTTCATCAACGGCCGGCCTCACGGTCCCGCGTCGGGGACCACCACCTGTGAACTCCGCATGACCAAGTTCAAGGATGGTGCCACCATCGTCGTCGAGCCCTGGCGGTCGAGGGCCTTCCCCGTGATCCGTGACCTCATCGTGGACCGTTCGGCCCTGGACGCCATCATGCGCGCCGGCGGGTTCGTCTCCGCCAACGCGGGCGCAGCGCCGGAGGCCAACTCCATTCCCGTGCCCAGAGCGCACGCAGACGAGGCCATCGACGCCGCGGCCTGCATCGGGTGCGGTGCGTGCATCGCGGCATGCCCGAATGCCTCCGCCATGCTGTTCGTGTCTGCCAAGGTCTCTCAGCTCACCCTGCTCCCCCAGGGACAGCCGGAGGCGCGGGAGCGCGTCCGGCGCATGGTGGCCAAGGCAGACGAGCTGGGCTTCGCGTCCTGCGCAAACATGGGAGCCTGCGAGGCCGAGTGCCCGAAGGGCATCAAGATTGCGCACATCGCCCGGCTGAACCGGGAATTCCTCAAGGCGGCATTCTGATCGCCCACATTATGTGAACTCATCCATTCCGGAACATCTGATGAATAAGATCCGAGTCGCCATCGTGGGGTACGGCCACGTGGGCGAATGTGCGCTGCAGTCCATCGTGGACGCCTCCGACATGGAGGCCGCCGGAGTGGTGATGAGGTCGGCGTCGCTCCACAAGTTGGCACACCTTGGGCCGATGCAACCCAAGCTGCTCGAGACGCTGCCGGTCGTGGACGACATCGAGAAGCTGGGCTCGGTGGACGTGGCCGTGCTCTGCTGCCCCACCCGCAGCGTGCAGCACATGGCCACGGAGATGATGGAGGCTGGCGTGAACACGGTGGACAGCTTCGACATCCACAGCCAGATCCTGACGCTTCGGCGCCAGCTGGGCGAAGTCGCCCGCCGCGTGGGCAAGGTCGCCATCGTGTCCGCCGGCTGGGATCCGGGGATCGACTCGGTGGTCCGGGGCTGGTTCCAGGCCATGGCCCCCAAGGGGATCACGTACACGAACCACGGTCCAGGCATGTCCTTGGGGCACTCGGTCGCCGCCAAGGCCGTCGAAGGGGTGAAGGATGCCCTCTCCATGACCGTGCCCGTCGGCATGGGCGTGCACCGCCGCATGGTGTACGTCGAGCTCGAGGAAGGCGCGTCGTTCCCCGAGGTGGAGAAGCGCATCAAGGAGGACCCCTACTTCACGAAGGACCCGACCGTGGTCATCCAGGTACCGTGTGTCTGCGATCTCGTGGACGTGGGCCACGGGGTGAAGCTCGAGCGCACCGGCGTGTCCGGGTCCACGCACAACCAGAGCCTCCGCTTCGAGATGCGCATCAACAACCCGGCTCTCACGGCCCAGGTCATGGTGTCGGCGGCCCGCGCCGCGATGCGTCAGAGGCCGGGTTGCTACACCATGATCGAGCTCCCGGTCATCGACTTCCTGCACGGCGACGTGGAGTCGTTCGTGCAGCAGTTGGTGTAGGGTGGGTATCCTATGAATGGTGATCCGTACGCACGGAAGCTCGTCAAGCCGGACTTCTTCCACGCCAAGCGCCCGGTGCAGGGTGCGGTGGTGGTGGTGCTGGACGGATACCTGGACAACCGGGTCCTGTCGCTGATCCAGCCCCTATCCCGGGCCTACCCGCAGCACACCATCATCGAGCTCATCGCCACCGACGAGAGCACGGCGGTCCCCGGGGGGTCGGTGCAGGCCATCGCCTACCTGGGCTTCGTGGAACTCCTCACCAGCGGCGTCATCGTCGCCGGAGACGAGGTGGTGGTGCGCGGCCAGGTGGTGGGCACCATCGCGGGCTACGACGACACCCACATGCCCAACCACCAGAACGTCATCGTGTCGGTGACCACGCGTGTCTCCGGCAAGGACCTGGGATGGCAGGTGGGGGAAAGGGTGGAAGTCAGAACCGCACGGAACTAGACGTAGGCACTCAGCGAGGCGAGCCCCGGCCGTCTGGGGGCTCCGCCCGATCAGCTTTCACTTTCATCATGATTCCATGAGGACTCCAGACATGGCTCGCCCCACGTTCGGCTTCCAGATGTACAAGCGCCTCCAGCAGCGCATACCGCAGATCTACGCGGACGCCCGCAAGGCGGCAGATACCCTCAAGATGCCGGCGGAGTTGAAGGGCGCCATCGGACTCACCGGGGCCATCTCGGGATGCCCCTCGCCGCTCCGCGACGACATCGAGCACGCCATGGCGACCGAGGGCAGGAAGGTCGTGCCCCTCGGGGTGTACGTGGACCAGATCCGCGAGTTGGTGAAGAGCTACTACGGCGATGAGTACGACGCCTGTCCGGTGAACACCTGCGAGGGCGGGCTTTGGGTCTCGTACGACTCGCTGATGACGCCACCACTGACGGGGCGCGGCGACAACTACCGCAGCCGCTGCGTCGTTCCTTACGAACGGCACATTCACCACCAAGCCGCCTACGGGCGCCCCTTCCCCGCCAAGTACAAGGACATTCTGGCGGATCGCGGGAGCACGGCGGGCGAGCTGGGCTTCTACGGGAAGCGCCAGAATAACTTCGACACCGTGATCGTGCCCATGGCGGGCGCGACCTACCCGGTCCACGGGATCAAGTACCATCCCGTGCCCCTCATGAAGCACCTGAAGGTCAAGGAGTCGCTGGAGTCGCTGGAGACAGCGGCCGAGCGCCACGGATCCCTGGTCACCGGTTTCTCGTCGCTGGGCTACGACACACCCGGATACGGCTACGGCGACAAGGACAACGAGGGTACGCCGAAGCTGCTCAAGGGGATCGCCAAGCTGGCCTCGTCCTACAACGTGCCCTTCGTGATCGACAACGCCTGGGGGATCCCGTTCATCGGCACGAACATCCGCAAGGTGGGCGCCGACGCGATCGTCTACAGCATGGACAAGGCCAGCGGGTCCCCCACCAGCGGCCTCATCATCGGCAAGGAAGACGTGATGGTGAACATCCGCCGTGCCCTCGGCATGCACGGCGCGCGCTGGGGCACGACGGGTTCCTACGGCAAGGCCGCCTACGTGACCCAGGACCCGGGCAAGGAGGGCCTCTCGGGCCAGGTGGCGGCGCTGCGGGCCCTGCTGGAGAAGCCCGAGGTACTCACCAAGCCGGTGGACGATCTGTACGACATCGTGGTGGAGGAGTTCGGGAAGCTCGACTCCCGCATCCGCGACGGATTCACTTTCTACAAGAGCCGCAACTGCGGCACCGTGGAGGTGAACTACGAGGACACGTGGAAGGACGGTGAGCTGGGTGTGCCCATCTTCAGCATCGAAGACATGTACGCCGGCTCCCACCTGCTCCAGGACGGCATGTCGCAGATGGGAATCATCCCGACCATCGCCTACGACGCCAACTTCTTCATCTCCCCGGGCCTGGGGACCACGGACAGCAAGGGCCAGCTCATCCCCGAGCGGGCGAGGATGGTCGTGCGCGGCCTGGTCCTGCTTATCGAGATCGTGTGCGAGCACGCCGGGATCTACGAGTAGCCGAAGGAGCTGGAACCATGCGTACCGAGCGGACCGGCCCCGCCCTCTCCCGTGTCCTGGACGCGGTGGACGTGGAAACCTACCTGGTCTGCTCATCGGCCCAGGAGGGTCGCGACCTGGCGCGCCTCCTGGGCCGGGAGCTGAACCTGGGCGACGTGGACGTGATGTTCGAAGAGTTCGACGGTTACGGGGTGCGCGTCCGCCTCCGTGCCACGGTCCACAAGCCCGCCGCCCGGTACGCATGGCTGGGGGAAGCGCAGGAGGGAGACCAGTGAAGTCCATCCTGTGCGTGCCGTTCGATCCCGTCCACGACGTCGGGATCAAGATGATCCGCAACGCCCTCGCCGAGCGGGGGCACCGGACCGAGTTGCTTTCCCCCGACCTGCCGGCGGAAGAGATCGTCCGGCGTGCCGCGGCGGAGCCGTGGGACTTCATCATGGTCAGCCGCACCCTGGGGTACGGCGTGGCCGAGCGCCTGGCCCGCTTCGTGGATCTCCTGGACACTGCGGGCGTGCGGGAGCGCTCGAGGATCGTCATCGGCGGCAAGCCGGTTACCCCCGAGTTGGCAGCGGAGCTGGGCTTCGACCGGGGCTTCGGCGAGCACAGCGGCATCGACGAGGTCGTGGCCTACGTGGAGGGGAAGGAACCCTCCACGGGAGCGGCCAGGGTCGCCAGGACGAAGCCGGACATCACCGCCGGCTTCACGTACGAGGTGCACCATCCGCGGGTGGAGGCGCTCCTCTCCGCCATCACCGAGCGGACGCTGGCGTGGGCGGCGGGCCGCACCACCGCGGCGGTACGCCGGGCCTCCCTGCGGGAGCGGATGCTCGCCGCGCCGGAGCCCGAGCGGGGCCGGATCGGGCGGGAGTACGACGCGCTCTGCGACCAGCCCATCCTGGAGGGGAACCGGGACGGGATCTTCCCCAAGGGAGTGCGGAGGGTGCGGGACGGCGAGGTGGAGGCGCTCCGCGCCCTCCTCGCCGAGCGGAAGCCGGTGGGAGCTCGCGGAATCCGGCACGCCGGCGACAAGCCGCTGATGTTCAAGTTCCTGGGGAGCGGGTGCCCGGTCATGGACATCTTCCACGCCAAGGTGTGCGAGCGCTACGGCATGGACGGCTTCCTCCTCATCAACCCCTCCTGGGAGGCGCGGTACGAGGGGCTGCTGGACGGCCTCCTGACCCACGAGAACGACGGCACCATCACATCCGCCCAGAACATCCGCCTCATGCGGGAGCTCCTGGACCCGGCGTCGCTGCTCACGGTGCGGGCCCACCGGGGCCTGAACACCCCCGAGACCGTCCTCCTGGCGGCGCACGCGGGAGCCGACCTCACCAAGATCAACCTGGTGTACGGATCGCTGGGGGCCGGAACCGACCCGGAGCGGTTGGCCGTGGACGGTCTGGAGGCCATGCGCATCGCCGCCCGGCACGGCATGGGCTTCGACATCCCCGGCAACGACGAGCTGAGCGGGGTCCCCGCCTGGAAAACGCTGGCCGGCCTCCTCATCACCGCCGCCCTCGGGCACGCGGTGGGGGCGCGCCCCATCCTGAAGCCCCTCTTCTGCTACGGACCGCACATCGTGCTTCATGGGCAGATGGCGGACAACTTCGTGGACTACAACCTGGCCAAGGTGCGCTCACTCCGGAGCATCATGGACGCGCCCATCTGGCCAGGTGAGCCCATCGCCTTCATGACACAGACCGAGGACCGGGTGCAGTCGGCCAACGCCACCTCGTACCATGCGGCGCTGGCCGCCACGGCGGGCGTAGAGGCGATCACCGTGGCATCCACCGACGAAGCCTACTCCCGGGGGCCCATCGCCCTGGCATCGCGCATCGACTCCATGCGCGCCGTGGCCGATGCGTACCGGTTCATGGGAAGCGCCCAGATCCACCCCACCCCCGGAGTCGAAGGCTTCACCCAGCAGATCACGGACGGCATCGTCGCCACGCTCGAGGACGTCGCGAGCTTCGAGAGCCTCCCCCACGCCATCCTCGCCGGAGCACTGGGGAACGCGGAGGACGGTGCCTATCCAGGCACGTTCGGGAGGGGGAGCGTGACCGTGGATGGCCGCTGAGGCACGCATCGTAGGGATCGCCGGCACGGCGAAGAACACCGGGAAGACCACCGCCCTCAACGCCTTGGTAGCGGCGGCCCACGGGCGCGGCGTCCCCGTGGCGGTCACGAGCATCGGCTACGACGGCGAGACCGTGGACAACGTCACCGGGCTCCCCAAGCCGCGCATCGTGCTCCCTCCCGGCGCCGTAGCCACGACCGCGGATTCCTGCGTCCCCGCAGCAGGCTGGGAGGTACTCTCGTCCACCGGGTCCCGGACGGCCCTGGGCGAGGTGCTCGTGGTCCGGTGCCTGGAAGCCGGGCCCATCGTTCTCGCCGGGCCCAACCGGAGGAGCGAGCTGGCCCGGGTGGTGGAACAGGTGCAGGCGCTGGGCCCCACCCTCATCCTGGTGGATGGCGCCCTGAACCGTCTCGCGCCCATGTCCGTGGCGTCGGCGTTCGTCCTCGCCACGGGAGCGGCGAGGACGCCGGAGATCCCGGTGTTGGTGCGGGAGTCAGCAGCCATGGAGTCGTTCTTCCGGCTTCCGATGCGTCCCCACGGGGGCGTCGGCGCGCCCACGGTGGTCCACACCCCCTTCCCCACCGTGGACGAGCTCGTGGAGGCCACGGCGGGCGCCGACGGGACGCCGGTGGAGTTCTCCTTCCTCCTCCCGGTTCACCCCAACGTGATCGTGAAGGTCACCCACGACCGGAGGCTCCGGGGACGGGTGGCTGCGGTCACCTTCTTCGACCCGGTCCTGCCTCTCCTTTGCGGCGACGCCATGGCCATGGCGGCGGCGCTGCAGCGGTGCCGCGAACGCGGCGTGGAGGTGGCGGTGGAGCGTCCGCTCCCTCTCGCAGCCGTGACGGTGAACCCCTTCCTCCCCCGCCCCGAGGGGCAGGGTTACGTGGCTGATGCGGTGCCCGCCGAGGCGCTCCTCGGAGCGTTCCGCGCGTCGCTTCAGACTCCCGTCGTGGACGTGGTTGCGGAGGGGCCGGACGCCCTGTGGGCGGCGCTCACTTGCTGAGCAGCGAGGACATCAGCGCTTTCCGGTCCGGGCACTCGGGGTAGATCCCCATGCTCTCGATGTCCTGCTTGAGCATCAGGTAGAGGCTCCCCGCCTCCTTGTCCTCCCGGTTCTCCACCCAGGCCCCACATGGGGCCCCGGCGGAGAGGCGGCCCTGGTATCGGATCCGACCGCTGACGTGGTACACGGTGAGTTCCCCCTCCCACGTCCCGTTCTCCAGCGTCCCCTGGATCTGCACCTTGTCCGGTGCGCCGGCGAAGTGGCGCACGACGGGCCCTGAGAACGGCAGAAGCGTCCCGGGCGCGAGGTAGGTGCTGTCCTTCTGCACCAGTGTGCCCAGCTCGGTAGGGTAGCCCCGGGAGCACGCCGCGAAGCAGAGCAGGACCAGGGCGCAGTCGCGGCCGAGCGCTCGCACTGAACGGAATCCCCCGCCGCAGTCCGGCCCTAGCGCCTCCGCTTCAGCTCCAACTCGTAGAACCACAGGTCGTCGTTCGGCACGTCGAGCTTCAACTCGGTGCTCTCCCCCGCCCCGTCCAGCACGAACGTTGCCGCGCCCTTCCCGAACCAAGCCAACTCCTTCCGCCAGCGGATGAGGAAGGTGTCGTAGTGGAGGTGCTCCAGGTCGGCGACGAGATCGGGGTTCGGAAGGAGACGGAGCACGAGGGAGTTTCCCTCCAGCGTCACCGTGGCGTCGCCGTAGAGATCGCCGCCGTACGAGCCGGCGTACCGCTCCAGCGCCAACGAGGGCCTGGTGCGCGAGACGCGGTTCTTCTCGAAGGCCTCCAGACGCGCCTCGAACTCCACCCGGGACTTCTTCCAGCGCGGGAGCGCCTCTCCCACCCAGTCCCGGGGCTGGCCGCCGAGGTAGGCGTCCAGCACGCGGTACACCAGGGGGCCCGCGATGTCGGTCATGCCGTTGGTGAGCACCACGATCCCCAGCCCCTCCTCGGGGACCAGGGCGACCTGGGAGTACATGCCATCGTAGCCGCCGCCGTGACTCACCAGCTTGCGGCCCAGGTAGTCACTGAGGCTCCACCCCATGCCGTAGCCCCGGAAGTGGGTGGAGGGGTAGCGGGCCTGGTACGCTCCGGTGACGGCCATGGGGTTTTGCACGGTCCACATCTCCTGCTGGCGGTCGGCGCTGAAGAGTTGGGTCCCGTTCAGCGTCCCTCCCGCAAGTTGCGCCATCAGCCACTGCGCCATGTCATGCACCGAGGAGATGATCCCTCCCGCCGAGCCCATGGCGTCCCAGTTGTACCAGCCGATGGGGAGCGTCTCGCCAGCCAGGTACTTGTGGGGGGTGGCCACGTTGTCCTTCTCGGCCAGGGCGTGGGTCGAGGTGACGGAGCGGCTCATCCCCAGGGGCGCGAAGAAGCTCGCCTCGACGTAGCGATCCCAATCCTGCCCGCTCACCGCGCGCAGGACCTCCCCGGCGGCGATGAACATGACGTTGGAGTACCCGTACCCAGACCGGAACGGGTACGCCTGGGGAAGGAGGCGGGCCCGTCGGACCACCTCCTCGGCGCTGTACGGCGTCCCGTACCAGAGCAGGTCACCCGAGTAGGTCCCCAAGCCGGAGCGGTGGGAAAGGAGGTCGCGGATCCGCATCTCCTGGGTGACGTACTCGTCGTAGAGGCGGAACCAGGGGAGGTGGTCCACGACCCGATCATCCCAGGAGAGCTTCCCCTCGTCCACCTGCTTGGCCAACGCGGCCGAGGTGAACGCCTTCGAATTGGACGCGATGGCGTACAGGGTGTGCTCGTCCACGGGGTCGGTCCCCCGCACATCCCGCACGCCGTACCCCTTCTCCAGGACCACGCGGCCGTCCTTGACGATGGCCACCGAGAGGCCTGGGACCGGCCACGCCTCCTGAGCATGGGCGAAGTAGGTATCCAACGCCGCCACGTCCACCTGCTGGGCGGAGGTCGGCGCCACCAGGCAGAGGACGAAGGCGACGGCGAGGAGGGTCGGGGTCCGCGTGGCGATGCCGGGACGCGGGGAGGCCGGGCGGCGAGGCATGGACGTACTCCGGGGATGTGCTCAGGGACGTGCTGCGGATGCTCCCTAAGCTACACGGCGTAACCCAGGACGGCGAAGAAGTGGAGCGTCGTCCCCGCCAGCACGAAGAGATGCCAGACGAAGTGGGCGAAGGGCAGGCGTGGCGCCGAGTAGAAGACCACGCCTCCGGTGTAGGCCAGGCCCCCTGCCACGAGCAGGGAAATCCCGGTCCCGGGCACCCGCTCAAGGAGCGGCCCGATGGCGATGACGATGAGCCACCCCATGGCCAGGTAGACCAGGGTGGACATCCTGGGCCAGCGCACCCCCGCCGCCAGGTTGAGCGCCACCCCCACCAACGCCAGGCCCCAGACCACCCCGAAGAGCGACCATCCCCAGGGCCCGCCCAGAACGCCCAGGGTGAAGGGCGTGTACGTCCCGGCGATGAGGAGGTAGATCGCGCTGTGGTCCACGCGCCGGAGCCATCCCTTGGTCGTGCTCTCCTGCGGCACCAGGTGGTACGCCGCGGAGGCCAGGTACAGGAGCGCCATGGTCGCGCCGAAGACGGTTCCCCCCACCACATCCGCGGCGCCGCCCCGCTGCACTGCGTTGACGACGAGGATGGGGATGGCCGCCAGAGCGCCGAGGAACCCGGCACCGTGGCTGAGAGCGTTGGCCAGCTCCTCGCCCCTGGTCTGCGCGCGCTTCGCCATCGGGAATCGCTACAGGCCCAGGAGCCGGAGGATGTCGTTGGACAGAGCCCAGAGCATGATGCCCACCACCACCAGCACGCCCACGTTGCTCCAGCGCAGGCGCTGCTCCACCGACACCGCCTTCCCCCGGATGGCCTCGATGGCCAGGAACACCAGGTGCCCCCCGTCCAGAACGGGGATGGGAAGGAGGTTGAGGATGGCCAGATTCACGCTGAAGAGGGCCATGAAGCGCAGGAAGGTGTCCGCGCCGGCGGCGGCAGCCTGACCGGATGCCTCACCGATGGTCACGATGCTCCCCATGGACCGGGGCGAGACCCCGCCGGTGAACAGGTCCCGGAGGAAGCCGAGGATCAGCCCCGTCACCGCCACCGTCTCCTGGGCGCCGGCCACCACCGCCTGGCCCAGGGGTACGTCCCGGTAGGAGTACTCGTCCACCGGGGGATAGATGCCGATCTTTCCCACCTGCACCACCGAGCCGTCGGCTCGGGTGGCGCTCTCGGCGTCCAGCGTCAGGGCGCGGATCAGCCCGCGCCCCTCCCGCTCGATGGCGATCTCCACCCGCTGGCCCGGGCGCGACTCCACCGCATGGACGAAGTCGTACCAGTTGCGCACCTCCACCCCGTCCACGGACACGATGCGGTCGCCGGCCTCGAGCCCGGCCCTGTCCGCAGGGGACCCGGGGTTCACCGCCCCGACGCCCGCGTCGACCCACGAGTCCACGGCGCGGACCAGGTCCCGGCGCTGGGGCTCCTCAGCGGGGATGCGGATGTCCACCGTCCGCGGCGGGCCCGTGAGCTCGATGCGCAGCGGGCCGGGAACCGACGCGTACAGCCCCTCCTGGAGGTCTCCCCAGTCCTCCACCGCCGAGTCCCCGATCCGGGTCACGTAGGACCCAGGCTCCACCTGGGCCAGCGCTTCCGTGCCCGGCGGGAGGAGCTCCGCCTCGACGCGTCCGATCCGGGTCGTGTCGAGCTGAGGGAGACCCCACTGGGCCGCCAGGTACGTGTACACGCCGAACGCGAACAGCATGTTCATGATGACGCCGGCGCTGATGACCAGCGTGCGCGCCCAGATGGGCTTGGTGTCGAAGCCCCGGGCCCCGAGGACCCGTGGAGCCTCCTCCGCGCCCCCCTCGATGCGCTCCATCACCTCGTCCTCCATCCCACCCATCTTCACGTAGCCCCCCAGCGGGATGACCGAGAGCACGTACTCCGTCTCCCCACGGCGGACGCCGAAGAGCTTCGGGCCCAAGCCGATGGAGAAGCGCTGAACCTCCACGCCCACGGCCTTGGCCGCGGCGAAGTGGCCCAGCTCGTGCACGAAGATGAGCACGGCGAGAACGATGAGCGTCGCAAGAATGGTCATGCAGTCGTCCGGGTTCGGGCCCTGCCCAGGCGTTCCACCGCCTGGGCCGCCAGGTTCCGGGCCGCGCAGTCAGCGGCCAGCACGTCCTCGACCTCGTAGACCTCGTGGTCGCCCACCCCTTCCAGGGCGCGCGTCACCACCTCGGCCATCTCGGGGAAGCGGATCTTCTCCTCCAAGAACGCCTGAACGGCGATCTCGTTCCCTGCGTTGTACACCGCAGGGGCACATCCTCCCCGGACCCCTGCCTCCACACCCAACGCAAACAGGGGGAAGGCGGCCTGGTCGATGTTCTCGAAGGTGAGGGGGGACGACCGCACCGGGTCGTAGGTGCGCAGCGCCGCGTCCTCCACCCGCTCCGGGTAGCTCAGTGCGTACAGGATGGGGAGCTCCATGGTGGGGAACCCCACCTGAGCCAACACCGAACCGTCCACGAACTCCACGAACGAGTGCACCACCGACTGAGGGTGGACCACGGCGCCGATCCTCTCGTACCCGAGACCGTACAGATGGTGCGCCTCGATGACCTCCAGGGCCTTGTTCGCCAACGTGGCCGAGTCCACGGTGATCTTCGCCCCCATGTCCCAGGTGGGGTGGGCCAGGGCCTCGGCGGGACGCACGCGCCAGAGGTCGTTTCCCTTCCACCCCCGGAAGGGGCCTCCGGACGCGGTCAGCGTGATGCGCTGCACCGAGGAGCGGTCGTACCCCTCCAGGCACTGCAGGATGGCGCTGTGCTCGGAGTCGATGGGGACGATCTCCGCCCCGTCCCGTCCCTCCGCCGCCCTCATGACCAGGGACCCGCCGGCCACGAGCGACTCCTTGTTGGCCAGGGCAAGCCGGTGCCCGGCGTGCAGGGCCACCTGGGTGGGCTCGAGGCCCGCGGCGCCGACCAGAGCGTTCACGACCACGTCCACGTCGGGGGAGCCGGCCAGATCCAGCATGGCCTGCCTCCCCCGCGCCCACGCCGTGGCGCCTCCCCCCGCGGGAAGGACGGCGCTCTCGTCGGCCACCACCGCCGAGCGGGGAGCGAAGCGGGCCACCTGGGCGGCCAGGGCATCCACCCGCCGATTCGCCGCCAGGGAGACCACCTGGAAGCGGTCCGGGTGGCGGGCCACCACCTCCAGCGTGCTCCGCCCGATGGACCCGGTGGAGCCCAGGATGGCGATGCGTATCACGCCGTCACCTCGAGGAACCAGAAGAGGGCATAGGCCATGGGGAGGGTGAACGTGAGGGCATCCAGACGGTCCAGGGCGCCCCCGTGGCCCGGGAAGAGATGCCCCGAGTCCTTCATCCCCGCCTCGCGCTTCATCGTGGACTCGGCCAGGTCTCCCACGATGGCGCCCACCCCCAGGACCGCGCCCAGGGCGGCCGCGGCGCCGAACCCCTCCACGGGCATCCCGGGGAGGTGGCCCCGGGCGATGGCGAGCCAGATCATCCCTGCCACCGCCGCCCCCAGGACCCCCACCGCAGCACCCAGCCAGCTCTTTGCGGGGCTCACCGAGGGGAAGAGCTTGCGCCGTCCCCAGGCAGAGCCAGCGAAGTACGCCACCGCATCCCCGAACATGGTGGCCGCCAGGGGGAGGAGGACGGCCATGAGCCCCATCCAGGGGGACGGGTGCAGCGCCCCCCAACCCACCTGCGCCGGAACAGCGTGCAGGAGGACCATGCATGCCATGGGGAGGCCGGCGTACACGACTCCGAACAACGTGACGGCCACCGCACCGAGAGGCGAGCCGTTGGGCCCGCGGGCGAAGAGGGCCAGCGTCAGCGCCGCCATGACGAGGAGCCCCAGGCCTGCGAGCGCCCACGGGGCGAAGGCGAGGAACTCGGGCCTGACCACGGCCAGCGCCACCAGCGCCGCCGCCACGGGCATCCCGATCCAGGAGAAGGGCCGAGTCCCCCTGCACTCGGCGAAGCGGTACACTTCGCCGGCGCCCAGCGCCGCGATCAGAGCCAGGGGGACCCCCAGGACCCACCCACCCTTGAACAGCACGAACAGGAGGGCGGGGATCCCGATCCCCGACACGACGAGACGCGCCCTGAGGTCTTTCACGGCGCGCCGACGCGTCCGAACCGCCGCTCCCGCCGCTGGAAGTCCAGCACGGCCTCGAAGAGGTGTTGCCGTGAGAAGGAGGGCCAGAGCACCGGGGACATGAACAACTCGGTGTACGCCATCTGCCAGAGAAGGAAGTTGCTGACGCGGAACTCCCCGGAGGTGCGGATGAGGAGGTCGGGGTCGGGGAGGCCCGCCGTGAACAGCGTGGACGAGAACAGCTCCTCGTCCACCTGCTCCGGCGCGAGCTCGCCAGCGGCCACGCGCCGCGCCAGCTCCCGCACCGAGCGGACGATCTCCTCCCGCCCGCCGTACGAGATCATGAGGTTCAGCCGGAGCGCCGCGCCACCTCGCGTGCCGTCCACGATGGTGTCCACCGCTCGGCGCGTGGCCGGGTCCACCCGTTCCAGCTCGCCCAGGACGTGGACCTCCACGCCCTGGCGCCGTAGCTCGGCGCGCTCCTTTCGGGCGTAGAGCTGGAGGAGGGACATGAGGGCCGAGACCTCCTCCTCCGGCCTGCGCCAGTTCTCCGTGGAGAAGGCGAACAGGGTGAGAATCTGGATTCCCACGTCCACAGCCCCCTCGATCACCTCACGGACCGCCTTCATCCCCTCCCGGTGGCCCAGGTGCCGAGGGAGGCCGCGCTGACGGGCCCACCGGCCGTTCCCGTCCATGATGACGGCGACGTGCCGGGGCACGTCGCCGCTGACGCGGATGCGGTCCAGGAAGTCGTCGGCGCTCATGTCGCTACAGCGCCATCACCTCGGCTTCCTTGTGCTTCAGGAGCTCCTCGATCTTCGCCTGGTACTCCTGGGTTACCTTTTCCAGCTGCTCCTCACGCTTGCGCGCGTCGTCCTCCGAAACCTCATGCTCCTTCACCTTCGTATGGAGCTCCTCACGGGTGATGCGCCGCGCGTGGCGCAGCGACACTCGGCCCTCCTCCGCCATCTTGTGCAGGAGCTTCACATACTCTTTGCGGCGCTCCTCGGTGAGGGCGGGGATGGGCACGCGGATCACGTTCCCGTCGTTGGAGGGGTTGAGACCGAGATCGGCGGTCTGGATCGCCTTCTCGATGGCGTGCATGAGGGACTTGTCGAAGGGCTGGAGCACCAGGAGGCTGGGCTCGGGGGTGTGGATGGTGGCCACCTGGTTCACGTGCATCTTGGCGCCATACGCGTCCACCCGAACCGTGTCCAGCAGGGCGGGCGTGGCTTTCCCGGTGCGCACCGAGGCGAACTCCCGGCGCATGGCGTCCAGGGCCTCGTCCATACGCTTCCTGGCTTCCTCGACCGTTGCCATGATCTCTCCGTTGGTGTCTCGTCCGGCGGGAGCGGAGGGTTGGGCGCGCCGCCCCGACGCTCCCGCAGTCGTTGTCTCGCTGCAGCTTTCTACGATACAAGGGTTCCCACGTGCTCACCACGGATAGCGGCGGCCACCGTGCCCCGCTCCTCCAGGTTCAACACGATGATGGGGAGGCCGTTCTCCTTGCACAGGGACACGGCCGGGGCGTCCATCACGCCGAGCTCCCGGGCCACGACCTCCTGGAAGCTGACGGTGGGGAGGAAGCGGGCGTCGGGGTCCTTCTTCGGGTCCGCCGTGAAGACGCCCTGCACCTTCGTGGCCTTGATGACCACCTCCGACTCCATCTCGATGGCCCGCAGCACCGCGGCGGTGTCCGTGGAGAAGTAGGGGTTCCCGGTCCCGCCGGCGAAGATGACCACCATTCCCCTCTTCATGTGGCGCAGGGCGCGCCGCCGGATGTAGGGCTCGGCGAGCTGCTCCATGCGGATGGCGGTCATGACCCGGGTCTCCACGCCCTTCGCCTCCAGGAGATCCTGGATGGCCAGGGCGTTGATGACCGTGGCCAGCATTCCCATGTAGTCCGCCTGCACCCGGTCCATCCCCTGCCGGGAGGCGATGGCCCCTCGCACGATATTCCCCCCGCCGATGACCACGCCCAGGGAGACGCCCATGGCGGCGATGGACCGGATCTCGTCGGTGAGCCGGTCCACCACCGCGGGCTCGATGCCGAAACCCCGCTCCCCGGCGAGGGCCTCGCCCGAGAGCTTGAGCAGGACCTTCTTGTACTTGGGCTCCTGTCCCACGTCGCTCATGGCAGGGCTCCCCTGAGGAGGCGGATCAGCGCTCGCTGACCTTGATGCGGGCGAAGCGGCCCACCGAGATCTTCTCGCCGGTCTTGCCGGCCACCTCCGCGACGAGCTGCTCGATGGTCTTGTCCTGGTCCTTCACGAAGGGCTGGGCGAGCAACGTGTTCTCCTTGTAGAACTTCTGCAGCTTGCCCTCCACGATCTTCCCCGCGATGGCGGCGGGCTTTCCCTCCTCCTTCACCTGCTCCTCGTACACGTGGCGCTCCCGCTCCACCACGTCCGCGGGGATGTCGGCGGGGGACACGGCCAGGGGTGCCGCCGAGGCGATGTGCAGCGCCAGGTCCTTGGCCAGGGCCCGGAAGTCCGCCGTGTTGGCCACGAAGTCGGTCTCGCAGTTGAGTTCCACGATGACGGCGGTCTTCCCGTCGAAGTGGACATAGCTGCCTATGAAGCCCTGGTTGGCCGACCGCTCCGCGCGCTTGGCCGCCCTGGCGGCCCCCTTGGCGCGCAGCACGTCCACGGCCTTCTCCATGTCCCCGCCGGTCTCCTCCATGGCCTTCTTGCAGTCCATCATCCCCGCGCCGGTCATGTCGCGGAGCTTCTTCACGTCCTGGGCGCTGAAGCTCATCGTCTGTCGTCGTCCGTATTCGGATTGGCGGACCCGGGGGCACCTTGCCGCCGGGTCGTGAAAAGAGGCGGAGCCAACGGATGCGTTCCGTTGCCGCTGCCGCCTCCCGCACGTCCCCCACATCCACCGGGGGACACAAGCCGGGCCTCGCGGCCCGTCGGCCCGGAAAGCCTACTCGGCCTTCGGGGCCTCCTCCCCACCCTGGGCCACCGTGACGGCCGCAGGCTTCTTCGCTCTGGGCTTGCGGGGCTTGGGAGCCTCCGCGGGCGCGGCCGGCTCGGCTGCGGCGGCCGGCTCGGCTGCGGCGGCCGGCTCCCCGCCCGTCGGCGCTTCGACCGCCTCGCCCTCGGCGGCACCGCCCTCCTCCTCACCCTTCAGGTGCTGGGCGATCACCTCCGGGCGCGGACGCCGCTTGCGCCGCGGGCGCTTGCGCGCCGGCCGGTCCTTTTCCGTGGTCTCGCCTGTCTCGGTGGAGTAGGTGGTCGCCTCCACCTCGTCGGTGCGCCGCTGGTCGTCAGGGACCTCCCGGCGTGCTTCCTCGATGGTATCGGCCACGGCCGCGCAGATGAGCCCCACGGAACGGATGGCGTCGTCGTTCCCCGGGATCGGGAAGTCGATGGGGCTCGGGTCCGCATTGGTGTCGGTGATAGCGATGACCGGGATGCCGAGGCGGTTCGCCTCACGCACCGCGATGGTCTCGCGCTTTGCGTCCACCACGAACACGGCGCCGGGCAGGCGTCCCATCTCCTTCACGCCGGCCAGGTACTTCTCCAGCTTCTGGCGCTCGCGGTCCAGCATGAGACGCTCCTTCTTCGTGTAGAACTCGAAGGCGTTCTCTTCCTGGCCCCGCTCCAGCTCCTTGAGCCGGCGGATCTGCTTCCGGATGGTCTGGAAGTTGGTGAGCATGCCGCCGAGCCAGCGCTCGGTGACGTAGTAGGAGCCCGACCGCTGCGCCTCCTGCTCGACGATGCTGCGGAGCTGCTTCTTGGTGCACACGAACAGCAGCCGCTCACCGCGGAGAACCACCTCGCGCACGGCCTGCTGGGCCTGCTGGAGACGGTCGAGGGACTTCCTGAGGTCGATGATGTGGATGCCGTTGCGCTCGGTGAAGATGAACTGCTTCATCTTCGGGTTCCAACGGCTGGTCTGGTGCCCGAAATGGACACCCGCCTCCAAGAGCTGGTTCAGGCCGACTTCCTGCATGTCGATTCCACTCTCGTTGTGTGGGGCCGATTACGCCCCGATCAGGATGGGAAGCGCTGCCGTTTCCGTGCGACTAACGCTTGGAGAACTGGAAGCGCTTCCGGGCGCCGGGGCGACCGGGCTTCTTGCGCTCCACCTTGCGGGGATCCCGCGTGAGCAGCCCCTTCTCGCGCAGGGCCGGACGCGTCTCCTCGTCGGTTTTCACGATGGCGCGCGCCAACCCCATGCGGACGGCGTCCGCCTGGCCGGTGAGCCCACCACCGTTCACCCGCACCGTGACGTCGAACTGCCCCGTCACGCCTGCGGCGCGAAGCGGCTCCTCGATGCGGATGCGGTGGGTCTCCCTGGGGAAGTACTCCGCCAGGGTGCGGCCGTTGACCTTCCACTCCCCCTTGCCGGGTTGGAGCGTCACGCGGGCCGTGGACGTCTTCCGCCGGCCGACGGTCTGGATCTGGTTCTCAGCCATCTCGCTCGGTTGCCTTTTCAGATGTCCAGGGGCTGGGGTTGCTGGCTCCGGTGGGGGTGCTCACCTCCAGCATACACCTTCAGCTTCTTGTACATGGCCCTGCCCAACTTGTTCTTGGGCATCATCCCTCTCACGGCCATCTCCACGATGCGCTCCGGATGGGCGCCGGCCATGCGGCGGAAGGGGATGTGCTTCTCCGCGCCCATGTAGCCGGTGTACCGGAAATAGGTCTTCTGGTCAGCCTTGTTTCCCGTGAGCACCACCTGGGCGGCGTTGACCACGACCACGTGGTCTCCGGTGTCCAGGTGGGGGGTGTACATGGGCTTGTGCTTTCCACGGAGGATGCGCGCGATCTCGGTGGCGAGGCGGCCCAGCGGCTTGCCGGCCGCGTCCACCACAAACCACTTTCGCTCGATCTCGTCGGCTTTCGGGGTGTACGTTCTCATGCAGCGCCCAATTGAGGCGGTTCGGATATAGAGCTATGAATGATAGATCGGTTTCCGGGGGAGTGTCAACCGGACGCGGGCGGTCCCAGCACCCGTGGGAGTGCCGGGCCCAGGCGCTACATGAAGGTCTCCAGGAACCGGGCCCGAGAGGCGTGGCGCAGGCGCACCAGCGCTTTCTCCTTGATCTGGCGCACCCGCTCCCGGGTGATCCCCAGGAGCGCCCCGATCTCCTCCAGGGTCATGGGATCCTGGTCGTCGAGGCCGAAGTAGAGCCGGAGGATCTTGGCCTCCCGCTCCTTCAGGGAGGAGAGGGCCTCCTCGATGGTCTGCTTCAGCGCCCTCTCGTACGCTTCGTCCTCGGGCCCTGGGGAGAGCTGGTCCGGGAGGTAGTCGAGGAGGCGATTGTCCTCTCCGGGCGTGAGGGGCGCGTCCAGGGACAAGTGGGACTGGCTGATGGCCAGCGTCCGCTCCACCTCCTCCTGGGTGATGTCCAGCCCTTCGGCGATCTCGTCCACGGTGGGCTCGCGCCCCAACTCCTGGAGGAGCGCCGAGCTCCGGCGGCCGATGCGGTGGAGCGCGCCGGCACGGTTCAGGGGCACCCGGACGATGCGGCTCTGCTCGGCCAGCGCCTGGAGGATGGCCTGGCGGATCCACCAGACCGCGTAGCTGATGAACTTGATTCCCTTGGTCTCGTCGAACTTGTGCGCGGCCCGGATGAGGCCGAGGTTCCCCTCGTTGATGAGATCGGAGAGGGGCACGCCCTGGTTCTGGTACTTCTTGGCCACGGACACCACGAACCGGAGGTTGGAGCGGACGAGCTTGTCCAGAGCCTCCTCGTCGCAGGTGCGGATACGCCGCGCCAGCTCCGCCTCTTCCTCCCGGTTGATGAGCGGGTACTGACTTATCTCCTTGAGGTACTGGTCCAGGGAGCCTTCCCTGGCGATCCCTCGCTTGGAGGAGAAGCTCATCGGATGGTGTTCACAGGGAGCGATCTCCCTCTGCCGAAGGCACCGCGGATGCGGAGCGCTCACGCCAGGGGAGGGGGTCGGCGCGCAGGGTAGAATCGGGATCGAACGCACGCCGCGCAACTCCACCCCTCACGGCCCCGCGTCGTGGGCGCCCCTCTACTCCACCGCCCTGCCCACCCGCTCCCAACGGGCGCCGCGCAGCCACGGCACGTGACCCCGGAGCGCGGGGTCGAAGGAGTAGTACACGAACCAGGGGCGTCCACGGATGGCCTCTCGGGGGACGAAGCCCCAGTAGCGCGAGTCCTCGCTGTTGTCCCGATTGTCGCCGAGGAAGAAGTACCGGTGCCCGGGCACCACGAGGGGCCCCCAGTTGTCGCGGGTGGGGCGGTACTCCTCGGCGGCGCTGTCGATGACGTGGTCGGCTTGCCACTTCATGTTCGGGTGCACCGCGTCGCCGTCCTGGTCCTGGTATCGGGCATACGGCTCGGACACCGGGCGCCCGTTCCGCAGGAGCACCTTGTCCCTCATCTCCAGTGTGTCTCCCGGGATACCCACCAGGCGCTTCACGTAGTTCTTCGAGGGCTCGTGGGGCGGGATGAACACCACCAACTCGCCCCGCTGGGGTTCGGAGAAACCGGGGATCCGAAGCATCGTCCCCGGGACCTCGGCGCCGTAGACCGCCTTGTTCACGAGGAGGAAGTCCCCCGCCAGGAGCGTGTTCTCCATGGAGGCGGTGGGGATCCGGAACGCCTCCACCACGAAGATCCGGAGCACCAGGAACACGACGACCGTCACGGCGAGGGTACGGGCCCACTCCCAGACCGTGCGCACAAAGCCCCAGCGCACGCCGAACTCCGGGGGCGCCTGGAAGGGGGCCCCCTCCTCGGGGTCCGGGCCCGCCGCCGTCTCTTCGTGCTCGCTTTGTTCGCGTTCGTCCACAGGCTCAGAGCTCCCCACTCGGTATCCTCGGATGCGTCATGATGGTAGGCCCTTCGTGTGGGTGTGGAAAAGGGGTCGGCGCATTTCGACCCGCCCGCCGGACCCGTACGTTGCCTCATGCGCCGGCGCCGCTTCGACCCCGTTACCCTCGTGGCCGTCCTCCTCGTGGCCGCAGGCGCAGCGTTGCTCCTGGGAGATCGGGACGAGTCGCCGTCGACCGCCGACACCCCTTCCGGCAGGGGTTCTCCTGCCCCGTCCGTCCCGTCCACCCCCACAGCCTCCAGCCGCCCCGTGCTCCCGGAGGCGGTCGCCTGCCGCAACGCCGGCTACCTGTGCGCCGAACTCTCCGCCTACGACCGGATCCGCATCCAGCGCTGGCGGGAATCCCAGGATCCCATGGTGGTCCACCTCCCCGCGCCGGAGATCTCGGACCGGGCGCTCGGCCAGCGGCTGCACCGCGCGGCATCGGCGGGGATCCGGGCCTGGAACGGCCAGCCCTTCCCCATCGTGGTGGACGAGCGAGGCACCCGCCCGGCCCACGTGGAGGTGCGCTGGGTGCCGCGGCTGGCAGGAGCCCAGATCGGCCTCGCCACGGTGATGTGGAGCCCCCAGAACGGGCTGAGGGTCCTGTCGCTGGAGATCGTCACCCAGTATCCGTGGGGCGCACCCATGGACCCGGACCAGATCCGCCTTGTGGCGGCCCACGAGATGGGGCACGCGCTGGGGCTCCCTCACTCCGACAACCCCCGAGACGTGATGTACCCGACCAACACCGCGACCTCGCTCTCGGTGAGGGATTACCGCACGGTAGAGGCGCTCTACAACCTGGAAGACGGGACGGAGATCGTCAGGTCCCACCAAAGGTGAACCGCCCTCCGAGGCTCACGGCTCGCCCTGGCGCTTGGAAACCCGCCACCTCCTCGTAGCGCGCGTCCAGAAGGTTCTCCACCCGGAGCACAATCCGAGACCTCCCCACGGGCACCTCGATGGACACGTCCACCGCGGTATAGCGCGGAAGGGCGATCCGGCGCGTGGGCCACGACGAGAAGTCCCGATCATCGCGCGCTCCCACCACGCGCGCATCCGCGCGCACCGATCCCCATGCCCAGCCAAAGGATCCGTGCACTCCCACCGAGTGGTCGGGCCTCCGCAGCAGGCGCGCCCCCGTGACGAAGTCGGCGTCGGGACCGTCATCACCTCCCGCCCGCACCACCTCGGTGGCCAGCCAGGTCCAGTGCACGCCCCCCGAGAACGCCCCGGCCCCTACCCCGGCACCCGCTTCCAGGCCGCGGGCGACGGCCTCGGCCACGTTCACGTAGTTCGGGTCGGAGGGAGATGCCGGATACGCCACGTACTGGATCAGATCCCGCAGGCGCTGATGGAACACCGAAACCTCGAGCCTCACCCGCCCTCCCACCAACTCCTGCTCCACCCCCACGTCCACGGACCGGGCGCGCTCGGGGGCGAGCTCGGGGTTCCCGCGCACCCACCCCTCGGCGTAGTTCTCGAAGAAGGTCGGCTCCTTCACGCCCCTCCCCGCAGAGGCACGCACCCGCGTGCCCCCGGCGGGGCGCCACGCTGCCTCCACATTCCAACTGGCGGAGCGCCCGAAGCGCTCGTTGTCCTCCACGCGCACGCCTCCGGCAAACGCGAGGGGACCGCGCACGCCGGTGACATGCGCGTAGCCTGCCCGGTTGTCCCGGTCGTGGTCACTGCGGCCGACGCTGGGGCCCCATTGGCTGAGGGACTCGGAGAAGGAGCGCTGGCGCTGGCGCTCCACCTCGGCGCCCACGGTGGACGCCAGGGAACCGAGGCTCATGCTGGCGCGCACGTCCGCCGTGGCCCGCTCCACCTGGTCCAGGCTCGCGAACGCATAGAAACCCAAAGTGTCGGCGGGCGTGTCCTCACGGTCGTCGGTGCCGCTGCTGCCCCGGGCCATGGAGATCGCGCTCCGGAGCTCGACGCGGTCCGACAGGAAGCGGGAGGCGTTTACCGACACCGAGGTCTCGTCCCCGAAGGTGAAGGCGTTCACGTCGGTGACGGCGCCACCGCCATCCGTGGGGAAGTGGTACGTGCGATCCGAAACGCGAAACGCCACGCCGACCCGGGTGGAGGCGTCGGGCGCCAGCCGCACGTTGGCCGAGAGGGCGGTGTTGTCGAAGGCGTTGTTCCGCGGGAGCACGCCGTCGGTGCGGAAGTGGGCCAGGGAGAACGACCACCCCAGGTCCGCTCCGCCTCCCCCGACCTGCAGGGACGCCTCCCTGCGCCCGAAGCTCCCAGCGCGGACGGCGGCCTCCCACCGGGGCGCACCCCGCCCCGAGCGCGTGATGACGTGAATCACCCCCGCCATGGCGTCGGACCCGTACAGAGAGGAGGCGGGGCCCCGGACCACCTCGATGCGCTCCACGTTCTCCAGGGTGAGGCCGGCGAAGTCGAAGGAACCCCCCGGCTGGTTCATCTGCACGCCGTCCACGAGAACGAGGACGTGGTCGCTTTCCCCTCCGCGCAGGAACACCGAGGTGTTGGCGCCCCAGGAGCCACCCTGGACGACGGAGAGCCCGGGAACGGCGCGCAGGGCGTCGGTCACCAGGGTGAGCCCCCCGGCGCGGAGCGAGGCGCCGTCCAGGACGGTGACGAAGCGGGCCACCTCTCCGACGGCTCGGGGCGAGGGGCTGGCGGTCACCACAAGCCCATCGAGGATGAAAGGGTCCTCCTGCGCTTCCGCCGGGGCGGCAGCAACCAAGAGAGCTGCGGAGACGAGTGCGGTGCGGCCATTCATGTGCGTTCCTCCCCCACGGTTGGAAACGATGAGCCCCGCAGTCCCCCCGGAGGGGAAAGCGGGGCACGTGGGAAAGAACACGGTCCCTCCCGGCTCCCCTCGGAGACGGCGGCGAGGCTTGGGTGGGTCAGGTCTCCTGGCTCGAGGCCGCATTGCCCGCCTTCCCGGGCGATGAATCACCCAGTGGCATGGATGAGCAAGCGTTCCGAGGTATCCTCGGACCTCTCACAGTGGCGGGGCCGCGCCGGACTTGCACCGGCTTCCGTCGGTGACCCACCCGCCGATCATGTCGTGGAAGGAAGTTACGGAGGCTAGACGTCCCGGGCCAGTCCGTACTTCTCGATCTTCTTGTAGAGGTTGGAGCGCGGCATGTCCACCCTGCGCGCGGTCTCCGCCACGTTCCAATCGTTCTCCCGGAGCTTGTGGAGGACGAACGCCCGCTCGGCCCGCTCCTTGAAGTCGGCGAAGGTGTCCGCACCCAGGAGCTCGCTCCCCACGGGCACCGCGGCGCTCCGGCCAGGAGCAAGGAGGTCCACGTCCTCGGCACGCACCTGGTCTCCCGCAGACAGGATGAGGAGGCGCTCCACCGTGTTGCGCAGCTCACGCACGTTCCCCGGCCACTCCCGGGAGGTCAGGCGCTCCATGGCGGCGTCGGTGAACGCCTTCGCGCCGACCCGGGCCGAGCGCGCCATGGATTTGGCGAAGTGGTGGACGAGCATGGGGATGTCCTCCCTCCGGTCCCGGAGGGGAGGAACCGGGATGGGCACCACGTTGAGCCGGTAGAAGAGATCCTCCCGGAACCGCCCCTCGGCGATCTCCGCCAGGAGGTCCTTGTTGGTTGCGGCCACGACGCGCACGTCCACCTCGATGGCCTTGGAGCCGCCCACCCGCGTCACCACTCCCTGCTCCAGCGCCCGGAGCACCTTGGCCTGGGCCGCCGCCGACATGTCTCCGATTTCGTCGAGGAAGAGGGTTCCCCCGTCCGCCTGCTCGAACCTCCCCGCCCTGTCCGACACCGCCCCGGTGAAGGAGCCCTTGATGTGGCCGAAGAGCGCCGACTCGATGAGCTCGGAGGGGATGGCCGCGCAGTTCACCTCCACGAAGGGACCCTTACTCCGCGCCGAGAGGCGGTGGACGGCGCGCGCCACCAACTCCTTTCCGGTCCCGTTGTCCCCCGTGATCAGCACCCTCGCATCCGTGGGAGCCACCTTCTCCACCCGCTCCAGGACCTGCCGCACGGCAAAGGAGTTGCCCACGATCTCGTAGCGGCTCTCCACCTGGTCCCGGAGCGCCTCCACGTGGGCGGTGAGCCCCCTGAACTCCAGCGCGCGCTTCAGCGTGACGAGGAGCCGGTCCGTGTCCAGCGGCTTCTCCAGGAAGTCGTAGGCGCCCTTCCGCGTGGCCTCCACGGCCGTATCGACGGTGCCGTGGCCGGAGATCATGATGACGAGGGCGGAGGGGTCCGTCTCGCGGATCCGCTCCAGCACCTCCAGGCCGTCCATACCGGGCATCTTCACGTCGAGGAAGACCACGTCGGGACGGGTGGCCGCCACCACCGAAAGCCCCTCCGCCCCGTCGGCGGCACCGCGCACATCGTGTCCCTCGTACTCGAAGACCTGGACGAGAGCGTCCCTGATGGAGCGCTCGTCGTCCACGATGAGAAGCCGGGCCATGGGTTACCTCCTGGCCTCGAGGACGAGGCTGTCCTTCTGGACGAACACCGAAGCGACGCCGTCGGGAATGGGGACCGCCAGCGCGGCGGCAGGGAGGCTGGACGGTCCCTCCCGCCCCAGCCCGGCGAGGATGTCGGCGATGAGCCGCTTCGGGATGGGGATCCGAGACGCCTCCACCCTGTCCACGAGAAGGGCGAGGAACGACTGGTCCAGGGGGACCAGGGCTCCTTCCATCTCCATGAGCACCGTGTCCGGAAGGAGTCCCATCACCTCCTCCAGTCGGGGAAGGCGGGGAAAGGCCTCGGTGGCCACCCGGGCGGTGATGCGGACGCGCCCTTCGTGGAGGGTGACGGTGGGATCCGCCACGCCCTGGGGAACCAGCCCGGGCAGCGCGTAGCGCACCAACGAGGAGAGTTCGGTGCCGCCCAAGGCCAGGCGCCTCTCCCCGTCGCCCCGGCGGAAGCGCTCGAAGCGGTCGAGGGTGATCTCCGCGATCTCTGGAGAGGGCCCGGGTGCACCGGTCTCCGCCCTTCCCACCGTGGAGCCCGACCCGGCCAGGCCCAGGAAGCCCTCCACCTGCGGGAAGACCGCCGGTCCCCAACGGAACCCAGCGTACGCCACCCCTACCAGGACGACGACGCCCAGGAAGACACGCACGAGCCTCATCGGATCAGCCCCCGCCCAGCTTGACCGCGGAGTGCACGCGGTACTGGGCACCCTCCTTCGACAGGTGGCTCCGCATGATGTCTACGGTGCGCACGGCCACCTCGGAAGTGACGTCGAACCGCGCCAACATCTCGTCGAGCGTGCGGAACGCGCCAGCGCGGTCGCCAGGGTCGGCCCGGCCCAGGGTGACGTGGGGGTGGAACGCCCGCGTCTCCGCCTCGAACCCGAAGTCCGCCAACGCCCACTCCAGGTCTTGCTTGAGGCAGCGCAGCTCCGGCGTGGCCTGGGCGCTCATCCAGATCACCCTCGGCCTGCGTACCGTGGGGAAGGCACCGAAGCCCTCCATCACCAGGGTGAACGGCTGCGTGGTGGCCGCCACCCGCGCCACGGCGCCCTCCACGTCGGCGAGGCGCTCCGGTCGGATCTCCCCGAGGAACTTGAGCGTGAGGTGCAGGTTGTCGGGCTCCACCCAGCGTACGGGCAGACCCTCCTCGCGCAGCGTCCGCACCGCATGGTGGATCCGCTGGCGCTTCCTGCTGGGAAGGTTCAGTGCGATGAAGGTTCTCATCTCCGCCTCTGCACAGGCTCAGCCGACCCGCGGCTTCGGCCCGACCCGCGTGGGCCCGGTGAGCGCCTGGATCCCCTCCAGGGCCCGGTCCACGTCCTCCTCGGAGGAAGCCCACCCCAGCGAGAGCCTCAGCGCCCCCGTCTCCATCGTACCCAGGAGGCGATGGCACTCGGGCGCGCAATGGAGCCCGGCTCTCCCCTGTACCCCCCACTCCGCCTCCAAGCGGTATGCCAGGGTGGCCGGATCCAGGATCCGGGTGGTGAGGGTCACGATCCCCACGCCCTGCTCCGCCTCCGGTGAGAGTACCGTCACCCCACGCATCCCCACCAACCCAGCCCTCAATCTCCGCTTCAGCCTCGACTCGTGCCGGTGCATCTCCTCGACCCCCCGCTCCAGGACGTACGCCAGCCCGGCTTCCAGCCCCGCCAGCCCCGGCGCGTTCACCGTGCCGGCTTCCAGCCGGTCCGGCATGGCGTCGGGCATCTCTCGGCGGGTGGAGTCACCACCCGTCCCCCCCGTGAGGAGCGGCTCCACCTCGACGCCCTCCCGCACCCAGAGCCCACCGGTTCCCTGGGGTCCCAGCATCCCCTTGTGCCCGGTGAAGGCCACCAGATCCGCGCCCAAGGCCCCGCACTCCAGCGGAATGTGGCCGGCGCCCTGGGCCGTGTCCATGAGGACCAGGGCCCCCGCCGCGTGACCGAGCCCCACCAGCTCCTCCAGGGGGAGCCGCTGGCCGAGGACGTTGGACACGCTGTTCACGACCAGGAGCCGGGCTCCCCGGAGGAGCCGCTCGCCCACTTCGCAGTCGAGCTGGCCGTCGGGGGTTCCCCCCAGCATGCGCACCTCGACGCCCCGCTCCCTGGCCAGGGATGCGGCGGGTCGCAGCACGGCGTTGTGGTCGTAGGCGGTGACCACCACGGCATCGCCGCGCCCGAGCACCCCCCAGAGAGCCGTGTTCAAGGCATGGGTGGCGTTCTGCAGGAACGCGATGCGCCCCGGGCCTCCAGGGAGCCCAAGGAGCCGCTGCACCGCCCGGCGGCAGCGCAGCGCCAGGCGCCCTGCCTCCAGTGCCGGGGCGTATCCGCCCCGCCCCGGAGTCGCCCCGCACTCCAGGACGAAGCGGGCCATGGCCTCCGCCACCGATGGAGGGCGGAGGGCTGAGGTCGCGGCGAAGTCCAGGTAGTGGCTCATGTCCCGGCCCGGGGGCGTTCCGTGGTGATGAGGGCCACGGATCCTACGATGATGGCAGCCGCGACCATGGACCGGAAGGTGAGAGGCTCGCCGGCCAGCGCCCAGCCGAGGAAGAGGGCCACCACCGGGTTCACGTAGGCGTAGGTCCCCACCCGCGCCGGCGTGGACACCCCCAGGAGCCAGATGTAGGCGCTGAACGCCACCAAAGACCCGAAGACGATGAGGTAGGCCAGGGCCAGGGCCGAGCCCAGGGAGACGCCGGCAGGCTCGAAGCGCGCCAGCTCTCCGGCGGCAACCGCCACGGGAAGGAGAAGGACGCCCCCGGCCAACATCTGCATCCCCACCCAGAGGCGCGGGCGGTACGGGACATCGGCGTGGCGGGCGTAGATGGATCCGCCTGCCCACGCCAGGGAGCCCAACACGACCAGGATGCTCCCCACCAGCTGGCGAGCGTCCTCCACGCCCGTTCCGGGCCCCCCGGCGAGGAACGCCACGCCGGCGAACCCCAGCAAGAGGCCGGACACCACGCGGCGCGAAGGTCGCAGCCCCGAGCCCCAAAGCCAGTCCAAGACCACCATCCAGAGCGGGACGGAAGCCACGAGGAGTGCCACAAGACCGGAGGCGACCCACTGCTCGGACACCACCACGGAGCCGTTCCCGGCCACGAAGAGGAGCCCCCCCACCACCACCGCCGACTTCCATTGGGACCGGGTGGGACGAGGCGCGCCCCGGCTGCGCGCCCAGACGTAGAGGAGGCTTCCCGTGACGAGGAAGCGCGCCGACGCCATGAGGAGGGGAGGAAGGGTCTCGATGGCGAAGCGGATGGCCAGGTACGTCGAGCCCCAGATCACGTACAGCGCGCCGAAGGCGGCCAGGAGACGTCCGGTGGTAGGCTCGGACGCAGCCGTCGCCGAGCGCTTGGGGGCGGGTGACATGGCCTCGAAGGTATCACCCGGGAAGGCCACCGGGCAGGACGGCTCAAGCCGACTCGGTTACTCCCTCGCGCCGGTCGCGGATCCGCTTGTAGCCCTGCAGGAGGAGGATGCCCAGGATCCCCGCGAGCACGGGGAGGGCGAGAGCGAGGATGAGCCCCGGACACGGCGCCGGGCGCGTACCTACGGGACGCGCCGGTCGAGGGCGCGGTAGGTAAGAGCTTCCAGAGCATCCTCCCGGCTCACCTCGTCCCGCCCATCCAGGTCGGCGAGCGTGCGGGCCACCTTGAGCACGCGGTGGTACGCCCGGGCCGAGAGGCCTCGCTCCACTGCCTCCTGGAGGAGCCCCGAGACGGAGGGACGCGGCCGCGCGAAGCACCGCAGGAGCCCGGTGTCCATCTGGGCGTTCGCGTACACGCCAGGAAAGGCGGCGAAGCGCTCCACCTGGCGGGCGCGGGCGGCGGCCACCCTCGCCCGGACCGCCTTGGTGGCCTCCCCCCGGGTGCCGTCGGCGAGGCTGGCGAAGGGCACAGACGGCACCTCCACGTGCAGGTCGAGTCGGTCCAGGAGAGGGCCGGAGATCCGGGCCCGGTAGCGGACCACATGCTCCGGTTCGCAGCGGCAGCGGTCCGATCCGTCGCCCCAGTACCCGCACGGGCACTCCTGCGTTGCCTTTTTGTCATGTCACCCTCAAGGCTTCAAGACCCCATTCGCCATGGTATCCCAACCAACTTCAGACGATCGGGGACCACGTCAGACGGAAGCGAACCGAGACGGGTCTCCTCCAGCGGGAGTTGGCGGCCCAGCTCGCCGTCGATAAGACCACCGTCAGCCATTGGGAGCGGAACCTCACGACCCCGGCCCTCCAGCACTGGCCGAGGATCCTGGGATTCCTCGGCTATTCCCCCGTCGATGCTGGCGAGGCCCTGCCCGACCGCCTGAGGGCCTACCGGAGGGTGAACGGCCTCACCCAAGAACGGTTTGCCCGGCTCGTCGGTGTATGCGAGAGCACGATCCGCGGTTGGGAGTCGGGGGACCACCTTCCCCAGGATGATCTCCGCCAGGTCGTGATCAAGATCATCGGAGACCTCAACTGACGCCTCCACGAACGTGTGATCGGCGGAGACACCACGGCGCTGAAGCCACCCTCTTCCGCACCAGTCCCAGCCCAACCTTCGGCAAAGTCTCCGCTACACGGATCCGGATGAGCCGTCCAGCGGCGGACCATCAGGACGTGCAGGGCGCGCTCGCCGCATCCTCCCGGATTGCCACGAGCTCACTGTAAGGTGCATACATGGACGTTGGTGCGACGCTCCGAGGAATGACGCGGATCTACAGAATCTCAGTTGAACTAAACCGCTACGCGGTGGGTGGTCGAGCGTTCGAAGTAGGTCAGATCCAGACAGCGTGAGCAGGGCGTAAGGCGGCGGTCGGTCCGCGGAGAGGACGGAGTACGTTGGGTAACCCCAACGCAACCCCGTCCAGGAGGACCGATGAGTGAGCTACGGCAGCGGATGCTGACGGACCTGCGGATCCGCAACTACGCGGAGCGGACGCAGGGGATCTACATCACGCGGGTCGCGGAGATGGCGCGGCACATGAAGCGTTCTCCGGACACGCTGACGGCCGAAGAGGTTCACGGCTATCTGCGCCACCTGAAGGAAGAACGCGGCATCTCGCGCTCGGCGTTTGCCCAGGTGGTGGGAGCGCTCCGGTTCCTGTACCGGGTGACGCTGGATCGGCCGGAGATGATACCGCACATCCCGTACCCTCGGCTGAAGCGGCGGCACCCGGTGGTTCTGAGTCCGGAGGAGGTGGTGCGGTTCCTGAAGGCGATCGGGAACCTGAAGCACCGGACGGTGGCGATGGTGCTGTACGGGGCGGGGCTACGGATCAGTGAAGCGCTGGCACTCGAGTTGAGGGATGTGGACAGCGCGCGGATGGTACTGACGGTTCGCCACGGCAAGGGCGACCAGGATCGGCAGGTGGCGCTGTCGAGCGTGCTCCTCGAAGGGCTCCGGGTATACTGGCGGGCGTATCGGCCCGAGAGTTGTCTGTTCCCCGGCGAGGAGGTGGACCAGCCGATGGGTCCCTCGACGATCCAGCGCGCCCTGAAGGCGGCACGCGTGCGGGCGGGGATCGCGAAGCCCGCGAGTCCGCACACGCTGCGTCACAGCTACGCGACGCACCTGATGGAGGCCGGCACCGACCTGCGGGTGATCCAGACGTTGCTGGGTCACCGCTCGCTACGGACGACTCAGGTCTACACGCACGTGGCGACGGAGCGTGTGCTCACCACGCGGAGTCCACTGGATGCGCTGAGCGCGGACCTCGTGCCTGTCGGATAGGTGGCCGAGCGACCTCGGCACGAGGTCGCGGAGGTCTTCCAGAGGTACCTCGAGGCTCAGCCTGCCGGCCCCGCCGGCCCCGCTTGGAGCTGGGAGCAACGCTCGGTCGTTGATCGGATCCTGGCGTGCCGGACGGCACGACTGGGTGGCCACGTCGATGCGTGCGATGCCTGCGGGCAGCGGACGATCTCCTACAACTCGTGTCGCAACCGCCACTGCCCGAAGTGCCAGGGCAGTGCCCAGGCGCTCTGGCTCGCAGCGCGCCAGGGGGAGGTGCTGCCGGTGCCCTACGCCCACGTGGTGTTCACGATCCCGCAGTGCCTGGCGCCGCTGGCGCTCCAGAACCCGAAGGTCGTCTACGACCTGCTGCTGCGCACAGCAGCACGCACGCTTCAGGAGATCGCCGCCAACCCCCGCCACCTCGGCGCCCGCCTCGGCTTCTTCGTCATCCTCCACACCTGGGGTCAGACCCTCGTCCATCATCCCCATGTGCACTGTGTGGTCCCGGCGGGCGGCCTGGCCGACGACGGACGCACCTGGAAGCCCTGCCGCCCCGGGTTCTTCCTCCCCGTGCGCGTGCTCAGCCGTCTCTTCCGGGGCAAGCTCCTCGCAGAACTCGCCGAAGCGTTTCGGGAAGGGCGCATTGAGCTGCACGGCCGCCTTGCCGCCTACCGGAACTCAGCCGCGTTCAACCGCCTCCTCCACGAGGCGCGGCGCACCGAGTGGGTGGTCTACGCCAAGCCGCCCTTCGAGGGCCCCGAGCACGTCCTGGAGTATCTCGCCCGCTACACGCACCGCGTCGCCATCTCGAACCACCGCCTGCTCCACGTGGACGATGAGCGCGTCACGTTCCGCTTCAAGGACTACCGGAGCCGGCGGGCTCGAACCCTCACCCTCTCGCTCCAGGAGTTCGCCCGCCGCTTCCTGCTCCACGTCCTCCCGCGCGGGTTCGTCCGGATCCGCTACTACGGCTTCCTCGCCAACGGCAGCCGCGCCCGGCTCCTCTCCTGCTGCCGCGACGCCCTCGGTCCGTCTGAGGTCGACGCCGAGCACGAGGCCGAGGGCGGTGAGGGCGACGAAGTCCTTCTCGATCTCCTGCCCCACGGGCTGCGCCTCTGCCCCCACTGCAAGGAGGGCGTCCTCCGCTGCGTCCAGGTCCTGGAGCGTCCACCTCCGTACCCGCGAGCCCGCCGTGCCGCAGCCTGAAGCCTGGCCCCCTGACCCGGGGTCATTGCCCTCGGCTGCGCCCCCGTCTTGCCGGGGCGTCTCCCACGGGTCCGGACGACCTACTCGCAGGCAGACTCCTCACCGCATCTCGCGACGGCCCCACACCTCATTGGGTTCCGCGCCCTTCCACGCCACCCCTGCGCGCACCAATCTCCATAGCCCCACCCACCGCGCACCGGTTCAGTTCAACTGATCGTTTCCACACTCCCGTGACCCTCGCCCCGGACACCTTCCGCGCGTAGAGTGTGGAAACAATCCTGATCGTTAGGCAGAGACGTCGCGGGTCAGATACGCCGACCTATCGGACCGAATCAGTAGCACCTTCTCCGCTGCGGGCAGGGAGGAGTTCTACTTGCCTCTCCGACGGCAGAACCGTAAGCAATCGCGTGTCAATCCGCTCCATGATCGACACGGCGCGCTTTCGCTCATCAACTGCGGAGTCGTGCCAAAGCTGGTTCTGATCCCCAAGGGCCGTTATCTCCCGGTCGAGTGCGGCCGCCTCGTTCAACCGATCCACCCAAGACGGATCTCCGTCATGGTTGCCTGGTGCCTCCAGCTCATGCGAAAGGCCCTCACGTCTATCCGTGCGCTCTGTAAGTGCATCCAAAGTGGAGCGGTACGCTTTGAGAGTCACCGCGTAGTTGTGAAGTGCACGTTCTAGCCTGAAGAACTCGAGAACCAGATCTGCATCGAAATCCGCCAGCTCTGGGATTAGCCCCTTCGTCCATTCGTGAATGCTCGGAGGGAGCGGGTGCGAGCCGTAAAACCGGAGTTCGACAATCTCGTCGTGCGGGGGGCCAAGCTCCTGGCGGATGCGCTGAAGGTCAGCCAAAAGGGCGGCCGCAACGGCCTCCCTCCGCTTCTTCGCACGGTCGGTGTCTTGTTTCTTGCTGACGAAATACCCTGCTCCGGCGCCGAGAAGCGTCGAGGCCAAGATCGTGAGAATCGAGTCTAGCAAGATGCACACCTCCGCAAGCCGACCAACGCGGAACATCGACTGCAATTCCAACCTGCTCGGACGAAAGCACAAGCCCCGAGATCGGGCATTCTGTTGCGAAACCACGGGCGGGACACTCCCTATGAGTAGCGCGAGATGTCTCTGCCTAACCAGGCGTTGGTTCTGCACGGTAAGCTGCTGGGTCGGAGCACTCGCCTAGCGGCTCGTGCTCCGGGTGAGCATGTTACGCGTGCAGCACAACGCCAAGTCGTTAAGTAGAACGGCAACCATCGCGGTCAATTGCGAGGAATCGTGCGGGAGTCGTCATCCGGAGCCGCCGACGGCTCACGTAGTCCGACGCTGACGGACCAGATCCTCGACCCCTTTGTCGATCAACTGCTGCAACGGGTGCCCGAAACCGGTCCGCCCCCAGTTGTCTACCACTATACCACGTCCTCAGGTACCCTCGGCATTCTCACCACGGGGTCCATCTGGGCAAGCGACGTCCGGTTTCTGAACGACGCGTCCGAATGGGCATACGCCCTATCGTTGGCGGAGTATGCCATCCGAAGTGTGACGGCGCCCATGCATCCCGGGTGGGGGGACCTGGCAGGTGAATTGGGCAGGTTGCGAGGCATGACCACTTTCGTAGCCTGCTTCTCCGAGGCGCGGGACCAACTCTCCCAATGGCGGGCTTATGCCACGCAGGGCTACGCGATCGGCTTCGCGGCAGCGTATCTCTCGGCACTGGCGACGACGATGCAACCGACCGCCATCTTCGCACCTGTCGTGTACGATGTGGCGCGACAACGCGATGTGATCGCCGGACTTCTCGAGCGTATGGTTCCGCTAGATCCCGATGCATTGGACGACGGCGCACCGCTCCGCCACCTGCTGATGGGCGCTCTGTCGATCGCGGCGGCGTTCTTCAAGAATCCGGCCTTTGAGCATGAGCAGGAGTGGCGGCTGGCCATTCTACCTGAGGAGCCACCGGCCATTCCTAGGTTCAAGGTCGATTTTCGCGCCCTGCGGGGCGCGATTGTGCCGTACACGTCCATTGGGCTGAACGGCTTGAAGGCCTCTGTGCTCCCTGAGGTCATCGTGGGCCCCGGGCCCGACCAGGCCATGGCTAGCGCGGGAGTACAGGATCTCCTTCGCACGCGCGGCCTGTCGGTCACGTCCGTGCATGCCTCGGCGACGCCGCATCGGGGCGGCGGGCTTTAGCGGCAGTGCTCTGAAGTTGGGACGTTCTACGTAACCCGGCGTTGATACTGCAGGGCAGGCGGAGCGGTCCGGAGCACTCGCCTAGCGGCTCGCGCTCCGGGTCAGCAAGTTGCGCCTGCAGTAGAACGCCAAGTCATACAAGGCGGCGCCTTCATTCAATCCAGCCCACGTCACGCGAGCCATGACCTTGTCACCGGATGAGCTCTCCGATGCGCACCGTGAAGTGCTCTCTGCCGTCTACCGGCGCTTCGCTCAGGACGGGTGGTGGCCGCGAACTCGCGTGCTGCGGCGAGATCTTCGGCACCTGGGCTACCTTGAGTCAGTGGTGGCGGACCTCAGCCCGGACTTGCTCGTCTGTAGCTTCGACCTAGACGACGCCAGCGCTAGGTGTCGGCTGGGCCCCGAAGGACTGGCTTCTATCCCAGAGGCGCAAAGACATCGCGAGTTGGTGGCGAGGGGCGTGAAGTACCTCGCAAACCGTTACGCGGGATCTGACGAGCGGACCACGGTTCTGTCAGCTCGAGAGCTTGAGGAGCACTTCGGGATCGGAGGACGTGACCTAGCCGATCTCTGTGAGCTAATCAGGGCAATAATATACTTGCCACACCCATCGACCCCCACTATCTTGAGGTAGCAGAACGAAACCCAGACACGGTTGATGCACGATGGCCCGCAAGCCCAAAGCCCCCGAAACCCTGCTCCAGGCGGTCCGCTACTTCGCGGACCCTGACGTTGCTCACGAGTTCGTGGCAGCGCTCCGCTGGCCCGATGGTGAGCAGACCTGCCCCCACTGCGGCGCGGTCGGTGAGCACTACTTCATCAAGTCCCGCCGCATCTACAAGTGCCATGACTGCCGGAAGCAGTTCTCCATCAAGGTCGGCACGATCTTCGAGGACAGCGCCATCGGCCTGAACAAGTGGCTCCCGGCAATGTGGATGCTCGCCAACTCCAAGAACGGGATCAGCTCCTATGAATTGGCCCGTGCGCTTGGCGTCACCCAGAAGACCGCCTGGTTCATGCTCCACCGTATCCGCCTCGCCATGCAGTCCGACGGCTCCGGCAAGATGGACGGGGAGGTTGAGGCCGATGAGACCTACATCGGCAAGGCCAAGAACATGCACCGCACCCGCCGCGAAAGAATCATCCACGGCACGGGCATGATGGATAAAGTGGCCGTCATGGGTCTGCTTGAGCGTCCCCGTGGTGCCGAGCACTCCCTCATCCGCACCACCGTTCTCGACGAGACCACCAAGGCCCGGATGCAGGCCGAGATCCACAAGAACGTCGAGACTGGCGCGGCGGTCTACACGGACCAGCACCGCTCTTACCTTGGCCTCTCCAAGGACTACATGCACGACGTTGTGGACCATGCCTCCTTCTACGTGAAGGGCCGCGTCCACACCAACGGACTTGAGAACTTCTGGTCCTTGGTCAAGCGTGCGATCCACGGAACCTACGTGTCCATCGAGCCCTTCCATGTCTTCCGCTACTTGGACGAACAGGCGTTCCGCTTCAACACCCGCAAGGCCAACGACGGCGAGCGCTTCCGTAGGCTTCTCCGCGACGGGCTGGCCCGTCGCCTCACCTATGCCACCCTTACGGGGGCGGATCGGCGGCAACCCGCATGAAGAAAGAGACGAAGAAAGATCAGCCCCGTACAAACGAAGAGGACCGAAGCCCCGCAAACGAGAAGGTGACGGGGGGGCGTGAGGGGCTAGAACGTCTACGCAAGGCCACGTCCGCCATCCTGCGCGCCGGACGACATAAACCGGGGCTGGCGAGTTAGAAGCGCCGACGCATAAGTTATCTGTGGTGACCGGCCCCCCGCTCACGATTGCGCGGAGGTGCGTCCATGGCCACTGTCCCCCCGTTCCACAGCAAGAAGCAGAAAGACGTGTACCACACGTGCACGAAGTGCACCGAAGGCAACAATATCGAGCCGCAGTATAAGGTGGCCGGTACGGGAGGGTTGCCGAAGTGCCAGCGCTGCACGGAACTGACGGCGAAAGCTCAGTGCTAGCCGACGCGGTATTCATGATTCACGGTCGGCAGTTCTTCTAGCCGCTTGCAGTGGTCCCAAATCAACTCGCCGAGGGTGGGGAGGCTTACTCCCCACTTTTCGGCGAGCCATATGAACGTCAGCCCGTTCGTGTGGATCTCCCAACACAGAATCTCCCCAAAGCTCCCCCCACAGCCAGTCGGGTGATGGTGGTAGGCATCTTCAATCCGCTCCCTGAGAATGGAGATGTAGCCGCTATCCACGAGTCGTCCCCATGAGCCCACAGCCCTTGAGCCGCGTTCGCCCGAATCTGGTGGCGGTTTGGTCGCCAAGGTGTTTCGCCCAAGAGCCGGAGTTGGCGGCCGGGGTCATGGAGGTGCTCGCTACGTGGTCCGAGATTGAGTGGCAGTTACTGGTCACCACGGCCACGTTTCTTGAGGCTGATCTACTTGTGGTTGCCTCTATGCTGGCCGCAATTACCAGTAGCGACGGGCAGCGGGCCGCGACCCTTGCTGCCGCACGCATCGCATTGAACGACGATGATTTCCTGCTTTTCCGGGCTGTGAGGAAGTTCATTGAACCGGTGCGGACGCGGCGACACGAGTATGCACACCACATCTGGGGATACGTGCCAGAACTACCTGGCGCCCTCGTGCTCCTTGACCCCAAGTACGCACAGCTGGAACATGCAAAGTTTGAGACGCGGCTGAGAAGCAAGGAGCCCAGAACCGGCAAGCCACCGATCGACCCGTCTCGATACATGGTGTTCCGCAAGGGCGACATCCAAGCAGACATACACGCCGCCCGCGAGGCGCACGCCGTAGTTCGAGATATGCGCACCCTGTTCATCGGCGGGTCCCCAAGAGCCGAACAACGACGTCAGCGGCTACTAGATCGGCCTCGCCTACAACAAATCCTTCAGAGCATGTCCAACGAAAGTGCTCCGTGAGGGCCGAGATTACCGCCAGTCGGATCTGTTCTCTCGTGACTTCTATCTTCTTCTCCATGGTTATGGTCTCCGAATAAGAGCCGTGACGCGTGGGTGCGTCCAGTATGTTATTGCCCTAATCAGACATGACGATCTGGTGGCGAAAGGCTACTACGAATGCACTCCGCAGCCGTGCACAGTGGAGGGGTATCCCGACATTGAGCTCTCTCATGCGTTGATCGGAATGACGGCACTCGATGACTACGGTGACTTTCTGGGCTGTCGGCGCGGGTATTGCGGCGCCTGTCTGCGCCTCATGGAAGGTCCCTTCCAGCGAGGATTGCCGAAGGAAGAGAGGGTGAAAGGAGCCCGGGGCTCTAGGGTGGTGCGGTGGCTCGAACACGAGGCAGCGGAGCGCGGGCGCCTATGGGCAGCCGTGGCCACAGTGCTCGGCTTGCTGCTGGCAGCCGTTGCATTGCTAGGTGCCGCCTAACCAGGCGTTGCTACAGCGCGGTAAGCCGCTGGGGCCCGGAGCACTCGCCTGGCGGCCCGCGCTCCGGGTGAGCATGTTGCGCGTGCATAGGAAGAGCAGAGGTTGGCCGGACAGCTCCGAGGGTGGCCGAGGCATCAGGAGGGCACCATGATCAAGGTGAGCGTGAAGGGCCTGGCGAAATTCATGACCGCACGACCGGCCGGACAACGCACCATCCTGCGTGGCTACAAGTATCCGACCGAGGACGAAGCGCGGGCCCAGATCACCTACTACCGCGAAGCCCGAGACCGTATCGCTGCCTTCCACGCCGAAGGGCACGATGCCGAGTGGCTGAGGGGACAGGCGGCCCAGCTCTCTCAACTCGGCGGTGCGCTCGGTGGCCACTCGGAGACGAGGCTTCGTCACAACGCCCGCGGTCTGCGTCAATATGCGATCGCATTCGGGAGTGTGACGTACGAAGTCCTTGGAGACTTACGCCTCGGGGTAGTGCACCATGGAGTGCGAATCACGGTAGTGCCTGACCTGCACGTACGTGATCATGGGAAGGAGAAGGTTCTTAAGTTCGAGTTTGCTTCTGAGGCTCCGGATGTTGAGGCTGTGCGCATCGTGTCGCAGGTTATGTACGAGGCGGCTCGTGGCACAGTGCAAGACCTGACCAGTGCTTCAGTGGCGTACATCGACGTACCGCGCGGTGTGATTCACCGTGGCGCCCGGGCGGGCGCGCGCCGGGTCAGGGATATCGAGGCAGCCTGCCAGGCCATTGCCGCTCTCTGGCCAGATATATAGGGCTTCGCCGCAACGCCCAGTCCCACTGCATCGTGCGCGGTTCCAGCTGACCAGGCGTTGCTATCGCGCTCCGCCACAACTGGCAGCGGAATGAAGTGTCTCACCGTACCCATTTGAGAGTGACAACGTCGCTGGCTGGACCGACAATTGCATATGGTAGCTACCGGCGTGACAGTCCCCGTTTCCCCAGGGGGGTGAGAGCCATGCGCCCGGACGCCCACTATTCGGTTCTGGTTGTCGAGGATGATCCAAACCACAGTCTGCTGATTTCGTTAGCCTTCGAACACGGTGCCCAAAGCGCGAAGGTCCACCTCACTCAGCGGGCTGAAGAAGCCATCACCTACATGTTGGGTCTTAGGGTGGCCTCGAAATCGGATCAGGTGGCGTTGCCGGACGTCATCGTACTGGACATCAACATGCCGGGCATCGGGGGGATTGGCTTCCTCCAGTGGTTGGGGCACCAACAGGACTGGGCCCAAGACATCCCGGTGATCGTGTTCACGTCGTCTGACGACCCCGATCTGGCTCGGCGGTGCTACTCCCTCGGTGCGCGCGAGTTCAAGGAGAAGCAGGCCGACTTTGGGGAGTTGGTCGAGCTCGTGGGCCGCGTACTTTGACGCTGGCGACCGGCGCAGTTAGGGTGAGGAGAGTGTCTCTGCATAGGGCCATTCGCAGATTGCTGACACCGAGACATCGCTGCATCGAGCGTGCGGTAGTTGTGGGGTAGCTGCCTCGCACCTCTCGCCAGATACTTCAAGAGTGGCGCAAGCCACGGCGTCCCGTCTCTGGAGGTGCTTTACAGGGCCGTCTAGAACCCGGCGTTGAAGCAACCGCAGAAGGCTGCGCGGCGTAAAACGCCAAAGCCGCTAGAAAGCGCGTAGGCAAATGACGACAGACCCCAGCTTCACGAGCACGCTTGAGGCCAAGGTTGCGGAGCAGCTGAAGGCGCAGCGCGTCGGCTACCTCCTCGGAGCTGGCTCGTCATACTTGGATAATGCCGGATACCCGCTCGCCTTCGAGTTGTGGGCCCTCATCAAGGACGGAATCACCGACACTCAGAAGCGAGCGGACATCCAAGCGAAGCTCGACGGTGGGGCGACGGGGATCGAGCACGCCCTCGACCTGCTCGACGACGGTGGCGCTATGGACACGCCATATCGGCATCTGGTGACGGCGGCCATTGCAGACTTGTTTCAGCCCAAGACGCCGCCTCTCGACCTCCACGTTGAGTTTGTGCGTCGGCTGTCGCAACGTGCGGACCCGTGCGTGAAGGTGTTCAGTCTCAACTACGACCCCCTTGTCGAACGGGCCGCGGAGGCCGCCACGGTGCGAGTGTCGGACGGTTTCCTTGGCGTGGAGCACGCCTACTTCGACGCGGCAGTGTTCGAGGAGCGCATCGGTCGGATTCGCGGCACGCATAAGGGACGCCAGTTCGACGAGACGGTGAAGCCGATACACCTGTTGAAGCTCCACGGCTCCCTGGGCTGGTATGAATGCCCTCAACGGGGGGTACGGCGCTGCGCATACGCATCAGCACCGCCGAGCGGCACGAAGCGGCTCATGGTGCCCCCACAGCGGAGGAAGGCAATTGACACCATGATTCCGCCATACGCAGCGCTGTGGTCTGCTTTCCGTGGATGCTTGGGTCACAACGCGAATCCAATCAACCGCTTGGCCTGCTTCGGGTACGGCTTCGGAGACGAACATGTGAACGCCGTCATCGAGGTCGCATTGGCGCGAACGGATTTCACTCTGCTGATCTTTACCAAGGAAATAGCGAATGCGGCGTGGGATCGCTTGAGTGTGAAGACAAATACGGTCGTCGTGACGGAAGCACGTTGCTCCCTTAAGGGAACGGTCGGCCCAGGCCATGACGATCTTTGGCGTTTCGAGCGGCTTTGCATGGAGGTCTGAGCGATGCCCGATTCCAAAACCGTGATCGGCTACGTCGTAGACGTCCAAGGAAACCTCCTCATGGCGACCTTGGTCGAGGACGAACAGGGGCACTCGCCGACGGTTACCATCGGCGATGAGGACGTGTTGGTCGGGCAGCTCGGGTCATACGTCGCGGTTAGACAGAACGAGGTTCATCTCATCGCGGTCGTAACCCGCATGACCGAACAGGAGGCCCTTGCCGCGCCGACCATCGAGACCCCCGGCGACGATACTGCGAGATTGCCCTTTGCCAGGCGCATCGCGCGACTCACGCCTGTCGGCTCGATTGTCGGGGACGGCCAGTTCGAGCGTGGCGTGGCACAATACCCGACGACGGGGGCAGAGGTACACGCGATTGGCTCAGCGGACATCGCAAAGATGTTTGACCGCTTCCAGTCCAAGGGGCTCGCGGTGGGCACGCTCACATCGCACCCCTCGCTCAAGGTTCATCTGGACCCCACGAACCTGTTCGGGCGGCACTCTGCCATATTGGGCCAGACCGGATCGGGCAAGTCGTGGACGGTCGCCTCACTCGTACAAAAGACCGTGGCGGTTATGCCCAAGGCCCACATAATCATCATCGACCTGCACGGAGAGTACTGCTGGAAGAGGGAGGACGGAAGCCCGTACTACGCGTTTGCCGACTCCATCGTCCGCCACGTCGACGCCCGCGACCTGGAGATTCCCTACTGGTTGATGACTTACGCCGAGCTGTGCGACTTGCTGATCGAGCACAGCGAGCGAGAAGCAACAAACCAAACTGCGTTCTTCCGCGACTGCCTCCTGGACGGTCGGCAATCTGAGAATGATAACGCGACTCCCGTATTGGGCCTATCCAGAGTCACCGTGGATACTCCCATCTATTTCTCATTGGACGATCTGCTCGCGAAGGTGCGCGCCAAGAACGTCGAGCGTGTTGGCACTCGGCAAGGTCCAATGTTCGGCGATTTTGACCGGTTCCTGATGCGGATCGAGAGCAAGCTGAACGATCAGCGGTACGACTTTCTGCTCAAGCCGCGGTGGCGCAACACGTCGGTCTCGTTATCGGCGCTGCTTCGAGACTTCGTCGGCTTAGGCGAGCCGAAGCGCGCCGTCACTGTCATCGACTTGAGCTCAGTACCGTTCGACGTACGACCGACGGTCGCGGCGCAGATCGGCCGCTTGGCATTCGAGTTCAATTACTGGAACCCAAAGTACCGGGAGTTTCCGATCCTCCTCGTTTGCGAGGAAGCACACGCGTACATCCCGCGAGCGAGCGAGGGCCAGTTTGCGGGCTCTCGGAAGTCTATGGAGCGGATTGCAAAGGAAGGTCGCAAGTACGGAGTTGGCCTTGCCGTCGTCAGCCAGCGTCCGCACGAGGTATCCGAGACGGTGCTTGCACAGTGCGGCACGTTCATCTGCCTGCGGATCACAAACCCGGACGATCAGGGCTACGTCCGGAGTCTGGTGCCCGAGAGTGAGGGCGACTTGGTCAGCGTGCTTGCGGGGTTGGGCCGGGGCGAGGCGCTCGTGCTCGGTGACGCGGTGCCTCTGCCCACGCGTTTCCACTTTGATAAGCCGAACCCGACGCCAAACAGCGACGACATAGACTTTTGCAGCAAATGGAAGACCGGCTCCGACGACTTGGATGTGGACGCGATCGTGAACCGTTGGCGCAGTCAGGAGCGATGAGCAGGCACCGGTACAAGCCAACGGCACTGCGACTGTCGCGTACACAGACAATGCGGTGAGCTCGAAGTGTATCTGATGTGCGTGCCAAGGGGTTCCAGTAGACGGGCTGTGCCCGCCGCTGATGCCGAGCCCGACCGAATTGAGGAGCGAGTGAGATGTTTCGCTTCCTACATGCTGCCGATGTGCACCTCGACAGCCCGCTCGTTGGCCTCGATCGCTACGAGTCGGCGCCTGTGGAAGCTGTGCGTGGTGCCACACGGCGTGCGCTTGAGAACCTCATTGGCCTCGCGATCGACGAGGAAGTTGCCTTTGTCTTGCTCGCGGGCGACCTCTACGACGGCGACTGGAAGGACTACCGGACAGGACTCTTCTTCGTGGAGCAGATGGCGAAGCTCCGCGAGGCGGGCATCCAGGTCTTCGTCGTCGCTGGCAATCACGACGCTGCAAGCCAGCTGACGAAGAACCTGCGCTCGCCCGACAACGTGCACTTCTTCTCTACGAAGAAACCCGAGACGCGGCTCGTCGAAGCGTTCGATGTCGCCGTCCACGGGCAGGGCTTCGCGTCGCGGGCAGTCACCCAGGATCTCGCCGCGGCGTACCCCGTCGCGGATCCTGGGCTCTTCAACATCGGACTCCTGCACACGAGCCTCGACGGCAGAGAGGGTCACGCGCCCTACGCGCCCACGTCGTCGCAGGTCCTCGCACAGAAGGGCTACCAGTACTGGGCCCTCGGCCACGTCCACCGACGCGAGATCGTATCGACGGAGCCCTGGATCGTGTTCCCGGGCAACGTGCAGGGGCGCCACGCGCGCGAGGTGGGCCCAAAGGGATGTACGATCGTGACCGTCAGCGACGGCGGCGTTGCCAGCGTCGAGGAGCGACCTCTAGATGTTCTGCGATGGGCGCTCTGCTCCGTGGACATGAATGGGGTAGCCAGTACAAGCGAAGTCCTCGACAGGGTGTCGCGAGCGTTGGCGCTCCAGGCCGACCTGGCCGACGGCCGGGCGCTCGCCGTCCGTATCGACGTCACCGGGCCAATGGCCTGCCACGACGAGATCGCTGCGAACCCCGATCACTGGGTCCAGGAAATCCGCGCCCTCGCCTCGGTGGTGACATCCGACGTCTGGATCGAGAAGGTCCGGTTCGCGACGGCACGTCCCGCCGACCTCTCTGCTCTGGCCGCGCGAGATGACGCCATGGGGAGCCTCCTGCGGAAACTCGGGGCCGGCGCAGGCAACGCGGACGAGACCGCGGCCTTGCGCACTGCTCTGGTCGATATGAGGGGGGTCCTTCCGCCCGACCTTCTCGCTGGGGTGGATGCCCTCGACCTCAACGACCCCGATCTCATTGGCCGGCTCGCGGCCGAGGCCCGCGAACTCCTCCTCGCGAGAATCGCTCGCGAAGGATCGCCGCGGTGAAGATCCTCGAACTCGGTCTCACGGCGTTCGGCCCGTTCACGGACCAAGTGCTCGACCTCAGCGCGGGCGACCACGGGCTGCACGTGATCTTCGGCCGCAACGAGGCCGGGAAGAGCTCGGCTCTCCGCGCGCTCCACGCGCTGCTCTACGGCATCCCCGCACAGACGACCGACGCCTTCCTCCACCCCTACCATGGGCTCCGCCTCGGCGGGCGTCTGCGTCTTTCCATGGGTGACGGACTCGCGTTCGTCCGACGCAAGGGCAACAAGGGAACGCTCCTCGCTCCCGACGGGACGCGTCTCGACGATGATGCGCTTGACCACTTCCTCGGAGGTGTGGGCCCCGATCAGTTCAAGATGTTTTGGGGTATCGACCACGCCAGACTCGTGCAGGGCGGCAAGGACATCCTCGCGGGCCACGGGGACCTCGGGGAGAGCCTGTTCGCCGCTGGCACCGGCGTCTCCCATCTCCGCGCACTGCGGCAGCGGCTCGAGGACGAGGCCGAGACCTACTTCGCGCCGCGCGGACACAAGCGCCTCATCAACCAGAGCATCGGTCAACTCCGCGAACTCAAGACCGCCCAGCGCGACGCGACCGTGTTGTCCGAGGACTGGGCACGCCAAGACCGAGCGCGGCGCGACGCCGAGAAATGCCTCGCGGATTCGTCGGGCCGGCAGGAGCAACTCGCGCGCGAGAAGTCCCGCTTGGAGCGCCTCAGGCGCGTGCTTCCCCTCCTCGCGGAACGCGACGAGGTACGTGGACGTCTCGCCACCCTCAAGGAGGTGGTGCTGCTCCCGCCGGACTTCCCGAGCCGTCGGCATAATGCAGAGTCCGAACTTCGCTCGGCCGCGCAGCGCGCGGAGCGCGTAGGGGAGGATCTGAAGGCGCAGGAGTCTCTCGTCGAGAGACTCGGGCCTTCGCCTCTCCTGGCCGCCGAGGCGGACGCGGTGAACGATCTCTTCAAGCGCCTCGGCAGTCACCGCAAGGCGCTCGAAGATCGTCCTGGACTGGTCGGACGTCGTAACGAACTGCGCGCGCAGGCAAAGCGTCAGCTCGATGAACTCCGGCCCGACCTGGACATCGAAGCGGTCGAGACGCTGCGGATCTTCGTCGGTCGGCGAGCCCGCATCCAGAAGCTCGCATCCGATCACGGAGCGCTCGAGGGGCGGCTCGAATCGGCGCGAAAGCGGCTCAAGGAGGCTCGCGCCCAGGAGGATGAGCTGGCCCGTGACGCCTCGTCTCTCCCGCCGGCGCGCGACCCGGAGAGGCTCGCGGCGGCGATCGAAGAAGCACGCCAGCGCGGCGATGCGGAGGCGGCGCGTGCAAAGTCCGGCCAAGCCAGGAAGCGGCTCACGGCCCAGGTGGCTGCACTCCTCGAGAAGCTCGGCCTCCTCGAGACAGCGACAGGGAGGCTCCATGCGCTTCGGGTGCCTCCCGCCGCGACTATCTCGCGCTTCGAGCGCCGCGCCCGTGAACTCGACGAAGGGGCCCGCGACCTCGCAGCCGATCGGCAGCGTATCTCGAAGCTGGCCCGGGAACTGGCCGCGAAGATTGAGACACTCCGAACCAAGAAGGCCGTGCCGACCGAGGAGGCGCTGAGAGACGCTCGTACCCGCCGCGACGCGGCATTTGCTCTCCTTCGCGACAAGTGGGAGAAGGGCCGCGACGTCACGGGCGCGGCGCGGGAGCTGCTCGGCAACGGCAAGCTCATCAACCTCTACCTCAGGTCCGTCGAGCAGGCGGACGAATTGGCTGACCTGCTCCGGAGCGAGGCGGACCGCGTTGCGGAATTCGCGCAGCTCCTCGAGCAGCGCGAACGCCTCGCCAACGACGACAAAGCCACCGTGACTTCCGCAGAGCAGCACGAGAAAACCGCCAAGGAACGCGACGCAGATTGGCAAGATGCCTGGAAGCAAGTTCCGGCCGCTCCGCCGAAGATCGATGACGCACGTGCCTGGCGGGAGGACTTCGACCGTCTCGTCGATCGTTCGCGGGAGCTGGCGGAAGCTCAGCAGCAGGAGGAGGAGATGGAGGCGTGGATCGCGACGCAGCTCGCGAACCTCGTACTTGCGATGACGTCCCTTGATCCGGCCCCACCTCCCGCAGGCGGCCTCGCCGCGGCCTTGTCCGCCGCGGAGAAGCTGCGCCAGCGAGTCGAGAAGGACGAGCGCATCCGCGCCGATCACGAGCGCGAGTCCCGCACGACCGAGCAGACGATTCGCGCTGCGGAGGCCGAGATCCGGGACGTCGAGGACGGGACCCAAGCGTGGCTGGGCCGATGGGACGAGGCGGTTCGTGGCCTCGCTCACGACAGCACTCCGGCGCCTGATGACGCGTTGGTCGCCGTGGACGGCATTGACAAAGCTCTCCGGGCGCTAGACGATGCGGGCGGCTACCACGCCCGCGTCTCGGCGATTGACCGCGACGCCGACTCATTTCGAGCTGACGTGCGCCTCCTCGCCGAGCGTCTTGGGGACGCAACTGCGCTCGAGGAGGGGGCGGAGGACGCCTGGGTCGACGGCATCCACCGACGCCTCGCCGCGGTGCTGCAGGAGAATGAGGGGCGTCGGCAGGCCCAGAATCTCCAGGACCGGCTCAAGGACGACGTCGCCCGCGCCGTGGACGCCCTCACCTCCGCTCGTCTCACGCTTGCCGAGGTGCGCAACGAGGCGAAGTGCGGCGCTGCCGACGATCTGGCCCTTGCCGAACAGCGGAGCGCCGAACTTCAGGCTGCTCAGGCGGACCTCGCCCGGATCGAGAAGGATCTCGTCCGCAACGGAGACGGGCAGACGATCGCGGCTCTCGAGGCCGAGGCGGCGGGCTCGGACAGGGATGCCATTGATGTCCGGCTCTCGGTGATCGGCGCGGAACTGCGGGATGTCGATACAGTGGTCGCAGCAGCCCATGACGCTCGAGCCACGGCTCGCGCGGCGCTTCAGGGGCTCCAAGGGCCTTCAGCAGCGAGCGAACACGCGGAGAAGATCCAGTCGACGCTCGCTCGACTTCGGGACGACGTCATCTGCTATTCGCGCCTACACCTGGCATCCACGATGCTCGCGCGTCGCATCGACGACTATCGCCGTGAGAACCAGGCGCCGCTCCTGCTCCGCGCCGGCACCCACTTTCAGTCGATGACCCTCGGGGCCTTCGAGCGACTCGAGGCAGATGTCGAGGAGGAACGTCCCGTCCTGGTGGGCGTCCGACCTAACGGAGCCCGGGTGCCTGCGGGTGGGATGAGCGAGGGGACAGTGGACCAGGTCTTCCTCGCGCTGCGGCTCGCAGCTGTCGAGGCATCCAGTGCGTCTGGGGAGCCGATGCCGTTCATAATAGACGACGTACTCGTCCAGTTCGATGACGAGCGCAGTGCTGCCGCGCTCCGCGTGCTCGCCAACGTGGCGGCACACACGCAGGTCGTGTTGTTCACGCACCATCGGCACGTCAGGACATGCGCCGAGGCATTGGTTTCGCCTGCGGGCGTGATCATTCATGAGCTTTGAGCGACGGGGCACATGCCGGCTTGATCCGAGTGTCATCCAAGTGCGTAAGTATGGGAGGCCGGACAACCCTCGGCTCATCTTGAGCGCCTCTTGAGCGCCTCCGCAGTGCGATTCTTGATCCTGGAAGTAGCGGCCAACTCCAGCGACTTTGATTGTTAGCGTTGCCGCCTTTCTTACCTATGCGGGGCGCGTTCATGCATTGACCTTCACGTCTCTTCTCGGGCTAATTGTGGGGTACGTGCTCACCTTCATTCGCGATGGGCTCGAACCGCCTGTGGAGTAGTCAAGTCGACTTATGTCCGACCTACTCGTACGGACCCAAGAACCGTTCGCCATTGAAATGAATAAGGTGGCTCGGTGCTTCTGCGACCCAGACCTCTGTCTCCCATGCAATGTCATTCAGGTATCGCACCATCGCCTGGCGACTAAGGAACGCCGTTACGAACACCAACGGCGCTGTGGACGAACCAAACAATTCCTTAAGCTCACCGCGGCGCTTTGGATTCACCGGTCCGTGGCTCGTAACCGCCTCAATTAACACCAGCCAGTTCTTCTCGGTGTAGTGGACAACCACATCGGGCATCTTGCCGTGAGAGTTCACGCGTATGCCAAGCGCTGCCAAGGCCGATTCGTCGAAGTAGCCCCACTTCGCATCCGCATCCCCGACGTAAACGGGCTGCGCACCAGGGGTGAAGCGCGAGCAGAAATCAGAAATGATCTTTTCGATCAACTCGTTCTGGCCACCAGGCGAAAGGGAAATCTCCTGACCCTCAGGGAGGCGCAACGGAATCCTCTGCATCTCGCGTTCCTTCGCGTACTGCTGTGCAAGCGTCGGCGCGGACGCTAAGTGCTCAGCCAGTCTCCGATCCCAGCCTGAAGTGCCAAAAAGACGGAGAAGTCCCAGGATGCTCTCTGGCACCTGATAGCAGTAGGCTGGGCTGTTCACAGGGCGATCAGGACGATCCGGGTTGGCGGCAACCAGTCCTGCATCCCTGAACTGATGGAGGGTGAAGCGCCGGACAGTCTCTCTTGTGTTCGGCTTCCAGAGCTTCCCGTAGTGCTCCGCAGCGAACTCCATGATCGGGGTAACGCCACGTAGCGGGTTTCTTGCCCCAGACCAGCGTTCCCGAGGTTTCAGGTCAAGTAGCGCGAGCAGAGTCAAGGCGGCGCGCTCGTTGGTCTGTTCTCGCGGTAGCCCAAGAGCTTTCAGAATGCTGATGGCCTCTTGGATGCGATGCTCGGCAGGCTCGCTCGGTGCTGCTTGATCTGCCACGTTGAGTAGCTCCCCTTCGACGATGTCATCGAGTTCCGACTGCTCAGGCGCCTCATCGCTGAGGTGCTTCCCAATCCGCTCCAGCTGCACTGTTGTGGGGTATGGTAGCTTCCTCAGATCTGTGGCGTTGACCTGAGTGTGTCCATTGAACTGCCTGAAGTATGAGTCCACAAGGGTGGTATTCAAATAAGCCGTGAGTCCCTGGGCTAAGGACCTACTGAGCCCACGGCCGTGACAGTGGAAGTAGTTCAGGTGATTCTCAAACGCGACGAACTGGCCAGGTGCCGCGTCCGGAGTGAACAGGGCAGCCACGACGCGTCGGCACTCCTCCTTGGAAGAGAATCGCTTCACTAAGACGTATGTGCCGTTTTCATTGACCTGTCCCTCGACACTCTCGCTGAGAACCAGAGCATTGGGCTTCTTCCCCTCGACCTTAGGCCACGACACTCTGCCACCGTCGAAATGCGTGGGGTAGATCAGAGGCACGGTCCCAGCTTCAGGCTCCTTGCGAAGGCATTCCTTGGCTCGGAAGTCCACCACACGCCCCGTTGAGACCTCAAGATCAAGAGTCGCAAGTGACCCCTTCAGAGCGCTGATGATCTGGGCGACGCGTCCGCCCCATTCATCCGGCACGACGTGGATAAATGCGTCGGTGTCGCCAGGCCGCACCACTTCAACAAAAGGTACGGGGCGCCGCTCCGTTTCGGCGCAATGTCCTGCCTCACTCCATTCAACCTGAACCGTTAGCTGTTGAGGTAGGGCTCGCTCAGCCCGGAACACCACCGTCTCTTGGAGTACCTCATCACCTCCAAAGGCAACGTCCCGTGAATCGAAGACATGCAGATGCGTCAAGCTGGCAAGACGTAGCAGGTCCTTGCGAAAAGGCGTGAAGTACGGGCCATTGCAGAATGAGCGCGGTGTTATGGCAATTAGTTCACCACCAGCATCGAGCGATCGCAAAGCTAGGGAGACGAAGGCAGCATAAAGATTGCCCGTTTCGATACCCACCTCGCTCAACAGCCGCCGCTCCTCCGAGTCCGAACGGATCTTCTTGTACGGAGGGTTCAGGATAGCCAAGTCGAAGGCCGGCCATCGATTGCCAAAGATCCCACCGTTTATTGAGCGTACAGCCGATGCGATGAAGTCGTCATGGTACGTTGTGTACTGGAACTCGACGCCCACCCCACGACATACTTCGCGACATAACTCGAGGGTTCGCTGAAGAAATGGCCTGAGCCCTTCGTCGATCTCGAAGGCTGATACTTGGATTCGGCGTGGACGTTCTGAGGCTGCGCAGGCACGGGCGACCCAAGCCGCGGTCAGCGTGCCGACACCGGCACCTGCGTCAAGGATCCTAACCTCCTCCCGCCCGAGCGAGCTCATGCCGGCCATGAGCTTCGCAACCGTAGCCGAAGTGAAATACTGCCCGAGCGCGGCCTGGCGCCGGCGGTCTAGGTGACGCGCCGCATCCAGGCGAAAGAACTCTACCTGGTCGAGAAGCCCCGCCGGGTCTAGCGGTCTGAAGGCGGAGTCGGCGAAAGGCCATGTGAGGTGCATGGCTACATTGTAACCCAGCCGGCTGCGACTGCAACTGAGCTCCGCCCCGCTACCAGACCTCGCTCAGAACCCACTCATCAACCGGCTCGACCTGGGAATCACCAACAAGCGATCTGAAGAATGAGGCCGGCCCTACGACGCGCCTGTCGTCAATGCAAGAGCCACAGCATCAAACACATTCATCCTCTCATCTTCGCTCATCCACGGTTTCCGCTCCGGCGGGAGGTGTGGCTCCAGCTCCGGAAAGAGGTTGGATATGGCCAGCGCAATCTCTCGCTTCGTCACACCCGCATCCTGAAAGGCCGCTCGCACCGACGCGCGCGAAACCCTGAGTAGTTGTAGTCGACTCCGCTTGCCGTACTCCTCCAGTACTCGGACCCGGCGAGTCTTTCGAGAGACCCTCCTCACGTTGTCGAGGTCTTCAAGCACAAGGCACTTCGACCGGTACCGCAACAAGAGATCCTCAACCCTGGCCACGAATTCCTTTTCGCCCGTCCCCCACACCCTTGCAACGCCCCAATCCACCAATCGGGTGCCCCCCTCGAGCACAGCGAATCCGAAGCCCTTCAGGCAAGGGTCTACGGCTACGATCCGCATGTGCTTGGCGTTGTGCTTCATGGTTAGCTGACGTGATTTATATCGCTTTCCCTTTCTGGCTGAGGAGCTTCTTGAGCACGGCGATCTTCCTATCTCGTACGCCACTCTTGGCTTGCCGCTCAAGGCTCCGAAGCAGTCCCCGTACGCGTGGTTGCATCGCCTCATGGACGTCGCCGAGCATACCTTCGTAGAGCTCTGAGATGTTTGCCCCGAAGATGATGGCGTAGCCAAGGACGGCTCCCAACACGGGCACGCGATGCCCTCGTTCGTGCCGCGAGACGCTCGTGCCACACATCGAGCCCAGGAGAAATGCCACCTCGTCCTGAGAGAGGCATGTACGCCGCCGGAAAGTGCGCAGATATGTTCTCAGTGGTTCGTGAGTCATATGCAGTCGTCTCATTTTGCGGGGATCTTGTCAAAGAACGGAGAGAGGAAATCGTGCCGGATGCGGCATAGCCGCGATGATCCCCAGGGCTGCGGGGGACATGGGGACATTGAGTCGGGTGGGTCCCTATGTTGGCAAACTTCCCTGCCCATGCGAGGATGCCCGGCTACGGAGCGCCCGGTGCCTCTTCGGAGGTCCCCAACGTCCCCATGTCCACCCCAATGTCCTCGAGCCCGTACCTGCGGCTGAGTGGCCCGAGTTTGCTCATCTCGCTGTCTGGGATGACAAACGTCCCGTGAGTCTTCACGGAAACGAGAGAGAGCCGATTGCGGAGTTGGGCTCCAATCCAACGTGGCGTGATCGGTCGCTGGTAGTCCGAGCCGAATTGCCCGTTGAATCGTTCCGCGATCTCCTTCACAGCCAACGGCACGAGATCGCGCCGCATGTGGAACATGATATCAAGAAGTTGCGCCTCTAGGGTGGCACTTCTCTCCGCGGCAAGCACGCCGCTCTTCCCTCGCGCCAGCACACGGATCCGCTCCCGAGCTCTAACATCGCCTGCCACGGAGAGTAGAGGGGCGAACACCTGAGTGATCCTCGCCTCTACTAGGGGATCACGGGAGTCGTCGAGACTTTGTGCAGTACCCCGGTTCCGGAACCGGTACACGAGGAGCTGGTTCCGCAAGGCTGTTGCTTCGTCATGGAATCGCCTTGGGAGGCTGAGCGGGATATCCGCACGGGGAGCAAGGCCCGACATCATCTCCGTAATGCAGCGGCTCTCCAACGCGGGATCATCAAAGGACTTCCTGGTGGCGATGATCTTCGGACCGAAGACGTTGAAAGCCGTTGGGTTGAACTCCTTGGAGGGCGTCGCCTCGCTGCGGAGCACCGGGAAGCCTGCCGCATTGCCGTTGTTGAGAATCTTGATGATATCCGCCCTCTCGTCCGAGAAACGGAAATCGCTCTCGTCGATGACCAGGGTACCCTGGAAGGCGTCGATGAGGCGGAACAGTGGAGAAGTCGTGGAAGCACCGCTCGCGAACATGGGCTTGTAGCAGAGTGAGCCGATCGTCTGAAGGCAGCGCGACTTCCCGCTCCCGAAGTCTCCCTTGAACCGCAGGTAGGGAACCTCACTGAAGGCGTCGTAAATCCACGTGAGGAGGACAAAGTACCCGGCGATCTCCTCGAAGGAATCGCTGAGATCCGCGTAGCTGTGAATGAAGGCCCGCACCGCCTGGAGCAAGGTCTTCTCGGACTCATACGCGACCGCGTCGGAAGGCAAGAGCAGAACGCGGTGCGTGAGCAGGTTGTTGTCCGGAGAGTACGGAATGACCGGGCCCAGCCGTGGGAGGTCTAGCTCGCGGCCTTCATCAAGCCTGCCATCGCGGTAGGTGACGAATGTTGTCTCGTGTCGCTCAGGCCTGTAGATGGCCTCGACGAGGGTGCCGTCGTCCAGGCCTGCGGACACGATGGGTCTTCTGACCCGCTTCGCAGGCCGTGGGTTGCTCATCCGCTCAATGATATAGCGGGTCGATACGCACCCAAGGCGACCAAACGCGACGAACACGGCATGATCCGACCGTAGGCGCCACGCCGCTCGGTGTGCTCGCGCTCCTTAGACGATCCGTGCCGCGTCCTGCCCCCCAACGATGCCGCTCAGCATTGCTCCGCCTGCCTGCCGTTTGCGGCTGGATCGACCGCCTTTGAACGCCTGAGCCCTCTGGGAGAATGGACCACGGAAGCAGCGCCCGAGTCCCTTCCTCAAAGGAGTTGGTGATGTCCCTACATGCAGACGACATGCGGCGGAGCGTGCAGATCTTTGATCAGGTCGGCGAAGTGGTGAGCTACCTGCGTTCGCGAGGAGTTGCATCAAGCAGTGACCACGGCAAGATCCTCGCTGTCCTCGTCGAGCTGCCCATCCGGCAAACATCTGGACGGGTCACGGTATCGCAGGCGGCAAGGCTCTTGTACATGAGCCGGCGAACACTGTCTCGGCAGTGCCTCAAGGCGGGGCTGCCCAATCCGCACCGAGTTCTTTGCTTCGCCCGTGTACTCGGTACCCTGCGCCTCATGCGTGCCACGGGTTGGTCCGTGGGTCGGGCGGCCGGGGAGACCGGCTGGCCTGACCCCTTCTCCTTCTCTAACGCTGTTCAGCGAATGACCGGCCTGCGCCCGAGCACCGCCAGAGCGAAGGGCCCGCTCTTTGTTGCTGAGGCCTGGCTTCAGAGGGAACTCCTGCAGGGCAATCTTGTCCTCCGAGAACCCGAAGCGCCTCCCTGCCCTTCCTGTGGTCGCCAGCTGTGGCCTGGGGATAACGACCGCGTCACGGCGTACCATCCGTGACGCAAAGAGCCAAGGATATGTCCTTGGCTCTTTTTCTGCGCTTAAGCAACATCAGGCATGAAGCTGGAGTTACCCCGTCTATGCGTAGCTCCGCATAGACGGGGGGTAACTCCAGACAACGAGCGGACTAAGGCGAACGCGGCTGGCCATTTGCAGCCCCCCTGTCGGAGACCTTGAAGTTCCCAGACGCTTGGGGGGCGCCAATCGGGGATGCGGTGCGCGATGCATCCTAAGATGGGCCCGGCCCGCAGCGCAACAGAAAAGGCGCCTACAGAAGCATGACCCACTGTATGCTAGGCAGTGGGATGGAAGGAGTGTGGACCGCCGCCGGTGTGTCACTTGCCGCATGAGGCAGCACCAACCTTCTTGGATATCGGACGCCGACAGGCAGAATGTGATCATGCTAAACCCACAGGATGCCGAGTTCGAAAGACTCTGCGAGACCATCCTCATCCCCAAGGTGGAGGTGCTGCTCAGGCAGCGGATCCGATCCGTCGTGCGCCTCCTCGAACTCACAGCCAGGGAGGTAGCGGATATCAACAAGCGCCTCGCTCACCGCAAGCGCACCGGCCGAAGATAGGCGGCAGCCGCACACCTCATCGCCGGGTGTACGCCCTCCCCACATTCCCTCCGGCAAGTGGGCTGTAACCGGCGTTGGGTCCACGTCCCTCGCCTTCGCCCGCCGACCCTGATAGAGTTCCCCGCCTACAGCCGGCCCCCTCCCCGGGACGTGCTCCTCGTACGCTGACGGGCGGCCCTCAGACAAGGACACGACTCTGAGGTCACACCGCATTGAGCGGGACCATCATTCACGATACACTGGTCCATATGATCCGCGATCCTTTCTATCGACAGGTCAACGAGGCTCTAAAGACCAACCTCGATCGGGACCTCTTTGGACCGCGCCAGGCGATCACACGAATCGGCTCTCGTGCAGGAGCGCATCGAGGAGATACGAGGCATTTAGGCCGATGGACTCTTGAGGGCTCCGGCCCTCTTGGGTGGACATGGGGACATTGGGGACTTCCCTAGGGGTCAGGCAGCCTTCTGCTCCTCCTGATGGCGCCCCAGAACCTCACTCCATTCCTTCAATTCTTCCGTGAGTTGGTTCCAGTTAATTCCCCTGCGGTTCACCTCACCGGATCCGCTGCTGGTACATCGCTGAAGAACGGTGTAGAACACACCTAGTTCGGCGGTTCCAAAACCCCATTCATGCCCGTAGGGAATTCCCGCCGGAAAAATGAGCTGTTGGAACCGAAGGCGCATCTCAGGCACGAGGGCATGCCAGAAGGCGCGCGGAGCATTCACCGCCTCAAGAGCGTTGGGAAGTGTCTCGGCGACCCTTGGAGCATCATCTTGCTGAGCTCCCTCCGCAGCCGGAACGGCCGTCCGCGCTTCAGCTATCAAACGGTCGACGGCCGCAAGACGCTCCTGAAACACGTCCCGCGTGTAGGCCCCAGCCTCATGACTCTCGAAGATACGGGTTCGACGACTCTCCAAGTCGGTGACGGCCTTCTTGGCCCTTCGTGCCTGCTCGATCCCGTCGGACTCCCGTTTGTTCCACAAGTCAAGAAGAGCAACTCGGAATACACGCAGCGCCTTGGCACTCGGCGCGAGCCGCTCGACACGGTGGAGGAAAGCCTCTTCCAGAATCTCCTTCCGAACTGACTTTCCTCGAAGGAAGCAGGATGGATTGGAGCAATGGTAGTACGCATACCGCCCACCGTTTCCACGGGACACTGAGCCAGTGTATGGTCGTCCGCAGCTTGCGCACGTTACGGTGCGGCGGAGTGGAAAGAGCGGGTTCAAACGGTCTCGCTTTGCTGTAGCTCCCTTCTTACCTGAACGGATCAGCTGGATGCGACCGAGTTCCTCCTTTGTAATCATCGGGACATGCGCACCGCGGTGCCGCTCACCGGTCCAGGGGTTGGGGAGTAGACCCGCGTAGAACCACAGGTACTTGCCCAAGATGCGATCTATCATCTGAGGCCTGGTCGGCTTGCCAACGAGGGCGGCGAGTCCCCACGAATCAAGCGAGTGCGCCAACTCTCCTTGCGTACTGACCCTTCCCTTGGCGTATTCCCTGAGGCCACGCTGGAGGATGGGGAAGATCTCGGGATGAGGCGGATCAGGCTCGGTGCGCTTCTCACCGCGGCTCTTGAAGTGGAGACACTGATATCCGAGCGGTGACCTCCATGGCCAGAGCCCCTGTTGGAGTTTCGCCGCCATTCCGTCCGTGCATCGTTGCCGGCGCACGGCGTTGTCGAATTCGGAACTCGCAGCCAGGACGGTCTCGACGAATTTCTCCGTGGGGCTGTTCCCGATAGGTTCGGTGACCGAGTGCAACGCCACGCCGTAGTCGAGAAGCAGTTTTCGAACGGTGAAATGGTCTTCGGTATTGCGTGCGAATCGGTCGACCTTCGCCACCACAAACACGCTCAGCTTGGGTTTGTGCTGTCTGCAGTATTCCAGCGCTCGAAGAAGTTCAGTGCGGTCGGCAGACTTGGCCGATTCCCCTTCTTCACGAAAGACCGCCGTAACCTCTATTTGGCGCTCGGCGCAGTACCTGCGGCAAAGGTCTTCCTGAGACTGTAGAGAGGTACCCTTCACCTGCTCGTCGCTGCTAACCCGTGTGTAGATGATTCCTTGCATGATAGAGCCAGCATACCATCGCTCCCGGATCAATCAAGCTACGTGCCGGACTCAGGGTCCTGGGGCTGCCTGGGTAAGCACTCGGGATGGATGGATAAGAAGAGTTCAGCCACTGCATAGCACGCGGCTCGAAGTTCTTCCGCACTGTCATCCGTCATGTGAGGATCCTCAGCGAGGGCCTTGATCTCAGCGATGGAAAGCATGGGTCCATCGTAGGCCAATCGCGGGCAGGTCCAAGGCGTCGAATCCTACCGTCCCGGTTCCTTTCGGCGCCCTCGACGAGGGCGGCCCCTGAGCGGCCCGTCCCAGCGCCCACAGCGTTCAGAAATGCGCGCATTTCTGAAGGACGTTCGAACCTTTTCATCTACTGGAGATGGTTCATTCAAGGATATCATAGGAGGCATCAAAACGCTCTATGGTCTCCTCGGTATCAAGTTGCCGGAAGCCGATTCTCAGAAGCACCAACGCAGACGAGCAGCGTAACACCTCCCGCAACGTCCCCAACATCCCCACATCCACCCCGAAGAAGGCGGATATACCATTCCGCCCGGTCAGCTCCAAGAAGCTTCTACTCCTCAGGCGGTAGGAGCTTTTTCATTTCAGCGAAGAACTCTAGGGAAGCTCTGCATGGGCGGCCCGTTTGGGACATCGGGTCGTCCCATGGTGGTTGAATCAGCGATTGGGCGGTCTCGCCGCTCACCTTCGCGCTCCCGAGCCTACTCGAGAGCGCTTCTTACGCGCCCCGCCCGGTCACAGGGCACACGTCGCCCCCGGTGGCATCAAGCGGTAGCGCACTCTGTACAGGTTGATGAGCGCGAGTGCGGTGAACGCTCTCGCAGCGTTCTTCGCCAACCCTCGGTACCGGACCTTCTCAAAGCCCCATAGCTGCTTCATCACAAGAAACGGATGCTCCACGAATGCCCGCACCCGAGATCGCGCGCGGTTGATTTTCTTCCACTGCTCCGTGACCGGCTTCCCGTGCGTCCCTCGACGCGTCACGCGGTAGCGCACCCCCGCCTCTTCGTAGGCCTCCCGGTCCGGTTCGCACCAGTACGCCTTGTCCCCGTACAACACCTCTTCCTTGCCATGCATCAACTCCGGCAACTGGTTGATGTCGGCCTGCGCCGCGTCCGTTACCACCACGGTGTGGACGAGCCCCTTCGGGTCCGTGCCCACGTGCACCTTCATCCCGAAGTACCACGTGTTGCCTTTCTTCGTCTGCCGCATCTCGGGATCCCGCTTGCCCTCCTGGTTCTTCGTCGAGCTCGGCGCCGAGATGATCGTCGCGTCCACGATCGTGCCCGACTTCACCAGAAGCCGCTTCTCCTCCAACAGGCTCCGCACCTCCGCGAACATCGCCTCGGTCAGCTTGTGTTCCTCCAGCAGATGGCGGAACCGCAGGATCGTCGACTCGTCCGGCACGTCGTCTTCGCCCAACTCCACCCCCACGAACCGCCGGATTGACTCGCTGTCGTAGATCGCGGCCTCCGCCCCCGGGTCCGACAGGTCGAACCACTGCTGCACGAAGTAGATCCGCAGCATCTTCTCCAGTCCCTTCGGCTGGCCCCCGCTCCCTCCCTTCGGGTAATGCGGCTCGATCAGCTTCATGAGCCTCACCCACGGGATCACCGCGTTCATCTCCGCCAGGAACCGCTCACGCCTCGTCACCTTCCCCTTCATGCTCCACGCCAGGCTCGCGAACGTCCGCTGCTCTGCCATAACCTTGCTCTCGGTTCGATGTGGCGGCTATCCTGCTACTAAAGATAGCGCCTCATGGGGCACTCGTGCAGAGCTTCCCTAGGAGTCTCTTGATCTCCGTCTCTGCCTGCTCAGGCGTGAGCACTTCTCCGAAGTCCTGCTTCCAAGCCTCGATGAAATCTCTGATGTTCTCGGGTTCTGGTTCCACGAGTAGAGATTACCAAAATACCCATCAGTCGCAGTCAGGAGGATCTACCATCGCGGAAGGAACGAGACTCCAAGAAGGGCAAAGGCGCTCGGTCCGCGTGGAGTACCCCCAGCTCATGCCTCATCCCTTCGCTTTTCATTGCTTCGGTCTCGTAGTAGAGTAGCAACATCATGAGCGATGAACTGTTAGAGGACGTACTCGTATGGACGTCGGGGAGACCCGTTTGGCAGAGAGATGCTCTCCGGCGTCTGTTCATCAAAGGATCTCTAGACTCTGAAGACATCTCTTCTCTGGTGGAGATCTGTAA
>CAZJFX010000003.1:0-965 GCA_964545395.1 uncultured Gemmatimonadaceae bacterium | reverse complement strand
GTTTGGCTGACCCTCAATCCATGCAGCCGCTTTCTCGCGGGCATTTGCGAGTTCCTGAGGCCGCCAACTCCTCGGTGACGTTGGTGAGCATGATTCATGATGGAGGCGTCAATGCACTTGCCGCAGGACAGACTCTTACGTTCGGACCCAACCTGACGGTTGTCTTTGGCGAGAATGCTGCTGGCAAGTCGGGCTATACGCGAGTCTTGAAGAGGGCATGCCGGGCCCGTAGCCCCGAGGAAGTGCTCGGCAACGTTCTCACTGAAGAGAAGCCCGTTACTCCTCAGGTCTCTATCAGGTATCGCGTTGGCAATGTTGATGCGTCTTCGACCTGGCATCCCAATACATCGGCCGCGGATGCACTGGCTGCGATCAGCGTCTTCGATGCTCATTGCGCACCCGTCTATCTCCGAGGAAAAACCGATGTCGCCTTCCGGCCATTTGGCCTGGACATCTTTGATCTTCTGGCTCTGGCGTGCGGCGCAATACGCACCCGGCTTGAACAGGAGCAGGCGCTAATATCGTCCATCTCTTTCGACCCACAGGTCATTCCGAGTGGCACAGCCGCTCGCACGTTCGTCGACACGCTCTCCTCTCTCTCAGATCCACATGACGCCGAGCTTCTCGCCATGTTATCCGATGAGGAGATCAAGCGGCTGGACCACCTTCGTCGACAGGAGAACGACGCTCGAGCTGTGAACCCCAAGTCCCTTGCTCAAGAGCTCCAGTCAAAGGCACTACGATTTGACTCTCTTGTCAATCACATTGATCTAGTATTCAGAACCTTCAGTTCCGAAGCCGTTTCAGAGATTCGAACAGCATTCAGTGTACACGATGCTGCGAAAAGCGCTGCGGACATATTGATCGAGAAGACAATGACTTCCGATCTTCTCCCAGGAACCGGCGGCACAGCGTGGAAGCACATGTGGGAAGCGGTGGCGGCATTCGCCAACGAGGCTCTCCCA
>CAZJFX010000002.1:0-112134 GCA_964545395.1 uncultured Gemmatimonadaceae bacterium | reverse complement strand
ACTGGCTCGACCTCCAGCGCCTCGTCCAGCGCCGCATCCTGCGCCACTTCCGCACCCAGGGTCTGCTCGAGGAACACGACGCCGTCGACAAGTCCTCATACTCGGCGGGGGGAACGTGTCCGATGGGTCCCAGGAGGCGATGGTAGTTGAACCACCAGACCCACTCCAGCGTCGCGAACTCGACGTCTTCCACGTTCCTCCACGGCCCCATCCTTCGGATGACTTCTGTCTTGAACAGGCCGATGATGGGTTCGGCCGGAGCATTGTCGTACGAGTCTCCGACACTGCCCACCGAGGGTTCGATCCCTGCCTCGGCCAGGCGCTCCGTGCACCGAATGCTCAGGTATTGCCCAGGTTCAAGGGGTCGTCGCAACGGATCCGTATTGGTGGGAGGCTTGGCTCCCCATTGTCGTGGATGGTACGGGAGTAAGCACGAAGCCGTCCAGATCGAACGGTGGTATTGATGCTCCCCGCCCTCTCGGGAGTACCTCCTTGTCGTGCTCATGACCCCATCCCCTCAAACGATGGAGTCTCCGGCAATCCCGCCAGGATTCATCCTGCTTCCCATGAGCCGTTTCGGTAGCAACAAGTTGACAGTACCCATGGGAGGGTTGTTCAACTCCCGCCGCCTCGACCCACTATCCCTCTTGCGGCCATCTCAGCCCTATGTCGGTCCTTGGCAGTGGACGGCCACGGGATCCCTGAAACCATCTCGATCTTCGGTGTGTCCTACTACTGTAGCGCTTCATATAGTGCGATGCGCGAGAGGGTCTTGCCGTGGGGATATGGGATGCTGCCGGCCACTTCGAAGCAGGGCGAAAGCGGGAACTGGGAGAGAAGGCGGGGGGGGCAAGGCGGCGGGAAGAAAATCCGGGCCGGGACAACGGTTCGGGACCCCGGTCCAGGGCCACGGCGCCGCACACCGGCAAAAGAGAACGGACAAAGGAAGCACGATGGCGGATCAACGAAACCCCGAGGCCTTTCTTCCCCTGAGCGACCTGGCTCTCCACGTGATGTTGGCGCTGGGGGGCGGTCCCCTTCACGGGTACGGCATCGGGAAGGAGATCGAGGAGCGGTCCGGGGGGCGGTTGAACCCCACCACCGGAGGGCTTTACCAGGCGTTGAAGCGATTGGCGGAGGACGGTCTGGTAAACCACGATCAGGATGCAGAGGCGGATTCGCCGGATGCCCGACGCCGGTATTTCCGCCTGACGCCCCTGGGCCGTCAGGTGGTCGGGTTGGAAATGGAGCGGCTCCAGGGCCTGGTAGCGGTGGCTCGTGAGAAGCGTCTCTTCCCGCGATCGGTGTAAGGAGAACGCCACGATGTGGACTGAACGGGTGTACCGAATCTTCCTTCGTCTCTATGCAACCGCGGATCGGGAGTGGGCTGCCGACATGCTGGAGACCTATCGCCGCCGGGCGGCTTCCGTGAAGGACCGTGGGCGTCTCGTGCGCTTCACCTTCCACCTGCGGGAATGGGGCGGGCTCGCTTGGGTGGCCCTGGGCTCCCGCCGGGGCCGGGGAGTCGCTGGACGTCACTTCCGTCACGGAGCCCGGAGGTTGGCTCGAAACCCAGGATTCGCCCTGATGGGCATCCTGACCCTGGCGCTTGGAATGGGTGGCACCGTGGCCATCTACGCCGTGGCGGACAGTGTGATCCTGAATCCCCTCCCGTACCCGGACTCCGACGAGCTGGTCTGGATGGACAATGCCGGGCCGGGGATCGACGCTCCCGAGGGGCTGGGCTTCACCCCAGGGTTGGTCTATCACATATCCCAGCACCAGCACACCATGGCGGCCGTGGGGGCTTACTCCAGCGACGCAGTGACCGTGACCGGGGACGGGGACGGGGATCCGGAGCGGGTGCGGATGACCCTCGCGACGCCCTCTCTGGCGGAGGTCCTGAGCGTGCCGCCGGAGAGAGGCCGGTGGTTTCTGGAGGGGGACGGAGAATCAGGTAGGCCTCCGGTGGTGGTACTGAGCCACGCGCTCTGGTCCCGGCGGTACGGGAGCGACCCGGCCATCGTCGGCCGGACCATCCTCATCGACGACACTCCCAGGGAAGTCGTGGGGGTGATGCCACCGGCCTTCCGATTCCCCGAAGACGAGGTGCGCCTCTGGCTTCCCTTGCACCTGGACGGGACCACGGCCCTCGGCGGGTTCTGGCTCCAGGTCGTCGGCAGGATGCGGGTGGGGATTACGCCGTCGGAGGTCCGGAGCGAGACACAGGCGCTGTACCGGGGGCTCGCGGAGAGCTTCCCGGACGAGCCGGGAAGGGTTCGATTCATCCTGGAGTCCGTGGGCATTAAGGCTCTGGTTACCTCGCTGAAGAGTTCCGTGGTGGGCCCAGTGGCCCGAACCCTCTGGATCCTGCTGGGGACGGTGGGGATCGTCCTGCTCATCGCCTGCGCCAATGTGGCGAACCTCTTCCTGGTGCGGGCCGAGAGTAGGCAGCGGGAGGTGGCGGTCCGGGAGGCCCTGGGAGCGGGCCGCCTGGATCAGGTTTGCGATGCCCTGGTGGAAGGAATTCTCCTCTCTGGTCTCGGGGGATTGGTGGCCTTGGTCTTGGCCCAGGGAGCGGTTCGGCTCCTGGTGAGACACGGCCCGGCGACGCTCCCCCGTCTCCAGGAGGTGGGCCTGGACGGGAGCGTCCTGGTGTTCGCCCTGGGCGTCACGACCCTGGCCGGTCTCGCCTTCGGCGCCATTCCCCTCCTCCGGCGAGATGCCAGCATCGTGGGTACCCTCCGGGCCACCTCCGGCGCCACGGCGGATCGGGTCCGGGTCCGGGGCCGGAGCATCCTGGTGGCGAGCCAGATGGCCCTGGCGGTGGTTCTCCTGGTAGGCGCGGGCCTCATGGTCCGGAGCTTCATGCACTTGAGGGCGGTGGATGCCGGCTTCGATGCCAGCCCCGAAGTCCTGACCCTCTCCTTCGGCCTGCCTCGCTCGGAATATCCGAATGGGGCGGCGGCGGCGGCCTTCAGCCAGGCGCTGGTTACGGGCATCCGGGGACTCCCGGGGGTGGAGGCGGCGGGGGTCGTCACCTGTCTGCCTTTGGACGGTTGGTGCAACGGGAACAACCTGAGCGTGGAGGGGCGGGCTTTACCGGAGGGAACGCTCCCGCCGGTGGTGGCGGTGCGGCGAGCCGGGCCGGGGTATTTCCGGACCATGGGGATCGAAGTTCTGGAGGGGCGGGCCCTGGAGCGGGCAGACATGGAGGGGGAGGCGCCCGTGGTGGTGATCAGCCGGTCCCTGGCCAGGCACTACTTTCCCCAGGAGGATCCCCTGGGCCGGCGCGTGGCCGTGGGAGCGGATACCATCTGGAGCACCGTGGTGGGCGTAGTGGAGGATGTCCCGGCAATGGAGCTGACGCACGTGGCCGATCCCCTCATCTATTTTCCCCTCATGGGACCGGCAAACCCCGGGGTGTCCGCTCGAAGCGGGGCGGTGGCGGTCCGGGCACGGAACGCCGTGGGGCTCCTGAGCGCCGTCCGGGACCGGGTCGCCACCGTGGATCCCGACGTCGCCATCGCCCGGGTTCGGACCACGGAACGGATCGTGGCCGACGCAAGCGCCCGAATGGCCTTCACCATGGTGCTCCTGGTCGTGGCCGGAGGCGTGGCCCTGGTTCTGGGGGTGGTGGGGATCTACGGCGTGATCTCCTACCTGGTGGGGCGCCGCAGGGCCGAGATGGGAGTGCGCATGGCCCTGGGAGCCAGGCCCTCGGAGGTAAGGCGGATGGTAGTGTGGGAGGGGACGCGGGTGGCCGGCCTCGGTTTGGCGGCGGGCATGGTAATCGCTCTCGGTCTCACCCAGTTGATGGGAGCCCTCCTCTTCGAGGTGGAAGCGACGGACCCCCTCACCTATGCCGCAGTCGGAATCGGCCTCCTGTGGGTGGCCCTGGTGGCAGCCTGGGTCCCGGCCCGGCGGGCCGCGTCGACAGATCCGGCCGGGGCCCTTCGGGCGGAGTGAGGGTTACGGAGCCTTCCCTGCGGAAGGGGCCAGCCAGGGCCGCTGCGGCCAGGAGCGTCACCTCCATAGGGCGTTGGTGGCTGGCTCCATCCGGCGTTGCATCTAAGCCCGGGTGATTGTTGGAGGGGAACGAGCATCGCGGGGTGACGTGATGGTCGCCGCGGCCTCACGGCGCCGGGAGGCAGCCGCAGATTGCAGGCCCCACGGCCTTGTGGGCCCGTGTCGTCCCGCGGCGCAATCTCATTCGTCAGGAAGCACTCCATGGCCCGAGCCGGCGCACCCCACCGCCCGCAGCGTCCAGCTCCCGCGCCGCCCTGGCGCGTCCGCTGTAGATTGCGGGTCCTGGGTCCCCATCCCCCACACCCCGCCCGCCCATGATCGTCGTCACCGGAGGAGCCGGCTTCATCGGCTCGAACCTCGTCGCCGGCCTCGAGGAGGCCGGGTACGGCCCCATCAGCGTGGTGGACGAGCTGGGCCGCGGCGACAAGTGGAAGAACCTGCGCCGCCGGGAGCTGGCCGAGCTCGTCCCGCCCGAGGACATCTTCGACCTGCTGGAGCGCCACCACGACGACGTGGACTACGTGGTGCACATGGGCGCTATCACCTCCACGACCGAGGCCGACGCCGACCTCATCGCGCAGACCAACTACCGGCTTCCGCAGACGCTCTGGGAGTGGTGCGCGCACCACGAGGTGCCCTTCCTCTACGCATCTTCCGCGGCCACGTACGGCGACGGCTCGGCGGGCTTCGACGACGACGGGTCGCCGGAAGCGCTGGCCCGCCTGGTGCCCCTCAACGCCTACGGCTGGAGCAAGCACGCCTTCGACCGCTGGGTGGCCCGGCGGATCGCCGACGGCGCCGACGCTCCACCCCAGTGGGTGGGGCTCAAGTTCTTCAACGTGTACGGTCCCAACGAGTGGCACAAAGGCGCCATGATGAGCGGCGTCACCCGCGCCTGGCCCGCCGCCTCCGAGGGCGAGCCCGTCACCCTCTTCCGCTCCCACCACGCCGACTACGCCGACGGCGAGCAGATGCGGGACTTCGTCTACGTGAAGGACTGCGTGGACGTGATGATGTGGCTCATGGAGAACCCGGAGGTGAGCGGCCTCTTCAACTTGGGCACGGGACGCGCGCAGACGTGGCTCGATCTCATGGGCGCGCTCTACGTGGCCGTGGGCCGCGAGCTGCGAGTGGAGTGGAAGGACACGCCCGAGGCCATACGCGACCGCTACCAGTACTTCACCCAGGCGGAAATGGGGCGGCTTCACGAGGCGGGCTACGAGCGGCCCTTCCGCACGGTGGAGGAGGGGGTGGCCGACTACGTCGCCAACCACCTGGGGACCGACGACCCGTACCGCTGACGCCGAGGCCGAGGCCGGTGAGCGGCGCGGGTGGCTCAGCCCACCACCAACCCCACCGCCACGTCGGGCGCTCCCTTCAGGATCGCCTCATCCGTGCTGATCAGCTTGACGCCGAGCGCACGGGCCATCACCACGAACTCCGCACCATAGACGCTTAGGCCGCAGGCCATTGCGGTCTCCACGACCGCGCTCCCGTCCACCCGCACCACCCGATCATGGAGCACGTCCTCCGCGTCGGCGTGCATGGCGAGGGCGTCGTCAATGCCCAGCCGCCCGGCCCGGACCAGCCCGACGAGCACGTTGCGGAGCTCGCTCAGCAATATCCCCGGCGCCGCCCACACGGGGTCGTCGCACAGGAGCCGCGCGGCGGCTTCACCGTTCACACCGCCGGCCAGGAGGTACACCATGACGTTGGTGTCCACGACGATCACCGGCGGCCTGCCTCCTTCAGCGCGCGCAGGTCGTCTCCATCGAGGCCGGCGACGGGCGCTCGCGCGCTCCGCTCGCGGATGCGCGCGAGCACGGCGTCCACATCCACGACCGTCCGGCCGAAAGAGGCTTCCAGGCGCGCGACGATCTCACCGTTGAGGCTCCGGCGATTGCGGGTCGCCGCATCCTTGAGGGCCTGATGCAATTCCGGGGGCAAGCCCCGCACGGCCACGTCGGACAAGGGATCTCCCCGATGATATGATAATGATATCATCATAGTAGCGCACCTTGAGGCGGATCGGAAGTCCAGGGTCTCGCAGTGGAAGCATGATCGCTCCGACGGGGCGCGGCGATGGCGCGGAAGGTCGGCCCGCCCCGACACGTTCGTCATCGCCGGGGACATCGGCGCCATGTGGCTCCGGGCCTCCACCGCGCAGGCTTGGCCCTACCCCCCCTCATGGGCGAGGACGCCGAACAGCTGCCCACCGGCGACCCCTATCGCCGGGTTCCTACCAGAGCGCCTCGACGTACTGCCGGTGCATAGCCTCGTCCTTCGTGACGAGGGGGGCGCCGTGGAGTGACGCTTGCGCGACGATGAGGCGATCGAAGGGGTCTCGGGTCCATGGTGATCGCTCCGCCTCCACGACGACGGCGGGGAACGAGGCCGAGCACACGGTCAACCCCAGCGCCGCGTGCAGCGCGTCCAGCACGGTCACGGCCGGGTCCGACACCCGCCCGATCTCCCAGAGATACTGGAGCTCGAGGCGCACCATGGGAGACACCCGTACGTCGCCCGCACGGGCGATGGCCTCGGCGGCCCTGGGCGAAAGCGCTCCGGCACCGGAAGCGTACAGCCAGGCCACGACATGGGTGTCGAGGTAGATCACGGCCGCCATTCCCCGGACCAGTCGAGGTGGACCAACGACTCCGGCTCCACGCGAAGGTATTCGGGGTGGGGCTTCAGGTTGCCCAAGCGCCCTCGTTCCTCCACAGCCACGATGCGCAGGACCCGCCCGTTGCGCTCCACCTCCACGGGCACGCCGGTCTCCAACACCCGATCGAGGACGTTGAAGAGGTCGGCCCTCAGTCGAGACACCGAATAGGGTTTGGCCATGGTCGGCCTCTCGTAGGTTGTACGGTACGTCCCTAAGTTATGTACCGTACCATCCATCGGCAATGCCGCGTCTGAGGTCATCCCGGCTTCCGGGCACGTGGTGGGACCTGCATTCTTGAACGATGACTCCGTTCCTGAGTCCCGGGGATGGCGCGATCGGTCTTCGCTCGCCATTCATGCGGGGTATCTGCCCGCCCACCTGCTCGGAGACCCGTCGTCCATGCCAGGTCCCTCGCGCCGTGCCTTCCTGAAGCAGACGGGTGCGGCTGCGGCAGGGGCCATCGGGCTGATGGGCGGCCCTCCCGTCTCGGCTGGGCCGGCCCCGACCGCACCGCGGCGTCTCACCGGCCGCCCGCCCCTCGCCCAGCGCCGCTTCACCAGCCCCGCCGTGGAGCGCACCATCGAGCGGGTGAAGGGCGAGCTGGCCGACCCGGAGCTGGCGCTCCTGTTCGAGAACTGCTTCCCCAACACCCTGGACACCACGGTGGCCTTCGGGGAGGTGGACGGGCAGCCGGACACGTTCGTGATCACCGGGGACATCGAGGCCATGTGGCTCCGGGACTCCACCGCCCAGGTGTGGCCCTACCTCCCCCTCATGGGCGAGGACGCCGGGCTCTGCCGCCTCATCGAGGGCGTGATCCGCCGCCAGGCGCGCTGCATTCTCATCGACCCGTACGCCAACGCGTTCAACAAGGGGCCGACGGGGAGCCCGTGGAAGGACGATCTCACGGAGATGAGGCCGGAGCTCCACGAGCGGAAGTGGGAGGTGGACTCGCTCTGCTATCCCATCCGCCTCGCCCACGCGTACTGGCGGCTCGCCGGCGGCCTCGCGCCCTTCGACGACGCATGGCGCGAAGCGATGCGCCTGGTGCTCCGCACGTTCCGGGAGCAGCAGCGCAAGGAGGGCCCCGGGCCGTACAAGTTCCAGCGCGTCACCGGTTGGCAGACCGACACGGTGGCGGGGTCGGGGTACGGGAATCCCATCCGGCCGGTGGGTCTCATCGTCTCCGTCTTCCGCCCCTCCGACGACGCCACAACGTTCCCCTTCCTGGTGCCCTCGAACCACTTCGCGGTGGTGTCGCTCCGCCAGCTCGCGGAGATGGCCGAGCCCACGGGGCTGGGGAGAGCGTTCGCGTCGGAGTGCCGTGCGTTGGCGGAGGAGGTGGAGGCCGCGCTCGCCGCCCATGCCGTGGTCGAGCATCCGGCTCTGGGCCGGGTGTGGGCCTACGAGGTGGACGGCTTCGGGAACCGGCACCACATGGACGACGCCAACGTCCCCTCGCTCCTGTCCCTTCCCTATCTGGGCGCCTGCGCCAAGGACGATCCCCTCTACCTGCGCACGCGCCGCTTCGTCCTCTCCGAGCACAACCCGTACTTCTTCCGGGGGACGGCGGGAGCCGGGGTGGGCGGGCCTCATGCGGGGATGGACCGGATCTGGCACCTGGGGCTCCTGATGCAGGGGCTCACCGCCACCTCGGACGCCGAGGTCGCGGGCGTGCTGGACACGCTGAAGCGCACCCACGCCGGCACCGGGTTCATGCATGAGTCCTTCCACAAGGACAATCCGTCCGATTTCACCCGGGGCTGGTTCGCATGGGCCAACACGCTCTTCGGCGAGCTGGTCCTGACGCTCCTGGACGAGCGGCCCCATCTTCTAGGGGTGTAGAGGAACGCCGAGACGGAGGGTTCGATGGACGCAGCGCTGTTCTACCACCGCTTCCACTTCGCCTTCACCATCACATACCACTATCTCTTTCCCCAACTCACCATGGGGCTGGCCCTCCTCATCGTCGTCCTGAAGACCTGGGGGCTGAGGACGGGGGACGAGCGGTACCATCGCTCCGCCCGGTTCTGGGGAAAGATCTTCGGCCTCTCCTTCGCCATGGGCGTGGTCACAGGGATCCCCATGGAGTTCCAGTTCGGGACCAACTGGGCGCGGTTCTCCGAGGCCACGGGCGGGGTGATCGGACAGACGCTGGCCATGGAAGGCACCTTCGCCTTCTTCCTCGAGTCGTCCTTCCTGGCGCTCTTCCTCTTCGGGGAGAAGCGGCTGAGCCCGCGCATGCACTGGCTCTCGGCCGTCGCCGTCTTCCTGGGGTCCTGGCTCTCCGGGTACTTCATCGTGGCCACCAACGCGTTCATGCAGCACCCGGTGGGCTACGAGGTCCAACCCGACGGCACCCTGGCCCTCACCTCCCTGTGGAGCCTCATCCTCAACCCGTGGCTGGTCTGGCAGTACCTCCACACCATGGTGGGCGCCGTCACCACCGGCTCGTTCGTCATGGCGGCCATCGGCGCCTACTACCTCCTGGTGGCGGGCTCGGAGAAGGCGACACCGGAGCAGCGTGACCACGCCGAGCACGGGAAGCTCTTCGTGCGCACCGGGGTCCTGGTGGGGCTGCCGGCGGCGCTGCTCCTGGCCTTTCCCACCGGGGACTTCCAGGCGGCCAACGTGGCCCGCCACAAGCCGGCGGCCTTCGCTTCCATGGAGGGGCTCTTCGAGACGCGGCAGGGCGCGCCCCTCACCATCATCGGGCAGCCCGACATGGAGAAGCGGCGCCTGGACAATCCCATCGAGGTGCCGCAGGTCCTCAGCATCCTCACCTGGCGCCGCTGGGGCGCCGAGGTCCGCGGCCTGGAGGCGTTTCCCGAGTCCGACTGGCCCGACAACGTCCCCCTCCACTACTACGCGTACCACATGATGGTGGGGCTGGGCACGCTCTTCATCGGAGCCATGCTCCTGGCAGCCTGGCTGCTCTGGAAACAGAAGCTGTACGACTCCAGAGCCATGCTCTGGGTCCTGATGCTGGCGGCTCCCTTCCCCTTCATCGCCAACACCATGGGGTGGATGACGGCGGAGCTGGGAAGGCAGCCGTGGCTCGTGTACGGCGTCCTCCTGACCCGCGACGGCCATTCCGCCACCGTCTCGTCGGGAAACACGCTCTTCAGCCTCCTGGGCTTCATGGGGCTGTATCTCCTGCTGGGCATCCTCTTCCTCTTCCTGGCCGGCCGTGAGATCGCCCACGGGCCGGAGGGGAGGTGACCATGGAAACCCTCTGGTTCTGGCTGGTGGGGCTGCTCCTCACCGTCTACGTCATCCTGGACGGCTTCGACCTGGGCGCCGGTGCGCTCCACCTCTTCGTGGCCCGCACCGACCGGGAGCGGCGCACCGTGCTGCAGAGCATCGGCCCCGTATGGGACGGCAACGAGGTGTGGCTCCTTGCGGCGGGGGGCTCCCTGGTGCTGGCCTTCCCGCTCCTGTACGCCTCGAGCTTCAGCGGCTTCTACCTGCCGCTCATGGTGGTCCTGTGGCTCCTCATCCTCCGGGCCATCTCCATCGAGTTCCGGAGCCACGTGGACAACCCGGTGTGGCGGCCGGTCTGGGACGTGGTCTTCTCCGTCTCCAGCCTCGTCCTCACCGTCTTCTTCGGCGCGGCCCTGGGCAACGTGGTGCGGGGCGTCCCCCTTGGAGAAGACGGGTACTTCTTCAACCCCCTGTGGACCTCCTTCGGCATCGGCGGGCCGGAGATGGGGATCCTGGACTGGTACACGGTGACTGTGGGCGTCACGAGCTTCCTGGCCCTCGCGCACCACGGAGCGCTCTGGCTGGGCCTCAAGACGGAGGACCCGGTGCGCGCGCGGGCGGAGCGGGCCGCCAAGGCCCTGTGGCCCCTCCTGGCCGCGGCGGTGGTCGTCCTCACGGTGCTGACGTTCCGCGTCCAGCCCCACGTCCCGGAGCGCATGAACGCCCAGCCCCTCTCTTACATGCTGCCCGCCCTGGCCGTGGCGGGGCTGGTGGGTGCCTGGCACCTGGCGGCCCGGGGACGCGAGCTGAGCGCGTTCCTGGCCTCGTCCGTCTTCCTGGCGGGCATGCTCCTGAGCGTGGCGTACGGCCTCTACCCCATGGTCCTGCCCGCCACCAACGACCCCGCGGCCTCCCTCACTGTGTTCAACGCCCACGGGCCCGAGCACTCCCTGAGGGCTGCCCTCTGGTGGTGGATCCCGGGGATGACGCTGGCCACTGCGTACACGGTGTTCGTATACCGGCACATGGCCGGGAAGGTGAAGCTGGACGAGGGAGGCTACTGAGAAGGGGGCCAGCGCGCAGCGGCTGGGCGGGCGGGCGGGTGCGCCCCTCCCGCCGCGGCGCCTACGACCCGATCCAGTACGTCAACTTGAACATGAAGATGTTGTCGGCCTCGGCCCGGAACATGGCCCTGGCGTCCCGGCCGAAGTCGAAGTCCCCGCCGTCCAGATAATCGGACCGGCTCTGCTGCCAGACCAGGAAGAGGGTCGAGCCGGGTCGCCACTCCCAGCGCAGCACCGCCGTGCCCCTCAGGGATACCCGGTTGAAGTCCGTGTCGTAGACCGAGAACTCCTCCGCGGGTCCGGCGGGGCCGTCGGGGTCGATGTAGTAATACCCGTCGGAGTCCCTGGAGAGGGTCCCCCTCTCCACCCCGTACCGGTCGAAGTCGAAGGTCCCTGGAGCGCGGAGCTCCTTGAGGGCGCCGTAGTCGCCGCTGGCCATGAAGGGCTGGGCGTACATCTCCAGGGTGAGGTCGGGGCTGAACGTGAGGTTCAGCCGCGTCTCCAGGGAGAGGGTCGTCTGCTTCAGGTCGGCGAACAGGTACCGGGTCCCGTAGGTGGACGAGGCCGTCGCGTCGTCCACCTGGGTCACGTACTGCGCGGCGGCCTCGTTCATCGAGATGCGGGGCCCCAGGGAGATCTCCCACCTGCTGCTGGGCTTGATGCCGACCCCGCCGCCGAAGCCGACCTGCCGGCCCCCGGCCTCGTCCCACTCGTAGTTGGCGTTGCCCCGGAAGGTGTAGGGACGGGAGAAGTCGGAGGAGCTGCCGAAGGAGATCCGGTTGCCGCCGACCTTGCGGGCCAGGGGGCCGCCCCGGGTGAGGCGGTCGTCCAGCGCCGCGAAGTCGTGGCTGATGCCCAGGTTCACGGACCAGTAGTTCACGAAGGTCCAGTTGCCCCGGAAGTTCAGCCCGGTCCCGAGCCTGTCGCTGCCGAAGTTCCAGGTGGCGTCGGTGCTGGCGTTGACGCTCCAGCGCCGGAGCACGGTGCCGGGACGGTTCTCGTTGTACTCCAGGCGCGCGGAAGCGGAGCGCCGGTCGGCGTCACGCTGGTAGCCCAGGTCGTTGACCTCGAAGCCGGGGCTGGTCATCCCCAGCTCCACGCCTCCCTGCCAGTGGAGACCCGCCTGCTTCTGGAGCTCCAGGCTGGCCTTGTAGCCCGTCAGGGCGGTGGCGGCCCCGTCCACGCCCAGGTAGTCGGCATCGGGCCGCTGGTAGTAGCGGGCCGAGGATTCCTGGGCCGACGCCATGACCTCGGGGTCGCCGGCGATGCGGCTGGCCACGAAATGGCCGTTGAGCGACCAGGTCCGGTTGGCGAACTCGTGGAGGAAGTCCATGCCGCCCACGTACGCCGAGGAGCGGAGGTCGCCGGCCAGGGCGTCGTCGCGCAGGTCCCGGTGCACCGCCGTGGCGATGGCGCCGACGTTGGTCTGCCCCTCCCGGAGATCGCGCCGGGCGCGAGCCACCAGGAAGTTGGTCAGCGGCTCGACCTCGGCCTCGTACTCCCGGGCCGTGCCGTCCACCCAGGGGGCCATCTCGCGCTGGGTGACGGCCTCCATGATCCCCAGGGACCAGCCGCCGGCCGTCTTCCCGGTGAGCTTGGTGGCGCCGAGGATCGTGGCCGCGTCGGGCTCGCTCCCGTAGATCGCCTCGTCGGGGAGCCCCCCCTTGGGGGAGGCGCCGATGCGCCGGGAATAGAGGATCTGGGCGCCGCCCCCGCCGCCTCCGCCGTCCCCGCCGCCTCCGCCGAACATCCCGCCGCCGCCCCCTCCGCCCCCGCCACCGAAGGAGAAGACATCGGCGCCCTCGACGAAGAAGGGCCGCTTCTCCTGGTAGCGCGTCTCGTAAGCCGTCAGGTTCACCACCGCCGGATCCACCTCCACCTGGCCGAAGTCGGGGTTCACCGTGCCGTTCAGCGTGAGGTTGGAGCCGAGGCGGTACTTGAGATCGACGCCCAGGCCGTAGAAGAAGTCGGATCCGTCCCGGTAGGGGTTCTCGAACGAAACCTCGTCGCTCTGTTCCAGGGGCACGAAGTCGGCCCGGCCCAGGAAGTAGGGGAGGATCTCCAGGCCCCGCGACTGGTGGATGCCCCGGAGGCCCAGCAGGTCGCCGTAGCGCGCGATGCCGGAGCGCTCGTCCTTGGGCGTGAAGGAGAAGACGGCGGTCTCCCGGTTGCGGGCGATGACCCGGGTGAACTGGACGCCCCAGACCTGCTCCGGGCTGCTCCGGAAGCGGAGCTGGGAGAGGGGGATGCAGGCCTCCAGGCTCCACCCCTGGCCGCTGATGTGGGTGGCGGTCTGCCAGACGGGGTCCCAGGAGCTGTCGCCGTGACGGTCCTGGCCCCCGGATAGGGCTTCGTCGCCCCGGACCCCCGAGGGATTGATCTCGAACTTGAAGCCCGTCCGATTGTCGTTGTAGCTGTCGAAGGAGATGCCGAACTGGTCCGAGTCCATGAGGAACCCGTCGCGGCGTCCCAGGCGGGTGGACACGGGGCTCCGGTCGTAGAGCATGGCCCCCACGTAGATGGCATCGTCGTCGAAGAGGACCCGGACCTCGGTCCGCTCGGTGACCGGCTGACCCTCCAAGGGATCCGTCTGGATGAACTCCGTGACGGGGGTGGCCTGGGCCCAGGCCCCTTCATCCAGGATCCCGTCCATGTGGATGGGCTGGGTGAGGCGCACCGCCAGCATGGACGGAAGGGGTCTGGCGCCGTCGCCCTGCCCCACCGACTGCTGGGCGAGAGCCGGCGCCGGGAGCGTCGTCTGCAGCATTCCCAGAAGGACGGCGACAGCACTGCACAGGGCCTTTCGGTCCAGACCGCTCATGAGCACCCTCCGGGACGGGACCCGGGTCGATTCGGAAGTCGTGCGATGTGAGGACCTCAAGTCCTTAGGACACGTCAGGGTAGGACAATGTTACGGCGACGGCGTCGGAGCGGGGGCCGGCGACTGGCAGATCTCCCCATCGGTGCGTAGTGTTGCGTGAATACCCTCGCGCAGCGCCCCGCGACCGAACGACATTCCCACGGGCTTGCTGCTCCGAGGCGGAGGCCTGATCCCTGCCTGTTCGCCCGACCACAGCCGGAGGAGGGTTCAGCATGGCGACATCCCTCCCTTCCCAGTCTCAGCCCCGTGAGGCTCCCATGAGATCCATCTTCGCCGCCGTCCCCGTGTCCTTCCTGCTCCCCACGGTACTGAGCGCCGTCCTCGCGGCACCCAGCCCCACCCAGGCTCAGGCCACCTCCGAGGAATGCACCGCCGGCGTGGCCAGCGGAAAGGCCACCACCGATGGACGGCCGCTCCTCTGGAAGACCCGGGACGCCGGCGCCACCAACAACGAGGTCATCTGGAACACGTCCGGGAAACACCACTTCGTCTCCGTCATCACGGCCGGCGACCCCGGATCGTCGTGGATGGGGGTGAACGAGAAGGGCTTCGCCATCATCAACACCGCGTCCTCGGACCTGGGATCGGGGCGGCCCACAACGGCGAGGGCAGCGCCGGCCCAGCCCGGCTTGGGCAACGGCACGCTCATGGCCCGGGCACTGGCGGAGTGCGCCACCGTGGAGGAGTTCGAGGCGCTGCTGAAGGCCACCAACCCCATCGGGAGGCAAACGGCCACGAACTTCGGCGTCATCGACGCCACCGGTGCCGCCGCCTTCTTCGAGACCGCCGACGACCGGTACTGGCGCTACGACGCGGCGAACACCGAGAAGGGCTACATCCTCCGGACCAACTTCGCGATCCACGGCGCTCGCGAGGGGTTGCTCGCCCGGCCCTACAGCATGGATCGCTACCTGCAGACGGACGAGCTCGTGCGGGACTTCTTCCTCACGGAACGAATCGACTTCAAGGAGATCGTGAAGCACCAGATCCGCAGCTTCGGGGATGCCGACGGCAACCTCGTACCCCTGCCGATCACCGGGAGCTACGACGGGCACCCTCGGGGCTACTTCCCCCACGACCACAGCATCAACCGGAGCTCGTCGGTCTCCTTCGCCGTCATCCAGGGCGTGCTCCCGGGAGAGGACGCGCGCCTCAGCACCATGTGGACGATCCTGGGCCAGACCTCCACCGGGATCCTGGTGCCCTACTGGCCCGTGGGCGCCACCCCTGCCGAGGCCGACGGTCCCGAGACCGCTCCCCTCAACGACGCGGCCAACCGCATCAAGAAGGAGCTGTACGAGCCGGTGCCGGCCGAAGCCGTCGGGCCCGAGGGCCAGCAGGCGCGGCCTACGTACATCAACACGCTGGCCCTCCAGGACGAGAACGGGGATGGGATCTGGAAGATCACGCTCCCCGTGGAAGATTCCATCATCGCCGAGGCGGAGCGAAAGCTGGAAGCCTGGCGCGCGTCGGGCCCGGACGTGGAGGTCATGCTGGAGACCGAGCGGACCATGACCGCCCGCGCGTTGGCCACACTGGAGAGGGCGTACCAGTATCTGACGGGTAGGCGGTAGAGAAGAGGCGGGCAGATGGTCCCCCGCACCGCCGCCCTCCTCGCCGCGGCGGCGCTGGCGGTCGCCGCCTGCTCCCCTCCCGACCACCCGGGACGACTCCACGAGGTCACCGTCGGCCGGTGGGTGGACCCGTTCATCGGCACGGGCGGGCACGGCCACACCTACCCCGGGGCCACCGCCCCCTTCGGGATGGTGCAGGTGGGCCCGGACAATGGGCGCTCCGGCTGGGATTGGAGCTCGGGGTACCACTGGTCCGACTCCGTGCTCACCGGGTTCAGCCACACGCACCTCAGCGGCACCGGGATCGGAGACCTCCTGGACGTGCTGGTGATGCCGGTGGCCGGCGGGGTGGACCTGGGCGCGGAGCGGGGGCCCGACGGGATGCGCCCCTACGCCGACCGCCTGGACCACGACGCGGAGATGGCGGCGCCGGGCTACTACGCCGCGAGGCTTCAGCGCAGCGGGATCGGCGTGGAATTGACAGCCACACCCCGCGTCGGCCTGCACCGCATCCGCTACCCCAAGGGTGCCGAGCCAGGGCTGGTGGTGGACCTGGGCTTCGCGGAGAACTGGGACGAACCCATCCATGTGGAGCTGATCCAGATCGCCGACACCCTGTTCCTGGGGCGCCGCTACAGCAAGGGATGGGCGGTGGATCAGCGCGTCCATTTCGCTCTGGCCACCTCGCGGCCGGTGCTGGCGATCACCTGGGCGGGAGAGGATCCGCGCACGCGGGCCCACCTCGCGTTCGGCGCCCTCGATGGCGAGCCCCTGCTCCTCAAGGTGGCGCTCTCGTACGTGGACGAGTCCGGGGCGCTGTCGAACCTGGAGGCCGAGGCACCGGGTTGGGACTTCGACGGCGCCCGGGCCCGGGCCGGCTTCGCCTGGGAGTCGGAGCTCTCGAAGGTGATGGTGTCCGGCGGGACCGCCGACGACCGGACCATCTTCTACACAGCGCTCTACCGGACGCGCCTGGCGCCGGTCCTCTTCCAGGACCTGGACGGGCGCTACCGCGCGGCGGACGGTCGCATCCGGGAGGCCCAGGGGTTCACGAACCACTCCATCTTCTCCCTTTGGGACACGTTCCGGGCGGCTCACCCGCTGAACACGCTCCTCGACCCCGAGCGCGTCCACGACCTGGTGGCGTCCATGGTGGCCTTCCGCCGCGAGTCGGGGCTCCTCCCCGTGTGGTCGCTGGTGGCCAACGAGACCAACACCATGACCGGGAACCACGCCGTGCCGGTGGTGGTGGACGCGGTGTTGAAGGGGCTGACCCGGGTGCCGGCCCGCGAGGTCCTGGCCGCGGTGATCGCAAGCCAGTCCTCGGATCTCAGGGACCTGAATGACTACCGCGCCTTCGGGTGGGTCCCCTCCGAGCTCGGCGTGGAGTCGGTCACGAAGACGCTGGAGTATGCGTACGACGACGCCGCCGTGGCCCGCCTGGCCGAGCATGTGGGTGCCGCGTCCACCGCGCGCAGGTTCCGGCAGCGTGCCCAGGCATGGCGGGAGGTCTACGACCCCGGCACCGGCTTCATGCGCGGACGCCACGCCGACGGGAGCTGGGTGGAGCCCTTCGATCCCCTCCTCTCCGACCACCGCCAGAACACCGATTACACCGAGGGGAACGCCTGGCAGCACTCCTGGTTCGTGCCCCACGATCCCGGCGCGCTGGTGCAGGCCCTGGGAGGCGAAGGCGCGTTCCTGCGCCGCCTGGACGAGCTCTTCGAGCAGGACACGGTGGTGCGCGGGGGAACGCATCGCCGGACATCTCCGGGCTCATCGGCCAATACGCCCACGGCAACGAGCCCAGCCACCACATCGCCTACCTCTACTCGTGGGCCGGGCACCCCGAGCGCACTGGCGAGCGGGTACGCCAGATCCTGGACACCCAGTACCGCGCCGCGCCCGACGGGCTGGCGGGGAACGAGGACTGCGGGCAGATGTCGGCATGGTACGTCTTCAGCGCCCTGGGCTTCTACCCCGCCGATCCGGCGTCGGGGGTGTACGTGCTGGGCGTGCCCCGCTTCGACACCGCGGTGCTGCGGGTGCAGGGCGGGACCTTCCTGGTCCGCGCCCTCCGCGAGGGCCCCACGGACCGCTACGTGCGTGCCGTGCGCCTCAACGGGCGTCCCTGGCCCTTCACCTACATCCGCCACGCCGACGTGGCCGGCGGCGGCGAGCTCGAGTTCGAGATGGGCCCCGAGCCCGATCCCACCTGGGGCCGCCACCTCTGGACCCGTCCCCCCTCGGACTCGGACCTGGGGATCGTGGTGCAGGCACGGGAGGAAGCCGAGGCGGCGGCGCGGAGATGAAGCGACGGGGCCTCCTCGCCGGGATGGCCCTCCTCCTCGCGGCGCTCCTGGCCGGGTGTGGGAGGAGGCCTGAGCCCGCCGTCCGCGCTCTTGCGCTGCAGCAGGGCTGGCAGGTGCGCGGAACAACCGACACCTCGTGGATCTCCGCAACGGTCCCCGGCACCGTCCACACCGACCTCCTCGCCGCCGGGCGCATCCCCGACCCCCTGGCCGGGAACCGGGAGGCGGAGCTGGCCTGGATCGAGGACGAGACGTGGACGTACCGCCTGGACTTCCACGCGGAGCCGGCCCTCCTGGAGGAGGAGCGCCTGCAGCTGGTCTTCGAGGGGCTGGACACCTGGGCCTTGGTGACGCTGAACGGAGAGCCCGTCCTCGAGGCCGACAACATGTTCCGCACCTGGCGGGTGGACGTACGCGGCGCGCTGCGCTCCGGAGCCAACCGCCTGGAGGTCCGCTTCGCGCCTCCGGCCGCGAAGGGCGCCGAGCGGGCCGCCGCCCACCCCTGGCCCATCCCCCACCAGGAGCCCGACGTCCGGGCCACCCGGGCCTTCAGCAGGAAGGCGGCCTACCACTTCGGCTGGGACTGGGGGCCGCGCTTCGTCGCGTCGGGGATCTGGCGCGCCGTGCGTCTCGAGGCGTGGAGCGGCGTGCGCATCACCGACGCGCGGGTGGCGTCCTTCGAGCTCCGGGGCGACACGGCCCTGGTGCGCTTCACCGTGGAGATGGAGGTGGCCGGTGACGGCCCGGGAACAGGCCCGGACCGCACCGTGCGCGTCGGGATCCGAAGCCCGGAGGGCGCGTTCCGGCCAGTCGTGGAGGATGTGGCGGCCCCTGCCCTCGGCGGGTCCGTCACATGGGAGACGACCCTGGTCGTCCCCGCCGCCGAGCTATGGTGGCCCCGGGGCGCCGGACGGGGCACCCCGCGGCTCTACGCCCTGGAGGTGGACGCGGTGCGGGGGCGCCAGTGGGACCGGCGGGCGGTGCTGGCGGGACTGCGCACCGTGGAGCTGGTGACCGATCCCGATTCCCTCGGCGAGAGCTTCCTCTTCCGCGTCAACGGCGAGCCGGTCTTCGCGCGCGGCGCCAATGTGGTTCCGCCGGACCACTTCACGCCTCGCGCAGATTCCTCAGCCTATGCGCGCCTCGTTGCCGATGCCGCGGCAGCGAACATGAACATGCTCCGGGTGTGGGGAGGCGGTGTGTACCTCCCCGACGTGTTCTACGACCTGGCCGACGCGGCCGGGATCCTGGTCTGGCAGGACTTCATGTTCGCCAACGCCCTGGTGCCGGGTGACTCCGCCTTCGCGGCCTCGGTGGCGGCCGAGGCCGAGGACCAGGTGCACCGCCTGCGTCGCCACCCCTCCCTGGCGCTCTGGTGCGGAAACAACGAGATCGCCGAGGGATGGGCGAACTGGGGATGGCAGGGGGACTACGCCCCGGACGTGCGCTCCGAGGTCGAGGCGGCTCAGCGCCGGATCTTCGAGGAGATTCTCCCCGCAGTGGTGTCCCGGCTGGACGCCGGACGGCCCTACGTGCCCTCCTCACCCCGCCACGGGTGGGGGCGCCCCGAGAGCCTCACCGAGGGGGACAGCCACTACTGGGGCGTGTGGTGGGGGATGGAGCCGTTCCGGGTCTACGCGGAGAAGGTCCCCCGCTTCGCCAGCGAGTTCGGCTTCCAGGCGCTCCCCGACCCGGTCACGCTGGCGGCGTTCGGCGCGCCGGAGGCGGGAGCGGAAGCCGCCGCGGCGCCGATGGCCGCCCCCCGCTCCGTGCACGATCCGGTAATGCGCGCCCACCAAAAGCACCCCGCGGGCTACGAGACCATCCGGGCGTACCTGGAGCGGGAGTGGCCCGTCCCTCCGGACGACTCCCTGGACGCATGGAGCCACGTGAGCCAGTTGGCCCAGGCGGAGGGGGTGGGGCTGGCGCTGGAGGCGCACCGGCGTTCCTGGCCCCGGACGGGCGGCACACTCTACTGGCAGCTCAACGACACCTGGCCCGTGGTGTCGTGGTCGAGCCTCGACCACGCGGGACGCTGGAAGGCGCTGCACCACCGGGCCCGCGACATCTTCGCGCCGGTGGCGGTCCTGGCCGACGCCTGGAGCGACACCGCCGCCGTGTGGGTAGCCGCCGACGGCCCCGTCCAGGGGCACCTCGACGTGCGGGTGCTCAGCTTCCAGGGGACCCCGCTGGCCATGCGCGCCGCCGGCGTGTCCGTCTCACGGTCGAGCGCGGCGCTCGCGTGGCGGGAGCCCCTGGACCAGCTCCTCCCCGAGGGGACGGATCCCCGCTCGGTGGTGGTGGAGGCGAGCTTCGCCACCTGGGACGGAGCGACGTTCCGCGACGTCCAGTTCCTCGTCCCGCCGGCGCTCCTCGCCCTCACCGACCCCGGGATGCGCATCCTGGGGGCCTCGCCCGAGGCGGACGGGTGGCGTGTCTCGCTGACCGCGGACCGCCTGGCCTACGGCGTGCGCCTCTCGGTGGAGGGCGCAGGCGCGCGCTTCTCCGACAACTTCTTCCATCTCCTCCCGGGGGACACGGTGACCGTGCGCGTGACTCCGGAGGCACCCGTCCCCGGCCTCCCCACCCGGCTGCGGGTCCGCTCGCTCCGGCCGGATTGAATTCATTATAGCATTTGCTAAATTCACACCTATGGCCGATCGAGTGCGGGAACCCATCCAGGTGTATCTCACCAGGGCCGAGCGCGCCGAGCTGGACCGGCGCGCTGCCGAGCAGGGCGTTTCGCGCTCCGAGGCGCTGAGACGAGGAATCCAGGCGCTCGGACGCCCATCGACGGCGGGTCCGCTCGACAACCTGGCCGCTCCGGACTTCACTCCGCCGGTCCGCTCCACCGGCATCCCCCCGCGAGGGAAGCCGGTCGCACGCCTCCGCGAGATCCTCGGCGAGCTCGACCGTGACAGGGGGGACCGGTGATCTACCTCGACACGTCGGTCGCGCTTGCGCATCTGCTGGCCGAGGACCGGGAGCCGCCTGCCGCGCTGTGGGACGCCGACCTGGTCGCCAGTCGGCTCCTCACGTACGAGCTGTGGGCGCGCCTGCACGCCCGGGACCTCGCCCGGAGCCACGGTGACGCCGCCCGCCAACTGGTCTCCCGCGTCGGCCTTCTCGAGCTGTCACCCGCCGTGCTCGAGCGCGCGCTCCAACCATTTCCGGCCCCCGTGCGCACGCTCGATGCGCTGCATCTGGCGTCGGTTACCTTCCTGGCGGAGCGCGGGCTCGACGTCGCCCTCGCCACCTACGACGAGCGCCTGCGCCACGCTGCCGAGACGATGGGTATCGCGCTCCATCCACTGTAGGGGGACATCGGGAAGACGCGCGGGATCCGGGACCTCGAACCTACGGCCTCACCCCGCTCCAGTCCTGCGGCGCCTGCACGATGAGGCCGGCGAAAAGCACGGTTCCCGAGAGCCGTTCGCGGATCGCGAGCAGGAACGGTCGATCCGCCCTCAGCCACGAGGGCGCCGACTTGATGCCCATCTCGACCGACGTCACCGCGGCAGCCTCGGTTCCGGCCTCGTCCACCTTCAGGAACGTCTTCTGCTTGACCTTCTTCACGTAGAGCCCCACCTCCAGGGCCCTCCGGCACATGGGCGTGAAGTCGGCGACGTCCGGATCGAAGGCGTCGCGCATGCCCAGATCCTGGAGATCCGGGTTCAGCTCCCGCTCCCATTCGAGCTGGAACCGCGGGAGCGACACGGTCATCGTCCGGGCCGGCCAGAACGCATCCGGATCCAGGATCTCGCCGAGGGCGCCCAGGACGGCCGCGAGGTCGTACCCTTCCCGGGGCACCGCCACATCCATCACCCACGCGCCGCCGCCGTACGACAGCTCGGCCGCGTGCCAGCCGGCGCCCTCGCGGTAGCCGACGCTGTCCTCCTTCACCATGAAACGCACGCTCGCCGTCCCGCCGTCCCGCAGGTGGAACGTACCCGTGACCGTCTTCGTGGCGTCGAAGGACCGGGTCCAGTCCCCCTTGAAGTAGACGGCGTTCATGAGGAAGGCCATCGTGAGCGGATCGATGGGAGCCTCGACGATCTCCCCGATGCGGCCTCCGGTGGACTCCTTCACCCAACCGTTGATCGTCGTCACCGCCGCGGGCGCGGCGAAGTCCAGCCCCTGGACGCGGGCATCGAAGTGCCGGCGCACCGTGTCGAGAAACGCGGTCTCCATCGCGAACTCGTTCCTGTGGAAGAGCGCGTTGGCGAGACGGAAGTCCACACGCGGGTCCAACCCGCGCAGGAGCTCGATGAGCTCCTCGTACGACCGGTTCACCTCGTCCATGGACAGGGCGCCGAAGCCCAGCGTGGACCGCATCTGGTCGCGGGTGGCTCCCTGGGCACCGTTCAGGGTCATCCCCAGGGCCATGGACGCCGACAGCGGTGACAGGAAGACGGTGGAGTCGGGGTTGGACTCGTGGACGGTCCGCAGGAGGGAGACCGCGAACGAGTTGCCTGCGGAAACGAGGGCGAGCTCCCCCGAGGAGAGCGCCCGGGGAAGCTCGGTGATGCGTTCGGGCGACGTGATTCCGTCTCCACAGGCCGACAGGGCGACGGTGAAGGCGAGCGCCAGAGCCCAGCCGTACGGCCGGGTCCGGCACGAAAGCAGGGCACTCATGGTGCCTCCGTGGCTGCGTTGCGAGGTCCCAAGGTAACGAGCCGGGGAATCTTCTCGTGACGCGCCGTGGACCGTCGGGCCCCTTCCGCCGTAGTATGGGAGTGCGGCGATGCTCTCACGAGGAGGCTCGACATGGCCCAGTGCCAGGGTACGACGCGGAAGGGCGAGCGGTGCAAGCGCGAGGCGAAGAAGGGTGAGGCGTACTGCGCCATCCACATGGATCAGGCCGTGCGCGCGCCCAGGGCCAAGGAGCTGGAGGTGTGGGACCAGGAGGCGATCATGGCGGCAGCGCTGGGCTTCGCGCTGCTCGGCGCCATCGTCCTTCTCAGGATCCGCCGGTAGCCGGAGGGTCCCCCGCCGGAGGGGCGGCGGCGCCGCCCGCAGCCAGGCCCCGCAGGTACCGGACGTTCTGCTCCAGGAGCTCCCGTCCTCCCACGGGTCCGTGGGCAGGTACGACCGTGTGGACCCGTCCGCCGCCCAACCATCGCTCCAGCGCCAGCGCCCACTTGGCCACCGCGCGCCCGTCGTTCACCACGGGGAGGGGCGTCTCCACCGTGTCCCCGGCCAGGAGCACGCCCCACTCGGGCACGAAGCCCACGATGCAGTCGGGGGTGTGGCCGGGGAGCGCGTGGAGCTCCAGCGTGGCGCCCCCCAGCGCCAGCGCGTGCTCGCGCTCGAAGAGCACGGTGGGCGCCACCAGCTCGACCGCGTCCCAGACGCCCGGCTCCCGCTCCCGACGCGCTCGGAGCTCTTCCGGCACGTCGCTACGGAAGCGTTGGTCGGCCCAGGCGTGGGCGACCACGTCGTCCACCTCTCCGAGGGCGCACGTCCCCCAGGCGTGATCCCAGTCGGCGTGGGAGTACACCACGGTGAGGGGGAGCGGCGCCTCAGCGGGTCGGCCCGCCGCCGCCGCGGCCGCCGCCACGATTCCGGGGACGCCCTCCATCTGCGAGGGGTGCGCCAGCGTGTCCCACACCACCACGCGCTCGTCGCCTGCCAACACCACGGCGCGCACGTCGAAGTCCTCCACCTCGGCCTCGAGGAGGTGGAGGCCGGGACGGAGGGTGCGGACGGAGGGGACGCTCAGCACGGCGTGGACCCGGCCGCACCGCGGTGCGTCACCCTGCCGGTCACGAGGCAGGCCCCGCGTCCCCCGGTGCCTTCTCCCACGTCCACGTCCGCTCCATCACCCACTTCTCGAACCAGTCCAGCTCCACGTTGGCCTTGAAGAGCCTGTGGCGGAGCTCCCTCCATCCGTGGGGCTCCCGCGGCGCGATCCAGAGGCGGGTGGGCACGCCCTGCTGCTTCACGCCGCGCCACATCTCCACGGACTGGGGCGGCGGCACGCGCACGTCCTCGGCTCCCACCAGGAAGAGCGTGGGCGTCTTCACGTTGGCGACGTACTTCAGAGGCGAGTGGTCCCAGTACGTGTCGATGGGCGCGTCCTTCTCCCAGGGCGTCCCGCCGAACCAGGGGGTGCGGTACGTGCGCACGTCGGACTGGGCATACATGGAGATCCAGTTGGCCGCGCCGGCCCCCGACGAGGCCGCTTTGAAGCGGTCCGTGAAGGTGATGATCTTGTTCGTCATGTGGCCGCCGGCGCTCCACCCCATCTTGGCCATGCGCGCGCCGTCAACCAGCCCGCGGGCGATGACGTGGTCCACGCCGGTCATGACGTCCAGGTGGGACTGGTCGAAGTAGCTCCCCACCATGTTGCGCATGAAGGCGTCACCGTAGCCCGTGCTCCCCCGGTAGTTGGGCTTGAGCACGAAGTAGCCGAGCGATGCCAGCACGGGAATGTAGTTGGACGACGAGAACAGGCCGCCGAACTGGTCGCTGGACGACGGACCCCCGTGGGTCTGGACCACCAGCGGGTAGCGCTGCCCCTCCCTGTAGTCCAGGGGATAGTAGAGGAGCCCCTCCACCTCCACGCCGTCCTTCCCCTTCCAGCGGATGGCCTCCTCCCGGGGGAGGCGGAAACGCCGGGCGATGTCGCCGTAGAGGTGGGTCACCTTCCCCGACGACCCGTCGGAGGCCAGCACCCAGATCTCGCCGGGATCCTGAGCGGTGCGCCGCGTGAGCAGGTGCCGCTCCAGCGCCGGGCTGTACTGCCACGCCCCGAGTGCCTCGTCGCCGGTGGTGAGGGGCGTGAGCTCGCCGCTGTCCACGGAGAGGCGGAAGAGCCGGTCGCGGACGCCGGTGTTGGCCAGGACCCACACGCTCTTCCCGTCCGCCGACCAGGTGGCCTGGTCCAGGCCGTGCCCCACGCCGGGGGAGAGCTCCCGGGCGGCGCCTCCCTCGGCGGGAACCAGGAAGAGGTTGTTGTTGAAGTAGCTCTCGCCCAGGTCCCCGCGGGAGCCGGATGCGAAGAGCACCCGGCGGTTGTCCGGGGACAGCTCGGCGCCGCTCTCCGCGACGCCGTTGTCGGTGAGCTGGCGCGCCCTCGAACCGTCGGCGGCCATGATCCACACTTCGCCCTTCTCGTTGTCGCCGTAGAGGGGGTTCGGTCCCCGGTGGTGCGCGACGGTGGCGCCGTCCCTGGAGAGCCGGTACCCGAGGACGGAGAAGTCGCCCTCGGTGACCCGGGACTCCTCGCCGGTGGCCACCTCCGCCCGCCACAGGTGGCGCTGCTGGAAGTTCTCGTCGTAGGCGAAGACGTCGTCCCGGGCCTTCTCCCGGGCCTCCTCTTCCTCCGGCTTGTCGTCGGAGGCCAGGAACCAGATCCACCGCCCATCCGGGGACCACTGGATGTTCCCCACGGAGGTGACGTGGGTGGTGAGCGGCGCCGCCTCTCCGCCCGCGACGCGGATCAGGTGGATCTGCGTGGGCCCGTCGTCGGAGCGGTCGGCCAGGAAGGCGACCACCTTCCCGTCCGGAGACCACCGCGGCGACGTCTCGCCGTCCTCGCCCCGGGTGAGCTGGACGTCGTCGGAGCCGTCGGCGTCCACGCGCCAGATGTGCGTGACCGTCCGGTTGCGCGCCCAGTCGGTGTCCGTGCGCGTGTAGAGGACCTGGCTCCCGTCGGGTGAGAGCTGGGCGTCGCCCACCGTCGGCAGGTCGACGAGGTCCACAATGGTCATGGCCCGCGGCCCCGATTGGGCGCGGACGGCCGGCGAGGCCACCAGCGAGAGGGCCAGGGCGATGAACAGAAGCGAGGGAACGTGGCGATGGGAAGACATGGGGCGGACTCCAGAAGATCGGTGACGATCCCCACATGATGCGGGCCCCGCGGCCGCGTGGCGAGCCCCGCCGCCACGGCAGCACCGGCCGCGAGCTGGCGTGCCCCCGACGGGGGGCCGCGCGGGCCGGCGCAAGGGCTGGAAGTATCAGGGCAAAGGATCCACCTTTATCGCTTATGATCGACTTCCAGACCGGACTTCAGAGCATCGTCGAGGGCCAGGGCGTGCCCATCGCCATCGCCGGCATGGCCATCGTCTTCTCCTCCCTGGCCATCATCGCCTCGTTCATCACCATTCTGCCGCACTTGCTGCGCTGGGTCACCACCGTGGTGCCGGAGTCCACGCCCCAGCTCCCCCGCCCCAACGGCGAGGACGGTGCGGCGCTGGCGGCCGCTGCCGCCGCCGCCTACCACGCGGCGAGCACGGGAGCGGCCTGACGACATGGACGTTCTGTTCAAGTTCCTGAACGCGAGCGGCTTCGCGACCATCAGCGGGGGCAACCTGCTGATGATCGTCATCGGGCTCGTGTTCATCACGCTGGCCATCGCCAAGCACTACGAGCCCCTGCTGCTGCTCCCCATCGGCTTCGGCGCCATCGTCGGCAACATCCCGGCCATCCCGGGGATGCCCCTGGGCGTCTACGACGAGGGCAGCGTGTTCAGGTACCTCTACTTCGGGGTGACCTCGGGTGTCTACCCGCCCCTGATCTTCCTCGGCATCGGGGCCATGACCGACTTCTCGGCCATGCTCTCCAGCCCGCGCCTCGTCCTGCTGGGCGCCGCCGCCCAGGTGGGCATTTTCCTGACCCTCATCGGCGCCCTGTACCTGGGCTTCACCCCGGCGGAATCGGGCGCCATCGGCATCATCGGCGGCGCCGACGGCCCGACGGCGATCTTCCTGTCCGCCAAGCTGGCGCCGCACCTGCTCGGCGCCATCGCCATCGCCGCTTACTCCTACATGGCCCTGGTGCCCGTCATCCAGCCGCCGATCATGAGGCTGCTCACGACGCGCAAGGAACGGCTCATCCGCATGCCGCCGCCGCGCGTGGTGTCGAAGCGCGAGCGCATCTTCTTCCCCATCGCCGTGGTCCTCATCGCCGCCGTGATCGCCCCGGGGTCGCTCCCCCTGGTGGGGATGCTGATGTTCGGCAACCTCCTCAAGGAGTCCGGCGTCACCGACCGCCTGGCCGAGACGGCGCGTCACGCCTTCGTCGACATCATCACCATCCTGCTGGGCTTCGCGGTGGGCGCCAGCACCCAGGCGCAGACCTTCCTCACGCCCCAGTCACTGTCGATCTTCGGCCTCGGCGCCCTGTCTTTCGCCATCGCCACGGCCGGCGGCGTGCTCTTCGCCAAGCTCCTCAACCTCTTCACCCGCGACAAGATCAACCCTCTCCTGGGCGCCGCTGGCGTCTCCGCCGTACCCGACGCGGCGCGGGTCGTGCAGACGATGGGCCACCAGGAGGACCCCCACAATCACCTGCTGATGCACGCCATGGCACCCAACGTAGCCGGCGTCATCGGCTCGGCCATCGCCGCCGGCGTCCTGTGGTCGTTGATGGTCAAGTAGAGGCAAGATGACGAAGAAGGTCCGCTTCATGTGCACCGCGTTCCGCGACGGCTTCCAGTCCGTCTACGGCGCCCGCGTGCTCACCGACGATTTCCTCCCCGCTCTCGAAGCCGCCCGCCATGCGGGCATCGACTACTTCGAGGCCGGCGGCGGCGCCCGCTTCCAGTCCCTGTACTTCTACTGCAACGAAGACGCCTTCGACATGATGGACCGCTTCCGGCAGACGGCTGGCCCGGACGCGGACCTGCAGACCCTGGCGCGCGGCGTCAACGTCGTCGGCCTCGATTCGCAGCCCTCGGACATCGTGCGCCTGCACGCCGAGCTGTTCCGCAAGCACGGCATCACCACGATCCGGAACTTCGACGCCCTGAACGACGTGCAGAACCTGGTCCACTCGGGCCGAAGCATCACCGAGGCGGGCCTCAAGCACCAGGTCTGCGTGACGCTCATGGCACTGCCCCCAGGATGCACGGGCGCCCACGACGCCGACTTCTACATGGCGACGCTGCGCCAGATCCTGGACGCCGACATCCCCTTCGACTCGGTCTGCTTCAAGGACGCCTCCGGCACCGCCGTGCCCTCCGTCGTGCACGACACCATCGCGCGCGCGCGCCGCATGCTGCCGGAGGGAACCTTCATCCACTACCACACCCACGAGACAGCGGGCATCAGCGTCGCCTGCTACCTGGCCGCCCTCGACGCCGGCGCCGACGCCATCGACCTGTCCCTGGCCCCGGTGTCGGGTGGCACCTGCCAGCCCGACGTGCTCACCATGTGGCACGCGCTGCGCGGCAGCGACTACGACCTCGACGTGGACGTCGAGAAGGTCCGCGAGGCGGAAGAGGTCTTCAAGGAGTGCATGGCCGACTACTTCCTGCCCCCCGAGGCGACGAAGGTCGAGCCGACGCTGCCCTGGAGTCCCATGCCGGGCGGAGCGCTGACCGCCAACACGCAGATGCTGCGGGACCACGGCGCCATGGACCGATATCCCGACCTGATCCGCGCCATGCGCGAGGTCGTCGAGAAAGGCGGTTTCGGCACCTCGGTGACGCCGGTGTCCCAGTTCTACGTCCAGCAGGCCTTCAACAACGTCCTGTTCGGCCCCTGGAAGAAGATCGCCACCGACTACGGCCGCATGGTCCTGGGCTACTTCGGCCGCACCCCGGTGCCGCCCGACCCCGAAGTGGTGAGGCTCGCCGCCGAGCAACTGGAGATGGAGCCCACCGACCGGTCGCCCCTGGAGCTGAACGACGCCAACCCCGCCAAGGGCGCCGCCGCCGCCCGCCGGCTTCTGGAGGCCGAAGGCCTGCCGGTGTCGGACGAGAACATCTTCATCACCGCCACCTGCGGCGACAAGGGCATCGCCTTCCTGAAGGGCCAGGGCGAGCTGGGCGTGCGCAAGCACGCCAAGGCCGCTACCGAGCCTGCGGCCGCCACCCCGGCGCCGGCCGCCTCCGGTCCGGCGAGCTACGCGGTCCGCATCGGCGGCCGCAGCCATTCCGTCGTCGTGGACGGAAACAAGGTCCGCGTCGGTGACAAGGTCTTCGAGGTTTCGGTGCAGGCTGGTGACGCGGTGCCGGCGGCTGCCAAGCCTGCCATCGCGGCTCCTGCGGCCGCCAAGCCCGCCGCCCACGCCGAGGGGATTCCCGTCACGGCCCACATGCCCGGGAGGGTGGTCCGCATCGCCGCGGAGCCCGGCACGCCCTTGTCCGACGGCGACACCATCGTCGTCATCGAGGCCATGAAGATGGAGGTGCCCGTGCCCTCACCGATCGGCGGCACCGTCGATAAAATCCTCGTCGCCGTCGGTGATCAGGTCGCTGCGGGCGACGTGCTGGCCACCGTCTGGCCCTGATGAGGCTGATCCAGGGCACACCTCGAGGGTGAGACGATACACGAAGGCCGACCCGTAGGGGTGCCGTGAGGAAGCGCGGCGCTCCTACGGCCCCGGCCGCCTCCCTATCTGGTACTCCGGGGGCGGCTCGGTACCCAGGAGGTGCTCCACGAAGTAATCCCAGCGCCGGCGCTGCATGTAGGGCTCGTTGCCGAACCCGTGGCGCCGGTTGGGGAACAGGATGAGGTCGAAGTCCTTGTTCGCGGCGATGAGGGCGTCCACCACGGCCAGCGTGTTGTTGGGCGGCACGTTGTCGTCCATGGTGCCGTGGGCCAGGAGGAGCTTTCCCTTCAGGTTCTTCGCCACGAGCTGGTTGGCCTGGTTGTCGTAGCTCGTGGTCCCGTCGGGGTGTGTCACCAGCAGCCCCTGCCACTTCTCCCCCCAGTCGTCCTCGTAGATGCGGTTGTCGTGGTTCCCGGCCTGGGACACGGCCACCTTGTAGAAGTCGGGGAAGCGAAGGATCCCCGCCGTGGAGGCGAAGCCGCCCCCCGAGTGCCCCCAGATCCCCACCCGGTCCAGGTCCATCCACGGATGGCGCTGGGCAAGCTGGCGGATGGTGGCGACCTGATCGGGGATGCCGTTGTCCCCCATGTTCCCGTAGTAGGCGGCGTGGAACGACTTGGAGCGCTTGGGCGTCCCCATGGCGTCCACCTCCACCACGATGAAGCCCAGCTCCGCCAGCGCCTGGTGGTCCCGGCGCGCGGCGCTGAAGGAGCGGCTCCCCACCGAGCCCGACTGCGGCCCGGGATAGAGGTAGTTCACCACCGGGTACTTCTTCGCGGCGTCCAGGTTCGTGGGGGTGTACATGAGCCCGTGGAGGTCCGTCACGCCGTCCCGGGCCTTGGTGACGAACGGGATGGGGGCCTTCCACCCGGCGGCCACCAGGCGTGAGATGTCCGCGGCCTCGAGCTTCACCACCTCGCGGCCGCGCATGTCCCGGAGCACGCTCACCGGGGGCTCCACCGGCGTGGACCAGGAGTCCACGAACCACCTCCCCGAGGGCGACACGGTGATGGCGTGGTGGGCGCTGTCCGGCGTGAGGAGCCGCGGCTCTCCCTTGTCCAGCGATACGCTGTAGAAGCGGTCGAAGTAGGGGTCCCCGGGCTCCCGGCCGGCCCCGGTGAACCACAGCGTGCGGGCCTTCTCGTCCAGGTGGCGAAGCTGGAGGACGTTCCACGAACCCGAGGTGACCTGCCGCTTCAACTGTCCGGTGGCGAGGTCGTAGAGGTACAGGTGCCCCCAGTCGTCGCGCTGCGACCACCACAGCACCTCGTTGGACGCGAACAGCACCCGCCAGTTCACCGCGTCCACGCCCGACTCGAAGAACGTGGCCACGCGCTCGTCCAGGACGTCGCGAACGGCGCCGGTCTCGGGGTCGGCCAGTCTGAGCCGGGCCTCCTTGTGGTCGCGGGACGACGACACGAAGGCGAGCTGGCGTGCGTCGTCACTCCACTGGACATCGGAGAAGGTGCCGCCGCAGAAGATGTGGTCGCAGATGGTGGATCGGTGCTGGTCCGGGGGCATCTGCAGGCGCACCACCCGGGGGCCGTCCAGATGCACCACCAAGCGCGAGATCCGGAAGATCACCGTGTCCTCGGGGAGGGGGTACTTCCAGACGCTGATCTCCGGGTGCCCGGCGGCAGTCCCCACCAGGCCCATCTCGCCCACGCCGCGGGCGTCGTGCTGGAAGGTGGCGATCTTCTTCGAGTCCGGGGACCAGAGGAGGACGGGCCGGTCGCTCTTCGTCCAGCCTGCGTTGTCGGTGGCGTAGCCGTAGTCGGGGATCCCGTCCCGGGTGAGCTGGGTCTCGGCGCCGGTGGCCACGTCCCGCACCCAGAGGTTGTGCGCTCGGATGAACGCCGCCTTCGTCCCGTCCGGGGAGAGGGCCTCGTCGCGCCCGCGGCGGGCCTCCTCTTCGCTTCGGCCGGGCTGCTCGGCGCAGCGCGCGGCACCGGGGTCGCACAGGTACGCCTTGCCGGCTACTTCCACCCGGATCCCGCCGGCGACCGCCTCGAAGCTCGTGAACGGGACGTCGAAGGGCTTCACCTCCTTGCCGGTGACGGCGGAGAGCCCGCGGGCGACGGCCTCGTGGTCGAAGGCGCGGGCCCGGGTCTTCCTCGAGGGGTCCACGACGATGAACTCGGCGCCTTCGGCGAAGTCGTTCCGGTACCAGAACCGGTCCGCCTCCAGCCAGGTGGCGCGCACCGCGCCGCCCAGAACCAGGGGGTTCATGTTCGCCCCGAGGAAGCGCTCCGCTCGGGCGTAGTCGTCCGGGGAGAGGGACTGGGGGCGGTAGGGCATGGCCTGCTGGGCGCGCACGGGCGCGACCGCGGCTAGAGCGAGTGCGAGGGAGAGGAGGCAGGCGCGGAGACGGGTCGGGCTCAGGACGGGCATGGTACGTTCCTGGTCTGCAACGGGAAGGACGCGGCCGCTCCCGGCGCACGGCGCGGGCAGGGCCCCCGGGATGATAAGCCTCCCACAGGGGCCCGTCATGTGCCCACGCTGCGATCTCCGACCCTATGGCTCCCGCACCGGGAACACCCGAACCCGCTCCAGGAAGTCCCGGAGCTGCGCCAGGAGGTACGCGATCCGCGCGGAGTCCCCTTCCTTCGCCGACGCCTCGATCTCCTTGCCGACTCGCGCCACCTCGTCGAGGCCGTAGCCTCCGCCGCTCCCCTTCATGGTGTGACCCATGCAGCGCAGCGCTTCGAAATCCCGGTCCTCAAGAGCCTTCCCGGCGGTCTCGATGTCCTTCCAGCGGTTCGCAATGTAGGTGGGGAGGAGGTCGATGATCTCCTCATCCACCCCGATCGCGATGGGGTCCTTGTCCATGTCCGCGCCTCCTCCTGCTACGTCGCGCGTGGCGTGTCCCGGCTCTCCAGCACCCTGCGCACCCGGTGCAGGAGCACCTCCTTCTGAATGGGCTTCCGGATGAAGTCCGCGGCACCCAACTGCAGCCCCTGCAGCTCCACCTCCGGGTCGCTGTCTGCCGAAAGGAAGACCACCGGCGCGTTCGAGCCATTCTGGTTCACGATCTCGAGGAGCTTCAGCCCATCCAGGTTGGGCATGTTGATGTCGGACAGGATCAGTTCGATGGGATTGCGTCCCAGCTTCAGCAGGGCGTCCACCCCATCCTCGGCCAGGAGCACGTCGAACCCCGCGTTCTCGAGGAGTCGAGCCAGGAGGGTCCGCGTGTCGGGGTCGTCCTCCACCACGAGAATCCGCGCGGCGCCGTGGTTGACGGCGCCGGTCGGGGCCTCCGCCAGGGCGGGCGCCGGCCTCGGGATCTCGACGGCAGCGGCAAGCGCCTCGTCGGCCTCTCTGAGCGCCACGGTCTCCTCCACGAGGATCTTCTCGTAGATCATCCGCACCGGGACCAGCAGGCTCCTGATCTTCTCCACGCCGTGGTCCGAGATGAAGAAGTCCCCGCGCGAGCGGGCGAAGCGCCGGATCTCGCTCACGGGAAGGCCGCTCCTCACCTTCTCCGCCAACGCGGAGTCGAAGCGCAGGACCTCGTAGACTCCCTCCCGGCCGTGGAATCCGGTCTGACGGCACGCGTCGCACCCGCCAGGGTCCGCCACGTGGGTGGGGATGTCGTCGGTGTAGGGAGCCAGGAGTTCCGCCTCTTCCGGGGTGATCTCCCTGACCACCTTGCACGCATCGCAGAGGCGCTTGACGAGCTTCTGCGCCACGATGCCGATGAGGGCTTCGGACATGTCGGACCTGGACACACCCAGGCGCTCGAGCCTGAAGATCGCCGTCGTGGAGTTCGAGGAGTGCATGCTGGTGATGGTGAGGTGCCCCGAACTGGCGAAGTCCATAGACGCCTTGGCCGAGAAGAGGTCGCGCATCTCGCCCAGCAGGAGGATGTCCGGGTCCTGGCGCACCGCCGACTTCAACAGGGACTCGAAGGTGACGCCGGCACCGACGTTCACCTGCTGCTGGTTGGCGAAGGCGATGCGGTACTCCACAGGATCCTCCACCGACAGCAGGCTCCGCTTGCGGGTGTCCAGGTGGGAGAGAAGGGAGTAGATGGTGGTGGACTTTCCCGAGCCGGTGGGCCCCACCAGCAGGATGAGTCCCTGGTTGCGGCCGGCCAGATCGCGAAGGGTCCTTGCCTGCTCGGGCGCCATGCCCAGCTCTTCCAGCGACTTCGGGTCGGCAGTGGGCTCGAGAAGCCGGATGACCATGCTCTGCCCGTGGGGGGTGGAGCTGGTGGCCAGCCGGAGCTTGAAAGGCCGGCCCTGCACCTTGACCTCCATGCCTCCGTCCTGGGGTTTCCGCCGTTCGGAGATGTCCATCCCGGCGAGGGCTTTGAAGCGGGAGATGAGCATGACGCACGTGGTGGCGTCGATCTCCTCCAGATCGGCCATCTCCCCGTCGATGCGACCGCGGATCAGCGCCTTGCCGGGCTTGGGCTCGATGTGGATGTCGCTGGCCCGCTCGACCACGGCCGTGTTCAACAGCGCCATGGCCAGGCGCGCCACCGGGTGGTCGTCGCTCACGTCCCGGGGCTCCTCGACGACCGATCCGGCGGCGGACTCGCCGTAGTCGAAGATCTTGCGGACGGCCTCGGGGGCCGCGATGAAGACATCCAGCTCAGATCCCTTGAAGGGCGTGTGCTCCAAAGCGTCCCAGAGACTCCAGTCGAAGGGGTTCGACACGATCAGGCCCGGCCTCCCGGCCCGGCTCCTCACAGGCAGGGCCAGGCGCGAATAGCAAAACCGCCGGGGGAAGATGCCGAGCTCGAGGTCTTCGGCGATGATCCGGTGCAGCACCGGCAAGCCGGTGAACTCTCCGATCCGGCGGGCCAGGACAGCCCCGGGGAAGCCTGCGGCCTCGGCCCAGGAGTAGAGGGTGTCCGGCTCGACGGGCCACTGGAGGAGATCTCGCTTCTCCGCCGGCAGGGTCTCGGCCAGCCACGTCGTGAAGTCGGGGAGGGAGGGGAAGCGGGCGCGTCCCTGCGGTCCGTCCGCGGCTCGCGGCTCCTGGGACGGCAGGACCACCAACGTGTGGGTGCCGGCGAGGAAGCCCTCCACGGCGGAGAGGAAGGCCACCCGCTCGAAGGGCTTCGAGATGAAGCCCGAGCCCCCTGCGGCAAAGGCCCGCCTCCTGTCCTGCTCGCCCGAGTGCGCGGAGACGAACACCACCGGCACGTCCCCGAGTTCCCGGTCGTCCCGCACGCGCCGGCACACCTCGTATCCGTCCATGCCGGGCATGCCGATGTCCAGGAGGATCAGGTCCGGGCGCAGCGTCTCCAGGCGAGCGAGGGCTCCCTCTCCCGAGCTGCTGGAGAGAACTTCGAAGCCCCTTTCCTCCAGGATGGCCCCCATCGAGCGCAGCATGGCGGGATCGTCGTCCACCACGAGGATCACGGGCTTCCTTTCGGTCTTCGGCGCGCCGCCGGTGCTCGCGTCCATACGACTCACCCCTCCCTCACACGCTCTGATTCACGGATCTCAGCACCTGGGCCTCCGCGATGGCCTCCAGGATGCGGGCCTTCTTGATGGGCTTGGTGAGGTGGTCGTCGCATCCCGCGTCCAGGCTTTTCTGCACCTCCTCTTTCATGGCATACGCCGAGAGCGCCACGATGCGCACCGGCCTCTCCGTCGTGGTGCTCTCCCGCCTGCGGATGGCCTTGGTGGCCTCGTACCCGTCCAGGACCGGCATCTGGATGTCCATGAAAACGAGGTCGAACGGGTGTTCGCCTGAGCAGGCCCTCACGGCCTCCTCTCCGTTCTCGGCGAACTCCACGACGTGCGGGGTCTTCTTCAGGTAGGCCCGCAGCAGCATCCGGTTGTCGGGAGAGTCGTCCACCACCAGGATGCGAAGGGGAGGAAGGGGGGCGGCAAGGGCGAGGGAGGTCGTCGGCGCGCTCGCACCGGCGGTTGGAATGGCCCGGGCCTCCGCCCGCGGAGTGTCGGCAAGCGCCCGGGTGATGGCGTGGAGGAGAGTGGAGCGCCGGACCGGCTTCGTCATGTGACCGGACAGTCTGAGCTCCGCCTGGAACTCCCGGGACCGACCCTCGCCGTGGGACGTGAGCATGATGACCTTCGGACTCCCCAGCTCGGGATCGTCCCGGATGCTCCCTGCCAGAGCGTAGCCGTCCAGCTCCGGCATCTCTGCGTCCACGAGACAGAGGCGGACGGGGCTGCCCTGGAGGCGCCGCTCCTTCAGGAGCGACACGGCCCGCGCGACCCCTGGGGCCTCGTCCACCTGCGCGCCCCGCGCGTGGAGGATCTCCCGCAGGATCAGCCGGTTGATGGCGTTGTCATCCACCACCAAGGCCCTCACTCCCTTAAGGTCCACCGCGTCGGGCTCATGGGGCTCCGGCGCTTCGGTTGCGGGAAGGAAGAGATCGAAGGAGAACGTGGACCCCGCGCCCACCCGGCTCTCCACCTGCATCTTCCCGCCCATGAGCTCCACCAGGCCCGAGCTGATCGCCAGGCCCAGGCCGCTCCCCCCGAACCGACGGGTCGTCGAGGAGTCGGCCTGGGTGAAGCGGTCGAAGATGTCCGCGAGCTTCTCCCGAGGGATCCCGATCCCCGAGTCGGACACGGAGAAGCGGAGGCGCACCTTCCCCCCGGCGCCGTCGCTCTGCTGCTTCACCCCCACGAGAACCTGTCCCTTCTCCGTGAACTTCACCGCGTTCCCCACCAGGTTGGAAAGGACCTGACGGAGGCGCCCGGGATCGCCCGTGACCCAGGCCGGCACCTCCGGCCCGAGCCTGGCTCCGATCTCGATCCCCTTGCCGTGGGCCACCGCTCCGAACGCTTCCACGGTATGCTCCACCACCTCCCTGAGGTTGAAGCCCACGTTTTCGAGGTTCAGCCGCCCCTCCTCCACCTTGGCCAGATCGAGGATGTCGTCGATGAGGGTCAGCAGCGTGTCCCCCGCCGTCCTGAACACCTGTACGTAGTCCCGCTGCTCCGGCGTGAGGGGCGTGTCCCAGAGGAGCTCCGCCATCCCGATGATAGCGTTCATGGGAGTGCGGATCTCGTGGCTCATGTTCGCCAGGAAGCGCTGCTTGGCCTCACCGGCGGCTTCGGCCCGCCGCACGGCGTCCACGAGGCCCTCTTCCAACTCCTTCCGCGCGCGGATGTCCTTGAAGATGACCCCGATGGCCACCGCCTCGCCGGTGGCCTCGTCCAGCATGGGGAAGATCCCGCCCTGCACCGGAACGGCGTCGCCGCCTCCGTGGTGCACGAGCCGCAGTTCCCCGTCCCAGGACTTCCCCCCATGAACCCGCACGAGAATCTCGTCGCGGAAGCGCTCCAGGTCGTCCGGATGGATGAAGTCGAAGATGCTGCGCCTGCAGGCCTCTCCAAGGTCCTCGAGTCCCACCATCGCGAGCCCGCCCGGGTTCACGAACTCACACGAGCCGTCCAATCCACCATAGCCGATGAAGTCCGTGGTGTTGCCGATGAGCGCCGCCAGGCGCAGCCGGGCTCCCTCCGCCTCCTTCCGTTCCGTGACGTCGGAGCCGATCCCCACCAGGGTGGACCCGGGCCCGGGAAACTCCCGCCAGCGGATCCACCGGGTGCCACCACCTCGACGACGGACGGGCCGGTCGTACCCCTCGGGGTCCGGCGCGCTTGCACCCTTGGCTTTCGCGGCGGTGGCCCGCTTCTCGGCCTCCCTCTCCGCGTCCGTGGAGCAGGTCACCCGCCACCACCCCTCGCCCACGACCTCCGACGGCTGCCAGCCCAGGACCCTGTCCACGGAGGGGGAAGCGTAGACGATGGATCCCTGCGCGTCGGCGACCAGCACCACGTCGCCGATGGCGTTCAGGATCCGGTCCGAGAGTGCCAAGCGCTCCTCCGCTTTCTTGCGCTCGGTGATGTCGCGGAAGGTCCAGATCCTCCCGTAGTGATGCCCGTCTCGTCCGACGACCGGAGCCGAGTACCGGTCGAGCACCGTCCCGTCCACGAGCTCGACCTCGTCCCGGCTGGTCTCGTCCGGGTGATCGTAGAGGTGCGTCACCAGCCCGACGAAGCGCTCAGGGTCCTTGGTCGAATGCATGACGTATTGAACCTGACGCTGGTCGTCAGGGCCGTTGGCCATGTCGCTTGGAATCTTCCACAGGTCGACAAATCGCTGGTTCTTCAGGATCTGCCTTCCCTGTCCATCGACGATCAGAATGCCGTCGATCGAAGCTTCGACCTGAGCGTCCAAGAGCGCCCTATCGTGGCATAGCGCCTCCTCCGACCGCTTGCGCTCGGTGATGTCCCGCTCGATAGAGATCGCGAGGCGCTGCGCGCCCATCGTGAGCTCATGCACGGCGGCTTCGACAGTGAAGACCGAGCCGTCCTTGCGCCGGTGCTCTACCTCGAAGGTGGCTTTGGTCCCCTGGGCGAGATCTGCTCTCGCCCGAGCCTCGTCTTCGGGCTGAGCAGCTGCATCCACGAAGGATGTGGGCTTGCCGACCAGCTCGTCCCGTAGATAGCCAAGAGCGTGCAGGGCGGATTGATTGACGTCCCGGATGATGGGCGGTCCGTCGGGGACCAGCTCCAGCACCAGAATGAGGTCGTTCGCCTGGTCGAACAGCGACCGATACCTCTCCTCACTCTCCCTCAGCGCCGCCGCCGCCGCCTTGCGCTCCGTGATGTTCCTCACCGCGCCGGCGCAGAACCGCTCTCCTCCCACGGTGAAGGCGGCCAGGGAGATCTCCACGTGGAGGCGTTCCCCTCCCTTCCGGAGCGCCGGAAGCTCCAATACCTGCCCGATGGCCGGGCCCTCGCCGGTGCGGGCGAACGTCCGGAGGCCCGCCGCGGCCGCGTCGCGCAGCTCCGGGGGGGTGATGAAGGCATGGAGATCCCTCCCGAGGACCTCCGCCTCGGAGTATCCGAAGATGGCCTCCGCGCCGGGGTTCCACTGGCTCACGCGGCCGCAGGCATCGACCACGATCATGGCGTTCTTCACGGCCAGGGTGGCGGCGTGAACCAGCCCCTCGCGCGCATGGAGGGCCCGGAGGGCCTCCTCGCGGCTCATCCGGGCGTCGGTCCATGCCCACAGGAGGAACCCCAGCGCCACCAGCACCATGCCCCCGAACCCCGCGACAACGCCCCGTCCGTCGGCCACCAGCATCTCCGGGGGCGCGAGGCTGAAGATCACCCAGTCCTCTTCCGCATCCACCGCGTTGCCGGTGATTTGGAGGGAACGGGCCCCCGCGGCGAGCTCCAGGGTTGCGTAGGTCAGGAGGCCTTTCCTCCCCAAGAAGCTCCCGGATCCTCCACCCCCCAACGTGGGCCACTCGTCCGGGAGGACGTCCTGGACCCTCGCGGAGAGCGGTTGAACCGGCACGCCGGCCTTCGGAAACTGAATGAGCCACACGCCGGCATCCGTGGCCAGCGAAACTTGGTGCTGGTGGCCCGACTCGGTTCGCCTCAGGTCCTCGAGGAAGGGCATCAGGGAGAAACGGAGAAAGATGAAACCCGCTCCCTCCCGCGGAATCGCCCGGGTGATGTTGAGCTCCCGGCTCCGGTTCCCCTCCTCTTCCGGGGCTGCCAACCGCGCATCCATGGGAGAGAGCCAGGTCAGGTCCCCGGTCGCGGCCGCAGTCCGGAAGTGGGTGTGGGCTCCGTGGTCTGCGAGATCCGCGTCCGGCACCCGCAGGAGAGCCGTGGGAGTTCTGTCCACCCGCAGCCTCTCCATGCCCAGTGGGTCCAGCCAGGCCACGCGGTTGAAGGCCACCATGTTCCGAAGGAAGGCGAGGAATTCGCCCGACAGGTCTTCCAGCGACGCCCGGGAATCAGCGTCGAGGGAGCGCTGCTGCAGAACCAACTCGGACAGAAAGAGCGCATCCGCTGCGGCCGACCCCAGCGCAGAGTTGATGAGGTGGGTCTCGACCTCGACGAGGGTTGCCTCGTCGGCGGCGACTTCCTTCAGCCGCACTTGGTCCCTGGCCCGGATCTCGAGCCCGGCGCCCACCGCCACCGCCACCACCAGGGGGAGGAAGCGGGGGAGGAAGATGTGCATCACCGCGGCGGACCGGGACTCAGGCATGGACTCTTCCTGCGGTCAATGCGACCTCCGCCGCTGGCTCCCGCTCCTCGTCCTCCGGGACGGGGCCCCTCGCCAGCGTCTCCACCAGCTTGGCCTCGAGACTCGCTCGCGTGAGGGGCTTCTGGATGAATCCGGTGGCGCCTCCTGGCACGCCGGGCCAGGTCACTTCCCCTTGGATGTACCCGGACATGAAGAGCACCGGCAGCCCTGGGCGGAGCCTGTACGCCCGTTCCACCAGCGCCAGGCCGTTCATGGCGGGCATCATGACGTCCGCGAGAAGGAGGCTCACCTCCCGAGAAGGTTGCTCCAGGAACGCCAGGGCCTCCATGGGATCGGTGAACACCTGGGTCGGGTATCCCAGGTCCTGCACCACCCGGCCCACGGCACGGGCCACGTCGGGATCGTCGTCCACCACCACGACCGCCCCGGACCGCGAGGCGGCCCTCGCCATCGTGGAGGGCGTGCCGGGTGCCTTCACGGAGCCTTCCGCCACCGTCTTCCACACGGCCACCCGGTCCCGGCCCGCCTCCTTGGCCCGATACAGGGCCCGGTCCGCCGCCGCCACCAGGAGGTCCGGCGTCCCCATCCCCGCCTCGTACGAGGCCACGCCGGCGCTGGCCGTCACCCGCCCCCAGGGCGCTTCCGTGCTCCGGATGCTCTGGAGAACGCGTTCAGCAAAGCCCTGCGCCTCCTCCGATCCACAGGCCACCAGGATGCAGATGAACTCCTCCCCGCCGTAGCGGGCGGAGAGGTCCATGCGGCGGGTGGAGCTGCGCAGGACGCCCCCGAACACCGAGAGGATCTGGTCCCCCGCCTGATGGCCGTGGGTGTCGTTGAAGAGCTTGAAGTGGTCCAGGTCGAACAGGACCACCGAGAGGGACTGTCCCCTGACGCACGCCGAGAAGCCCGCCTCCAGGAACACGGTGGCATGGCGGCGGTTGGGAAGGGAGGTGAGGGAGTCGGTGAGTGCCCGGGACTCGGCACGCGCCCGCTCCCGGTCCAGGAGCTCGGCGAAATAACCCAGCCCCAGGGACACGGCCACGAATATCACCAGGACACCCAGGAGCAGGCGCCAATTGGGCTCGGCGGTGTTCTGCAGAAGGAGGATGATCTGGGTGGCCGTCAGGATCAGCATCCCTCCCGCGAGGGCCGCCGATACACCTCGCCATCCCTTGTAGTAGGTGAGAACGAAGGCCGGCAGGAGGGCGGTGAGCCACATGAGGACCTCGACGTCTCCCTCCATCCAGCTCGGCGCGTTGAACGCGCTCACCACTGGAATCGCCATGGCTCCCAGCGAGAGGAGCAGCGCCTGGGGCGGCACGGCCCGGGCGCGGAGCGGGACGTGGTTGGTCATGGCGGCCCCAAGGCCCGCTCCACAGCCGTGAGCACCTGCTCGGCGGTGAAGGGTTTCTCCAGGGTGTCCACCGCCCCGAGCAGGGAAGCCGCACCGAGGAGATTCTCCTTGGGAATGCGTCCCCCACCCGACATGGCCACCACGGGGGTTTCCGGGAAAGCCTCCCGGAGCCGCATGAGGAACTCGATGCCGTCCATCTCGGGCATGCAGATGTCGGTCACCACCAGGTCCGTGGGCCGGCCGGCGAAGTACCGGAGCGCCCGCTTGCAGTCGGCGGCCTCCGTGACGCTGTGCCCCGCGCCCTCGAGGACTTTCGTCAGGACCCTGAGGATCTCGGGCTGATCGTCGATGATGAGAATGCTAGCCATCGTGTTGTCCTCTGGCGCGGGCGCCCGGGGGGATCATGGAGAGGGAGTGACCGGGTCCTGAACCGGCGGCGGATCGTCGGTCATGACCCGCCGGATCACGGCCAGAAGCTCGGAGGCGGTCCAGGGCTTGCGGATGAAGGGGACGCCGGGACCGGAAGACGCCCCGACCGACTCGGCTTCGCCGGAATAGCCGCTGGTGAGAACGAAGCGGACGGGTCCGTGCAGGGAACGCACCTCACCCATGAGGGCCGACCCGCTCATGCCCGGAAGGACCATGTCCGAGAGGATCAGGTCGATGCCCTCGTGGTGGTCCCTGACGGTGTCGAGGGCTTCGGCGGCATCCGCGGCGCAGAGCACGCGATAGCCATTCGCTTCCAGGACCTTGGCGGTGACGGCCCTGAGGCTGTCCTCGTCCTCCACCACGAGGATCGTACCCGTCCCGGTTACCGCCTCGGGTGCCTTGGCCAGGCCGAGCGTGTCCGAGGCCCCCCCACCGCACACAGGGAAGTACAGGCGTATGGCGGTTCCCTTGCCGGGGTGGCTGTAGACGTGGACATGGCCGTCCTGCTGCTTGGTGAGGCCGTAGACCATGGGCATCCCCAGTCCGGTGCCGGCGCCGGGGGCTTTGGTGGTGAAGAAGGGGTCGAAGATGCGGCGGAGGGTCTCGGCATCCATGCCGACGCCATTGTCCGACACCTCCAGGCACGCGTGCCTTCCGGGCCGGACCTCCGGGTGCAGGAGGCAGTACGTCTCGTCCAGATCCAACTCGTGGACCTTCACCCTCACCCGGCCGCCCTGGGGCAGGGCATCGCGGGAGTTCGCCACCAGGTTCAGGAGCATCTGCTCCACGGAGCCGCTATCCACCATGACGGGACCGCACGTCTCTGAGACGTCCACCCGAAGCTCAATGCTCTCAGGGAGAGCCGTTCGGAGCATGGGGGACATGCCGGACACCACCCGGCCAAGGTCGGTGGGCTTCATACGGAGGTCCGCCCGGCGGCTGAAGCCCAACAGCTTGCGGGTGATGACGGTGGCCCGCTCGGCCGCGTCCTGGATGGCGTGGAGGTCCGCCAGGTCCACGGCGTTCCCCTTGTCCACGGCGGCGATGACGAGCTCGCAATTCAGGAGGATCACCGCGAGGACGTTGTTGAAGTCGTGGGCGATGCCCCCGGTGAGCTGTCCCACCGCTTCCATCTTCTGTGCCTGACGGAGCTGCTCCTCCAGCATTCGCCGCTCGGAAAGATCCTCCGCCAACACCTCGTAGGCCTCGAAGCCCCCGTCGGGCGTCCGCACCATCCGTCCGCTCAGGCGCACCGGCAGGGGGATGCCATCCTTCCTCACCCAGGTGGTCTCGACTCCGAGAAAGCGCTCGTTGTCCGCGAGTCGGATGAGCCGCTCCCGCTCCCCGGGGTCCAGGTAGAGATCCCTGTTCAGGTCCTGGGCAAGGAGCTCGTCTTTGGACTCGTACCCCAGCATCTCCATGAGCCTCGTGTTCACGGACGTGAACCGCCCCGCCCCGTCGGAGCGGTAGATGCCGTAGGGCGCGTCGTCCACCAGTCCGCGGTACCGTGCCTCAGAAGCTCGCAGAGCGTCTTCCTGTGCCCTCCGGGCGGTGATGTCCTCGAAGATCATCACGCCCCCCCGGACCACGCCCTGCTCCAGGATCGGTGTCAGGGAGACCGCTGCCGGGAAGAGAGATCCATCGCCGCGCAGGAAGTCCTGCTCTCCTCTGAACGTCGATCCCTCGCGGAGGGCGGACAGGGCGGGGCACTCGGGCTCGAGGTGGCCGACCCCGTCGCGGGGGGCATGCATGAGTGGGTGCAGCGCCAACTCTACGAAATCCGCCGCCTCTCTTCCGAGGAGAGAAAGCGCCGCCGGGTTGGCGAAGCTGACGGTCCCGTCGGCGTCCACACCCACGATCCCCTCTCCGGCGGAGGTCAGAAGCGCCTCGTGCCGGCGGTTCAACGACTCCAGGGCCTCGCCAGCCGCCACGGTCTCGGTGAGGTCCCGGACTATGGCGGTGATGGAAACGTCCCCGCCGGTGTTCGCGAAGGAGAGGGAGATCGCGGCCGGGAACTCCAGGCCGTCGCTCCTGATGACCGCCGCATCCAGCGTTTCGTGGTAGGGCTTCTCGAGCTTGGCGGCGGCCCCCACTATCCGCTGGTAGTCCGGGTGGAATCGCTCCGGGATGATCCTGGATACGGACGTCCCGATCATCTCCAGGGCGGAATACCCGAGGAGCACTTCGGCGGTCTCGTTCCACAACCGGACCCGGCCTCCCGGGTCCACGGTGATGATGGCGTCGGGGGCGTTGTCCACGAGGGTCCGATACCGCTTCTCGCTCTCCCGGAGCGCCTCTTCCGCCATGGCCCTATCCTCCCGCTCCTTGCGGCCCTTGAGGGCCGCCTCCACGGCGGCGGGAAGGCGGACGGGGTGGTCCTTGAGCACGTAATCGACGGCCCCGGCCTTGAGGCAGTCCACGGCAAGCTCTTCGCTGATCGTTCCCGTGAAGAAGACCACCGGGATCTGGGGCGCCTTTTCCCGGGCCATGGCCAGGGCCTCTAGTCCGGTCAGCCCCGGAAGGGAGTAGTCGCACACGATGACGTCGGGGGAGAAGTCCTCCAGTGCCTGGAGGAAGGCCTTCCCGGTGTCCACCCGCTTGAAGTCGGAGGCAACGCCCTCCCGGCGAAGCACGCGCTCCGCCAGCTCCGCGTCCTCGGGCAGGTCTTCCAGGATCAGGATCCGGACGGGGTTCTCCATAGGTGCGGGCCTCTCAGCGCCCCGACCGGGGGGGCTCGTTGAGCAGGAGCCAGTAGAAGCCGATCTCAGCCACGGACGCGGCGAACTTGTCGAAGTCCACGGGCTTCACGATGTAGCTGTTGGCCCCCAGCTCGTAGCACCGCTGGACGTCCGGATCCTGCCGGGACGAGGTCAGGATCACCACCGGGATCAGGCGTGTCCGTTCGTCGGACTTCACCTGCCGGAGCACCTCGAGGCCGTCCACCCGGGGAAGCCTGAGATCCAGGAGGATCATCTTGGGCCCGCTGGCGATGTCCCGGTGGGACCACTTTCCACGGGCGAAAAGGAAATCCAGCGCCTCGGCCCCGTCCTCCACGACCACGACGGAGTTCCGCAGCCCCTTGCCCCGGAGCGCCCTGAGGGTGTGCTCGGCATCGACTGCGTTGTCCTCCACGAGCAGGACCTCGACCGCATTACTGTCCATCACGTTCTCCTCCTTCGCCGGTCGGGGCACCCGTCCCGCAATAGGCCGAAGGGTCTTCCCGCACCATGGAGGCGAACGCTTCGAAGCAGGTTGGGTCCCACCACCCCCGCGCCACCTCGCCCTCCATGGTGCCCAGCGCCTCCTCGGGGGAGAGGGCAAGCTTGTAGGGCCGATGGGTGGTGAGGGCGTCGTAGACGTCCACGGTCTGCAGCACCCGGGCGGTGAGGGGGATCTCCTCCCCCGCCAACCCGTCGGGGTAGCCGGAGCCGTCCCACTTCTCGTGATGGTGGCGGATGATGGGAAGGACGCGGCTGAAGGAGTGGACCGGCCCGCAGATGTGCTCCCCCGTGAGGGGGTGCTTCTTCATGATCACCCACTCTTCCGCGGTCAGGGCCCCTTGCTTCAGGAGGATGGCGTCGGGCACCGCCACCTTGCCGATGTCATGGAGAAAACCGCCGTGGGAAATGGCTTCCAGCGTGGCTTGATCGAGTCCCAGGCGGATGCCCAGGCGGGTGCCGTAGCTGGCCAGGCGCTCGCAGTGCCCTTCCGTGCGGGGGTCCTTTCCCTCGATGCTCCGGCCGAGGGAGAGGACCACCGACTCGGCCTCCACCAGGCGGTCGGTGTACCCCTTCTGGCGGAGGAGGGACTTCACCCGCGCCAGGAGCTCCAATCGCTCCGGAGGCTTGGACAGGAAGTCGTCGGCCCCTGCCTCCAGTCCCCGAACCCGCTCCGCCGCCCCTCCCGACCCCGTCAAGAGGAGAACGGGGATCAAGCGAGTCGCCGGGTCCTCCTTCAGGAGGCCGCACACCTCCAGCCCACTCATCCCCGGCATCATGACGTCCATGAGGACCAGGTCGGGCTTGAGAAGCTTGACCGACTCCAGGGCTCCGGCTCCATCCACTTCCGCCACCACATCGAGCCCCTCCGCACGCAGGAGCCGGGAGAGGGTCCAGCGCATCGCGGCGTCGTCATCCACCACCAGAACCAGGGGCGTCGGCGCCCGCCCCCCCCCCTCGGCAACCGAGTCGCCAAGAAGAAGTGCTGGAGAAGGGGGCAGCGGAGTCACTTGCTCCCTCCTTCCTCCGGGGCCGAAGCGGCCTCGGCGGGCGTCTTCTCGAGGACGAGCTCCAGGATCTGCTCCAACTCGGTGGTCTTCCCGAAGAAATGCGTGGCCCCCAGCTCGAGGCACCGCTTGCGGAAGGCCAGATTGGGGTAGTTGGTGAGCACCGCGACCTTGACACCGGGGCGACGCTCCTTGAGGGCCACCAGGACCTCGATCCCGCTCATGCCGGGAAGCATGAGGTCCAGCATCACGAGATCCGGTCGGAACCCGTCCAGCTGAGCCATGGCGGCCTCGCCCGAGGGCGCCTCCGCCACCGCCTCGACGCCCGCCGCCCTCCGGAACCCGGCGGCGAGCCGCTGGCGTATCGGGGTGGAGTCGTCGACCACCATGACCCTCATGAGCGCTCCTCGTTGGGGGCGAAGAGAATTCGCCCTACTCCACGATCGGGCTGAGGGTCATGCGAGGGTATCGGCGCGAAGGAAGGGCGCCGTCGGCCTCGCGCCTACACCGTGTAGGGCGGGCTCTGGGTGAGTCTCCAGGGCCGGCGGGTCACGATGCCAGGTCGTGCTCCACGGCGTAACGGACGAGGTCCGCCGTGGACTGCAGGCCCAGCTTCTCCAGGATGCGCTTGCGGTAGGTGGTCACGGTCTTGGGGCTGAGCGCCATCTCCTGGGCCACCGTCTTGAGCATCCTGCCGGTTCCCAGCCTGCGCAGGACCTCGAACTCCTGCCTGGAAAGGGAGTCGTGAGGGGCGGTTCCTCTGCCGGGTCCGAGGTGGCGAGCCAGGGATTCGGCCAGGGACGCGGTGATGTAACGGCCACCGGCGTGTATCCTGCGGACCCCTTCCGCCAGCTCCTCGGCCGAGTGGGTCTTGGTGAGGTAGCCCGAAGCCCCGGCCTTGAGCGCCTGCACCGCCCACTGCTCCTCGGCGTGCATGCTCACCACGAGCACCGCAAGGCGCGGGAACCGCTCCCTCAGGGCATCCATGACGGGGAGGAACCCCGGCCCCGGCATGGTGATGTCCAGGATGAGCACGTCGGCGGTCACGCCTTCCATGGCGCGGAGGAGCTCCGTTCCCTCCGCCGCCTCCGCCACGATCTCCATGTCCGGGTGGGCCTCGATGATGCGGCGGAAGCCCTGGCGGACCATCTGGTGGTCGTCGGCGACAACCAGGCGGATCACGGAACGTCTCTCGTTGAAGCCGGAGGCCCGATGCCACGCTCGAGACGCATCAGGGCAGCTCGCTCAGCGTCCAATAGAGATCCAAGGTGCGAATCGTATCCAACATCTTCTCGAAGGTGACGGGTTTCGTGATGAACGAAGCGGCGCCGTGCTTGTAGCTGGCGACGACGTCCTCCTCCTTCCGGGACGAGGTGAACATGATCACCGGAATGTGGCACAGGTCGGGGTCGCCCTTGATCTCACTGAGACACTCCAGCCCGTTCATGCGGGGCATCTCCAGGTCCATGAGGATGAGGGAGGGGGTGGGAGCGGCGCTGGCGTCGGCGAAGGCGCCCTCCCGCCGCAAGAAGTGCAGCGCCTCCACACCGTCGTGAGCCACATGGATGGGGTTCACGACCCTGTGGGTCTTGAAGGCGCGGAGCACGGCCTCGCAGTCCACCAGGTCGTCGTCCACCAGGAGAATCCGTGCATGGGCCCTCATGACTTGTCCTCCATTCTCTTGTGCCAGGTGAAGCGGAAGAAAGTGCCTTCGCCCGGGATCCCCGCCGACTCGACCCAGATCTCCCCACCCCGGTCCTCGACGATCTTCTTCACCAGCGCCAGCCCGATGCCGGTGCTCTCCGTTCCGGGGCGGCGCTCGATGACCTGGAATATCCCGAAGACCCTCTCATGATACCGGGGATCGATCCCGCTCCCGTCGTCCCGGATCGAGAACTCCCATGCGTCTTCCCGATCCTGGCAGGAGATCTCCACGGTCCCCTCGGGACCGGGGTGGTGCTGGAGGGCGTTGCCGATGAGGTTCTGGAAGACCTGAGCGAGACGCACGGGGTCGGCATACATCTCTGGAAGGGGCTTCGCCACCTTCACCTGGATTCCCTCCCTGGGCGGGAGGACCTCGAGGACCCCGGAGACGACATCCTCCACCGGCACCCTTGTTTCGGGCCGGGTCACCCGCCCCACGCGGGAGTACTCCAGGAGACCGTCGATGAGGGCGTTCATGGTTCCCACCCGCTCCCGCAGGAGCCTGAGGTGCTCCAGGCTCTTGGGGTCCAGCTTGCCTGCGAGGTCCTCCTCCAGCCATGTGGAAATGCTGTTCACCGCCCTCAGGGGCGCCTTCAGGTCGTGGGACACCGCGTAGGAGAAGCTCTCCATCTCTTCCTCGTGCCGGGACGCCTCGCCCCGGGCGTCGCTCAGGCTCCTCACCATGGCGTTGAAAGCCGTGCCAAGCGCCCTCAACTCCTCCGCGCCCTCGTCCGGCACTTCCGCGCCCAGGTCACCGGCCGCCACCCTCCTTGTGGCCTGTTCCAGGATGCGCAGCGGCTGGGTCAACGTCCGCACGAAGGGGAACACCAGGGCTAGGGCCGCAACCTGGAGCCCCGCGAGGGCCAGAAGAAGGGTCAGCAGGACGCGCCGGGCGTCGGCAAGGATCTCGTCCATGTCCTGCTTGACCACCATCCCCCAGGAGGTGCCGGCGATGGGACGGTACGAGGCGAGGACCCGCACGCCTCGATAGTCCCTGGCCACCACCTGGCCGGACTGCCCCGACGTCGCGGCGATCATGGGCACGGCCACGGTGCTGGTCACCGCCACCGGCTCCAGCAGCGAAGGATCCGGCACGAAGCGCGTGGAAAGCAGGATGCGGATCTGGTCTCCCACGCGCATGCTCAGCACGTACTCACCGGTCTCACCCAATCCCCGGTGGTCCCCCGTGATGGCCAGGAGGTTCTCGGCGTTCTTTCTCAGGCGCAGCACGGCCAGGACGGTGCCGTCCTCCCCCACGATGGGGCCGGCGACATCCACGTACCACGTTTCCCGGACGCGGTACGGAGCAGACAGCAACGGCTTGAGAAGGGCGTCATGGAGGGTGCGGGCTCCGAGGGTGTCGCTCTCGTCAGGCGCTCGGGAGGACGCGAGGATCTGTCCCTCCGGCCCCAGGAGGAAGGCCGATTCCAGCGACTCCGAGGTCCGAAGGTTTCGCGCGAGATCCACGGCGAGGGCAGCGCGGGCGGTCTCGGACAGCTCCCCCTGAGTGCGCAACAGGACTCGCAGCTCACCGGCAAGATTGGGGGACAAAAAAGCCGTATAGGCGTCCTTGTACCTGGCCACCTGGACCTCGATGGCCATCTGGCGAGCCGCAGCCAGGGCCTCCAGCCTGTCTTCGCCGGTGCTGGTGAGCCACCCCGCGGTGACGGTGTACACCGCACCGCCCAGGGTCGCCGAGAAGGCCAGGAGGATTCCCATCACCACCAGGGTGATCCTGGCGGAGAGGGTGTCCAGCCAGCGGCCCAACGCCAAGCCCCGCACTTACACCCGTACCCTCTTGCGGACGGCGATCTGCCCCATGCTTAGCCTCCTAGGGGGGGGTGTTCCAATATTCCGGGAACGAACCGTTTACGCCAGGACGTTGGCCGGCGCATGGCGCTCGGGAAAACGCCCTGGCCGGCAACCCGCCAACGTCCCAACTTGCAGGACCGTCGGGCGCATCCCACCTGCCCAGGCCACGCCCCCGAGGTCGGAGCATCCTCCGACCACAATCCGAGGGGGAACGGTGCTCCCTCGGGGGAGCCGTGCAGATAGCGCCGACACGGCCAAGGAACACGACGCCATGTCGCGATCACGCCGGTCCCGGCGTCGCGACCCAGGTCGGAGTGTGCATGATGACGCACCACGAACGCATGACGAAGGCGCAGCTGATCCAAGAGCTGGCGGCGCAGAGGGACTCGCTGGAGCGTCTCCAGGCCATTGTCGATGGGTCTCGGAACGCGGTCTTCATCAGCGACGAGCACTCGCGCTTCGTGCTGGTCAACCCCGCTGCGTGTGAACTCACTGGATATTCGGAGGAAGAGCTGCTGGGAATGCGAATCCCTGATCTGCACGAAGAGGCGGATCGGCACGTCTTCGCTGCCCACCACGCTCCGATCTTGGATGGACAGGAGGCCCTGACGGAAGCCGACATATTGCGGAAGGACCGCACGAAGGTGGCCGCCGAGTTCAACAGCCGGCGGGTCGTCATCGGCAACACGCGACACATGCACACCGTTGCCCGCGACATCACCGAGCGCAAGCGGGCGGAGACGGCGCTACGGGAATCCGAGGCGCGGTTCCGAGGGGTATTCGAGAACACCGCCAGCGGGATGGCGGTCTACGAAGCGGTGGATGATGGAGAGAATTTCATCTTCCTGGACCTCAACCCCGCTGGCGAGAAGACCGGGGGCATCCGCAGAGAGGAGCTGCTCGGCAAGCGGGTGACCGAGGTCTTCCCCGGTGTCGTGCAAATGGGGCTACTGGACGCTTTCCGCCGCGTCTGGCGCACGGGAAACCCTGAACATGTCCCTACCACCGCATACCACGACAGTCGCATTCAGGGATGGCGGGAGAACGACGTCTATCGCCTACCAGGCGGAGAAGTCGTGGCCGTCTACCAGGACGTCACCGAGCGCAAGCGGGTGGAGGAGGCGCTGAGGGAGAGTGAGGAACAGTATCGGGCGCTTTTCGAACAGGCGAACGACATCATCCTTGTGCTGGAGATGGTCCCCGACGGACTGCCGATCATCCGGGACGCCAATCAATCCGCCCTGCGCGCTCTTCGCTACCCACGGGACGAGCTGGTCGGCAAGCCCATTAGCATGGTGAATGCAGCTGATTCGCCCGAAGTCGAGGTTCGGAGGATCGCGGATCGCGTCCAAGAGACCAGATCCACCTTCGAGGCGGAGCACCGGCGCAAGGACGGCTCGGTCTTCAGCGTCGAAGCCGCCGTGCATGAGCTCACCGTGGGCGGGCGGCTGCTCGGGATCTCCATCGAGCGGGACATCACCGAGCGCAAGCGCGTGGAGGAGGCTCTCCGCCACGAGAGGGCGCTCCTGAACGCTCAGGTCGAAGCTTCGATCGACGGCATCCTGATCGTCGATGAACACGGCAAGAAGATCCTGCAGAATCAGCGGGCTGTCGACCTGTGGAAGATCCCACGCGCAATCGCCGACGATCCAGACGACCAGAGGCAGGTCCAACACGTCATGCATGCGACCAAGAACCCTGAGCGCTTCGTCCAGCTCGTGACGTACCTCTACCATCACCCGGACGAGACCAGCCGGGACGAGGTCGAACTCGTGGACGGGACGGTGCTCGACCGATACTCGGCTCCGGTCGTCGGACGTGACGGGCACCACTACGGGAGGATCTGGACCTTCCGCGACATCACCGACCGCAGGAACATGCAAGACGCGCTGAGAATGTCCCGCGACCAGTTACGTAGCCTCACCGCCCGACTGGACGACATCCGTGAAGAAGAGCGGACGAGGCTGGCCCGCGAGTTGCACGACGAGGTGGGTCAGAATCTGACGGCCATGAGAATGGATCTGGCCATGGTCAAGGCTGGCCTCCCGGCAGGAGAGAAGCAGTTGGCCGGTCATCTGCACTCGATGATCGAGTTGGCCCAAGACTCCGTGGACCGAGTGAACCGCATGTCCAGCGAACTCCGATCCCCGATACTGGATGTGCTCGGACTCCAGGCTGCGGTCGAGGCCGAAGTGTCGGAGTACCAGGAGCGGTGGAGAACCGAGATCGTTCTGGTAGTGGGAGTCGGCACCCTGCAGGCTCTCCCGGAGCGTGACCTGGTGGTCTACCGCATTCTCAAGGAGGCCCTGGCGAACGTGAGGCAGCACGCCCAGGCGAATCGGGTGGACGTCAGCCTGCGCGTGGCGGGAGAGGACCTCGTGCTCGAAGTCCTCGACGATGGGATCGGGATCACGGACGAGCAGACGCAGAGCCACGGATCGTTCGGCCTGATCGGGATGCGGGAGCGGGCAGTACGGCTCGGAGGAACGGTCGATGTGGAGCGGCGGCCCGGAGGCGGCACCCGGCTCAGGGTGAAGGTCCCGGTTGAGCCCATGCGCGAACCGAAACGCTGACGGGTCGATCACTCCTGGCCCGGGCCGCCCGCCAATAGCCGCTCCATGATCCCGAGGAGGGCGGCGAGCTCGAACGGCTTCTCGATGGTCTCGACCGCCCCGAGGATGCTGGCGTTGCCGAGGAGGAAGGCCTTGGGGACGCGACCGCCTCCGGAGATGGCGATGACGGGCACCGGAGTGTCGGTTACCCGCAGCTCATTCAGGACCTCGATCCCATCCATCTCCGGCATATTGATGTCCGTGATGACGAGATCCTGGGGATTCTCGCGAAGGAGGACCATGGCCTCGCGGCCGTCCCGGGCCTCCGTGACATCGTAGCCATGCTGGCGAAGCGCCTTGCCGAGTCCCCGCCTGAATTCCATGTTGTCGTCGACGATCAGGATTCGAGACATGGTTCTCGGTCAGTTCCCGCTCGCGAGGTCGTTGCGCTCGACGAGGATGCGCCGGACCGCCACCGCGTCCTGGAGCGCGAGCTTGAGGAAGGCCCCCGTCACCGGCTTCACCAAGTACGTGCGGGCGCCCGCCTTGATGCACTCGACAGCCAGCTCGGGAGCGTCGAGGCCGGTCACCATGATCACGGCCAACTCCGGATCGCGCTTAAGGGCCCAGCTCAGGAACTCCACGCCCTTCATGCGGGGAAGCTCGATGTCGAGGAGGCACACGTCGAAGCGCCCGGCAGTCAGGCAGAGGTCCGCCTCCTCGGCCGACCCGGCCGCGTGCACGGTGTAGCCGAACCCGGTGATGAGCTTCTGCAGAACGCGTCGCAGTTCGGGCTCGTCCTCCACCACGAGGACCCGACCGCGCTGGGCGCTGATCGAACGCAGGTCCTGCCAGCCGATGCGATTGCTCAAGGTCAGCTTCTCCCCGGCTGTCAGCGGATTCGGCCGCCGTTCCGGGCGGCTTGCACGTTCTCCATCTTCCAAAGCTCGAGGAGGGTGCGGTTGACCTCGGCGGAGATGTCCAGATCCCGCCGCCTGGCGGTGGCGTGTTCGGCGCTCACGTCCTCGGCGGTTCTGTGGCTGGCTTTGCCCAGAACCCAACCGATGCTGCCCGCGATCGCCAGGGAAAACGCGAAACCAAGCACGATCCGCCTAGACCTGGCCCTGCGCCTCGCTCGAAGCGACCGTGCAGCGAGCGCCGCCTCGAGGTCCTCCACCCGCCGGAGTCGGGGCGGGCGGGTTCGCTTCCGCGGATCGCTTTCGCGCTTCGGCCCGCCGGGCCAGCTGCCTGTGATCCTCTCTTCCATCGTCGGGCGTCCTCCGGGCCGGGTCGGCCCTGTACCAAGGCTAGTCTGATCGGTGCCAAAGCCCAAGGTCTCCCTGCCGACCGCCTGTAGCCCGGAGGTTACTCCCTTTGGGCGATAGACGTCCCTGCGCAGTCTAGCCATGCTCATCATGCGGACCTGTTCCATCCGGGCGGGTGAGCGGCTCGCACTCGCCCAGGAGGACGCCATGGATCAACTCACGATTTCGAACAGGCTGTACGGGCGCGACCGGGACATGGCCACGCTGCTCGCGTCATTCGAGCGCATCAGCAGCGGTCATGGCGAAATCCTGTTGGTTCCCGGCTTGTCCGGAGTGGGAAAGACCGCGCTGGTGCAAGAGCTTCAGGTGCCGATTCGGGAGAGAAACGGATTCTTCATCAGGGGCAAGTTCGACCAATACCAGCAGAACATCCCCTACTTCGCGTTTCGGCAGGCGCTCGCGGAGCTGTGCCGGGAACTGCAGTCCGGGGATGAGCAGCAACGATCACGATTCAAGGCCGATATCATCGAGGCAGTCGGGAGCCTGGGTCAGGTGCTGGTGGACCTCGTCCCGGAATTCGAGGCGTTCCTCGGAGCGCAGCCACCCCTGGAGGACATCAGCCCGCAGGAAGCCCGGCACCGATTCGCCGGCGTGTGTCGCAATTTCCTGAAGGTCGTCTGCTGGCCGGAACATCCCCTTGTGCTGTTCCTCGATGACTGGCAATGGGCCGACGCCGCATCCTGTGACCTGCTCAGGCAGCTGGAGGTAGGAACCACCCTGCGCTACCTGGTGGTGATCGTCTCCTACCGGGACAGCGAGGTGCGCTCCGGCCATCCGCTGATGATCGCGATAGACGATCTCCGGAGTCATGCCGTCCCTGTCGAGGTGCTTCACGTCGAGAACATCACCGCGCACGATGTGCAGGAGATGGTAGCTGACACGCTGCAACCCGCCGCGGCAGACGTCGAGGAACTGACGGCGCTCATCTACGGCAAGACGCTGGGAAATCCGTTCTTCGTGCGGTCGTTCCTCAGCTTTCTCCACGAATTCGATTTGATCTGGTTCGACAAGGCTCGAAATTGCTGGCGATGGCGGACTGGCCTGATCGACGGGGGGGGACCTGCCCGGCGACTTGGCCGAGCTGTTCGTCCTGAGACTCCGCCGCCTGGATGAGGACAGCCAGAGTCTCTTCTCTTTGGCCTCCTGCCTCGGCAATCGTTTTGACCTGGACACCCTGAGCATCGTCAGCGGACGAGATCCCCGGGAGTGCCTGGCGCTGCTCTTCTCGGGTCAGGCAGCGACTCTGCTCCTGCCGTTGACCGGTGACGGGAGCAACCGTCCTGCGGAGGATGGTGATGTCCCCACGACTTGCTCGTTCCTGCACGACCGGGTGCAACAAGCGGCGCATTCGCTGATCGAGCCGGCGGAGCGTCCGCACATCCTCCTGAAGATCGGCAGACTGTTGCTGGCCAGCCTTCGTCCGGACCAGCTTGCCCAGAGGTTGTTTGAGGTTGTGAGCGACCTGAACGCGGGGCGTCACCTCATGCAGGATGCTGCGGAGCAGGCGAGGCTCGTGGCGTTGAACATCGCCGCTGCGCGCCAGGCGTACGCTGCCACCGCCTACCGCTCAGCGCTTGAGTTCTACCGGGCGGCGAGCAGCGTCCTGGAAGTCCCCGGACTCGCTCCACAGCTGTGGCGCAATTCTCACGAATTGATGATGCAGCTCCTGACTGAGCGAGCAACGTGTGAGTTTCTCGAGGGAAGCCGCGCCGAGGGTGAGGATTGCGTCCGGCGGGCCGTGGCCCGTGCCGGGACGCCAATAGAGAAGGCGGCTGCCCTCAACGTGCTCATCGTTCAATACACCTTGCTGGCCAGGTATGCGGAGGCAATCGCGACAGGACGACAGGCGCTGGCCGCGCTGGGAATCAACCTGCCGGAGAGAGGATACGAGGAGGCGCGCAACGATGAGATCGCGCAGGTGCGCCACGAACTGGGGGGCCGCCTGGTCTCCTCGCTGACCGAACTGCCGGTCATGAGCCATCCTGAGATGCTCATGGCGTCACAGATCCTGATCACGATGGGGCCACCCTGCTACCGGTCGGACCAGCGGCTCTGGGGCGTGATCGTCCCGAAGGTGGTCAACCTCACGCTGCGCTACGGCAATATCCCGCAGGTCGGGTACAGCCACACGGCATTCGGCGGGCTTCTGGGGTGGGTGGACAGCGACTACGCCACGGCGAGGGAGTTCGGTGAGCTGGCGACGCGTCTCATGACCGGCACGTTCCGAGCGCCGTCCCACCAGAGCGTGTTCCATCTGATGATCGGCAGTTCGATCCGGCACTGGTTCAAGCACCTCAGGTACGGCACGCAGGACTATGCGGATGCGTACGACATCGGATTGCGGTCGGGCAATCTGCAGTACGCCGCCTATGCTTTCGGCCACGACATGTATTGCCGGTTCTACCAGGGTGTCCCGCTGGCGGGCCTGATTCAGGAGACGCAGCGGTCGCTCGAATTCAGCCGGGTCCACGTCAATCAATGGGCCATAGACCTGTTGGACGGCGGGCTGAACATCTTCTCTTTCCTGTCAGGCGAAGGTCCAGTGGTGAATGGGAACGACGCCTGGTCGGAAGGGGAGTTTCTGCAGCGCGTCGAGGCGCATTGCAACATCCAGGTCACCTGCATATACCAGGTTCTCAAGACCTTCTCCCTCCTGGTGTCCGGCAACCCTGATGCTGCGCTGGAGCTGTCCGACAAGACCGAGCCGCTGATCTACACGGTGGGGACCCAGGGGCTGTTGCCCTGGCCCGAACACGTGTTCGCGAGGGTGCTGATTCTCACCGCGCTCCATGCAAGGGCGGATGAAGCGCGGCAGTCCAGGTGGCGAGCGGAACTGGACCAGATGATGGGCAGGCTTCGCATCTGGGCCGAAAACTGCCCCGACAACTTCGAACACAAGCACCTGCTTGCCGCGGCCGAGTTGGCGAAGATCGACCAGCGGCCGGCTGAAGCCATGCAGCTCTATGACAGGGCGGTGGAAGCAGCTCGGGCCGGCGGGTTCGTGCAGTGGGAAGGCATGGCCAATGAACGGGCTTCCGCATTCTGGCTGGAACGCGGGAACGAACAGCTCGCGCATGAATACTGGCAGCAAGCCTATGTGTGCTATGACCGCTGGGGTGCAGGTGCCAAGGTGCGCTCGATGGAAGCCTCATACCGGAGGCACCTCGCTGAGCATCTCCCCGCACGTCATGAATCCGGCACACCGGATGAGGCGCTGAGCCGCGACAGCGCGGATGTCTTCCTGGAGAGACAGGTTGGCCAGCTCCGCAAGTACGCATTCCAGATGCAGCAGACCAGCCTGCGGATTGAAGCCACGACTCGGGCCGGAGATCTCGCCCATGCGATGCAGCGGGTGAGAGTGGAGATCGCCGAGCGGAAGCGGACGGGAGACGCGCTCCGCGAGAGCGAACACATGCTCAGAGAATCGCAGCGTATCGCGGGCTTGGGCAGTTATGTCCTGGATGCCCTCACAGGTTCCTGGAGAAGCTCGGACATGCTGGACACGGTGTTTGGGATAGACCAGGCATACGTGCGCTCCGTGGAAGGATGGGCGGCCCTGCTCCACCCGGACGACCGCGCAATGATGGTGGACTTCCTGCAGAACGAGGTTCTTGGTAAGGGGCGACCGTTCGACAAGGAATACCGCATCGTCCGACACGACGACCAGTCCGAACGCTGGGTACACGGATTGGGCGAGTTGGAGTGCGATGCCGAGGGGCGCCCCCTGAAGATGCACGGCACGATCCAGGACATCACGGAGCACAAGGAGGCCGAACTTCAGCGCGAGGCTCTGATGGCGAGCCTGCAAGAGGCGCTGGCCAGCGTGAAGACCCTGAGCGGCCTTCTCCCCATTTGCGCGGGCTGCAAGAAGATCCGCGACGAGCGGGGTTCCTGGAGTCAGGTCGAAGTCTATGTGGCGCGGCGTACCGACGCCAAGTTCAGCCACGGCATGTGCCCGGAGTGCCTACGGAAGTACTACCCGGACCACTACATCGAAGGTCAAGAATAGACTGGCCACCCATTCGGGCCCAGTCAGGAATTAGCATGTGGACAACAACGAGGTGATCACGATGCCGACCTACGACTATCGCTGCCAGGCCTGCCGGCGCGCCTTTCAGATCGTCCAGACGATCTCGGCGCACGAGAAGGCCAGGCCCAAGTGCCCGAAGTGCAAGAGCACCAGGGTGGAGCGGGTGTTCTCGGGCGTGTTCGTGAAGACGAGCAAGAAGAGCTGAGCCCGAGCCCGTCCCCCTTTCGGACGTCTTCACGCGTGGCCCTTGGCGTGTGATATGTATTTATCTATATTAATTCATATGCCAAGCTACGATTTCGTGTGCCAGGACTGCGGCGCCTCCTTCGAGGTGCGCCTCTCGATGTCCGCGTATGCCGACGGCCAGGGGCGCGTGTGCACGGCCTGCGGCTCCACCCGGGTGGAGCGGACGTTCACGGCGGTGAACGTCATTGCCGGGTCCCACTCGGGCGGGAGCGGGCATTCCTCGGGTGGGTGCGGACACAGCGGCTTCACCTGAGCCTGAGCCGCGAGGCCCCGTGCGGGCTTGCACATGACGGGGGGGACCGGGTCCATTGGGGCCTGGTCCCCCTTCCCATTCCACGGAGGTCCCATGAGTCCTGACCCCCGCCCGCCGGCCCCGCCCGGCGACGCCGGGAAGGGATCCGGAGCCTCCGACCCTCCGCCCCCCTTCGCGTCCGCGTTGGGAAGGCTCGTGGACGTGAAGCCCCACGAGGTCAAGATCCTCTTGATCTCGGCGCTCTACTTCTTCCTGGTGCTGACGGCCTACTACATCCTGCGGCCGATCCGCGACGAGATGGGGGTGCGGGGCGGGGTAGAGAACCTGGCGTGGCTCTTCGCCGGGACGCTGGCGGGCACCCTCATGGCCCACCCGCTCTTCACCTGGATCGTGGCCCGCTATCCCCGCCGGCAGTTCATCCCCATCGCCTACCGGTTCTTCAGCCTGAACCTGGTGGTCTTCTTCCTCCTCATGCGCGTGCTGCCCGACGCAGCCGACGTGTGGGTGGGGCGCGTCTTCTTCAACTGGACCAGCGTCTTCAACCTCTTCGTGGTATCGGTGTTCTGGGCGTTCATGGCGGACATCTACCGCTCGGAGCAGGGAAAGCGGCTGTTCGGGTTCATCGCCGTGGGCGGGACGCTGGGAGCCATGACCGGCTCGGCCATCACGGCGGTGCTGGCACGTGGACTGGGGCCGGTGAACCTCCTTCTGGTGTCGGCGTTCGTCCTCGAGGCCGCGGTGTGGTGCGTGCACCGGCTGGGCGGGTGGGTCACCGAGCTGGGGATCGGCAAGCGCGAGGACGAGTACGTCCCCATCGGCGGGAGTGTCCTGGCGGGGATCACGAGGGCCGCCAGGTCCCCCTATCTGCTCGGCATCGTCCTGTACATGCTGCTGTTCACCATCACGTCCACGGCGCTGTACTTCCAGCAGGCCGACATCGTGTCCCGGAGCTTCGCCGACTCGGGCGCCAGGACGTCCTTCTTCGCGCAGATCGACCTGTGGGTGAACCTCCTGGCCCTCTTGACGCAGCTCTTCCTCACCGGCCGCATCGTCAAGTGGCTGGGGCTCGGGTGGGCCCTGGCCACCCTCCCGCTGGTGACCGCGGTGGGATTCGCCGTCATCGGCTTCCACCCGGGGCTGGTGGCCATCATGGCGGTCCAGGTGCTCCGGCGCGGCTGGAACTACGGGATGATGAAGCCTGCGATGGAGGCCCTGTACACCGTCATCCCCCGCGAGGACAAGTACAAGGCGAAGAACCTCATCGACACCTTCGTCTACCGGGCAGGCGACCAGGTGGGCGCCTGGTCGTACGACGGGCTGGTGGCTGCGGGGCTGGGTCTCGGCGCCATCGCCTTCCTCAACGTGCCCGTGGCCGGCGCGTGGCTCGCCGTAGCTCTCGTTCTGGGGGTGGCGCAGGGGCGGAAGGCGCGGGCGCTGGAGTAGGGCGGCGAAGTCGGGGCGGAGACGCCGCGGGCGTGGAGGCCTGGCACGCGCGTCGTGCTTTCTCTATCGTCGCGTGAGTGCCCGACAGCACTCCCGCACACCAATCCAGCCGAGATCTGGCCATGCGCCGCTCCTTCCTCCTCTTCGCAGCCCTCCTCACCCTGGCCACCCCAGCCTTCGCCCAGGACGCCGGCGCGCCGGCGCCGGCAGGGAGGGCATTCACGCCGGAGGACTGGTACCGGGTCACCAACCTCTCCTCCCCCGCCATGTCCCCCGACGGCCGCTGGGTGGCATTCACCGTCACCACGGTGGACGAGGAGGAGAACCAGAGGCACTCGGAGATCTGGATGGTGGCCACCGCGGGCGGCGAGCCCGTGCGCCTCACCTCCCCCGGCACCGAGAGCTCCAACCCCCGCTGGTCCCACGACGGCGCGTACCTCTTCTTCACGTCCCGGCGCGAGGGAGGAGAGGGGAGCACCTGGGTGCTCCGCATGGACCGCTCCCCCTCCGGCGAGGCCTTCCAGATGAAGGACTGGCCCGAGGGCTCGGTGCCCACCGGCGGCGGCTTCGCCGTGTGGACCGAGGCGGACACGGCGAGTGGCGCCGCCGCCAAGGAGGGCAAGGAGGCCGAGGAGAAGGCCGACCCGTTCGCGCGCATGAAGCCCATGGCCCGTCCCCCCTTCTCCGCCGTGACCGCGCCCGTGGACGCGAAGCGCTTCGACGGGATGCACCTCCTCGACTTCCCCTACAAGGCCAACGGCCGAGGCTTCGTCCCCGGCCGCCGCGAGGCCCGGAAGTGGGAGGCCGCCCAGATCTGGAAGCAGGCCTTCGGCGACACCGCGAAGACGAAGCTCACCGACGCCCTCTACTCGCACAGGAACGCGGTGGTGTCCCCGGACGGCAAGTGGATCGCGTTCGTCGCCGACCCGGCGCTGCGCCCGGACTCGGCGGTGCAGGCCGAGCGGGACTCCCTGGCCCGCCTCCCCTACGACGCCGCCCGGGACGAAGCGCCGCGCAACGACGGCGACATCTTCGTCATCCCCGCCGGCGGGGGCGAGCCCCGGCGACTGACCACGCAGAACGGGACGGAAGGCGGGATCGTGTGGTCTCCGGACTCGAAGCAGATCGCCTTCGAGTCGAGCCTGACGCGCACGTCCAGCGGCAGGATCTGGGTGGTGGACACCCAGGGCGGGGAACCCCGCAACATCCTGGGAAGCTGGCAGTACGAGCCCAACGGCGCGGTGTGGATGAAGAACGGGCTCATGGCCATGTCGGCCTCCGTGGGCGGCCGCACGGCCCTCTTCCATGTGGACCCCAAGAGCGGCACCATGAAGGAGGTCGTCTCCGGGCGGCGCGCCATCCGCGGGTTCACCTACGACGCCGCGCACAAGACGGTGGCCTTCGTGGCCACGTCGGTGGACAGCCCAACCGAGCTCTTCGTCGCCGGCATCGACGGGAAGGGTGAGCGCAAGCTCACCGGGTTCAACGACGAGCTGAACGCCGAGATCGCCTGGCCCAAGGCGGAGCGCTTCACGTACACGTCGGTGGGCGGCCTGGAGATCGAGGCGTGGCTCCAGTTCCCCCATGGATACCAGGCAGGCAAGAAGTATCCCCTGGTGCTCTACATCCACGGCGGGCCCCACTCGGCCTACGGCGAGGGGTGGTTCGACGAGTTCCACAACCTCACCGGCGCCGGGATGTTCGTGCTCTACACCAACCCCCGGGGCTCCGGCGGCTACGGCGCCGACTTCACGTACTCCACCCGCGGGCGGTGGGGACGGGAGGACTACGAGGACCTGATGAAGGCGGTGGACATCGCCATCCAGCGCCCCGACGTGGACGCCTCGAACCTCGGCGTCACGGGCGGGAGCTACGGCGGGTTCATGACCGCATGGGTCACCACGAAGACGCAGCGCTTCAAGGCCGCCCAGACCGACCGGATGATCAGCAACTGGTTCTCCTGGTACGGCACCTCGGAGGCGCAGGGGCTCACCGAGTTCGAGTTCTACGGAAAGCCCTGGGACAACCCGGACCTGTACTGGGATCTCTCCCCCATCAAGTACGTGGATCAGGTGCGCACGCCCACGCTCATGGTGCAGTCCGAGGAGGACCACCGCACGCCCATGACCGACGCCGAGCAGTGGTTCATGGCGCTCCGCAAGCAGGGCGTGAGCGTGGAGTTCGTGCGCTACCCGCGCTCCAACCACGACCTGTCGCGCACCGGCGAGCCCTGGCTCCTGGTGGACCGTCTCGGCCGGCTGCGGCAGTGGTTCACACACTGGCTCGCTCCCAACCCGTCCTGAGGTGACCATGCCTCCCCACGCCGCCCCGTCGGGGCTCCGCCATGCCGCGGCGGCGCTGGCCGCCGCACTTCTGACCCCCGCCGCCCTCATCGCGCAGGGGCTCACCGTCCGCGTGGCCCCGGAGGCCTCCGCGGTACGCTGGGAGGAGAAGGTGGGGATCGAGGACGCGACCTTCCTGGGCGGCGGCCTGAGCCTGGGGTTCGGGCGATACGTGACGCTCAGGGGCTCGTACCGTACCGCGGGCACCGTGGGCACGGCGTTCTGGACGTCGGGCTACCGTCCCTTCGACAGCTCGCTGAGGGAGAATCGCGTGAAGGCCTCCCTCTGGTCGTCCGGGGTCCTCTTCCGTCTGGGCGCCGGGCGGGTGGCGCCCGTCCTCTCCGCCGACGGCGGCGTCCTGGAATTGGAGCCCGAGGGGCGGGAGCGCGTCCGCCAGATCCAGGTGGGGTTCGGGGGTGGCCTGGACCTGAGGCTCGCACCGTGGCTGGACGGTCAGGTGCTGGTGGAGAACGTGCGCCTGCGCCTGGACCGGTCCCTGCTCGCGCCCGCGGATGCCCTCCCGGCGGAGGACCCGGAGCGGAGCGTGACGCGGAGCGCCCTCGGGGTCTCCGCCTCCTTCGGCGTTCGAGCGAGCGGGGGGCGGAGCAGCGCGCACGCCGACGACGTGGACCAGGGGATCGGGCGCCTCCTCTCGGGCGACGCCGAGGGGCTCATGATCCCCCTGGAGCCGCAGGTGGGAGTGCTCCGCTTCGACGATGCCCTGGGGCTGGACGACCAGCCCACCGTCGGTCTGCGGACGGGGCTGGACCTGGGGCCCTACTTCGGAGTCCGCGGCCAGTACTTCCGGGGCGTGACGGACGGATTCGAGGACTTCCGTGGCGTCTGGGGTTGGACCGGAGAGCTCCAGTTCAACGTCGGGAAGGTCACCGGCGCATCCCCCCACCTCCTGGTGGGGCTGGGGCAGACGCGCTTCTCCGACGACTACCGCGAGGACACGGGCATCGACGTGGAGGACCAGAACGCGCTGGTGGTGGGCGCGGGACTGGGGATCCCCGTGAACGACCGCACCCGGATCACGCTGGCGCTGCGGGACCACATCACCACGTCGGGGGCCCTGGAGGATGCCTCCTCCACATCCGACCTGCGGCACAATTTCGCGCTCACCGGAGGGATCTCCGTCCTCGTCTTCGGCCAGCGGGAATCACGGCGCGCACCCGTCGCCGACAGCCCGGCGCCCGAGGACAGCACCGACTACCGTTCGGGACGGCTCCTGGCCATCCCGGTGCCCAAGGAAGGCGAGGTCTACGTCCGCTACGGCCCCGGCGGGCGCACTCTCCCCGTCGGCGGAGGCGTGGACTCGGCGGCGGTGGGCACGGCGGTGCAGGAGGAGCTCATCCGCATGATCGGCGGGGGCGAGGTCGTGCTCTCCGACTCGGCGCGCACCGCCCTGCAGGCGCGGGTCCTGGGGCGCCTCCAGACCCTCACGGTGCCGGTCGCCCCGGACAGCGGCGCCGCCGCCGGCGTGGCTCCGGGCATCGTGCCCAGCGGTCCCGTGACGGGCGGGGTGCCCGTGGCCGAGCCTTCCGTGGCGGAGCTCCGACGTCAGGTGGAGGAGCTCACCCGGCTGATCCGGGAGAGCATGGTCCTACAGACCGCCGGGGCGCTCACAGGCGGAAGGACCACCGTGAACGTGCTTTCCGGCGCACCCGGGGCCGGACTCGGGGACGAGGCGTCCGAACCCTTCCTCCGAGCGCTCGACGCGCGCCTCGGACGCAGCGCCATGGGAGACGGCAACGGCGGGATCGCCCTCCACCTGGACGCCCACCTGGGGAGGCTTCGCGACAACGACAACCTCATCCCCTTCGTGTCCCTGGAGATGGCCCGCCAGGGCCTCCAGACCGAGGCGGACGGGCACACGGTGGAGGGGAGCGCGACCACGTTGGGCGCCGGCTTCGGCGTCACGGCCGTCCTCCCCCGCCTGGGGCCCGTCTGGCCCACCGTGGGCGGGCTGCTGGCGGTAGCCAGGGTCCGCTCTTCCGCCGACCGGCCCGCCGACGAGGCCGTGGTGGACGACAAGTTCGGCGGCCTCTCCCTCGGGCCTGGGCTCCAACTGGGCGCCGCGTACCGCCCGGACCCCTCCAGTCGCACCTTCGTCACCGCGGCACTGAGCAAGCTCTGGGCGGGGAGCACCTCCCGCTGGAGCGTGCAGGTCGGGATGCGACTCGTCTTCCCGCCCCGCTCCGGTTCGCCCACGGGGCCCTTCTCCGTGCCACGCCCCGAGGCCGCCGCACCCGCGGGTACCATGGCGGATACGCTGGCACGCCCGGAAGCAGCCGTTGCCCCGGATACCGCGGCCGCAGCCGATCTCCTCGCCCGGGTGGAGGCGCTGGAAGCGCGGCTCCGCCAGGAAGCGGAGGCGCGGGAGCGCGCGGAGGAGGAGGCTCGAGCGTTGCGACTCCGCGCCGACTCGCTGGCGGTGGCGGCCCAAACAGCCGCCGCGGTTCAAGAGCGCGCCGGGGCCGAAGAGAAGAGCCGGCGCGACGCCCTGCTCGAGGCGCTCCGGGCCCGGGCCGCGAGCGCTCCCTCCCTCGTCTCCGTGGATGAGGCGAACGGCCTCGTCCGCGTCGTCCTGGGAGGCACCCTCTTCCCCGTGGGCGCCACCGATGTGGCCCCGTCCTCGGCGGCGGAGGTCCGCGCCCTGGGCGCCATCCTGGCGGGTTCCCCCTCCACGGAGATCTCCGTGGAGGGGCATACCGACGACACCGGGACCGACGAGGCCAACCTCACCATCTCGCGGCTCCGGGCCGAGGCGGTCCGGCGCCTCCTCCTGGAGGGTGGCGTGGCCGGGGGCGCGGTGACCGCCGTGGGGAAGGGTGAGGCCAGCCCCATCGCCGACAACGGGACCCGGGAGGGGCGCTCGCGGAACCGGCGGGTCGAGGTCTCCGTGCGCCTGGTCCCCGCCGAACGCTGAAAGGAGCGCCGCACGAGCCATGCCTCTCCCTCTCTTCGCCCGCGCCCTCGACCACGCCGGCCGCATCGCCGTGGTCGCCCCCGAGGGCGTGTTCACCTACCGGGACCTCCTGGAGGCCTCGGGCTCGGCCGCCAATCGCCTCCTCGCCGGTCGGGAAGACATGGAGGAGGCCCGCGTGTGCTTCCTCGTGCCCCCGGGCTGGGACTACGTGGCCGTGCAGTGGGCCATCTGGCGATCCGGCGGCGTAGCCGTTCCCCTGGCCACCTCCCACCCGCCGGCGGAGCTGGCGTACGTGCTGGATGACGCCGCCCCCGAGGCGCTGGTGGTGCACCCCTCTCTGGTGGACCGGGTCGCGGGCGTGGCGGCGGAGCGGGGGCTCGAAGTGCACCAAACCCCTGCGTTCATCGAGGAAGGCCCGGTGGCGGCCCTTCCGGTGCTCGCCGGGAGCCGGCGCGCCATGATGCTCTACACCTCCGGCACCACGGGGCGGCCCAAGGGCGTGGTGACGACCCACGCCAACAACGAAGCGCAGGTGCGCTCGCTGGTGGAGGCCTGGGGATGGACCCGGGACGACCACATCCTCCTCACCCTCCCCCTCCACCACGTCCACGGGATCGTCAACGTCCTGAGCTGTGCCCTCTGGGCAGGGGCCGTCTGTCAGATCCTGACGAAGTTCGAGCCGGCAGCGACGTGGGAGCGAATCGCCCGGGGCGACCTCACCCTCTTCATGGCCGTACCCACCCTGTACGGGCGCCTCATCGCCGCTTGGGAAGCGGCGGACGAGGCCACACGGATGCGCTGGAGCGCCGCGGCCCGCGGCCTCCGCCTCATGGTCTCGGGGTCGGCGGCGCTCCCGGTGCCTACGCTGGAGCGTTGGGAGGAGATCACGGGCCAGCGCCTCCTGGAGCGGTACGGGATGACGGAGATCGGGATGGGGATCTCCAACCCCCTTCGCGGCGAGCGGAGGCCAGGACACGTCGGCCAGCCGCTGCCGGGCGTGGAGGTGCGCCTCGTGGACGAGGCTGGCGTCATCGTGTCCGAGGGGGCGTCAGGACAGATCGAGGTGGGGGGACCGGGGGTCTTCGGCGAGTACTGGCGTCGCCCCGACGCCACCGCCGAGGCGTTCACCTCGGACGGGTGGTTCCGCACCGGCGACCGCGCCGTGCTCGCCGACGGCTCGTACCGCATCCTGGGCCGCGAGTCCGTGGACATCCTGAAGACCGGCGGAGAGAAGGTCTCGGCGCTGGAGATCGAGGACGAGCTCCGCTCGCACCCGGCGGTGGCGGACTGCGCGGTCGTGGGCGTGCCCGACCCGGACTGGGGCGATCGGGTGTGCGCCGCGGTGGTAGCCCGCCCCGGTGCCGCCCCCGAGCCCGAGGAGCTCAGGTCCTACGTGAAGGAGCGCCTGGCTCCCTACAAGGTGCCGAAGGAGGTGCGGGTGGTGGCCGACCTCCCCCGCAACGCCATGGGGAAGGTCACCAAGCCGGACGTGAAGAAGCTGTTCGGGTGCTGACCGACGGGAGGGGCCGCCCGCCGCGACCTCCCCTCAGGTCGGCTGGAAGAAGGTGGCGAGCTCCTCGACGCCATTGCGAACCGCGTCCGCGCTGACGAGCAGCTCCTTCCGCTCCTCGTCGGTCAGATCCAGCTCGATGATCCGCCCCACCCCGTTCCTCCCCAGGATCACCGGCACTCCGATGAACAGGTCGTGGATGCCGTACTCCCCGCGGAGGTATGCCGCGCAGGGCGAAAGATGCTTGCGGTCGGTGACGATCGCCTCGACCATCTCCGCCGCCGACGCCGCTGGCGCGTAGTAGGCGGAGCCGGTCTTCAGAAGCGCCACCACCTCCGCTCCGCCCTTGCGGGTGCGCTCGCACAGCCGGGCGATGGTGTCCGCGTCCATGAGCTCCGTGATGGGCACACCGCCCACGGTGGTCAGGCGCGGCAGCGGCACCATCTGGTCCCCATGACCACCCAGCACCATGGCGTGGACCGAGGACAGGGCACACCCCATGTGCTCGGCGACGAAGAACCGGAAGCGCGTCGAATCCAGGATCCCGGCCATGCCGATCACCCGGCGCAGGTCGAACCCCGTGGTTCGCAGGGCCACGTGGCACATGATGTCCAGCGGGTTCGAGACCACGAACGCCGGGACGCCGATGGCCAGCCCCCGCACGCCGTACTCTCCCTCACAGCGGACGGAGACGGGGAGCAGGGCCTTCGAGTCGGACACGATGGCGTCCACCAGCGCCGCCGCCGCCGCGCTGGGGGCGTAGTACGAGGTGGAGCGCTGGGACATCTCCAGGATGGTGTCGCCCGCGCTCAGCGCCTCCCCGATCAGTCGATCCAGCTCCGAGTCCCCGAGGAGGGTGGCCGCCGGGATGGCGGACACGCGGACGGTGTCGCGCAGGAAGGTCATGCTCGGGTGATGCGGGCCGATGATGAGCGCGGTGGCCTCTCGCGGGGACACCCCCAAGGCGCGGCTCACGAGGTGGCGGAGGCGGGTCGAGCTGAGCAGCCCGCCCACGCCCATGACCTTGAATCGGTCGCACTCCAGGGCTTCCTGGATGAGCACCGTCATCAGGTCGATGGGCTCGACCATGTTGATCACCACGGCGTCGGGGGCGAGGCGACGGATGTCCCCCGCGATCGCCCGCACCGTGGACGCATTGTCCCGGTACAGGTCCTCCCGCCCCTCCCCCGGCTTGCGCCGCGACGATGACCACGTCGCTGCCTGCGATGTCCCCGATGTCGGTGGTTCCCCGGATCGACAAGGCGTACCCGCGCACCGGGCCCGCCTCCATGAGATCCAGCGCCTTTCCGGCGGCGGTGCCGTTTTTGATGTCCACCATGAGGACCTTCGAGGCACCCTGTTCCGCGATGAAGAAAGCGGTGTTGGTGCCGACGTTGCCGGCGCCGATGATGCTGATGCGTTTCATGGGCGCGTCCTCGGTGTCGGGCTCAAGGAGGCGCGAAGCTACGTCCGATCCGGCCCCATCTCCAAACCCGGGGCCCTCGCGCGGCACCCGCGAGGGGAGGGGGGGATCCGTCATGGTCCTCTACCGGCCGGCGCGGCCCGGAATCGCAACGGGGCTTGCCCGCCTCGGGCCACACCGCCAACGTGCGCCGGCTCCCGGGGAGGAGCAGGACGACTCCCGGGGCGACACATCGTGATCCCGTGCGGCCCGAAAGAGGAACAGAGCCTTGTCCCGACGGATCGGCTTCGACAACGACAGGTACCTGGCCGAGCAGACGGCCGCCATCGAAGAGCGTGTAGGCATCTTCAAGGACAAGCTGTACCTCGAGTTCGGCGGCAAGCTCGTCTGGGACTACCACGCGGCCCGGGTGCTTCCCGGCATCGACCCGAACGTGAAGCTGCGTCTGCTGCAGAACCTCGGTGACCGCGCCGAGGTGGTGCTGTGCATCTACGCCGGCGACATCGAGAAGAAGAAGATGCGGGCCGACTTCGGGATCACCTACGATTCCGACGCCCTGAAGCTCATCGACGACCTGCGCGAGCACGGCGTAACCGTGCGCGCCGTGGTCATCACGCGCTTCGAGGAGCAGCCCGGCGCCGTCGCCTTCAAGCTCCGCCTGGAGCACCGCGGCATCCGCGTCTACACGCACCGGTTCACGCGCGGCTACCCCACCGACATCGACGTGGTGGTGAGCGACGAGGGCTACGGCGCGAACGACTACATCGAGACCGACCGGCCCATCGTGGTGGTGAGCGGTCCCGGCCCGAACAGCGGAAAGCTGGCCACCTGCCTGTCCCAGCTCTACCACGACCACCGGCGCGGCCTGGGCTCGGGCTACGCGAAGTTCGAGACCTTCCCGATCTGGAACCTGCCCCTCGAGCACCCGGTCAACGCCGCCTACGAGGCGGCCACCGCCGAGCTCAAGGACGTCAACCAGCTCGACCACTTCCACCTGGACGCGCACGGCGAGCGCGCGGTCAACTACAACCGCGACATCGAGGCCTTCCCCCTTCTGCGGCGCATCGTGGAGCGGATCACCGGCGAGCCGTCGTTCTACAAGTCCCCCACGGACATGGGTGTGAACCGCTGTGGGTTCGGGATCGTGGACGACGATGTGGTGCGCGCGGCCGGGGAGCAGGAGATCGTGCGCCGCTTCTTCCGTTACGCGTGCGAGCACGCCATGGGCCTCGTGGACCGGGATACGGTCCAGCGTCTGGAGCTGCTCATGGACGATCTGGGCCTCACCATCGAGCACCGGCGGGTGGTGAACCCGGCTCGCGAGGCGGCGGTGCTCGCGCAGGCCAATGGCAAGGGCAACAACGGCATCTACTGCGGCGCCGCCATCGAGCTGCCGGACGGAGACCTGGTCACCGGGAGCAACTCACCCCTGATGCACGCCTCCGCGGCGCTGGTGCTCAACGCGGCCAAACGCCTGGCCGGGCTTCCCCACGAGACGGACCTCCTGCCCCCCTCCGTGATCCAGGCGCTGGGGCACCTCAAGACCGAGGTGCTGGGCGGGCGGCGGGTGAGCCTCGACGCAGAGGAGGCGCTCATCTCCTTGGCCGTGAGCGCGACCTCCAACCCCGCGGCCGCCGCGGCGGTGTCGCGCCTCCCGGAGCTGCGCGGATGCGAGGTCCACCTCACGCACATGCCCACGCCGGGCGACGAGGCCGGACTCCGCAAGCTCGGCGTCAACCTCACCAGCGAGCCCGATTTCGCGACCAAGCACCTGTTCGTGAGCTAGCCGCCGCCACCGACCTACCAGATCAGGATCCCGAACACGCTGGAGCGCTCGTCGGTCCAGAGACGCTCGGCGACCGGGGCCCCCGTGCGCGGATCGATGGCTCTCTCCCGAGGTGCGGACCTTCCGCCCTCGGCGGCCCTGGGAGCGGCGTCCCCGCCTCCACCCATGAGCACCCACGTGGAGGGCTCGATCCACCACTCGCCGGACTCGTTCCTGTCCCACACCACCACCGCCGTGAGCCCCAGGTGGTGCGCCGCTCCGATGACTACCGGCTTGAGGTCCACGTGCCGGTTGGAGACGTGGGCGGCGATGACGCCACCCGGCCGCAGGTGCCGCCGGTACTCGTCGAAGGCCTGCCTGGTGAGGAGGTGCACGGGGATGGCGTCGCCGTTGAACGCATCGAGCACGATGAGGTCGTACGCCTGGGGCTCCTCCTCCTCCAGGCTGCGGCGCGCGTCGCCCAGCACCACCTGGACCTCCGCCTCGCTCTCGTCCAGGAATGTGAAGTGCCGGCGGGCGACGCGAGCCACGTCGGGGCTCAGCTCGTAGAAGCGGAACAGGTCTCCGGGACGGCCGTACGCAGCGACGGTGCCCACGCCGAGACCGACCACCGCCACCCGACGCGCTCCCTCTGCGGGAAGCGCCTGCATCGCCCAACCCACGCCGCTGTCCTCGCCGTAGTAGGCGGTAGTGGTCCGGGTGCGGCCCGGCGCGAGGATCTGGGACCCGTGGACGATGGAGCCGTGGCGCAGCTCCCGGTACGCCCCCTCTCCCTCGCCGCGGTCGTGCACGGCCAGGGCGCCGTAGAAGCTGCGCGTGGCCTCCACCAGGCCCTCGCCACCGGCCAGCTTCTGCGCCGTCTGCCAGGCCATCAGGCAAAGCGTCGCCGCCACCACCGCACCCGCGTACCAGAAGCGGGCGTGACGCCGCTGGTGGCCGGGCCGGGCCGCGTCCGGCCTGAGCGCCAGCCACGCCACCACCACGGTGGCGCCCATGGCCCAATACAGCTCGTCGTACCGGGTGAACACCACGGGCGCCACCAGGGCCACGAAGGCCCCCCCCAACGCTCCTCCCGCCGCGATGGCCAGGTAGAACCCGGTCAGGTAGCGGGGATGGGGGCGCAAGCGGTACGCCTCGCCGTGGCACACCATGCACGCCACCAGGAGCATCCCCAGGTAGACGGGAAGCTGCCGCATCAGCGGGGCGTTGCCCGTGCCGGCGAGGTGGCACACGCTCCAGATGGACACGACGAGGAGGACCACGTAGGGCACCCGGTGGTATCGCCTCGGCGAGTCGAAGCAGAGCACGAAGCTCAGCAGATAGAAGGAGAGGGGCACGACCCAGAAGAGGGGGATGGCCGCCAGGTCGTAGCAGACCGCGTTGGTGACGGCCAGGAGGAGAGCCGACGCGCATGCAGTCAGGGCCACCCAGAGCAGGACGTGGGTCAGCGGGGGACGCGCCGCCGCCTCCTCCGCCGGGCGGGACGCGGGAGCCTCCCTCCCTACCCCTGCTTCCACCTCGCCATCCCTGTCGGTCCCCACCACCGCGCGCCCCATCCCCCACGCACACCACCCGGTGAGGAGCACGAAGAGCACGAACCCCCCGGACCATGCCCAGGCCTGCTGCGCGCGGGGCAGCACCGGCTCGACGAGCACCGGGTAGCTGAGCAGCGCGAGGAGGGAGCCCGCGTTCGAGAGGGAGTACAGCCGGTACGCAGGGCGCGCCGGCGCGAGTCCTGCATGCCATTTCTGGACCAGCGGGCCGGTGGCGGCCAGCACGAACGCCGGGAGCCCGACCGTGGCCAGCAGCAGGAGGAGGACACGCGCCGCCGGGCTCTGTGCCGGCAGGGGGTGCCACGCCTCCGACGGCAGGATGGGGAGCGTCGCCGCCGCGGCCAGGAGGAGGACGGCGTGGGCCTGCGCCTGGCGCCGTGGCGAAGCCCATGCCGCCACACTGTGGGCGTAGGCGTAGCCGGCCAGGAGCACCACCTGGAAGAAGAGCACGCACGTCGTCCACACCGAGGGGCTCCCGCCGAACCAGGGCAGCACGTACCGCCCAAGGAGCGGTTGGACCTGGAAGAGCAGGAAGGCGCCGGCGAAGACGGCGGCGGCGAACGGCAGCGCGCTCAAGGAGCCCTATCCCTCCGAGAGGGCCGGAGCCCGCTTCTCCTCCCCCGCCCCCGCCACCAGCGCCGCCACAGCCATGTTCCCGGTGACGTTGGCTGTGGTGAGGAACATGTCGGGGACCAGGTCGAGGGCGATGAGGACGCCGATCCCCTCCAGGGGGAGGCCGAAGGCCTGGTAGATGGGGGCCATGACGAAGAGGCCGCCGCTGGGGATCCCCGGGGAGTAGAACGACAGCACCGCCAGGAACGCCGCCAGGCTTCCCCACTCCACGATCCCCAGCTCGATGCCGTAGAGGGTGGCGATGAGGTACGTCCCCGCGATGCGCGTCATGGGCGAGGCGTACTTGAACACCGACACCGCGGCGGGGAGCACGAGCCCGGTGACGTGCTTGGGGAGCCCCAGCGTCCGCTCCGCCTGCTCCAGGAGGATGGGGAGGGTGGACATCGACGAGCGCGTGCTGAAGCCCACCGCCTGGGCGGGCGCGCACGCCCTCGCGAAGAGCCGCACCGGAATCCCCGCGACCACGCGCACCAGAGGGTAGAGCACGGCGATGGCAACGCCGATGAGGAGGATCACCACGAGGAGAAATCCGCCCACCGCACGGATCACCGAGAGCCCCGTGCGCTCGGCCAGCGTCAGCGTCAGCGCGAATACGCCCACCGGCGCCGTGGCCAGGATCCAACCCACCACCACCAGGATGGCCTCGGAGACGGCGTGCGCCCCGCGCACCAGCCAGTCCCGGAGCCCGGGGGCGATGCGGGTGGCGGCGAGGCCGAACACGATGGTGAAGAGGACGAGCGGCAGGATGTCTCCCGACGCGGCTGCCTGGACCGGGTTGGCGGGGAGCAGCCCGACGAACCAGTCCCGGAAGGGCGGGAGCGTGACGGCGGTCGCGGCGCTCGCCCCCTCCATGTCCGGGATCTGCCAACCGTCGGCGCCAAGGGCGCGGTAGAACGGGGGCACCACCACGGCCGCCGTGCCGGAGGTGAACGCCACCAGCCCGACGAACCAGCCCAATGCCCGTCCCCCCACCCGGGCTGCCGTCCCCGCCCCCGAGGCCGCGATCCCGCCGAGGAGAAGCGACACGATGAGGGGGATCACGGTCATGCGGATGGCGTTGACCCAGAGCGCCCCCACGGGCTCGACCCAGGCCACCACCGTCCCCGACCAGGGGGCCTCCACCCCCGACAGCCAGATCCCCAGGGCCAGGCCCAGCCCCAGCCCCGCGAGCACCCTGGAAGCCAGCGACTTCAGCATCGCGCACCTCGATGTGGACGGGGATCGGTCCCGGACTCGGGGATCATCCTGGCACGCGCCGGGCCGGGAGGCCAGGGCAGGGCCCCACCCTGGTCCCGCCGCGGGTTCCTCCCCAGAATAGCCTGGACCCAGCCCACGCTCCGGAGCAACCGATGAAGCACTTCATCTCCACCCTCGCATCACGTAGTGCCACGCTCGCCGCGCTGACCTTTGCGCTGGCGCTCCTGTCCCCGCTCGGCGCGCAGGAGCTCATCCAGGAGGATCCGCTGGCGTTCAAGGCCATGGTGGAGGCCAACGCCGTCGTGGAGCTGAAGGTGATGGTGCCCATGCGCGACGGGGTGCGCATGGCCGCCGACGTCTTCCGCCCCAAGGGCCCAGGGCCCTTCCCGGTCATCTTCTCCCGCACGCCCTACAATTTCAACTCGTGGCGGGACAGCCGGTTCAGCGCCGGGACGTACCGGTCGGCGTGGAACGCCATCCAGCGCGGGTACGCCTACGTGGTCATGAACGAGCGCGGCCGCTTCTTCTCCGAGGGGAACTGGGACATCCTGGGCACGCCCCTCACCGACGGTTACGACGCCTTCGCGTGGATGGCCGCCCAGCCCTGGTCCAACGGGAAGGTGGGAACGCTGGGGTGCTCCTCCACCGCCGAATGGCAGATGGCGGTGGCCTCCCTCGACCACCCGGCCCACGCCGCCCTGGTGGCCCAGGGCTTCGGCGCCGGCGTGGGGCGCATCGGCGACTGGTACGAGCAGGGAAACTGGTACCGCGGCGGCGCCGAGCAGATGCTCTTCTTCGCCTGGCTCTACGGCGTGCAGACCGGGATCCGGCCCACCTTCCCCGACAACCTGACCCAGGAGCAGCTCGCCCAGGTCTCGCGCTACTTCGACCTCGCGCCGGAGATGCCGCCGGTGGACTGGTCCAGGGGGCTGGAGCACCTGCCGCCCGTGGATATCCTGAAGAACGTCCAGGGCAACACAGGCCCCTTCGAGCACATGATCGAGCGCAAGCCCAACGACCCCGAGTGGTACCAGGGCGGGCTCTACCACGACGACATGCCCTTCGACAAGCCGGCCATGTGGTTCATGTCCTGGTACGACGTGTCCACCGGGCCGAACCTGGCGCTGTTCAACCACATGCTGAAGAACGCGGTGAGCCCGGAGGCGAGGGCGCGGCAGTACGCGGTCATCGCGCCCACGCTGCACTGCGCCTACACCCGCGCCACGGAGAACACGGTGGTCGGAGCGCGGAGCGTGGGCGACGCACGTTGGGACTACGACTCCCTGGTGTACGGGTGGTTCGACCACTTCCTGAAGGGCCAGGACGACGGGCTCCTCGACACGCTGCCCCGGGTCCGGTACTACACCATGGGCGCGAACCAGTGGAAGAGCGCCGACTCGTGGCCGCCTCCCGAGGCGCGGACGATCACGTACTACCTGGACTCGGGGGGCAAGGCCAACACGCTCCACGGCGACGGGCGGCTCACGACCAGGCCGCCCAGGTCGGACAACCCGGACCGCTTCACGTACGACCCCATGAACCCGGTCCGTTCCCACGGCGGCAACGTGTGCTGCACCGGGAACGCGGTGCAGGGAGGCGCCTGGGACCAGAGGGAGATGGAAGAGCGTCAGGACATCCTGGTCTACACCTCCGACCCGTTCCCCGAAGGCGTGGAGGTCACCGGCACCATCGGGATCACGCTGCACGTGTCGTCGGACGTGAAGGACACCGACTTCACGGTGAAGCTCATCGACGTGGCGCCCGACGGCACCGCGTACAACCTGGACGAGACCATCCAGCGTGCCCGCTACCGCGAGGGGTACGACAGGGAGGTCTTCATGGAGCCGGGACGGACGTACGAGATCGAGCTCTCCCCCCTGTCCACAAGCAATTGGTTCGCCCCCGGGCACAGCATCCGCATCGAGGTGTCCAGTTCCAACTTCCCTCGCTTCATGCGCAACATGAACACCGGCGGCAACGGCTGGGACGAGGCGACAGGTGTGGTGGCGAACAACGTCATCCACCACTCCAGGGAACATCCGTCCCAGATCCGGCTGCCGATCGTGCGGAGGCCGGCGTCGTGACCAGGTCGGCACGGTGACGCGGATCCGACCAAGGAGATCTGTACCATGACCACCGGGAGGGAGTTCCTGTCGGCGGCCACGGGCGATGCTTGCGACGACGACGCCACCCCACCACCGTGATCGGGTCTGCCCACCCCCCCCTTCCCCGGGTCCCATCCCTCGGTTTCCCCACGCGCATGTCGGGAGCCTCCATGGACATGGAGCGGCGTAACCAGATCGCCCAGTGGGCGTTCGACGCCCGTAGCATTCTAGGCCGCTTCCACCTCTGGCTCGACGACGTGGAATCGCGAAGGGTGGACCAGGGAGAGCGGAGCCGGTCCTTCGTGGGCGATGCCCTGGAGCGCGCGTTCGTCACGGCCGGGGCGGTGACGGCTTTGGGCACCCGCCTCTTCGGGCGGTACGGTCAGGGAGCCGGTCAAGACAAAGTCACCCTCAACCGGGTGAAGAAGGACGCCGATGCGGCTTCGGCGTACGTCCTCTCAGAGTCCCTCTGGTACCTCACCCGGAACCTCCCGGAGAACCACGCCCTGATGGTGGGGCTGGGCGAGGGGCTCATGCCCAAGGCCGGGGAGACCCCGGAGATGGGCGCCAACCCACAGCTGGGCTTCGGCCGCGTATACGCACGACCCCAAGTGGCCATGCGCGTGGACCGGTCCGTGCGGCAGCTGCTCAATCTCGACGGGTACGGGTGGCCCGAGTTCTGGCGGGAGCTCCAGAGCGCGGGCATCACCGTCTGGGGAGCGGCGGTGGACACCCTGGAGAACACCTCCAGGTTCGCCACGGGAAGCCCCACGGGGCCCATGACCGTTCTCAACGTGTTCGACCAGCCCCTGCGCGTGGCGCGCCCCTATGAGGGATACATGGGCACGCTGGTGCTGCCGGCGAGGGTGGTTGAGGAAGCGGGGGAACGCTCGGTCCTCTTGGACTATCTCACCCCCCGTCCTCTGGTCATGGATGCGCTCCTGCGAACCTATCCTGGCCTCCGGCCCGAGTGCGTCCACGTGTGGACTCTGCACGGCCCGTCGCGGAAGGCGCGTCTCGGCGGGCTGTGGGAGGCATGGCGGGAGCTCGGGGCTCATCTGGTGGAGGACGGATGGGTCATGCCGCCCACCGGCGGGAGGGCCTTCACGGACTCGGGGACGTTCGCTCCCTGCTTCCGGGTGGGATCGTTCAGCGACGAGGGCGGCGCCCAGCACGCGCTGATCTGCGACGGGTATGCCGCCTCGGCGGAGGCTGTGCAGGCCGCGAGCCTGGACCCCGTGCTGGGCACCCGCACGTCGTTGTGCATCTTCTCGTCGCGCTTCGACGGTTCCTACGAGAGGGAGCCCCGCATCATGCGGCTGGATCCCGCCGCGGTGGACTTCCCGGCCCGCCTGGGGACGGCGCTGGGCGCCGAGCCCGGAGAGGGCACCGCGGAGGCGTACCGCCAGAACCTCCTGGATGCCAGGGCCGCGTGCCTCCCCATGGGCCGCCGGACCGTTGCCGCCGACGACTTCTTCCCCACGAAGGAGTGGCGGGTGCTGAGCGTGGCCTCGTGCATGTGCCCCGATCCCTACACGGGGATGCCGGGCGTGGAGGAGGTGGGAGAGCATACGTACCGCGTGACCACGCGGGTATCCACGCGGGACCAGATGGTGGATGTAGCGCTTACACTGCGCGCAACCCGGAGCGCAGAGGAGATGCGCATGTCGTTCTCCCCGCTGCTGGATCGCTTCTACGCCGGGCAGGACTACACACAGCGGCCCGTGCGGATCTCCGACTCCGGGCGGATCCGCAACGAGCTCCAGACGTTGTGCGCCGAGGCCATCGAGTACCTCCCCGGCGAGCGCATGGTGGTCCACTTCGATCGGTTGGACGACCAGGTGATGCCGCAGGACAAGAAGACGCTCATCCGCGAGGTGCTCGCCTGGTACAGGAACAACCACCCGGTGTGGTTCGCCTGGTTGACCCACGACTGAGCGGCAGGGCGACCCCGGCTGCCGGGATCCTCCAGCCACACGACCTCCCCACCTCCTGGGCTGCCTTGCCCTCCGCCCGGCCGCCTCCTACCGTCCCTCTCGGTTCCTACCCACGGTCGGATTCCCCAACGCGTTGACCAGGACCATGAAGAACCGGCGGGAGTTCCTCGCGACGGCGGCGGCGGCGGGCGTAGGGCTTGGTCTGGGCGGGCGGGCGACCTTGGCGCGCCGCGACTTCCAGGCCATCTCCCCCGCGCCCCGCTCCCTGAGCATCCTCATGCTCGGCGGCACCGGGTTCCTCGGCCCCGCCGAGGTGGAGTACGCCATGGCCCGGGGCCACAAGGTGGCGCTGTTCAACCGCGGCCGGACGAACCCCCAGCTCTTCCCCCAGGCCGAGAAGCTGGTGGGGGACCGAGCCACCGGAGACCTGGCCGCGCTCCAGGGACGCCGGTGGGACGCGGTCCTGGATACCTCGGCGAACGTCGCCGCCTGGGTGCGGGACTCCGCCGCCACGCTGAAGGACTCGGTGGGGCGCTACCTCTTCGTGTCCAGCATCTCGGCCCACACCGACAACAGCATCATCGGGCAGAGGGAGGACGGCGCGGTGTTCAGCCACGCCGACTACGAGGACGTCATCGCCCGCAACGCCCCCATGGGCGAGGCCTTCGGACCCAACAAGGCCGAGGCCGAGCGCATCGTGCACGCCACCTTCGGCGACCGGGGACTGGTGGTGCGCCCCGGTCTCATCGTGGGCCCCGGCGACAACAGCGACCGCTTCACCTACTGGCCGGTGCGCATCGACCGTGGCGGTGAGATCGTGGCCCCTGGCGACGGCACCGACCACGTGCAGATCGTGGACGTGCGCGACCTGGGCCGGTTCCTCGTGCACCTCGTGGAGCAGGAGGCGTCGGACACCTACAACGCCGTCGGACCGAAGTCCACCATGACCATGGCAGAGATGCTCCATGGGATCCGGGCCATCACGTCCTCGGAGCTGAAGTTCTGCTGGGTCCCCGTCGACATCCTCCGCGAGCAGAAGGTGGGCGGCTGGATGGAGATGCCGTGCTGGGTGTACCCCGACCCGGAGAATCGCGGGTTCTCCGATTGGGACTGCTCCAAGGCCATCGCCGCCGGACTCGACTTCCGCCCACTGGCGGACACCGCCCGGGACACGCTGGTCTGGTGGAAGGGGCGGCCCGCCGACGCACCGGCGCTTCGCACCGGGCTCAAGCCCGAGAAGGAGGCGGCGGTGCTGGCGGCGTGGAAGGCGCGGGGATGATTCGCCCTTCTTGACCCTCATGATCGGACTATTATGGTCCGATCATGGAGAAGGCATAGATCAGCATCCTCAAGGCCCACCTCAGCCGGTACGTTGACGCCGTGAAGAGCGGCGAAGAGATCATCGTCACCGAGCGGGGCAGGCCCGTGGCCCGGCTCACGGGCCTGGACCCGGCTCGTGAGCCGGACGGCCGAGTGGCGCTCCTGATCCGCGAGGGACGCCTTCGCCCCCCCTCCCACCCCGGGGCCGTCGCCGAGCTTCTGGCACGCGCCGTCGGCGAGGCCCGGCCGATGGCCTACCCCGCAGGGAGATCGCTGGCGGCGCTCCTCGAAGAGCGCGCCGAGGGGCGTTGATGCGCTTCTGGGACGCCTCTGCGGTGGTCCCGCTCGTCGTCGAGCAGCCCTTGTCCGAGCACGCCCGACACCTCCTGGCCGAGGACCCTGGCATGATCGTGTGGTGGGCCACGCCAGTGGAGTGCGCGTCCGCCCTCGCCCACCTCCGGCGTGAGGAGGTCCTTCACGAGAGCGTGGAGCGTGCCGCCCTGAGCGTGCTCGATCTCCTCCGGTCGGCCTGGCACGAGATCCTGCCCGGGGATGCGCTCCGCGCCCAAGCGCAGCGCGTGCTCAGGCTCCACCCGCTCCGCTCGGCCGACGCGCTTCAGCTCGCGGCGGCGTTGGAGTGGGCAGGGGTGCCCCCGTCGGGGGAGCTGGTCTGCTTCGACGCACGGCTCGGAGCGGCCGCCGCGCGCGAAGGGTTCACGGTGCGCGGGGTCTGACAACGGGACTCGACGCCCTGAGAGGATGGCTTGCTCAATGTAGTCGCACGCGACTACATTGCCACCATGAAGGCCGTCGGCATCCGCGAATTGAAGGCTCGCCTGAGCCACTACCTCCGTGACGTCCAAGGCGGCGAGGTCGTCCTCGTCACCGACCGTGGGCGCGTGGTGGCCGAGGTGCGCCCACCCGGCACCGACACCGTCGCGCTGGAGTCCGCCACCGAACGCGCCTTCCGCCGCCTGTCGGAGGGAGGCGGGCTTCTCATCGGCGACGCGCACGATCCTGGCGCGTACGTCGCATCCCCGCTGAGGGTGCCCGACGGGACCGCGGCCTTGCTCCTGGCCGAGGAACGCGCCGAGCGGTGATCGCCTACGCCGAGAGCAGCGCGGTCGTCGCCTGGCTTCTGGGCGAGCGGCGGGGTGAGGAGGTGCGCCGCGCCCTGGCGCACTCGGAGCGGGTGGTCTCCTCCACGCTCACGCAGGTGGAGTGCGCCCGGACACTAGCTCGTGGCGTGGCATCCGGGCGGGTCGGCCGCGGCGACGAACTCGCGGCGCTCCGACTCCTGGACGAAGCAGTGGCGAGGTGGGTCGTCCTGGAGATGTCGGGCCGCGTCCTCACTCGCGCCCGGGGCACCTTCCCTGTCGAGCCCGTGCGGACGCTCGACGCCCTTCATCTCGCCACGGCGATGGTCTTCCGGGAGGCGCTGCCCGACCTGGTCGTGGTCTCCATGGATGACCGGATCCGCGCCAACGCCGAGGCGCTGGGCCTTCCGGTGATCCCCTAGTCGTCCGGTGGCTTCCTCGACCTCCCCCCGGAGACCGGCGTGACCCTGTCACCCTCCCATCACCTTCTCGCCGTGAAGCTCCTCCACACGGTCGTGTGGGCGTTCTTCGCCGCATGCGTCGCGGCGATCCCCGTCCTGGGATGGCAAGGGCGGGTCGTCGGCGCGACGGTCCTGAGCGGCGTGGTGCTCGTCGAGGTGGGTATCCTCTTGATGAACGGCATGCGCTGCCCGCTCACCCCGATCGCGGCGCGCTACACGGAGGATCGGAGGGCCAACTTCGACATCTTCCTGCCCGAGTGGCTCGCCCGGTACAACAGGGAGGTCTTCAGCGGGCTGTACGCCCTGGGCCTTGCCTACGTGGCGTATCTCTGGCTCCGCTGAGGGGCCCTGGGGGGCCGCGGGCCACCGGAGAGGGCGTCGCGGAACCGGTTCTTGAGGAGCGTGCCGTCGCGGGGCGGCACCACGAGAGGCGGCTTCTCCGCCTCCACCTTCACCACGGCGAAGAGGGGACCGGCGCCATGGTGGACGGTATCGCGCAGGCCGACGAGCCCGGCGACATCCCTCAACGTCGAGGCCGAGGGGAACCCGCACGCCTTCGCGACCGCGGCGAGATCCACGCCATGGGTGGTGTGGGTGGGTTGCATCCCCGTCTCGCCGTACCGCTCGTTGTCGAGGACGACGATGGACAGGTTCGCGGGCGCCTGCACCGCCACCGTGGCCAGGGAACCGAGCCCCATGAGCATCTCCCCGTCCCCGGTGACGACGAGAACGCGCCGGTCGGGGCGGGCGAGGGCCAGCCCCAGTCCGGTCATGACGGCGAGCCCCATGCCGCCCCAGAACGAGAAGGTGAGGGGACGATCGCCGGCGGCGGCGCAGTCCCACGCGGAGGCGCCGAGCCCGGCCACGACGAGCATGTCGCCGCGCCCGGCCAGGAGCGCCGCCACCACCTCGCGGCGGTGGAGCTTCGAAGCGGAGGGCGCCGGATACGGCGGCATGGGGCGCTCGGACGCCGAGCTCATCTCGCGCCCTCCTCGAATCGCTTCACGCCGATGACGCGCTGGCCGACGAGCACCGCTTCCATGCTCTCGGCCGCCCAGGCCCGGTCCAGCGCCGCCGATACCGCCAGAGGTACCGCCTCGGGCACGTCGGCGCGCACCACGTGCACGCCCATCTCGCCCAGGAGCGCGGCCGCCGCGCTCCCCACGGGGACCTGCCAGGGGTTGGTCTCCCCCTCCTCGCCGCGCATGGTCACCAGGAGGGCGAGGGGAAACCCGCACTCCCGGGCCATCCCGAGGGCATTCATCAGGTTCCCCACACCGGAGGACTGCATGAGGAGGGCGGTGCGTGCCCCTCCCAACCACGCCCCCGCCGCCAGGCCCACCCCCTCCTCCTCGGACGTGAGGGGCACCGCGCGGAGGCCGGGATCAGCGTGACAGAGCCCGATGAGACGGGCGTGTCCCGCGTCGGGGACGTACGCCACCACGCGCACCCCGGCGGCCCTGAGCGCGGCGTGCACCCGGTCGGGCCATCCCGGCCCTTCCGTGGGGGCCGCGCGGGGCGGGGTCTCGTACACCGCGACCTCGCCCACTTCCGGGTGCTCACGGGTGGCCGCGGGTACCATCCCCAACTTCCGGGCCACCGCCACCGACGGGCCATTCCCGGCGGGCACAATCGCCCGGACCCTGGCCACCCCCGGCTGAGCCAGCGCCCACGATATCACCGCACGCGCGGCCTCGGTAGCGTACCCCTGCCCCTCCGCCTCCGGGTACACCGAGTACCCGAGCTCGGCAGTCCCTTCCCCATCCGGGTACCCTCCCAGGCCACACACCCCCACCGCGCGCGCGTCGTCCCGGCGCGATGCCAGCCAGGCCCACCACCCCAGCTCGTGGGACTGCTCAGCCATCCGGTCCCGGAACCGAGGGAGGTCCTCCCCGAAGAGGGGCGGGCATGCCGGCGGCGAGGGGAAGACCACCCCCGTCTCGGCGCGCAGGCGCTCGACGTCGCCATCCAGCCAGGCCTGGAGCGCGTCCCTGGTCAGGGCGGTGACGCGCAGCCGGGCGGTCTCCAGGGAAAGGCTCCTGGTGCCCTCAACGGGCGGGACCGTTCCTGGGCCCTGGGGTTCTAGCATGGTTCGTGCTGCCTATGGAGCAGTGCATTCGGAGGCGACCGGGTCCGCCTCCACGGATCGTGTCACGCCGCCGTGTCTCGAGAAGTCGCCGCGACCCACGACGGGAGTGAACCACCATGCAAGCACGAGGCTTCGCCGGCAACCGCAGGAAGACACCCATCATCGCCCTGGCCGCCGTCCTGGCGGCCGCCGCCTGTGACTCGGACGGCACCGCCCCGGTGACGTCCCGTGTCCAGGTTCTCCTCACCGACGCGCCCCACGAGGAGCTGGACAGCGCCCTGGTATGGATTTCCAGGGTCTATCTCCAGGGAGGAGGAGGGCTCGAGCCCGACACCGCCGAGGCTGATACCACATCCGTCACGGTGGACTTCGACGTGGACCAGGACTTCGTGATCCAGCGCAACCCCCAGACCGGAGCCGTGAAGAAGATCCTCTTCACGCCGGTGCTGCGGGAGAAGAGCCGAGAGGGATCGGGTCCCTGATCCCCCGGCCGCGGCTGCGCGGCACCTGTGAGGATCGCGGGAATCCGGCGTATCATGGAGCGGCGGGGAGACCTGCCGTGGCACCGGAAGGGGCCTCGGCGGGTACTCCCACGCAGCTTCCACAAACCGGAGAAACCTGTGACGCTCCCGCCCCTCGCCGTGCGCCTGGCCGTGGCGGCCGTCCTCGCGCTGACGATGGCGGGATGCGGCCTCACGAAGAGCATGGCCCGTAATCCTTTCGCCCCCGCCGGGTCTAGGGGGGGCGACGGCAGCGTCCAGGTCCTCGTGGACAACCAGAACTTCGGCGACGCCACCATCCACGCCTACCGGGGGAGCGAGCGGTTCCGGCTGGGAGAGGTGACGGGAAAGTCCGAGAAGCGCTTCACCGTGCGGTGGAACTTCAGCCTTCCCATGGAATTCGACGTCCACCTCATCGGCGGCGGAGACTGCGCGGTACGGCCCATGACGGTGGACCCCGGCGACCGGGTCTGGGTGCGGATCCCATCCCAGATCAACATGACTCCCTGCTACTCCGGAAAATCATGAGCACGCGTGACCTCCACCGACGCATTCTCGTCTGCGCCTTCGTCACCGCAGCGCTGGTCCTGGGCGCCGCCGGCTGCGCGTCCGGCCGCGGCAAGCCCGGCTCCGCCAACCCCTTCGGCCAGGCTCAGGGCGAGCAGAACGAGGTCCGGATCCGGGTCGTGAACTTCAACTTCAACGACGCCAACGTGTGGACCATGGTGAGGGACACGCGCCGCGAGCGTCTCGGGATGGTGACGGGAAAGTCCGAGGCCACCTTCACCGTCCCCTGGACCTTCACCGACGCCCTGCGCCTCGAGTTCGACCTCATCGGGGGTGTGCGCTGCGTCACCGAACCGCTGTCGGTGGATCCGGGCGAGATCCTGGAGCTGCAGATCTCCGTGGACCCGAGTCAGGATCCCATGTGCAGGTAGGCACGGAGTCGGCGTGGAACCAGGCGCGGGTCCGGTCCACGGTGATCGCCTTGGGCCTCGCGGTGCTCCCCGCGGTGGCCGGCACGGGTCATGCCCACGCCCAACCCACCCCCACCGACACGCTCAGGCAGGCCCTGGAGCGCAGCCGGGCCTCCGGTGACTCGGCGGCGATGGCACTCACCAACATCGGCCGGACGTACCGGGATTTGGGGTTGTTCGAGCGCGGAAGGGCCGCCCTCGACGAGGCGGTGGTGTTGATCGCCCTCGGGCGGGCCTACCTGGCGGTCGGAGCGTCGGGGCAGGCGCTCTACGGCGAGGACTGGGTGTCGCCCCCACCCGGCACCGTGCCGGCGCCCGGGGGATGCCGCGGGGGGCGTCGTCACGCTCCCGGCGGCCGATAGAGCTGCCCGGCGTCCGTGACGGAGGTGTTGACGGTGGTGCAGTAACGCACCGCGTCGACGACCGCCCCGGTGCAGGTCGTGTATTCCGTCCCCTTCACGATGTAGCCGTTGACGCCCAGGTCGTAGCAGGTAGCCACCTCAGCCGGATTCAATACAGCAGCGCCCCCTCCACCTCCCGGCCGAACGTGGCGCACTCCTCGTCCACGCCCTGCAGGATGTCCGCCACCGAGCGTCCGGCGTCCACGCCCTCCCGAAGCCCCGGCCCTCCCCACAGGATGTCGATGGGCATGAGCCGCTCCTCGTACTCGTAGGGTGGCGGCCGCCAGTCGAAGTCGTCGGGGGCGACCTCCCTGCAAGCGCGGAAGAGTGCCACCGCAGCGCGCACCGAGCGGAAGGCCTCCCGGTCGGTGACGTGGATCTGCACGCCGCCGCACAGCGTCTCCTTGTGCTTCTGGAAGGTGGGCTCGAACCAGCACGGCCGCAGGCGGGCGCCGGCCACGTCCTCGGGGGCGATGGCCTCCACCAGGGCGTAGGGGTCCAGCCACGGCGCCCCGATCAGCTCGAAGGGCTTGGTGGTGCCGCGCCCCTCGGAGAGCAGCGTCCCCTCCACGAGCACCATCCCCGGGTAGACCACGCACGAGTCCGGGGTGGGGAGGTTGGGGCTGGGGAGGACGTAGGGGAGCCCCGTGTCCTCCCAGAACATGTCCCGGCGCCATCCATCCATGGTGACGACTTCCAGATCGCACCCGATCCCCCGCGCCGTGTTCAGCCACCGGGCCAGCTCGCCCATGGTGAAGCCGTGGCGGAGCGGCTCGGGGTGAAGGCCGACGAAGGACTCGAAGCCCGACCGGAGCACCGGCCCCTCGCGCACCACGCCGCCCACCGGGTTGGGCCGGTCCAGCACCACCATCTTCACCCGGGCCTCGGCGCACGCCTCCATGGCCAGCGCCAGCGTCCAGGAGAACGTGTACACGCGCACGCCCACGTCCTGGAGGTCGTAGAAGAGCACGTCCAGCCCCGCCATCATGTCCGGCGTGGGCTTACGCACGTCGCTGTAGAGCGAGTGCACCGGGAGCCCGGTGCGCGGGTCGGCGTAGTGCTCCGACTCGATCATGTTGTCCTGCTTCTCCCCCCGCGCCCCGTGCTGGGGCCCGAACAGGGAGCGCACATGGAAGCCCGCCGCGAGGAGCGCATCCACCGACGGCACCAGGTCGGCGGTGACGGAGGCGGGGTGCATGATGAGCCCGGTGGCGGCGTCCTTCAGGTGTGCGCCGGCGTCGCCTGAGACGAGGCGGTCGAGGCCCGTGCGGACCGTAGGTAGCTTGATCATGGGGCGAAGATATGGGATGCGGACGCTCTCCGCCCGGGGGCCGGACCGGGCAGACGCCCGCCCCTCTCTCACTCCCGCCGGAACGCCTCCACCGGGTCCACGCGGGCGGCCCTGTACCCGGGGATCAGGCACGCGACCGTGGCCACCGCCGCCAGGAATGCGGCCACGCCGGCGTACGTCACCGGGTCGGTGGCCCCCACGCTGAACAGCATCTCCTGCACCAGCCGTGAGGCCCAGAGCGCCAGGGGGATCCCTAGGATCAGCCCTACCGCCACGAGGCGGAGGCCACCCCACACCACCGAAGCCACCACCGAGCGGAGGCCCGCGCCCAGGGCCATCCGGATCCCGATCTCGTGTTGGCGCCGGGCCACCTGGTAGGCGAGAACGCCGTACAGCCCCACGGCCGCCAGCAGGAGCGCGGTCGTCGCGAAGAGCGTCAGCACCACCGCGATGGCCTTGTTGCTGGACAGGACGCGGTCCACTTCCCCGTCGAGCGTGCCGACCTCGGCGAGGGGAACATCGGGATCCATCTCCCGGAGCGCCTGACGCACCGTGGCGGACGCCGAGGCCATGTCGCCCCGCGCACGCACGACGAGGCCCATGGAGGTCCCCGCCCGCTGTGTGTAGGGCACGTACATTGCGTACCTCGCGCCGTTGGCGGGATGGCCCGTCACCACGTCGCCGACCACGCCCACCACCTCCAGCACCACGGGCTCTTCCTCACCCGCGTCCACGCCCACCGTGCGCCCGACCGGATCGTCGCCGGCGAAGATCGCCGCGGCCAGCGACGCGCCGAGCACGATCACCCGGGGATCGTCGGGGGCGTCGGTGTAGGCGACGTCACGCCCGGCCATCAGGGGGATCCCCATGGTCGCGAAATACCCCGGGAGGACCGACCGTTGGTCCGCGAGCTGTCCGAAGACACCGGAGGTCCCGAAGCGCTCGGGGAGGTCCACGCGAACGTTCCCGCCCGGGTTCCTCACGGGCACGTGCGTGACGAAGGCGGCCGCCTCCACGCCCGGTGCGGCCCGGAGCCGTTCCGCGAGCACACGGAAGAAGTCGGTCCTGGAGGCCGGGTCGGGGTACTTCATCGCCCCGATCTGGACCGACGCGGTCAGCAGATCGGAGGGATCGAAGCCCAACTCCACGCTCCTGAGCTCGTCGAAGCTGCGCAGCAGGAGCCCCGAAGCCGCGAGCAGGACGGCCGTGAGGGCCACCTGTGCGACCACAAGCGCGCTCCGGACGCGCGTGCCCACCCTGCTCCCGGCGGTGCGGGCCCCTCCTCTCAGCTCGGATGCCGGGTCGGACCTCGCCACGCGCACGGCGGGGAGCACGCCGAAGACCATCACGCTGAAAGCGGACAGGGACAAGGCGAAGCCCACGGCGGCAAGGGAGAGTCGTGGCTCCACGGGTCCCAGCCGTTCCAGCGACACGAAGGCGAGGATCCCGCGCTGAATCCACGTCGCGAGCGCCAGGCCCACCCCGGCCGCCCCCACCGCGAGGACGGCGTTCTCTGTGATCAGCTGGCGCGCCAGCCGCGCCCGGCCCGCGCCGATCACCGAGCGCACGGCGAGCTCGCTCCGCCGTGCGCTCCCGCGGGCCAGGAGGAGCCCGGCCACGTTGCCGCACGCGATGAGGAGGAGCACCGCCACCGCGGCCATAAGCGTGAGCAAGGTGGTCTCGTACCGTTCCACGAGCGCGTCGTGGAGGGGGGTGAGGGCGAGCCCCTTGTTCCGGTTGGTGTCGGGGTACGACTCCGCCAGACTCGCGCTGATGCGGTCCACGTCCTCCTGCGCCCGGGTCACCGTGACGCCCTCGGCGAGCCGCCCCACAAGGACGAAGTTGTGGAACTGCCGTGCCTGGGCCCACGGGCCGCCGCGCTGCATCGGGAGCCACACGTCGGTGTCCACCGCGAGGCGGAATCCAGCGGGCATGACCCCGACGATGGTATAGGGCGTCCCGTTGATCGTGGCGGCCCGCCCCAGGACCGCGGGGTCGCCGCCGAAGCGGCGCTCCCACAGGCCGTGGGAGATGACGACCACCGCAGGCCCGTCCCGCTCTCCCTCGTCGGGAGTGAAGGTCCGCCCCAGGACCGGGTCCACGCCCAGCGCCGCGAAGTACCCGGGGGAGGCCAGGATCGCCGCCACGCGGTCGGGCTCCCCCTCACCGGTCAGCGTGGACCGCAGCACGAAGGGGGTGAACGCGCCGAGCTCCTCCAAGGAGGTGGCGCGCTCCCTGTAGTCGAAGTAGTCGGGACCCGAGACGGTCTCCCCCACCTGCCCGTTCCACGTCACCCGTCCCAGCACCAGGCGCTCCGACCCGGGATAAGGAAGCGCCTGGAAGAACGAGGTCTGGAGGATCGCGAACATGGCGATGTTCCCACCGATCCCCAGGCCGAGGGTGAGGAGAACGGCCAGGGTGAAGGACGGCTCCTTGAGGAAGCCGCGCAGCGCCACGCGCGCGTCCTGGACGAGGTCGTCGAGGATCCGCGCTCCTCGCACGTCGCGGACCTGTTCCTTGTGCCGCTCCACCCCTCCGAAGTCCACGAGAGCCCGGCGCCGCGCCTCGGCGGGACTCATCCCCGCGGCGAGGTTGAGCTGCGTCTCCCTCTCGATGTGGTAGCGGATCTCCTCGTCCATCTCCCGCTCGGCCCCGTCCCTCCCGAAGAGGATCTGGAGCCGCCGCTCGAACCACCGCCATCCACCCATCGCCACCCCCTGTGCTTCACCCCGTAGCGAGGATCGCTTCCACGGCCCCGGAGAAGAGCCGCCAGCTCTCCCGCTCCCTCTCCAGCGCCTGCCGTCCCTTGCGCGTGAGCGTGTAGACCTTGACCCGACGCCCCTCCTCCGACTCCCCCTGCTCTGACGCCACCAACCCCCGGTCCCGGAGGCGGTAGAGCGCGGGATACAAAGAGCCCTGGTTCACCTCCAGGGCCCCGCGGGAGAGGAGCTGGATGCGCTTGGAGATCGCCCACCCGTGCAGCGGCTCCAGGTCCAGCGTCTTGAGGATGAGGAGGTCGAGGCTCCCCTGGAGCAGGTCGGCTCTGGCCGTCACGTCGCGCCCTCGTTGTCGAATGACCTGATATCTAGCCAGACGACAATCGGAGCGAAAAGGTTGCAGCGGAGCCACGGGGAAATGGCGCGTCGGCCCAAGCGCCTCAGCCCGGACCGCTCAGACGAGGCGCCCGATCGCCAGGCCTTCCACCCTCTCGAAGTGGGCCCGATTGCGCGTGAGCAGGACGCCCCCCGCCTCGAGGAGGATCCCAGCGATGAGGCTGTCGGCCATGCCGATGGGAGCGCCCCTCGTCTCCAGGTCCCGACGCACGGCCGCGGCCCGGTCGGCGGCTGCGGCGTCGAGCGGGAGCGTGCCCAGCGCTGCCAGGAGCTTGAGGATGCTCTTCCGCTGACGTTCGCCCCTGCCCCCCGCCAGCAGCTCGAAGCGTGTGACGGCGGTGGTGTGGAGATCGCCCTGCTCCAGCTCCAGGGTCACCCGTGCGGCGGACGGCTCGTGGCCCGCCAGGAAGTCGATGAGGACGTCGGTGTCGGCGACGATCACCGCCAGGACTCCCGGAGCGACACCGCGTGGGCGCGGAGGCGCTCCGCCTCCTCCGCCGAGAGTGATCCGCGCTGCTTCAGGGCGCCCTCCCGGGCCGTGGCGTCCGACTCCAGGGCGCGGAGATACGCCTCCACGGCCTCGGCCACGATTCCCGAGAACCCCTTCTCCCTCCGGCGCGCGGCGAGCTCGAGGAGCCTGGCCCGGTGCTCGTCCTTCAGTTCGATGGTGGTCCGCATGCCCGATTCTACATGCATGTGCATGTCTTGACAACTGGCGACCGCCCCCGCGTCCCCACAGTTTTCAGGGTTGGCGTCGCGCCGCCGTCCGGCCCGGCTTCCCGCCAGATCCCAGGAGCCCCGTCATGTCCCTCCCCTCCCGCACCCCCATCGCCCTGTCCCTGGCTCTCGCCGCCGCAGCCTGTGCCCCGGCCGAAGCACCCGAGCCCGAGGTCTCCCCCATGCAAGCGCTCGTGGACGAGTACGCCACCGTCGCCCTCACCGCCGACCTCTCCCATCTGTCGGAGAACGACAGGCAGGTGGTCCGGCTGCTCATCGAGGCGGTGGCGCCCATGGACGAGGTCTTCTGGATGCAGACGTACGGGGACGGGGCGGCGGCGCTGGCCCTGGCGGGCGACGACGCGGCGGCCCGCCGCTTCGTCGAGATCAACTACGGTCCCTGGGACCGGATGCGGGACAACGAGCCGTTCCTCGCCGGCGTGGGCCCAAAGCCCCCCGGCGCCAACCTCTACCCGGCGGACATGACCAAGGAGGAGTTCGAAGCGGCCGCAGCGACGAACCCGGCCCTCGCGAGCCTCTACACGCTGGTGCGCCGCGCCGAGGGCGGCACACTCACGGCGGTGCACTACCATGAGGCGTTCGCGGCCCAGCACGCCGCCGCTGCCGCGAAGCTCCGCGAGGCGGCCGCCCTCGCGTCCGATCCCGGGCTGGCCGGCTACCTCGAGCTGCGCGCCGCCGCGCTGGAGACCGACGACTACCAAGCCTCGGACATGGCGTGGATGGACATGAAGACGAATCCCATCGACGTGGTCATCGGCCCCATCGAGACGTACGAGGACGCCCTCTTCGGGTACAAGGCGGCCCACGAGGGCTACGTCCTGATCAAGGACATGGCGTGGAGCGAGCGCCTGGCGCGCTTCACCGCCTTCCTCCCGGACCTGCAGAAGGGGCTCCCGGTGGACGCGAGGTACAAAGCCGAGGTCCCCGGCTCCGGCGCGGAGCTCAACGCCTACGACGTGGTCTACTACGCGGGCGAGGCCAACAGCGGCGGCAAGACCATCGCCATCAACCTCCCCAACGACGAGGGGGTGCAGGCGGCCAAGGGCGCGCGGCGGCTCCAGCTCAAGAACGCCATGCGGGCCAAGTTCGACCGCATCATGGTGCCCATCGCGCAGGCGCTGGTGGTCGAAGACCAGGTGGCCCACGTCACCTTCGACGCGTTCTTCGCCAACGTCATGTTCCACGAGGTGGCCCACGGCCTGGGGGTCAATAACACGGTGAACGGGAAGGGCACCGTGCGCACGGCCATGAAGGAGCACGCCTCGGCGCTGGAGGAGGGGGAGGCGGACATCGTGGGGCTCTACCTGGTGGAGCAGCTCCACGACCGGGGCGAGATGACCGAGGGGACCATTGAGGACGCGTACGTCACGTTCATGGCAGGGCTCTTCCGCTCTGTGCGCTTCGGCGCCGCCGACGCCCACGGGAAGGCCAACATGGTGACGTTCAACTTCTTCCGTGAGCGGGGCGCGTTCTCCCGGGACGACGCCACCGGCAAGTACCGCGTGGACTTCGCCGCCATGGACGCGGCGGTGGACGAGCTGTCCGCCCTCATCCTCCGGCTCCAGGGCGACGGTGACTACGACGGTGCGGCGGCGCTCCTGGCCGAGCAGGGCGTGGTGCCCCCCGACCTCCAGGCCGACCTGGACAAGATCGACGGCCTGGGGATCCCGCGGGACATCGTGCTCCAGCAAGGGTGGAGCGTGCTGACGGGGAGCTGATGCGAACGGAGGTCCCGCTCGGGTCGGCGCCGGTGCGGGGGCTCCTGGCCCTCCGGGTCTCCGCATCGGAGATTGGAGGGTCCCCCACTCCGACTCCACTCCTCCGGGCGACCACCGCCTCACGGGAGGACTCCATGAAACGCAGGGATTGCCTCAAGACCCTGGGCGCCGCCGCCGTGGCGGGCTCGGTGCCCGCCGTCACCGCCGCGTGTGCTCCATCCGGCGACGCTCCCCAGGAGGGCGACATGTCCCAGCCTCCCACCGTCCGCACCGAGATCTTCCGGGTCATGCTCCGGCAGACATGGACCACCACCATGTCGTCCAGCGACTACCGGGACATCCTGTACGTGCACTACACCAAGGACGGGATCACCGGCGTGGGTGAAGGCGCGCCCATCATCCGCTACCACGAGGACGCCGAGAGCGGGCAGCGTGCCGTGCAGGGGGTCATGGACCTGCTCACCAGCGCGAACCCCCTGCAGTTCGACAAGCTCAACCGCACCATCCTGGAGCGGCTACCGGAGGAGTGGGCGGCCAAGTCCGCCATGGACATCGCCGTGCTGGACTGGGTGGGCCAGAAGCTGGGCGTGCCCATCTACACCCTCCTCGGCCTCGATCCCGCCGACGCGCCCCTCACCACGTTCTCCATCGGCATCGACACGCCGGAGATGACCCGCCAGAAGACGGAGGAGGCGGCGGCCTACCCGGTGCTCAAGGTCAAGGTGGGGCTGGACACCGACGAGGCCACCATCGAGGCGGTGCGCAGCGTCACCGACAAGCCCCTCCGGGTGGACGCCAACGAGGGATGGACGGACCGCGCCGTCGCGCTCCGCAAGATCAAGTGGCTGGAGACCATGGGCGTGGAGTTCATCGAGCAGCCCATGCCGGCGGCGAACTTCGACGACATCCGGTGGCTCCGTGACCGCGTGGACATCCCCGTCATCGCCGACGAGGCGTGCCTTCGGCCCGAGGACATCCCCAGGCTGGCCGAGGCCTACGACGGCGTGAACATCAAGCTGGACAAGGCGGGAGGGATCCTTCAGGGCTACCGCATGATCCAGATCGCGAAGGCCCTGGGTCTGAAGACGATGCTGGGCTGCATGATCTCCAGCTCGGTGACCGTCACCGCCGCGGCGCACCTCTCCCCGCTGGTGGACTACGCCGACCTCGACGGCAACCTGCTCATCGCCAACGACCCGTACGAGGGCGTGAAGGTGGTGGAGGGCAAGCTGGTGCTGCCCGACGGCCCCGGCCTGGGGCTGAAGAAGATGGTCGCGGGGAGCTGAGGCGCGGGAGCGGCGTCATCCACGCGCTGCAGTCGCGGCCTCGGGCGAAGAGGGGCGCCGGCCCGGCGGGCCGGCGCCCCATCATGCGCCCGGGATCAGGGTCGGAGCCCCGTCAGCGGCTCTCGAACACCACCGAGATGTCCATCACCCCGATGTCGTCGCCCTGCCCGGCGATGGGCCACGCGGCGATCTGCTGGTCCTCGGAATAAAGGGACAGAAGGATCTCCCCCGAGTACGTGTTGAAGGTGGCCTCGTTCGAGAGGATGAGCCTCTTCAGCGCTTCGCCGTCCCGGGTCACGAACACCATGTACATCCCCGGGGACACGAGGTGCTTCTCGATGGCCTCGTCCACGTCCTTCTTGTCCAGCTTGGCCAGCTCGGGCCGGATGGCCGCCAGGTATCCCTTGGAGCCGGAGAGCCCGTAGAACGCGTCGTCCACGGCATAGGCCAGCCGGCGGCTCACCGTGGAGCCGTAGTTCAGGCTGTAGTCGGACAGGAAGGTCTTCGTCCTGTCGATCTCGGACTCGGGGAGCCCGTTGGCGGTGAGCCGGGCGAGCTCCCTCAGCGCCGCGCGGGTGGCGAAGAGCGCCCGCGCGTGCAGGTCACCGGTCCAGGTCTGGGAGATCGGCCGGATCCAGATCTCGAAGAGGTTGCTCCGCCGCGACACGTTCACCGGCCGGTCCTGGGTGGTGTAGCCAAGGGGGAACGGCTCGATGTAGGAATAGTCGCCGTAGTTCATCCCGCGCTTCTCGCGGATGACCTGGTAGAGGTGGGAGAACGAGTTCCGGTGATCGCCGAACCAGGCGTTCACCAGCTTCATCGCATAGAAGTCCTTCCCGCCCCGCACCAGCCCAGTGGGAAAGCCCAGGGAGATGGCCGTGGCGTCGGTGTCCTTCTCCACGATGAGGATCTGCACGCGATCCGGCTCGGCCACCTCGGGAGCCGGCACCTTCTCCACCTTCCCCGTCGGCCTGGCATCGAAAGTGGCCCGCACACGCGCCGGGAAGCCCTCGGGGAAACCACCGCCCACGGCGGTCACGATGTTGTTGGCGACGTAGTACTTGTCGTAGAAGGCCTTCACGTCCTCCAGGGTGATGGACTTCACGCTCTGCACGTACCCCTCCTCGGGGTGCTGGTAGGGCGTGCCCTCGTACGCCATCCAGTAGAGGAGCTCCTTGGATAGCTCCTCGTCCCTGTTGTAGCGGCGCTGGCGCTCCAGGTAGTTCAGCGTCTGCGACTTGATGCGGTCGAAGTCGGTCTGGGAGAATGCCGGACTGAGGAGCGCGTTCTTCAGCAGCTCATAGTAGCCCTCCAGGTTGTCCACGTGGACGGTGCCCCTGAACACCGTCATCTCCTTGTCCACCGAGGCGCCGTACCCCGTCGCCATGGGGTAGAGCTTCTCGAGGATCTGCTGGTAGCTGTCCTGCTGGGTGGAGCCGTCGGCCAGGAACCGGGCGGTGAGGGAAGCCAATCCCTCCTTCCCCTCGGGATCGTTCTGCGAGCCCGCCTTCACCCAGATGTCGAAGGCGACGAAGGGCGAGCCCTCCTCCTCCATGGCGATGGTGCCGCCGCCCCCGCAGCCGTACAGCGTGCTGCCGAGGGCGAGGGCCGACAGGAGCGCAAGGCGCGTCGCGCCCATCCTCTCATGCTTGGTCATGGCTCACCCTCCCGCTTGCGTGAGCGTGACGATGGTGCGCCGGCCTTCCGTGAGGATCTGGCGCGCGGCTTCACGGAGGTCGTCCACCGTGAGGGACTGCAGCGTGCGGTAGTAGTCGTTGATGGACTCCATCTCGCCGGTGTTGACGATGGCCCGCGACACCGCTCCGGCCACGCCGAGATGCGTCTCCAGGCCCATGAGGAACCCGTAGCGCGCCGCGCTCTTGGTGGCGGAGAGCACGTTCTCGTCCACCGGCTCGTTCTTGAAGCGCTCCACCTCGGCGAGGAGCTCGGCCTCGATGGCCTGCACGTCCGCCGGGTTCGACACCATGGCCATGACCTGGACGAAGTCGGGATCCCGGGACAGGCCGAAGCCGGCCTGCAGCGACTGGAGCCGCTGCTGTTCGATGACCAGCCTGCGATAGATGGCCGAGTTGGGCCCGAAGGCGATATCCCCGAGGATCTCGAGCGCAACAGCGGTGCGGTCGGTGGCGCTCCAGGCCGGGGCGATCCAGTTCAGAGCAAGCATGGGCAGCGTCCGTCCCGAGTACGTGGCGGCGGCCGTGCGAGGCTTGGTCTGCTCAGGCTCCACCGGCACCGCGGGGGCCTGGTATCCCGGAGCCCAACCGGAGTAGTACTGGCGGATGAGCGCCTCGGCCCGGTCGAAGTCGAAGTCACCCACCACCACCAGGACCACGTTCTCCGGACGGTAGAAGCGCCGGAAGAAGTCCAGGGAGTACTGGTACCGCCCCGGCATCTGCCGGACGTCCGCCTCGAACCCGATCACCTGGTGGCGGTACGTGTGCTTGGTGAAGATGGTCTCCCGCACCGCCCGGTCCAGGATGGAGAACGCCGAGTAGGCGCCCTGCTGGTACTCGCCCAGGATGGCCCCCGCCTCGGTCTGGAACGCCGGCTCCTGGTAGGAGAGGTTCTGGAAGCGGTCCGACTCCAGGTCGATGATCTTCTCCAGGTACTGGGAGCCCGCCACGAGATAGTAGAAGGTCCGGTCCTGGGAGGTGTTGGCGTTCCGGTTGGCGCCGAAGGACTCGGACACCGCGTCGTAGTTGGGGTACTTCTCCGTGCCCCGGAACATCATGTGCTCGAAGAAGTGGGCGAAGCCGGTGACCCCGGCCTCCACCTCGTCGCGCGCCCCTGTGCGCACCACCGATGCGTACGCCAGCATGCCCGGCGAGCCCGCATGGATGAGGTAGGCGCGCAGCCCGTTGTCCAACTCGAACCGGCGGGTCTCGAAGGGGAAGATGTCCTCCCCGGATTGGGCGACGGCCGGCGGGGCCATGGCGCCCAGGGAGGCGCAGGCCAGCAGGCTCGCCGCGATCAACGCTCGCATCATCGTCCTCCTAGGTCACGTCACCAGAAACAGCCCGGGGTCTCGGAAACAGCCCCGGCTCCTAAGCATCGACGACTCGCCCCAGGTCGTCCATAGGCAGCACGCGCGGGGGAGCGCGGCGATCGAGAACGAGCATGGAGTCGGGAGGCACGGCCATCCAGCGCGGGTCGCCGGTGAGGCGCTCCGAAGCGACCACCATCGCCTCCCCTTCGTCGTCCTTGCGTCGCTCGGGGAAACGGCGTCCCGCGGGCTCGTACAGCTCCCCGTGGTAAAGGTAGAGCGACTCGGGCTGCTCCTCCGGGTCGCTGTCGAAGCGGCTCACCGCCACGTGGCTCCCGTCGGCCACCGCAACGTTGAGGACGCTGCTCTCTCCGCCACCGAGCTCCTTCGACAGCAGGAGCACACGAGTGATGGCGGCGGAGAGGCGGCGCGCCAGTTCCAGAGCACCCAGACCGCTGGCCCCCTCCGCCCCCGGATCCACGGGGCACCCATGGCGCAGGAGCTCGTCCACGAAAACGGCGAACAGGTGCTCGGTGTCGGTGCTCCCCCGCGGGATGTTGAAGGCCTCGTCGGAGAGGGACTCGAGGAGCCGGCGGCGGATCTTCCGGAATCCGCCCACGTGGCCGTTGTGCATGAGCAGGTAGCCACCGTACCCGAAGGGATGGCAGTTGGCCAGGTTGACGTCGCTTCCCGGGGTCGCCGCCCGCACGTGGGCCATGATGCACGGGCTGCAGACCACCTTGGCGATGCTCTGCAAGCTACGGTTGTTCCAGGCCGGCGTGATCTGGTGGAAGAGGGCCGGCTCGTGCCAGATCCTGGGGGCATACCAGCCGATCCCGAACCCGTCACCGTTGAGGGGCTCGGAGCGCTCCTCGGACTCGTAGCTCTGCCGGATGAGGGAGTGCTGGGGCTCGGTGAGGAGGGTGGACAGCCGCACCGGCGGTCCCAGGTACAGCGTGAAGCGGCACATGGCTCGCGGGTCGGCTGGAGGAGGGGAATGCCCTGCGCTGGGCGCAGTATGGGGCGGCGGGAAGGGCTACGCGACGCGGCTGGCGGTGCCCCCCTGGCGCCGGGCGCCCCGGGGCGTTTGCGTTCTGCCGCAACCCACCACCCTCAACGCCCTCTTCCCATGCTCCTAGAGCTGCTATCGAGCCCGTACGCCCCGCTCGTCATCTTCTTCATGCGCGTCACCGACGTGACGCTGGACACCATGCGTGTCCTCTTCATGGTGCGGAACGCAAAGTGGCAGGTTCCGCTTCTCGGCTTCATCCAGGTCACCATCTGGGTCATCGCAGTCACCGCGGTGGTGCAGAACCTCCACAGCCCGCTCCACATCATCGGCTACTCGGGAGGCTTCGCCACCGGCAACTACGTTGGGATGCTCATCGAAGAGCGTCTGGCGCTGGGGCTGGCCGCCGTGAACACTCTCGTCCGCAACGGTGCGGGCGAGACGGCCACGGCGCTGCGGGAGCGGGGCTTCGCCGTCACCGCAATGGACGGGCACGGCAAGGACGGACCCGTCGAGGTGCTCTATTCGGTGATCTCGCGGCGGAAGGTGGCGCCCTACATCGCCGCCGTGGAGCAGGTGGCGCCGGGTTCGTTCGTGGTGGTGGAGGAGCCCCGGACGGTGCGGGGCGGGTCCTTCTTCCCGGGGCTGAGGCGGTAGCGCGCCAACCGGCGCGGGACACACTACCTTGGCGTCATGGACAAGGCGCACGAACGACGCTTCGAGCTCCTGGGCCTGGCTGTCCTCCTCACCGCGTGGGGCGGCGCGGGGTTCCTCACCCGGGCCGGTGGCTACACCGACGCCCTCTACGAGCCCGACTTCACCATCCGGCACGCCCCCGAAGGCGGTGTCCTCGCGGAGGCGAGTTTCCAGGTCGGGGACACGGTGGTGGCTGTGGAGGGGATCCCGGTGGAGGAGGTGGGAATGCACTCACGCTGGCCCCGCTCCCTGTCCCGCGAGGCCGGTGAGTCGCTCCGGATGACCGTGCGGCGGGACGGAGAGCTGGTGGAGCGCTCGGTGGTCGCCCGCGAGCCTCCCCCGTCGGTCCGGACAGGGCGCCGGGTGCTGCTCCTCTTCACCCAGGCGTTCCTCTGGCTGGGGATCTGGCTCCTGTTCACCACGCCCACGGCGCACGCCGGGCGCATGGCCCTGCTGGGCATTGTGGCCGGGTTCGCCACGCCGGGACCCAACCTGGGGACCCTCAACGGCCTCAGGGACCATCTCGAGGTGGCGGGCGAGGTCCTCTTCCTCATCCTCCTCTTCCACTTCCTCCTCCTCTTCCCCCGCTCCAAGTGGCCGGCGCGGAGCCCCTGGATCGGGCTGATCTACGTCCCGTGGGTGGCGTTGCTGCCCCTCCAGGTGGCCGAGCTGGTGACCCACCCCCGGATGTACCACGCTCTGGGCGGGTACCTGGGGGTCCTCTTCCTGGGATACATCCTCGCCTCGGCGCTGACGGTGATCAACACGGCGGCGGCGCTCCCCCAGGAAGAGGGGCACGCCTCGCCGGGAATGAGGCCCGTGCTGGCCGGCTGGGCGGTGGCGCTCTTCCCCAACCTCCTGGTGGCGGTGGGATGGGTCGTCCAGCCCGGGTGGGAGATCCCCGGAGCGCGCTGGTTCCCCTTCCTTCTCCTCGCCATCCCGGCGGGGATGGCGCTGGGGGTGAGGAGCCAGGCGGGCGGGGAGGGGGGAGGGACGGAGGCTACGGGAAGCGCCTGAGGGCCCGCGCCGATATGCCTCCGGCGCAGCGCGGGCTCACCGGGACCTCGATCCCAGGTCGAGTTCAGCGGCTCGTGCCCACGGAGGCGTGCGTCCGCCGTGACGAGACCCGCGCCCAGTTCCAGAGGGGTCGCATCGCCACCCCCTGCGCCACCTCGCCTTTGGCGCTACCATCCCAGGGTCCCCCAACTCCAAGGCCCCTGCGGCGCGACCCTGATGAGCGAACGCGAGTTGCCCGAGTCCTGGGCACCCTACATGACGTGGGCCAAGCACCACCCGCCGGCGAAGTACGACCTGTGCGGGAGCAACCTCCTCCATCTCTCCGTGGACGAGCTCAAGGGCGCACGCAAGAGCTTGGAGATCTCAGGCTCCAACGATGACGGCTATCCCCCGCTCCTCGAGGCCATCGCCATGCGGTACGGCGTGGCCTCCGACCGGGTGGCCACAGGGAACGGAGCGGCCGGGGCGGCCTTCCTGGTGATGGGGGCGCTGCTGCGGCCCGGGGACCGGGTCCTGGCCGAGTTCCCGGGCTACGACCCGCTGGTGGGTGCAGCCCGCTTCCTGAGCGCCGACATCCGGTACTTCGACCGTACCTGGGACAACGCCTGGAAGGTGGACGTGGACCAGATGGCCCGGGAGATCACCCCGTCCACCCGGCTCATCATCCTGACCAACCTGCACAACCCCACCGGGGTCTACACGGACCCGTGGACCCTCCTGAAGATCAGCGACCTGGCCGACGCCGTGGGCGCGAAAGTGCTGGTGGACGAGGTCTACCTGGAAACGACCACGTCGCGCGACACCACGCCGGCGGCCACGAAGAGCGAGGCCTTCATCTCGGTGAGCAGCCTCACCAAAGCGTTCGGCCTCGGGGGGTTGAGGGTCGGTTGGGCCCTGGCCGACCCCGAGACCATCCAGCGCGTGCGGCGCGTGCGGGACGTGGTGGACGCGGTAGGCTCCGTCCCTTCAGAACAGTTGGGCGTGATCGCGTTCACCCACATCGACCAGCTCCTGGCCAGAGCGCGCAAGATCCTCGAACCTCATGCGCTCCTCCTCCGCCGCCTGGTGGAGACCCGCCCCGAGTTGGACTGGGTCGCCCCCGCAGGGGGCTCCATCGGATTTCCCCGCCTGCTGGGAACCGACGACGCCGGGCCCTTCGTGGACTTCGCCCGGGAGAGATTCGACGTGGGCGTGGTGCCGGGACGGCACTTCGGCGTGCCGGCCCACTTCCGGGTGGCCGTCGCGGGTCGCCGGGGCGTCGTGGAGGAGGGGATCGACGCGCTGAGTCGGGCGCTGGATGCCTGGACGCACAGATAGCGGACGCGCCGGCTCGCCTCAGCGCCCTGCGTCACCCTCCCCGCTTCCACTCCAGCGCCGACATCCTCGACGGACCCGGGTAGGGCACGTCGGGGCCCTTGAGCATCCGCCAGAGGATCTCGTTGAAGAAGTCGTCCTGCCCCGAGTCCTCGAAGCGCAGGTCCAGCTCCTCCGAGGCCTCCGCGTCCCGTCCTTCCGCCGGGTTGCGCTCGTCCAGCCGCTGGGCGGGCACCAGTGCGCTGTACGGGGTGAGGTCGGGCTTCTCCGCCCAGATCCCGCGGAGCGGCCTGCCGTGGAAATCGAACTGGGACAAGGACCCCATCCCCAGGATCTCGGTCATGGTGGCCACCACGTCGGTGGTGTTGGTCCACCGGTGGTGCACGCCGCGTTGCGACCACGGTGAGATCACCAGCAGCACCGAGCGGTGCGAATCCACGTGGTCGGGGCCGTTCTGCGCGTCGTCCTCGAGCACGAATACCACCGTGCTCTCCCAGAACGGCGTGCGGGACAGAGCTTCGATGATGCGCCCGAGGGCCAGGTCGTTGTCGGCCACGTACGCCCGGGGCGTGGGCGCCCCGGCCTTTCCTCCCGCGGTATGGTCGTTGGGGAGGCGCACGATCTGGAAGCGGGGCATCTCCCCGGCGCGCACCCAGCCGCCCAGCTCCGAGAGCCACACGTCGGCGCGGCGCTGGTCGGTGATGTCGAGGTTGTAGCCCGGGAACGCCCGGCTGGTGTGCCCCTCCAGGAACGGCTTGTTCCCCTTGTATCCCGTGGGCATGTGTTCGTTGGGATCCACGTAGTCGGGCACCACGAACTCGCCGAAGTTGCGGAACGTGATCTTCGCGTCCTCGGCCAGGTCCCACAGGTAGCCCATGGCGGGCTCGGCGGCGTCGTCCTCGCCCTCGTCCCCAGGGATGCGCCCGCGGTTGGTCCCCTCCCAGTCGTAGGTCCGCCCCCGGGACGAGTAGTTCGAGGGGACGGTCTTCTGGAGGTAGTCGGTGGTGTAGGCCGCCATGGACCAGTTGTGGCCGTCGGGGCTGGCCTCGGCGTTGACGAAGAACCGGTCGAAGAGCCCAAAGCGCTCCGCCAGGACATGGTGGTTCGGGGTGACGGGGCGCGGGAAGAGTGCCAGCGCCGTGTCCCCGTCGCCGGAGGTGATGTCTCCGAAGATCTGATCGTAGGTGCGGTTCTCCTTGATGATGTAGATGACGTGCTGGAGGGGCGGATAGTCGGCGGGCCGTTGGGTCCGGCCCTCCCACCCGTTGGCGCGCGCCACCCGGGAGGTGAGGGGGGCCAGCTCCGCCTCGTCCGCCCCAGCCGCCACCACCGTGCTCAGCGTCCCCGAGAGCTGGCCCATGGTATAGCCCGGCTCCCCGGGGGCGCGCGCTTTCGGCGGCTGGGGGAACTCGGGGTTGGGTGCCGTGCCCCTTCCCTTCCCGTTGGCCACCAGGATGGAGTCCCCGCGGACGGCGAGAGCGGTGGGGTACCACTCCACCGGGATGCGGCCCAACAGGGCGTCGCGCCCCGCCGCTGCACCCGCCCCAGGCGCCATCGCAGTATAACCGCCTGTTTCTGGCGACAGCTCGAACACGGCCACGGCATTGTTGTCCGCTTCGGCCACGAAGAGCCTCTTCCCGTCAGCGGAGAGCGCCAGCGCGTTGGGGGTACTCCCCTCGGCCGGCCCCTCGGGGGGTGGGTCCAGGAGTTCGGCCACGACGGAGCGGGTGCGCGTGTCCATGACCAGGACCCGGTCCGTGGACCCCGACGCGATGAAGAGCCGGGAGGCATCCCCGTTCAGGAGGAGAGCGGAGGGGTGGCGTCCCACCTCCACCTTCGCCGACTCGGTGGCGCTGCCATCCTCGGCGAAGTGGAAGGCCGACACCGTCCAGTCACCCCAGGCCGACACGTACACCGTGCCGTCGGCGGCCACGGCCAGCCCGTACGGGTACCGGTCGGTGGCGTGGCGCTCCAGCACCCGCCGGCTGGCCACGTCCACCACGGCCAGGGAGTCGGCCAGGTTCTCCGCCACGTACAGTCGACGCCCGTCGGGGGAAAGGGCGATCCCGGCGGGATAGCGGGTACCCGAGCGGTTGGGCCGCTTCACGGCGAGAACCACCGAGTCGCGGAGCGTGGCTCGCCCGGCGGACCACTCGTAGCGATACAGCACGTCCTGGTTCCCGCCCGACGTCCACAGGGAGCGGCCGTCGGGGCTGAACGCGAGCCCGAGGAAGGCGGCGGCCTGGGGTACGGTCTGGGTCACCTCCCCGGTGAACCGGTCCACCATCTGCAAGCCTTGCTCCCGCCACCCGCTCAGCAGGAGCACGGCGTGGCGCCCGTCCGGGGAGATCTCCATGGCCAGGGGCAGCGAGCCCACGGGCACGGAGCTGCCGGCAGGGTCGAGGACGTTTCCCGTCGGGAGCCGGCCGATGACCGGGAGGAAGGGCTCGTCGCCGGGCTCGGCGGCGCGGGGGGCGGGCGCGCCGCACGACGGGAGGACGAGCGCGAGGGCGGCGAGGGCGACGCGGACTCGGTGCATGGTGCCTCCGCGGAGATCGGTGGTGTGACTCGAACATAGGCGCCGCTCTTGTGGGCGGCCATCGGGCACAGGAGGTTTCGGGACGTCACCGATGTCCCGTCCGCACCCCGAGGCCGCCATGCCGAACCCCATCGTCGAGTGCGTCCCCAACTTTTCCGAGGGCCGCGACCCTGCGGTGATCAAGGAGATCACCGACGCCATCCAGGGCGTCGCCGGCGTGAAGCTCCTGGACGTGGACCCGGGAGCCAACACGAACCGCACGGTGGTGACGTTCGTGGGCGCTCCCTCGGCGGTGGAGGAGGCGGCGTTCCGCGCCGTCGCCAAGGCAGCCCAGGTCATCGACATGCGCCGCCACGAGGGCGAGCACCCGCGCATGGGTGCCACCGACGTGCTCCCTTTCGTCCCCGTGGCCGACGTCACCATGGAGGAGTGCGCCGACATGGCGCGCCGGGTGGGAAGGCGCATCGGTGAGGAGCTGGGGATCTCCGTCTTCCTCTACGAGAACGCGGCCTCCCGCCTCGAACGGAAGAACCTGGCCCGAATCCGCTCCGGCGAGTACGAGGGGATGGCGGAGAAGATGAAGGACCCGGCGTGGAAGCCCGACTTCGGCCCCGACGTCCTCAACGAGAAGGCAGGCGCCATGGCGGTGGGAGCCCGGGAGTTCCTCATCGCCTACAACATCAACCTGAACACCAGGGACCGGCGCTACGCCAACGAGCTGGCCTACGTGCTCCGGGAGCGGGGGCGCTGGAAGCGCATTGGGAACACCGAGCCCTTCTACTACAAGGGGAAGCTGGTGCGCTTCCCCGGCGACGGCACGTACCCCTGTGGCCCCTGCGGCTTCGTGGGCCGCTCCTTCGAGGAGTTGGAGAAGCACTACCGGGAGGCCCACGGCGGGGACCTTCGGGAGCGTTATGCCTCGCTGGGGATCGACCCGGCGAACCCCACCGGGCCCGTCTTCGACGACGGGCTCTTCAAGGACGTGAAGGCCATAGGCTGGGTCATCGAGGAGTACGGCCGGGCCCAGATCAGCATCAACTTCACCAACTACAAGGTGAGCCCGCCCCACACGGTGCTCGAGGCCGCGCGCGCCGAGGCAGCCGAGCGGGGCATCGTGGTCACCGGCTCCGAGCTGGTGGGGCTCATTCCCTTCGAGGCCATGCGGCAGGCAGGGGCCTTCTACCTCAGGCGCATGATGAAGTCCACGGGAGTCCCCGTGCCCGACCTCATGGAGACGGCGGTCCAGTCCATGGGCCTCCGCGACGTGGGGCCGTTCGTGGTCGCGGACAAAGTGCTGGGGCTCCCCTCGGTGGAGGGCCCCCTGGTGCTCCGCAACACCTGGGACTTCGTGGACGAGGTGTCCCGGGACTCGCCCGCCCCGGGCGGTGGGTCGGTGGCGGCGCTGGCCGGGGCGCTGGCGGGCGCGCTGGCGTCCATGGTGGCCAACCTCTCGGTGGGCCGCGCCGACATGGACCCCCATTACGACACGCTGTGCGCGTTGGCCGAACGGGCTCAGGCGGTGAAGGACGCTCTCGTGCGCGCCGTGGACGAGGACACCCGTGCCTTCGACTCGGTGCTGGCGGCCATGCGTATGCCCCAGGACACCGACGACGAGCGCTCGGCGCGGGGCGCCGCCATGGAGGCGGGATACCGGGTGGCCACCTCGGTTCCCCTCTCCACGGTGGAGGGATGCGTCCAGGCCATCCGGCTCTGCAACGAGATGCTGGCTCTGGCCCCCAAGGAGATGGTCAGCGACGTGGGGACCGGTGCCCTCCTGGGGCTCGCCGGCGCGAAAGCGGCCGGGTACAACGTGCGCATCAACCTCCCCCATATCGGCGACGAGGCGTTCCGTGCCGAGGTGAAGGGGAAGCTGGACACCCTCCTGGAGGAGGCGGCGGCCGCCGCCTCCATCGTGGAGGCTGCGGTGGACGGGAAGCTGGGAGTGTGACCACAAGCGGAGCCGCGAGGCTCGGAGGGATACCCATGCGGTGCTCCCGCTGGCTCAATGGACCGGTGCTCGCGCCCGCCATCGCCATCGTCGCGGCCCTGGGGCTCTTCGCCCCCTGTGCCACCACCGACGCATCCGCGCAGGGCATGGCGCCCGACTCCCTCGACGACGGTCCCCACGTCTATTGGCGCGATGCCTCCACCGCTCTCGTGTTCTACCGGTGCCAGGGCGACTTGCGGAGCTCCGGATGGCTGAGCGTAGACCGGCCTCTCGCGGTGAAGGGACTCTGCGCGGACACGGCCACGACCTACGTGCTCTCGCCCGCCGCGCCGGCGGTCGAGCCCGACGCCTTCGACGACGGTAAGCGGATCTTCGCCGTGAGCGACGTCCACGGCGAATACCAGGCGCTGGTGGACATCCTCCGCGGGGCCGGCGTGACCGGCGAAGACCTCTCCTGGGCCTGGGGGGAAGGCCACCTGGTGATCCTGGGCGATGTCTTCGACAGGGGCGCCCACGTCACCGAGTGCCTCTGGCTGATCCACCGCCTGGAGCGGGAGGCGCGCTCGGCGGGAGGGCGGGTGCACTACGTCCTGGGCAACCACGAGACGATGGTCCTCCAGGGTGACCTGAGGTACGTCCACGACAGGTACCTCGACGGGATCGTGGCCAGCAGCGGCGTGGACTACGAGGATCTCTTCGGCCCGGCCATGGAGCTGGGGCGCTGGCTGCGGACGAAGCACGTGGCGGTGCGCCTCAACGGCGTCCTCTTCGTCCACGGCGGGATGGGCCCGGAGGTGTTGGAGCGCCGCCTCGGCCTCTCGAGCATGAACGCGGACGCGCGCAGAGCCATCGACCTGCGCTCCTACGACCTGGTGTTCTCGGACATGCCGGGGTTCCTTCTGGCCAGCACCGGGCCCATCTGGTACCGGCGCTACCACCGCGGAACGCCCTCCGATCCCCAACTGACTCAGGAGGAGATGGATGCGGTCCTGGGCCACTTCGGCGCCTCCGCCGTCGTGGTCGGACACACCGAGATCGGCCAGATCCAGGCGCTGTACGGCGGGAAGGCGTACGGGATCGACGTGGCGGTGGCGGAGCTCGGGGGCCTCCAGGGGCTTCTCTGGGAGAAGGGCACCTTCTACCGCGTGCGGGGTGACGGGACCCGGGAGGTTATCGGCGGAGGCCGCTGAGCGACCCGAGGTGCCGTTCTAGTCATGGCCCTCCTCGGGTTCGTGGTCGTGCCCGTGCCCGCGCCCCGCGCACGCCTCCTCGTCGTTCATGGCCTTGAGTTCGCCGGCGTGGAACGCCTCGAGCGCCCCGGCCACGGTCCAGGCCTCGGTGACCAGCACCGGGATCCCCGTATCCAGCAAGTGCTGGAGCGCTCGCATTCCCAGCCCCCGGCACACCACCGCGTCCAGGTCGCGGCTCATCAACCCCTTCGCGGGGTTGCACCGGCCATGCTCGTGGTGCTCGTGAGCATTGCTCCACGCCTCCACCTGCCCGGCCGCCGTATCCACGAGCGTGAAGAACGGCGCGCTTCCGAAATGCGGTGAGAGCCGGGAGGTAAGGCCGGAGCCGTCGGTGGTGGGAAGGCACAGACGCATCAAGTGCTCCTTTCGTGGTGGCGCTTCGCGACGCGGCGCATGTAGTAACGATGGGGACCATAGGCCACCTGGACAATCTGGCCATTTTGGATCAGGTCCTCCACGGCCGACCAAGGAACTCCCCCTTGAGCGAGGAGCCGCTGCACAGCAACCTCCCTCATGGGATGGACCGCGGTGATGCTGAGCAGGTCCGTCAGGGGGTCGCCGGTGGAGGCGAACCCGTCGCCCTCGTACCCCATGAGGAGCTCCACCCGCGGGTGGAACGCGCGGAAGATCTCGTAGGCCCGCGCCACGCCTGCCTCGTCGGGAGGAGCAGCCCACGCCTCCGCGGGAGGCCGGGTGGGAATGGCCAGGTAGGCGGTGTGAGGAGCCAACTCGCCCACGAAGGCGGCGGTAGCGCGCAGCTCGTCCTCCCCATCGTTGAGGCCACCCACCAGCATGGTCTCGGTGGTGAGCACCCCCTGGAAGCTCTGGGCGAAGGTGCGCATGCCATCCAGGACCGTCGGTAGATCGAGGCGCCGGTGGGGCCGGTTGACCTTCCTCCACGCCCCCTCCCGGACCGCATCCACCTTGACCGAGACACGATCGGCCGCGGATAGCGCGGCACGCACATCCGGGAGGAAGAGGAGAGACCCGTTGGTGATCACCGCGATGGGGATCTCCAACGGGCGGAGGAGCCGAATGGCTGCCAGCAGATCCTGGTCCAGCGTAGGCTCACCGTCGGGCACGAAAGAGAGGTAGTCCACCTGCTCGCCCACCCGGCGCGCCGCGTCCACGCGGCGGCGCACAGCCGCCGCAATGCTGTGAGGGTCGTAGAAGGCCTGCCGTTCTCGCCGCATCTGCACGGTCTGCCCCACCTGGCAGTAGACGCAAGCGTACGTGCAGACCTTGGGTGGGATGTTGTTGACGCCCAGGCTCCGGCCGAATCGGCGGGAGGGAACGGGGCCAAAGGTGGTGCCTGGGGCCGCATCCGCCGGCGCACCCTGGATCGGGCGCTCCGGAGTCGTCTTGTTTTCGTGTGACATACTCATGGGTATCTCCTTGCTTGAAAATACTGCGTCCGCAAACGCAGCGCAAAGACGACTCCGCAAGGGCTCTCTGGCATGGGGTGGGAGTTCCTTGCCCGACGGTGCCCCTGCCAGATATACTCATCAGTATGTCACGCACCACGACGCCGAACCGCCGGGAACGCGGGCTTGCGCCCGACGTCCTCCTGGAAGCGGCCTCCCGGGTCTTCGCTGAACGGGGCTACCGGGCGACGCGGCTCGACGACGTGGCTGCCGCCGCAGGCGTCACGAAGGGTGCCATCTATTACTATTTCGAGGGAAAGGAGGATCTCCTTCGGCAGGCGGTGCAGAGCCGGCACAGGGCCGTCTTCTCCGAAATCGTGAGCGCCCTGGAGGCGGAGCAAGCTCCGGCCTCCGCGCGCATCCGCCTGGCGCTCCGGCGGGTATGGAGCCACTGGCAGGAGCCCCCGTGGGGGCACGCGCTCCGGCTCATGCTGGGTGAGGTGAGCACCGAGTTCCCCGCGATCTTCAGGATGTGGGCCGACGAGGGACCTATCCAGGCATGGTCCCTCATCCGTGACCTGGTGGAGGAGGGGAAGCGGGAGGGCGAGTTCCGCACCGACGTGGACTCGGAGGTGGTGGCGCGCGTCCTCGTCTCGGGACTGATGCTCCAGGCCACGCTCCATATCCACCTGGGCCTGGCGGACCGCGCTCCATGCGATCCCGACCGGCTCTTCGACTCGGCGGTGGAGCACTTCCTCCACGGCCTTGCTCCGACGCGGGCGCTTCCTCCCGGGCACCGAGGCTCGTGAAGGAGGCCACCTTCCCCGCCGTTTCTCCGGCCGTTCGTCTCGCCTCCGGGTTCCGTGTCCTGGAGCCTCGCGCCTATCGGAGCGTGGACGGCCGGGAGTTGAGGCTCGACCTCCACGTGCCCGCCGGGCCGCCCTCCGGGCCCGGTGGACCCTGGCCCGTGTTCGTGTTCTTCCACGGGGGTGGCTGGATCATCGGTGGCAGGGAGACGGTCTCGCTCCACCTCCTCCCCTGGATGGAGCAGGGGTGGGCCACGGTGAACGTGGAGTACCGCCTGGCCCGGGAGGCCCGGGCACCCGCCGCGGTGTGGGACGCCCACCACGCCGTGGAGTGGGTCCTCGAGCACGCCGCTGAGCACGGTCTGGACCCGCAGCGCGTCGTTCTGGGGGGCTTTTCGTCCGGGGGGCATCTCGCGCTCATGGCCGGCTTCGGCGGTCCGCTCCCGCCGGAGGGGGGCGGGGCGCTGGCGGACGCCGAGCAACCGTCGGGAAAGCTGCGGCCCCCTGTCGCGGCCGTGGTGAGTTGGTTCGGCATCAGCGACGTGGCCGCGCTGGTGGAGGGGCCTCGGCCCCGGGCCTTCGCCCGGCACTGGCTCGGCGCCAGACCCGACTTCGTCGCGCTCGCCCATGCCCTCTCACCGGTGGAGCGCATCCATCCCGACCTGCCCCCCGTCCTCTCCATCCACGCAGACCGGGACCCGGTGGTGCCCTTCTCCCAGTCGGAGCGCCTCCACGAGGCCCTGGACCGTGCCGGCGTACCCAACCGGCTCCACGTGGTGGCCGGCGGGGGCCACGGCGACTGGGACGACGAAACCTGGGACAGCGCCTACGCTGCGGTATTCGGGTTCATGGAAGAGCGGCGGGAGGCGGGAGAGAGACCCGTCTGATACCCCATCCCGCGCGGCCCCGGAACGCGACGGACGTGCGCTTCGTTCCGGATCACCACGGGAAGCACATGCGCCAGGGCGATGGCCACCTCCTGCGCCCTTGTGCCGGACGTGTCCCGGGCGCAGCATAGCCCGAGTCACCCGTTCCCGAGGATCCCATGCTCCGCCCGCGCGCGCCCCTCGTCGCTCTCCTCGCCGCCGCCCTCTTCGCCGCGCTGCTCCCCTCCCCTCCAGCCTCGGCCCAACAGCACGAAGGCCCCGTCCTCTTCGTGCGCTACCAGCACCAGGGGCGCGTCGCGTACGGCACGCTCCTGGGGGAGCGGATCCAGGAGATCGAAGGGGACCTGTTCGGCGAGCACCGGACCACCGACCGCTGGATCCCCCTGGCCGAGGTAAAACTCCTCCCGCCCACGGAGGCGAAGAAGGTCATCGCCGTGGGGCTCAACTTCCAGAGCCACCTGGGATCACGGACCCCCGCCGAGTATCCGGGGCTCTTCGCCAAGTACCCCACGTCGCTGGTGGGGCACGGCGACGACATCGTCCAGCCCCCGGACTCGAAGAACCTGCACTACGAGGGCGAGATGGTGCTGGTCATCGGCAGGACGTGCTCCAAGGTCCCCGTGGCCGAGGCCATGGCGTGCGTGTTCGGCATCACCGCCGGCAACGACGTCTCCGAGCGTGACTGGCAGTCCGCCGATCTCCAGTGGTTCCGGGCCAAGGCGTCGGACACCTTCGGCCCCGTGGGCCCCGCCATCGCCGTGGGGGTGAACCCCGACGACGTGCTGGTGGAAACCCGGGTGAACGGCGAGGTCCGCCAGCACGAGCGCACCTCCGACCTCATCTTCGACAGCGCCGAGATCGTGAGCTACGTCAGCCGCTACGTCACGCTGGAGGCCGGCGACCTCATCTTCACCGGCACGCCCCAGAGCACCAAGGCGCTGAGTCCCGGCGACATGGTGGAGGTGGAGGTGGAGCACGTGGGCGTGCTCAAGAACACCGTGCGGAGGCGCTGACCGTGCGCCGCGGCATGGGGTTTGCCCTCACCGTTGCGCTCCTGGCGGCTGCGTGCGCCCCGGGCGAGCCCGAGCTCGAGCCGGTGCGGTTCGGGCCCCTGGGGGTGACGGCCTTCGCGGACGGGAACACGCTCACCGACGCCTGGGCGGACTTCGACCGGGACGGCGATCCGGACCGCTTCGTCGGCTTCAACGGGGCTCCGAGCCGCCTGTACCGGAACGACGGGACCGGTGGCTTCGCCGACGTGGCTGCGGACGTTGGACTCACCGTGTCCCGGCGCGTGCGCACGTCGGCCTGGGGCGACTACGACCTGGACGGGAACCCGGACCTCCTCCTGGGCTATGCGCCCGACTCCCTGGTCCCTGGCGTCCTGGCGCTCTGGCACAACGAGGGCGGGACCGCCTTCACGGAAGTCACCGCCCAGGTCGGCCTGGCGCTGGGGAGCGGCGCCACGCGGCAGGCGTCGTGGGTGGACTACGACGCCGACGGGGACGTGGACCTCTTCCTCGCTCTCCGGGACGCGCCGAACCGCCTGTGGCGGAACGACGGCGGCACGTTCGTGGACGTCTCGGACAGCACGGGCATCGCCGACCCCCGGCGCTCGGTGGGCGCCGTCTGGTTCGACGCCGACGAGGACGGCGACCTGGACGTCTACGTTGGCAACATGGACGGCGACGCCAACGGGATGTGGGTGAACGACGGGGGCCGCTTCACCGACCACGCCGAGGCGTGGGGGCTGGCCGACGGCGGCCGCGCCCTCGGCGACGCGGCCCAGGGGACGGTGCGCCCCTGCGTCGTGGACTACGACCGGGACGGCCACCTGGATCTCTCCACCGCCAACTACGGGACCAACGGCCTCTTCAGGAACCCGGGGCCCGGCGCGCCGTGGGAGAACGTGGCGGCGGCGGAGGGGCTGGCCGAGGACGGTCGCTTCGACACGTGCGCGTGGGCCGATTTCGACCACGACGGCTGGCCCGACCTCTACGTGAACGGGACGGTCACCGGCGGCGTGAGCTACCGCGACTTCCTCTACCGGCGTGAGCAGGGGCGCTTCACCGACGTCACGCCTCCCGAGCTCCTGGTGGAGGCCGACCACGGCGCCACCTGGGTGGACTACGACCGGGACGGCGACGTGGACCTGGCGCTCACGGGCACCGCCGAGGGCGCCACGCATACCCTGGTGCAGAACCTGCTCCGCCCCGAGGTGGCGTTCCACTCGGTGAAGGTGATGGTGCTGGACGCCCAGGGCCACGCCAATCAGGCGGGAGCCGAGGTGAGGGTCTTCGCCGCCGGGACCTTCCAGCTTCTGGGCAGCGCGCTGGTGGACACGGGCTCGGGATACGACGCGCAGAGCCTGCTGCCCGTGCACTTCGGGCTCCCCGGAGCCGAGCCGGTGGATGTCGAGGTGACGCTCGTGGGCGGGGGCAAGCGCATCACCACCCGGGCCACGGGCGTGGATCCTGTGGCGTGGCGCGGCAAGGTGATCCGCCTCCCCTTCGACGAGGAGGGGAACCTGGTGCGGTAGGGGCGGTTTCCCGGGCCGGCTCCCGGCCCGCGATGGCCTCCACGTGGCGGTCATGCGCCGCCGCGGGGTGCGGCGCATCTTCACGTTGGACACCGGATTCGACGCGGTGGACGGCATTGAGCGGATCCGCGAGTAGCTCCCGAGCCCTTGCCCCCCCGCCCTCCCCCCGACAGCATCCCCGGAGTCAACCGCCACCCCGGGAGATCCCATGCTTCGCGCTCAACGTCTCCGCCTCGCCGTCCTCGCCGCTGCTCTCCTCGCCATGCCGGCGGTGCTCTCCGCACAGGAGAAGCGCCCTCTCACGCTGGCCGACTACGGCCCGTGGAACCGGATCAACCAGGTGGCGCTGTCCCCCGCCGGGAAGTGGATGGCCTACGCGCAGCAGCCCAACGACGGAGACGCCACCTTCTTCCTGAAAGAGCTGGACGGGACCGCCGTCCACCAGGCCACCAACGGCGCGGGTGCGGCGTTCTCCGACGACGGCCGCTGGGCCGCGTTCCTCGCCTCCCCACCGGAGGAGGACGCGGAGAAGCTCAGGAAGGAGAAGAAGCCCGTGCCGCGCACCCTCCACCTGGTGGACCTCCGGGGCGGGACACGCACCGAGGAGGCCGGCGTGCGCGGGTTCACGTTCTCAAAGGGCGGACGCTTCCTCGCCGTTCACCGGGACCGCTCGGACGCCGACGCCAAGCACACCGGGTCGGACCTGATCCTGCGCGACCTGGCCCAGGGCACCGTGCTCTCCCTGGGCAACGTGGCGGAGTATGCGTTCAACGAGGGTGGGACGCTCCTCGCGTACCTGGTGGACGCGGCGGAGAAAGCCGGGAACGGGCTCTACCTGGTCTCCCCCGCAGACGGGCGTATCCGCTCGCTCAGCACCGGCGCCGACCGCTTCGAGGACCTGACCTGGAGCGAGGCCCAAGACGATGTCGCGGCACTCCGCGGCGAGAAGCCCGAGGGGAAGATGCTGCGCGCCAACAAGCTCGTCGTGGTGCGGAGCCTGGATGCGGCGGCGCCGCGCACCACCGTGTACGACCCCGCCGCCGACGCTGCTTTCCCTGCGGGCTTCGTGCTCTCGGAGTTGGCCCCTACCTGCTGGACCAAGGACGGGGCCCGGGTGGTCCTCGGAATCAAGGAGCAGGACGACTCGGTCAAGGTCGACCCGGCGGAGGAGAAGGCCAACGTGGACGTCTGGCACTGGGCGGACGAGCGCGTCCAATCGGTTCAGATGGTCCAGGCCGCCGCCGACCGGCGTTACACCTACACCTCCGTCTACAACGTGGACGGCGGCCGCTTCGTCCGCCTGGCCACCGAGGACATGCGACGCGTGGACCTCACCACGGACGGGCGGTGGGCGCTGGGCCGGCGTGACGCCCGCTACCGCAGCGACGTCACCGAGGAGCAGGGGCGCGCCGACTGGGTGCGCATCGACCCCACGAACGGCCAGGAGCGGGTTCTCGTCGAGGCCATCCGCCGCCCCATGGGCGCGTCGCCCGACGGGAAGTGGGCTCTGTACGTCAAGGACGAGACCCTCTTCTCCGCCAGCCTGGAGACGGGAGCGATCACGGACCTGAGCGCCGCCACCGGCCTGGACTTCATCGATCACGAGCGGGGCCGGACCAGCGAGCGTGGCGCCTTCGGCGTGGGCGGGTGGACGGAGGACGGCAGGGCGCTGCTCTACACCAAGTGGGACGTGTGGGCCGTGCCCCTGGCCGGGGGGAAGGCAGAGGCGCTCACCGCCGGCATGGGCGAGCGCGACCAGATCGTGTTCCGGGTGGTGCGGCTGGACCTGGAGTCGGACTGGACCGACCCCCGCACCTCGCTCCTGTCCGCGTACGGGGAGTGGACCAAGAAGTCCGGGTACTTCCGCGTGCCGCAGGGGCAGGACCCGCAACCCCTCCTCTTCGCGGACGAGATGGTCGGCGGTGTCATGAAGGCGCGGGACGACGACCGGCTGGCTTTCACCCGCCAGATGTTCGAGCAGTTCCCCGACTGGTGGGTCGCCGACGGCTCGCTGCGGGCCCCGAAACGCGTCACCGACGCCAACCCGCAGATCGCCGACTTCCTCTGGGGGCGCCGCGTGCTGGTGGACTACGTGGACCAGAGGGGCAACAAGCTCCAGGCCACGCTGGCGCTCCCCGCAGGCTACGAGCAGGGTAAGCGCTATCCCATGATCGTGTACTTCTACGAGAAGTACAGCCAGCGCCACCACGAGTTCTCGCGGCCCGTGTACGACGACCGGCCCCACATGTCCACGTATGCCAGCAACGGCTACCTGGTGCTCATGCCCGACATCGTCTACGACGTGGGCTACCCGGGGAGCTCGGCGCTGGACGACGTGGTGGCGGCAGCGCAGAAGGTGGTGGAGCTGGGATACGCCGATCCCGAGCGCATCGGGCTCCAGGGGCACTCCTGGGGCGGGTACGAGACGTCGTTCATCCTCACCCAGTCGGACATGTTCGCCACCATCGTGACCGGGGCGCCGCTCACGAACCTGATGAGCATGAACAACATCCTCTACAAGCAGTCGGGGAACGTGAACGGCCCCATCCTGCAGTGGAGCCAGGGCCGTATGGCCGACCAGCCCTGGGACGACCCGGAACGGTGGCGCAGCCAGTCCCCCATTGAGCACGTGGCGAAGATCTCCACACCCTTCCTCATCCTGCACGGAACGGCGGACGGTGCCGTGGACTGGAACCAGGGCCTGGAGCTCTATACCGCGGCGCGGCGCCTGGGCAAGCAGGTCATCCTCCTGTCGTACCCCGACGAGCCCCACCACCTGGGCAAGGAGCCCAACCAGAAGGACTTCCAGATCCGCATGAAGCAGTGGTTCGACCACTGGCTCAAGGGAGACCCGGCGCCGGCCTGGATGACGGAGGGGGTGCCGCACCTGCAGAAGGGAAACGAGGGGCCGGCCTAGCCTGAAGTTCCCACCGTATTTGGAGCCCTGATTCCAGTCAAGAGCCCTGGA
>CAZJFX010000001.1:82006-205438 GCA_964545395.1 uncultured Gemmatimonadaceae bacterium | reverse complement strand
TGACGGGACTTGCACCCGCATGTCATCTACAGCTTTTCCCAGCGCACTCCCAACCCGTAGTCGAAATGATGACTGCGGAGATCCCCGGCGCCACCGTGCGCGAAGAGCGGGCGGCGCGCCCGGACACGCGCCCATGACCTCCCTCGTGACCGACCTCGGGTTCGCCCTGCGCATGATCCGGAAGGCGCCCGGCTTCACCGCCGTGGCCGTTTTCTCCCTCGCCCTCGGGATGGGCCCCAACACGGCCATCTTCTCCCTCGTGGACTCCCTCCTCCTTCAGGAGTGGGGGGTTCGCGCTCCCGAGGAGTTGGTGGACGTCTACTCCCTCACACCCGATGACCGGCACTTCTACAGCTACTACAGCGTGTACGAATTGGTGGACGAGGGGATGGACGACGTCTTCTCCGACGTCACCGCCTACGCCCTCTACACGGGGAACGTGGAGCGGGACGGCGCCGGTGAGCTGGCCCTGGGCGAGATCGTGAAGGGGAACTACTTCGGCGTCATGGGCGTGGCGGCGGAGCAGGGGCGGACCTTCCTCTCCGAGGAGGACGCCACACCGGGGACCCACCCCGTGGTGGTCCTTTCCCACCGGTACTGGAGCACCCGCTTCGGCGCGGACCCGGGCATCGTGGGGGAGCAGGTGCGCCTGAACGGGCGTCCCTACACCGTGGTGGGCATCGCGCCGGACGCCTTCCGGGGACGCATCTCGCCGGGGATCGGCACCGACTTCTGGGTCCCTCTCCAGATGTACCCCCACCTCTCCCCCGAGAAGTTCTCCAGCGGGGACTTCTCGGTGACGGGTAGGCTGCGGCCGGGGATGACCACCCAGCGGGCGAACCAGGAGCTGGCCGCCGTCGCCGCGCGCCACAACGAGGCTCACCCCGAGTCGCGGAGCCGCCTCCGTCTGGACGGGGTGAACGTGGCGGAGGTGCGCTTGCACCCCGACCTGGACGGCGTGGTGGGCTCCATGGCCCTCCTCCTGGCCGTGGCGGTCGGACTCGTCCTCCTGGTGGCGTGCGTGAACCTGGCCGCCTTCTTCCTCGCCCGGGCCACCGACCGGCGCCGCGAGATGGCGGTGCGGGTGGCCATGGGAGCGGGACGCTGGGCCATCGCGCGCCAGCTCGTGGTCGAGTCCCTCGTCCTCTCCACGCTGGGGGGCGCCCTGGGGCTCCTCCTCGGACAGGCGGTGCTCCGCCTCGCCCTCTCCTACGAGCCGCCCCTCCCCGTCCCCATCCACCTCCAGGTCACCATGGATGGCCGGCTCCTGGCCTTCACCGGGGTCTCCGTGGCCGTGGCCACCCTCATGTTCGGCCTGGCGCCGGCGTTGGAGGCGACCCGCGTGCCGGTGGCGTCCACGCTGCGCGACGAGGCCGGCGCCGGCGGGAGCCGTCGCAAGGCGCGTGCACGCCAGGCCCTGGTGGCGGCCCAGATGGCGCTCTCCACCGTGCTCCTCTTCGGCGCCGCGCTCTTCGTGCGCAGCCTGGGGAGCGCCACCGGGCGGGACGTGGGCTTCTCCACCGGCCCCGCTGCCGTGGTGTCGGTGGACTCGTGGGCCAACCAGTACACCGACGAGGAGGACCGAGCGTTCGTCACAAGCCTGGTGGATGCGCTGCAGACTACGCCCGGCGTGCGACGCGTGGCCGCCGCGGGGCGCCTCCCCCTGGCGCTGGGCACCATCTCCACCCGCGTCACCGTGCCCGGGGTGGAGGCACCTCCCGACGCCGACGCCCACGTCCTCGAGCACACCGCCGTGACCCCCGGATACTTCTCGGCCATGGGCATCGAGCTCCTGGAGGGTCGCGATTTCGACTCGGGTGACGCCTCCGGCGGCGCCGGGGTGGTGGTGGTGAGCCGGGCCGCGGCCCGCTTCTTCTGGCCCGACGGGAGCGGGGTGGGCCGAACCATGTACCTGGGCGGCGAAGCGGAGGAGGTGACGGTGGTGGGAGTGGTGGGAGACATCCCCCTCTGGAGCCTCACCGAGCCCCCGCGCCCCTACTTCTATGTGCCGCTGGGGCAGGGCTCGATGTACGGTCGCTTCCACGTGGTAGCCCGGGGCGATCTCCCCCCGGGAGAGCTGGCCGCGCGCATCCGCGCGGAGGCCCGGCGCCTGGACCCGGACATCTTCCTCTCCCGGGTCGGGACCATGGCCGACCACCTGGGCTATGTCTACTTCCTTCCCCGCATGGCCGCAGTGATGCTCTCCGCGGTGGGAGCCCTGGCGCTCATCCTGGCCTCTCTCGGGCTCTACGGGATGGTGAGCTACTCGGTTGCCCGCCGCACCCGCGAGATGGGGATCCGCCAGGCCCTGGGCGCCGACTCTGGACAGGTGGTGGCGCTGATGATGCGCGGTGGGATGCGAGTGGTCGTCGTGGGCGGCGCCGTGGGGATGGCCGCGGCCCTGGGCCTGGGCGCGCTGGTGGAGCGCTTCCTCATCGGCGTCGGCTCGATGGACCCGGTGGCGCTGGTGGCGGCGCCCCTCCTCCTGGCGGCGGTGGCCGCAGCGGCGGCCTGGCTCCCCGCCCGCAGGGTGAGCCGCGTCCACCCGGTCCCGGCGTTGCGGAGCGACTAGGCGCCCGTGAACTTCGGGACGTCATGGCCGCCATCGTCTCCCGACCCGCCGAGCCCGCCCGGACGCGCGGCCGCGCCCTGTACGAGCTGACCAAGCCGGGGATCGCCGGGTACGTCATGGTCACGGCCGGGGCGAGCGCCTTCGTGGCTTCCCACGGACACTTGCCCCTCCCCGACGCGTTCCACACCATGCTCGGCGTCGGCCTCGCTACCGCCGGCGCCCTGGCACTGAACCAGTACGTGGAGCGGGACGTGGACGCGCTCATGGTGCGCACCCGGTTCCGCCCCCTCCCTGCAGGGCGCCTCGCCGCCCTCACGGCGTTCACCTTCGGCTCGGCGCTCCTCCTGGGCGGCGTCATCTACCTGGCCGTCACCATGGGGGCGCTCCCGGCGCTCCTCACCGTCCTGTCGGCGGCCTCGTACCACGGCGTCTACGTGCCGCTGAAGACCCGCACCCCCCTGGCGACCCTCGCCGGCGGCGTGCCCGGGGCGCTCCCCACCCTCATCGGGTGGAGCGCCGCCACCGGGACGCTGAGCCTGGGGGCGCTGGGCCTCTTCGCCATCGCCTATGCCTGGCAGCTACCCCACGTGCTGGGGTTGGCCTGGATGCTCCGCGAGGACTACGACCGCGTGGGGTTCCGGCTCATCCCGCCCCACGACGCTGCCGGCAAGGTCATCGGGTTGCACATCATCGGCTGGCTCCTGGCCCTCGTCCCCCTGAGCGGCATCCCCACCTGGCTCGGCTACACCGGGCCCGTGTACTTCTGGGGCGCCCTCCTGGCGAGCCTGGCGTTCCTCGCCGTGGGCGTGGACGCAGCCCGGGACCTCACCGACCGGGCCGCCCGGAAAGTCTTCTTCGGCTCCCTCCTCTACCATCCGGTCCTTCTAGGGCTCATGCTCCTGGACACGGTCCGTTCCTGACATGGAGGTTCTTCTGTGCGCTGCGCTTCCCTTCTCGCCACGGCTCTCCTCGTCCTCGCTCCGGCCCAGGCCATGAGCCAGGACGCGACCTCCCGCCCCCGCGCCCGGGACATCGGCCTCGCTCCCGGCGTCTTCCAGCCGGGTCCCAACAATGCCATCACCGATGTCGACGGCGTCCGCGTGGGGCAGACCACGGTGATCGAAGGCGACAACGTGCGCACCGGCGTCACCGCCATCCTCCCCCACGGCGGCAACCCGTACCTCAGCCGCGTCCCCGCCGCCATCTACGTGGGGAACGGCTTCGGCAAGCTCGCGGGCGTGACACAGGTCCAGGAGCTGGGAGAGCTGGAGACCCCCATCCTCCTCACCTGCACCCTGTGCGTGTGGAAGGCTGCGGACGCGATGGTGGCGTGGCTCCTCGAGCGCGACGGCATGGAGCGGGTGCGCTCCATCAACCCCGTGGTGGGCGAGACCAACGACTCGGGGCTCAACGACATCCGCTCCCGCCCCATCCGCCCCGAGCACGTGGTGGCCGCCCTCGAGTCTGCCTCCGAAGGTCCCGTGGAGGAGGGTGCCGTGGGTGCCGGCACCGGGACGTCGGCCTTTGGGTGGAAGGGCGGGATCGGCACCAGCTCCCGCCTCCTCCCCGAGTCGCTGGGCGGCTGGACGGTGGGCGTGCTGGTCCAATCCAACTTCGGCGGGATCCTGCAGATGGGCGGCGCCCCCGTGGGCGTGGAACTGGGCAAATACTCGTTCTCCAGCCAGGTGCAGCGGGCCGGTTCCGCCGCCGTGCCGGCGCCATCCGCCCCTGCGGGCGGGGCCCCGGCGGCCTGGGATCCCAAGTCCGACGTCCAGGAGTGGGGCTCCATCATGATGGTGGTGGCCACCGACGCGCCCCTCTCGGACCGCAACCTGGAGCGCCTGGCGAAGCGCGTGATCATGGGCCTCGCGCGCACCGGCTCCTACGCCGGCAACGGCTCGGGGGACTACGTCATCGCGTTCTCCACGGCGAATGGCGTGCGCCGAAGCACCACGCCCGCGGTGGTGAGGGTGGACGACCTTCACAACCAGCAGATGAGCGGCCTCTTCGAGGCGGCGGTGGAGGCCACCGAGGAGTCGATCTACAACTCGCTGCTCAAGGCCGTGACTGTCACGGGGAACGGGCGCACGGTGGAGGCGCTTCCCCTGGAGCCCACGCTGGCAGTGCTGCGCAAGTACGGAGTGGTGCGGTGACGGATACGTCGCAGGCGCGCCGGGTGGACACCGCCCGGTGCGCCGCGGCGCTCCTCGCCCTGGCCCTCTTCCCCACCACCGCCCTCGCTTCCGAGTTTTCCGACTCCACGTTCCGCGCACCCGCCGTGCGCGCCGCCCAGGCGCCGGACATCGACGGCGTTATCGAGGACGACGAGTGGGAGGGCGCGGCGATTCTCACGGATTTCATTCAGTTCCAGCCTGAGCGGGGCCGCGCCTCGGCCTTCCGCACCGAGGTCCGGGTGCTCTACGACTCGACCGGCCTGTACGTGGCCATGCGGGCCTGGGATCCGGAGCCTGTCATCGCGCAGTTGACCCGCAGGGACGCTGCGCTGGACCAGGACGACGCCTTCGGCGTTCTGTTGGACACCCACCACGACCGGCAGTCCGCGTACTTCTTCGCCGTCAATGCCCTGGGCACCCAGGCGGACCTGCGCCTCGCCAATGACGGCCGCACCCAGGACCCCTCGTGGGACGCCCCCTGGAGCGTCCGCGCACGCACCACCGACATCGGATGGGAAGCGGAGCTGGCCATCCCCTTCTCATCGGTGCGCTACGAGCCGGGCCGGGAGCGCACCTGGGGCCTGAACTTCGTGCGTGGCCGCCGGCGCTCCTTCGAGGTATCCCACTGGGCCGGGCCCGTGGACGAAGGGTATCAGGTTTCCACCGCCGGGGAGCTCCACGGCCTCGATCTGCCGCGCCAGCCCCGGCGCCTGGAAGGGATCGCGTACGGGCTGTCCCGTTTCCAGGAGGAGCAGGACCCGTTCTGGGACGCCGGGCTCGACCTGCGCTGGGCGCTCACCCCGGGGGTCTCGCTGGTGGGCACGGTGAACCCCGACTTCGCCACCATCGAGGCCGACCGCGAGCAGGTGAACCTCACCCGCTTCGAGCTCAGCCTCCCCGAGAAGCGCCCGTTCTTCCTGGAGGGCTCCGAGCTTTTCCGGCAGCGCATCCAGACCTTCTACTCCCGCCGCATCGCCGACATCTCCGGGGGCGGGCGCCTGGTGGGCAGGCAGGGGCCGTGGACGTTCGCGTTCCTCGGTGCCGACGCCGACGCCGTTGTCGCCGGGGACACCGTCGAGGCCGCCTACGCGGTGGGCCGGGTACAGCGCGACCTCGGCCGCTCCAGCATCGGCGCCACCTGGGCGGAGCGCCGCGCCGACGGCTCGGGGCAGGGCTCGGCCGGACTCGACGCCAACCTCTTCTTCTCCCGCACCTTCGGGTTCACGGGCCAGCTCATCCAGAGCTACGGTGCGTACGACGAGGGCACCACGGCGTTCTTCCTGCGCCCCTCCTACGACTCCCCCACCGGCCACTTCCACGTCCGCTACACGCACCTGGGCGACCGCTTCGGCGACAACGTGAACGCCATCGGTCTCGTCCGTGACGACAATCGGCGCGAGGTGGACTCGGCCCTGGGGAAGACCGTGTGGTTCGCCTCCGGGTTCCTCGAACAGATGGAGTACGGCTCCAACTACAACATGTACTGGGGACAGGATGGAACGCGCCGCAGCTGGCAGGTGGACCAGAGCCTCGACTTCCAGATGCGGAACCGCTGGTCCTTCGCGGTTGGCCACACCGAGGAGTACAAGCGCTTCGAGAAGGACTTCAGGAATCGAGCCACCGAGATCGAGCTCGGTTTCAACACCCGCGAGTACCGCTCGGCCAACTTCGGCGTGGAGTTCGGGCGCAACTTCGACGCGGACTTCCGCCTTGTCACCGGCGGCGCGCGCCTCAAGCCGACGCCCCGCTCCTCCCTGGAGTACCAGTTGGAGCGGCTGTCTCTCGATCCGGACCCGGACCAGGAGAGCACCTGGATCCACGTGGTGCGGGCGAGTCAGTTCTTCACCAACGACCTGTACCTGCAGGCGTTCTATCAGACCAACTCGGTCATCGACCGCCGGAACCTGCAGGCGGTGTTCGTCTACCGGTACGATCCGCCCTTCGGGACGGTCCAGCTGGCGTTCCAGCGCGGCACCGCAGCGTTCGGACAGACCTCTCAGCAGGGGAATACGCTCTTCCTGAAGGTGACGCGGGTATTCTGAGGAGGCGCGCCGGGGACGACTGCCCGGCGCTGCCCCGCGGCCTCAGGCCTCCCCGTCCTCGCCGCTGGGCTCCTCGCCTCCCACCAGCCCTCCCAGCCCCACCGCGTCCAGCAGCTTGAGCGCATTCCGGGTGGTCGCCACCCCGGGGCGGAGCCGGTAGTCGAAGGTGAGGTTCGTCTCGCCGCCTTCCTGCGCCAAGGACTCGCGGAAGTGGACGGGCACGGCGGCGCCCTCCAGATCGGGGGCCTGGGCCAGGGCGAGGTCGTGGGTGCTCACCGCCCCCAGGGCATCCCGGGCCAGGAGGTGCCGGATCACCGCCCGGGCCGCCACCCGCCGCTCGGCGGTGTTCGTCCCATGGAAGACCTCGTCCAGGAGGTAGAGCACCCGGCCCTCGGCGTCGGGTTCGTCCGCGTCCCCGACGATCCCACGGATGCGCAGGAGCTCGGCCATGAACAGGCTGACGCCCTCGGCGAGGGAGTCGTCCACGCGCATGCTGGTCCTCACCCTCACCCGGGGCAAGCTCATCGCCGCCGCGCACACCGGGGCCCCGGCTCCGGCCAACACCGCGTTGGCGCCCAGGGCGCGGAGCAGCGTGCTCTTCCCCGACATGTTGGAGCCGGTCACGAGGAGGAAGGTCCCCGGCGGTCCCACGGTCACGTCGTTGCGCACGCACGAGTCCGGACGGAGGAGGGGGTGTCCCAGGGCGGAGGCTCGGAGCGCCGGCTCCTCGGCTGGTTCGGCATAGCTCCAGTCCGGGTGGTCGTGGGCCAGCGTGGCCAGCGCCGAGAGCGCCTCCCATGTGCCCAGGGCCTCCAGCCAGTTCCGCACCGCCGTCCCCGACGTTGCGCGCCACCGGTCCAGCTTCCACGCCAGGTGGAAGTCCAGGAGCAGGACCGCGGCCACGGGTCCGTAGAAGAGGTTCCTCCGGCTCTCCACGGTGTCCAGGAGGCGGGAGAGACGGTGGAGCTCCGCCGACGCCGACGAGTCCCGGGACCCCAACCCACCGGCCAGCTCGATGAGAAGGGGGGCGGCGGGGGCCTCGCCCTCCAGGAGCCGGAGTTGGGGCACATAGGCGTCCAGGAGCGCCGCGCCGTCCTCGGCCATGGAGAAGTCGGCGTTGAGCCGCCGCCAGTACCGGCGGATCAGCTCGGCGTGGGCGAGGGCCGGCACCAACCACCAGGGCGGGAGTCCCAGCGCCAGGTCCGCCACCAGGAGGGCGATCAGCGCCACCGGGAGTGCCACGGCGGCCGCCCGGAGCCCGGGTCGCGCCAGGAGCCAGGGCATCCCTTCGGCCCAGGCCAGGAAGAGCTCCGTCCCCGGTGGGTCCGCCGCGCCGTGGAGCCGGCCGTGCGCGGCCAGCGCGTGCCGCATTCCGCGCCCCGGCGTCAACTCCCGGATCGCCTGCTGTCGTCGGGCCACCTCCTCCGGCGCCGCCGGCTCCAGGAGCCAGGCGCGCAGCCTGGCCCGCCCGCGCTCCGACGTCACCGGCCCGGCGAGCCTCGCCAGTGACGCCACCCCGAGCACATCCAGGTCCCGTGCGTACGGGTGGTCGGGGGGCGCGACTTCTACCCGGGCTTCGGCGGCGGGGAGTGCCCCCGCCAGCTCTCCCCAGCGGCGCTCCAACCGCAGGGCGCCCTCCACGCCCAGGGCGCGGAGCGCCTCCTGCCAGCGGATCTGCGAGCGCACGCGCCGGTGGACCGCGACTTCCCCCACGAAGGCCACCGCCAGAACCGCCGCCGCCACGGCCGCAAGGACGGCGGTCGGGCCTTCCGCCACGTCCACCACGAGGAGGGCCCCCGCGCCCGCGAGGAACGTCGCCACGCGGGCCGTGGAGAGGCGCGCCGACCTGGCCCGCAGGGCTGCCAGGGCCCGATCGCACCCGGCCACCTCGGCGGCGTACGCTTCCACCGGTGTGCCGCCCAACGCCCGAGCGCCGCTCATCCCCGTCTCTCCCACCTCAGCGAGGAGCGAGGGTGCCGACGGCGCCGGTGGCTCTAGCGCCACGCGTCTTTCCAGCGGGTGTAGTGCACGGTGACCACGCCGGCGCGCTCCAGCACATCCAGGCCCCCCGGGTCGCGGTACGCCTCACGGAAGAACACGTGGGTCACCTTGGCCTGCACCATGAGCTTGGCGCACATGACGCACGGGCTTGCCGTGACGAACGCCACCTTGTCCGGCACGTCGCCGGGGGCCTTCACCAGCGCGTTCATCTCCGAGTGGATGCATCCGCACTTCCCGGCCTCGGTGGAGTCGCACTGGTTGGGGAAGCCGCGCACGTTGCCGTTGTAGCCGATGGCCAGCACGTGCTCCAGGAGCCGGTCGGTGAGGACCGTGCCCACCTGGAGCCGGGAGCACGTGCTCCGCTTGGCCAGCTCCTCGGCCATGCGCATGTACACCTCGTACAGCGGCGGCCGGTCGGTGGGGGGGATGGCCGATGCCACGAAGTCGTCGGCGACCTCCACCACGTTGAGGAAGTGGGAGTTCTGGGACACGCCGTCCTTGTAGTAAAGCGGCATAAGGCCTCAGCTCAGTTGTTCGTCGATGGACCGGGTCCGGTCCGACGTCACGTCGCCCGTGTGCTTGGTCGCCACGGGCTCCACCAGCGCCAGCCAACACTCCTCCTCCGCCACCGGGTTGTGCCGCACCCCGGCCGGAACCACGAACGCATCTCCGGGCCCCAGCGTCACCTCGCCGTCCTCCAACTGGATGCGCAACCGCCCCCGCAGGACGAGGAACAGCTCGTCCTCCCCCTCGTGGGTGTGCCAGACGAACTCGCCCTGGACCCTGGCCACCTTCACGTACTGATCCCCTACCCTGGCCACCACCTTGGGTGACCAGAGGTCGGACAGCGCTCCGGCAACCCTCTCCAGATTCACCGGCTTGCGTTTCACCCCAGTCCTCCGAGGAAGACCATCTCCTGCAGGGATTCCGCCCGAACCCGGGCGGCGGCGAGATGCCGGCCCCCGGGCCCAGGAAGATCGGGTCCGCCCTGGGAGGGGTCAAACCCGGGCCGCAGGCCTTTGCCGGCGCCCCCCACCACCTCACCTTGGTTGGAGTGACGGACCGGGGCCATGCCCGACCCCGGCGGCACCAGGAACGCGATGACCACGAACGCCGGACCCGAGTACCGCGAGGCCGAAGCCCGATTCCGGGCCGCTGTCACCCCCCAGGAGAAGCTGGCCGCCCTGGAGGAGATGCTCCGCCTGGTGCCGAAGCACAAGGGCACCGAGAAGCTCTGTGCCGATCTAAAGAGCCGGATCTCCAAGCTCAAGCAGGAGCCGAAGGGCAGGAGCGGCGCCAAGGGCACCAGCCACAAGATCGTGCGCGAGGGAGCGGGACAGATCGCGCTCCTGGGCCCGCCCAACTCGGGAAAATCCACCCTCGTGGCCGCGCTAACCCATGCCCGCCCCGAGGTGGCACCGTACCCGATGACCACGCTCAAGGCCACCCCGGGGATGATGCCCTTCGAGGACGTGGCCTTTCAGCTCGTGGACCTTCCGCCCCTCTGCCGGGAGCACGTCGAGCCCTGGGTGTACGACCTGGTCCGGGGCGCCGACCTGGCCTGGCTGGTCCTCTCCCTGGAGGATCCGCTGTCCGGGCTCGACGGCACCCTGGACATCCTCGGGGGCAAGGCCATCGGGCTCCTTCCCTGGGGGCGCGGGTCACAGGAGGAGCGGCGCCCCGGGTGGACCTACCTGCCCGCACTCATGGTGATCACGGGAATGGACCGCCCCGGGGCCACGGACGACCTGGAGATCTTCGAGGAGCTCACCGGGCGAGCCTGGCCCCGCGTCGCCGTGTCCGCCCTCGATCGGGGCGGCTATGACCAGCTCGCGCGCACCACGTTCCAGGCGCTGGACATCATCCGGGTCTACAGCAAGGAACCGGGCAAGGAGCCGGACATGGAGCGCCCCTTCACGCTCCCCAGGGGCGCGACGGTGGCAGGGCTGGCGGCGCGCATCCACAAGGACATCGCCGCCGAGTTGAAGTATGCGCGGCTGTGGGGGCCCAGTGCCCACGACGGGCAGTCGGTGCGCGGCGGGCACGTGCTCATGGAGGGAGACGTGGTGGAGATCCATCGCCAATGACGCTCCGCAGGATCCTCCTGTACAGCGAGTACTACCTTCCCCACCTCGGGGGGATCGAGTTGCACGTGCACGCGCTGGCGCGTAGGCTGCAGGGCGAGGGCATGGAGGTCACGGTGGCCACGCCCTTCCCCGGTCCCGACGTGGTGGGCGGGGTGAGCGTGCACCGCCTGCGCGTTCCCATGGTGCCCCGCGTCCACACCGTCTGGGGGACGCACGCGGTGAATCCGGGGAAGGAGCTCCTGCGCACCGGCGGCTTCGACCTGCTGCACTGCCATCACAGCATCTACAATCCGTCGGCCTCGGGCATCGTCTTCCTGGCGCAGCGCATGGGGCTTCCCACGGTGGTCACCTTCCACTCCGTGATGCGGGGCTACACCCCGGCGTTCGCGCTCTATGACCGGCTCACGGCCTGGTCCCGCTGGCCCGTGACCTTCACCGCGGTGAGCGAGCTCGTGGCCGCGGAGATCTCGCCCCTCCTCGGCGGCAGGCAGGTGCCCGTGCTCCCCAACGCCATCGACGCCGAGGCCTGGCGGCCCACGGAGCCGGTGCCGTCCCGGAGCGTCTTCCGTGTCGTGTCGAGCATGCGCCTGGTGCGCCGCAAGCGTCCCCGCGCCCTGGTGGACATGCTCGCGCTGCTGCGCGACCGGCTTCCCCCGGGGATGCGCCTCCGGGCCCGGATCCTCGGCCGTGGACCCGAGCGCGACACGCTTCAGCGCCTCATCGCGGAGCGCGGCCTCGGTGCGGAGGTGCAGCTGTACGGCCGGGTGACCCACGAGGAGATGTGCGAGGTCTACGCCCACTCCGACGTCTTCGTCCTCCCCTCCCTGGAGGAGTCCTTCGGCATCGCGGCGCTGGAGGCGCGGGCCGCCGGGCTCCCGGTGGTGACCATGCGCCAGAGCGGCCCGGCGGCCTTCATCCGCGACGGGTGCGAGGGACTCCTGGCCGAGTCCGACTCGGACATGGTGGCCGCCCTCGTGCGCCTGGCCCGGGACCCTGCCCTGCGGCTCCGCATCGCCCAGCACAACCGCGCCACGCCGGCGCCGTACGCCTGGAGCGATGTGCTCGCCCTCCACCTGGACACCTACGCCCGGACCGTGCAGGAGGCCGCGTGCGCTTCCCCCTGAGGATCACCGCGGCGGTGGCCGTGCTCGACGCCGACGCCGCGATCGCAGGCGTCGCCTAGCCGGCCTCCTCCAGCTCGTCGCCGGCCAAGAGCGCGTCTACCTCCGCCCCGGTGGCGTCGGCGCGTCTCCAGCGCCGGCCCGCTCCCCTGCGCTCGAAGTTCCGGGCAAGGGCCAGGAAGCCGATGAGGATCCCGAACGACGCCAGCGTGACCCAGATGGCCAGCGCGTCCCAGGGGCGGGCCTTCCCCTCAGCGTCGCCGGAAGAGCGCTTCATGCATGAAAGCTCGGCGCGGCAGCGGGCAGGCACAACCCCGACGGACGCGCCACCCGCCGCGTCACGGCAGGAAATCCGGGTCCTCCTTCCAGATCTCCGCCAGGTCGTCGAACTCGGGCTTCTCCTTCACCTTCTCGCCCTCGGTGGTGTGCCCCACCGAGTACCGAACCGGCCCCCGGGGCGTGTCACGCGTCTCCACCGTGCGGGAGAGCATCAGCCGCGACCGGAGCCCGTAGCGCAAACCGAACGTGGAGCTGTGCCGCAGGAGCCAGTCGGCCAGGCGCGGCGCGGCGGCGGGCGCCGCCAAGAGGGTGAAGGAGAGAGCGGGCCTGCCCTTCTTCCCCACCACCGGCGTCACCCACGCATCCAGGCCCCCCATCTCCAGGGAGCGCTGGATCAGCCACCCGGCTCGCTCGCCGGTCTGGTCGTCCACGTTGCACTGGATCTCCACCACGCTCCCCGCGTCGTAGGGAAGCCCCTCCAGGGTGGCGGGCGCACCCACCTCCTCGAGGAGCGCCACCCGGAACACGTTCGGGTGAGCGCCCAGATCCATCCTCCCCGCGCCGAACCCCTGGGCCCGGACCACGCCCTCGGGCCAGCCGGTGTGGAACGCGGGCTCGAGAGCCCTGAGGATGGCCAGCCCCGTGGGCGTGGAGAGCTCCACGTCCTCCCTCTGGATGGACGGAGGGACCGGCACCACCGGCATCCCCAGCGCCAGGTGGCCCGATGCCGGCGGTGGCACCGGGTACGCACCATGGCGTGTGCGCACCGTCCCCCGCCCCAGCCGGACCGGCGAGGCCAGCACGTGCTCCGGCGCCACCTCGGCCACGCACAGGCCGGCCATGGCCACGTCCACCACCGAGTCCAGGTCGCCCACCTCGTGGAAGGAGACCTCCTCCACGGCGCACCCGTGGGCACGGGCCTCGGCCTCCGCCAGGAGGCGGTAGACCTTGAGCGCGAACGCCTTCGCAGCCGGCGGGAGTGCGGAGGCGTGGAGGAGCGCGTCCAGCTCGGGGTAGTGGGCGTGACCGTGAGGGTGGTCGTGAGGGTGGTCGTGGTGGTGAGCGTGGCCGTGCTCGTGGGACTCGCGGCTGGCGCCGTCTTCCACGCGCACGTCCACGTGCGTGGCCGCGAGCTCTGCGCGGTGGACCCGGGTCACCTCCACCTCCACGCCCTCGAGGCCCAGGAGGCGAGGGACTTCCCTTGCCCGCTCGGCGTCCAGGAGCCCGGCGTCGATGAACGCAGCGGTGAACATGTCCCCGGCGACGCCGGCAACGCTCTCGAGGAAGAGAGTCCTCACGGAGAAGCCTCGGGGGAGAGGGACGCGGCCCGGATGGCCCGCACCACCCGCGCGGCGGCCACGCCGGCGGAGAAGCCGTTGTCGATGTTGGAGACCATGAGCCCCGGGGCGCACGAGTTGAGCATGGCCAGGAGGGGGGCGACCCCGCCGAAGCTGGTCCCGTAGCCCACGGATGTGGGCACGCCGAACACCGGGCACGACACCAGCCCGCCCACGACGCTGGGGAGGGCGCCCTCCATCCCGGCCACGACCACGATGGCGGAAGCGCGCTGCAGCTCCGGCACGTGCCTCAGCAGCCGGTGGAGCCCGGAGACGCCCACGTCGTACCAGCTCCGGGTCGGCACCGACATGGCGCGGCACACCTCCACCGCCTCCTCGGCCACGGGGAGGTCGGAGGTTCCCGCCGCCACCACGCCGACGAAAGGCTCCCCCTCCGGGATCGGGGGCGCGTTCAGAAGGCAGGTGCGGGCACGCGGGTTGGTGCGCACCCCCGGGAAATTGGCCTCCAGGAGCGCCTGGTCCTCCGACCTCAGCCGGGTCACCAGGATGGTCTGCCCGCCCTGGGCGAGGCGGCGCGTGATCTCCACGATCTGCTCGCTCGTCTTCCCCTCGCCGTACACCACCTCCGGGAACCCCTGGCGGAGCGCGCGGTGGTGGTCCAGGTCGGCGTACTCGAGCTGCTCGGTGCGGAAAGGTCCGGCCCGGAGCGCGTCCACCACCGCGTCCAGGGCGATGTCCCCGGCCTGGAGACGCTCCAGAAGGCGGACGATCTCCTCACGGTTCACAGCGTTCCTCCACCCGTCCGGTAGCCGCCCAGGTCCAGGGTGACCCAGCGGTATCCCCGCGCCTTCCCCTCCCTTTCCAGCTCGGAGCGGCACGCGAGCACCTTCCCCATCTCGTCGGGGCCCACCTCGACGCGCACGAAAAGCCCGTCTCCCGCGTCGCAGATGCGGGCACGGCAGACCCGGATCCCATGCCCGCGGAGGATGGCTTCCAGCGCGGCCACGTCTCCCAGCCGGCGGCGGTCCACGCTCACGCCCGTCATGATCCGGGAGCTGAGGCAGGGGCTGGACGGCTTGTCGGCCAGCGCCACCCCGTGCTCCCGGAGGAGCGCTCGGATCTCCTGCTTCTCCAGCCCCGCGTCGGCCAGCGGCGCCTGTACCCCCACCTCCCCCGCGGCCCGGTGCCCGGGGCGCACGTCGTCCCGGTCCGAGGCGGTGTATCCGTACAGGATCCACCCCAGCCCCCGCTCCGCCGCCACGCTCCCGGCAATCTCGAAGAGGTCGGTCTTGCAGTGGTAGCAACGCTCGGCGTCGTTGCGGCGGTACTCCTCCCGGTCCAGCTCGTGGCTCTCCACGCACAGGTGGTCCACGCCCAGGGAGGCGGCGAACGAGCGCGCGTCTTCCAGGTCGGGGTCCGGGGTGCTGGCGCTCACGGTGGTGAGCGCCACCAGTCTGGCCCCAGGCTCCTTCGCCTGCTCTGCGGCCCAGAGCAGGAAGGCGCTGTCCACGCCTCCCGAAAAGGCCACCACGGCGCCCTCGGCCAGGTACCCCCGCAGCGCCACGAGCAGCGACGCGAGCTTCTCCGGCACGGGCCGACCGTCAGCCGTGCGCACGCTCGCGTCGGGCCCGGAGGCGTTGGGGAGGATGGGGAGCTCGATCCGTGGCATGCAGGCGGCGTGGGACGGGGGGCGTGCGCTCACCGAGAGTGTGCTCCCATATTGGCCGAGGATACAACCTGCTGCAATGACCCCACCCGCCCCGCGCCCGGCCGCCGCGCGGGATCCGGTTCGCGCCGTCGCGGTCAGAACATGGGCCCGAGGAGGCACATGGACTCGCGCGAGACCCGTGGATCCGAAACGTCCCTGTCCCGCCGCACCTTCCTGGCGGGCGCCGCGGTGGCCGCCACCGGAGCGGTGACGGTCGCGGCACTCCCCCTCGCCGGGGCCGCACCCCGGCCTCCCCTCATCGCCAAGCGCCCCTTCGGGCGCACCGGCACCCAGATCGCCATGGTGGGGCTTGGGGCCGGGAGCCGCTTCTACAGCTCCATCCCCGACGACGAGTCGGCCGCCGAGCTGGTGCGCCGCGCCATCGACCTGGGCATGGAGTTCATGGAGGTCAGCGCGAACTACGGCCCCGAGGGAGCCAGCGAGAGGCGCCTGGGCATCGCCATGAAGACCCACCGGTCCAAGGTCTTCCTCGAGACGAAGGTGGACGAGCGGACCTACGACGGGGCCATGCGCGAGATCGAGCGAAGCCTCCAGCGCCTGAACACCGACCACCTGGACCTCCTGCTCCACCACAACATGCTCGAGGGCGAGGTGGAGCTGGTCCTCGGGCCCCGGGGAGCCGAGCGCGCCCTGCAGGAGATGGTGGACCAGAAGGTGGTACGCTTCAAGGGTTTGTCCACCCACTCCCCCCAGGTCGCCCTGGACGGGATGGCACGGCTCTCGCCCCATGGGATCCAGCTCCCGATCAACGCGACGCGGGTGCCCGACTTCGAGCCGGAGGTCCTTCCCCTCGCGCAGGAGAGCGGGGTGGCCGTCATCGCCATGAAGACGGTGGGCCACGGCTATTTCCTCCCCGCGAACGCCACGGTCCCGGACCGCATCGAGCGGTATGGGCCGCGCAAGGACGCGTTCCAGCGGTGGGATCGGCCGACGCCGCGCGAGTACATCCACTACGCGCTCTCGCTGCCCATCGCGGCCGCGACGATCGGTGTCGATTCGCACTTCACCCTCGACGGCATCGTCGCGGCCGCTCAGGACTTCACCCCCGTGGACACCCGCACGAAGGCGTCCATCACGGAGCGCGCGCAGGTATTCGCGACCACGGGCTACTGGGTGCCCCGCGCTCAGGCGGGCTGAACCGCAAGCGTCGCCCCGCGGGCCTCAGCCCGCCCCGCCCTCCCCGGTGCGCCTTCCCACCCACCAGGCCACCACGAACACGGCGACACCGCCCACCATGAGCGCGCCGCCGACGCGCTGGAGGCGTACGTAGTGGTCGTGGAGCCGGAGGGTGACGAAGGGCTCGTCGCCCGGCGCCGCCTGGAAGACCCGCACCTCCTCGAAGCCGGCCCATGCACGGGCGGCGACCCCGGCGCCGGCCAGGAAGAGGAGGAGCCCAACCAGGTCGAGGACGCGCCCGAGGCGCCGGACCTTCCCCACGTGAGCCGTGCGAGCCATGCGCCGCCCGCCCCCTACGCCTGCTGCTGCTGCAGCACCTGCTTCGCGGCCTTCTTGCGACGCGTCGCGTCGAGGACCCGCTTGCGCAGGCGGATGGCGTCGGGGGTGACCTCGATGAGCTCGTCGTCCTGGATGAACTCCAGGGCCAGCTCCAGCGTGATCTGCCGGGGCGTCTCCAGCTTGATGTTCTCGTCCGACGCGGTGGTGCGCATGTTCGTGAGCTTCTTCTCCTTGCTCACGTTCACCTCCATGTCGTCGGTGCGCGAGTTCTCGCCCACGATCATGCCGCCGTAGACCGGGTCGCCCGGGCTCACGAACATGGTGGCCCGCTCCTGGAGGTTGAAGATCGCGAAGCCCACCGCCACACCTTCCCGGTCGGCCACGAGCACGCCGCGGGAGCGGCCCCGGAGCGGGCCGGCCCACGGGCCCCAGGAGTCGAACTGGTGGTGGAGGATCCCCTCGCCACGGGTGTCGGTCATGAACTCCGAGCGGAACCCGAAGAGCCCGCGTGCCGGGACGCGGAAGCGCAGGCGCGTCGTCCCCGACGTGCCCATGGGCTTCATCTCCATCATCTCCGCCCTGCGCGGGCCCATCTTCTCGATGACCGTCCCCACCAGGCTCGCCGGGACCTCGATGACCGCCTCCTCATAGGGCTCCGTGAGCACGCCGTCCTCCCGGTGGGTGATGACCCGGGGGCGTGACACCTGGAACTCGTATCCCTCGCGGCGCATCGTCTCCATGAGGATCCCCAGGTGCAGCTCGCCCCGCCCGCTCACCGTGAACGTGTCCGGCTGCTCCGTGTCCTCCACCCGGAGCGCCACGTTGCGCTCCAGCTCCTTGTACAGCCTATCCCGGACCTGGCGCGTGGTGACGTACTTCCCCGACTGCCCGGCGAAGGGCCCGTTGTTCACGGTGAAGTCCACCGACAGGGTGGGCTCCTCCACGGCGATCCCCCGGAGGCGCTCGCGGTACTGGGGATCGGTGATGGTCTTGCCGATCTCCACGCCATCGAGGCCCGCCACGGCGACGATGTCGCCGGCCTCGGCCTCGTCCACGTCCAGGCGCTCCAGCCCCAGGAAGGTGAAGAGCTTCATCACCTTCGAGAACTCGGCCTCCTCCTCCCCCACCATCCCCGGCTCGCCCAGGTCGAGCATGGCCACCCGGTCGCCCACGCGCACCGTGCCGCGCTCGATCTTCCCGATGGCGATCCGCCCCACGTAGGACGAGTAGTCCAGCGTGGAGACGAGCATCTTGAACGGCCCCTCGGGATCCACCGTGGGCGCGGGGAAGCGCGTGAGGATGGTCTCGAAGAGCGGTGTGAGATCTCCCCCTTTCGCGTCCGGGTCCCGGGACGCCCACCCCTCGCGCCCGGAGGCGTACAGGAAGGGAGCGTCGAGCTGCTCGTTGTTCGCCTCCAGGTCCATGAACAGCTCGAGGACCTCGTCGTGGACCTCGCGGGTGCGGGCGTCGGAGCGGTCCACCTTGTTCACAACCACCAGGGGGTGGAGCCCCAGCTCCAGCGCCTTGCGCGTGACGAAGCGGGTCTGGGGCATGGGGCCCTCCGCCGCGTCCACGAGGAGCGCCACGCCGTCCACCATGCGCAGGATGCGCTCCACCTCACCGCCGAAGTCCGAGTGCCCTGGGGTGTCCACGATGTTGATCTTCACGCCGTGCCAGTAGACCGCCGTGTTCTTGGCCAGGATGGTGATCCCCCGCTCGCGTTCCAGCGGGTTGGAGTCCATCACGCGCTTCTCCACGTCCTGGTTGGCGCGGAAGACGCCGGCCTGGCGGAACATCTGGTCCACCAGGGTGGTCTTCCCGTGGTCCACGTGGGCGATGATGGCGATGTTGCGGATGCTGCTCATGCGGCGGAGCCTGGAGACCCCCGACCGGCGGGGGCATGGGAGAAGGCGTTGCTGGTATAGCCATATAAAATATCAGCATCGGGCTGACCGCTGCAGGGTGCCGACGGCTGCGCCCAGGCCACCCTCTCCCTCCGGCCCCCCCGGGTTGCCCCACCTTCACCCTCGCCGTACCCTCCGGCCATCCTTTTCCACCCCAACCCGACCTCGCCATGCGCACCCCCAGGATGACCGTCCTCCTCCTCGCAGCCGCCCTCACCCTCTCCGCGGCCCCGACCGCCGCCCAGACCGCCGGCCCGGAGGTCTCCAGCCAGATCCGTGCCATCGCGGCCAACGCTGCCGTGCAGGAGGCGTTCCGGCGCATCGAGGCGCTGGACCCATGGGGAATGGAGCGCCTGGTGGAGCTCACCCAGATCCCCGCGCCCCCCTTCGGCGAGGGCCCCCGCGCCGAGCGTTACGCCCAGCTCCTGAAGGAGGCGGGCGCCGACTCGGTGTGGATCGACGAGGTGGGCAACGTCCTTGCCCTCCGGAAGGGGCGCCGCGGCGAGCGCAGGGTGGTGCTGGGCGGCCACATGGACACCGTCTTCCCCGAGGGGACGGACGTGACCGTGCGCCAGGTCGGGGATACCCTCTTCGCGCCGGGCATCGGCGACGACACGCGGGGGCTCGTGGTGGTGCTGACGACACTCCGGGCCATGGAGGAGGCGGGCGTGGAGACCGATGACGACGTCCTCTTCGTGGGCACCGTGGGCGAGGAGGGGCTCGGCGACCTGCGCGGCATCAAGCACCTCTTCCGCGAGGGGGCGTACCCCATCCAAGCCTGGATCGAGGTGGACGGGGGCGGGCTGGGCGGGATCGTGAGCATGGGATTGGGCTCGTACCGGTTCCGCGTCACCTTCAAGGGTCCCGGCGGACACTCCTGGGGTGCCTTCGGCAGTGTCAACCCGGCCCACGCGCTGGGCCGGGGGATCCGCCACTTCCAGGACGCTGCCGACACCCTGACCCGCTCGGGCCCGCGCACCAGCTACAACGTGGGGGTCATCGGCGGCGGCACGTCCATCAATTCCATCCCCTTCGAGTCGTGGGCGGAGGTGGACATGCGCTCCGAAGGGGGCGCAACGAACCTGGACCGGATGGAGGCGGCGCTGCGCTCCGCCATGCAGCGGGCCTGCGAGGAGGAGAACTCGCTCCGCCGCCGCGGCGAGCCGGTCACCGTGGAGGTGGACAGGATCGGGATGCGGCCTTCCGGGGAGGTGGACCCCCAAGCGCCGCTGGTGCAGCGCGCCATCGCGGCCAACGAGTTCTTCGGCGCGGACGGGAGGCTGAGCCGCTCCTCCACCAACTCCAACACCCCCATCGCCCTGGGGGTGCCGGCGGTGACCATCGGCCGGGGGGGCGTGGGCGGCGAGAACCACTCGCCGACCGAGTGGTGGATCAACCGCGACGGGCACCTGGCCATCCAGCGCGCCCTGCTCCTGGTGGTTGCGGAGGCGAAGCTGGCGGCTTTGGTGCCGTGAGGAGCCGCAGTCAGTCCCCGAGCACGTACGCGAAGATCAGGGGCGCCACGATGGCCGCGTCGGAGTTGATGTTGAAGCGCGGCGTCGCGGCGCCCTCCAGCTTGCCCCAGGTGATCTTCTCGTTGGCCGGCGCTCCCGAGTAGCCGCCGTAGGAGGGCTGGGCGTCGGTGATCTGGGCGAAGTAGCCCCAGAAGGGCACGTCCATCTCCATGTCCTGGATCAAGCACGGCACGGCGCAGATGGCGAAGTCTCCGGCGATCCCTCCCCCGATCTGGAAGAACCCCACCGAGGGCTTCCCCTCGGCCTTCCCGTGGTTGGCGATGTACCACTCCATGAGCTGCTGGAACTGCTCGGTGCCCGTCTTCACGCACAGGTGGTGCTTCACGTTCCCCATCATCACGTTCGCCGCGAAGATGTTGCCCGTGGTGGAGTCCTCCCAGCCGGGGGCGAACACCGGGATCCCCATCTCCTTGGCCGCCAGCATCCAGGAGTTGGCGGGGTCGATCTGGTAGTGCTCCTCCAGCGCGGGGTCATCCAGCACCCTGAGGAGGATTTCGGCAGGTGTGTAGCGCTCGCCGCGCTCGGCGGCGTCGCTCCAGATCTTCACCAGCCGCTCCTCCAGGTGACGCATGATGGTCAGGGGGATGCATGTGTCGGTGACCCGGTTCATCCCCCGCCGGTAGAGCGCCACCTCGTCGGCCACGGAGAGCTCCCGCCACGACGGGATGATCTCGTACTCCTTGTTGGCCAGGAGGTTGAACACGTCCTCCTCCAGATTGGCGGCGGTGCAGGAGATGGCGTGGACCTTCCCCGCCCGGATCATGCGGGCCAGGATGATCCCCAGCTCTGCCGTGGACATGGCCCCGGCCAGCGTGACGAGCATCTTCCCGCCCCTGGCCAGGTGGTCCTCCCACGCCCTGGCGGCCCACACCGTCTCGCGGGCGTTGAAGTGCAGGTAGTGCTTGTCCATGAACTCGCGGATGGCGCCCACGTGGTCATCTCCCGGAAGTCGTGTCAGGGGACGGATAGTCTAAACCATGGCGGGCACGGGTTGAACCGTAGTAACATGGAACCGATGTTCCTGACCGCCCTCGGGGCCCCCGGGAGGCGGTGTCTGTTGTCCATCCCGCTCCGACCCGCTCTTGACCACCCTTCTCACCGGCATCCTCGTGGCTTTCGTGGCCACCACCCTCGCTGCGGCCTGGCACCGCGCGCCGACGCGCGCGTGGTGCCCCCAGTGCGGGAGCAGGACCGAGTCGGTGCGGGCACCTTTCTGGGTCAGGAAAGCCGCGCCGGAGCTGGCGATGCGCTGGTGCCCCTCCTGCTCCTGGGAGGGGGTGGGGCGGGTGGGACCCGAGTGGGTCCCCGGCCACCCCGCCGCCCACCGCTCCGGGTTCTACTGGGGGGACGAGCGCTTCCCGGTGGACTTCGGGTTCCGGTTCGCGCCCCCCGCCGACGGCAAACAGGGCGAGGCTCCCGCCGAGCCCCCGGCCCACCCCTCGGGCTTCCGCTTCGCCGGCGGAGCGCCCGCTCCTGCCCCGGAACACTTCCGGTGGGCCGAGCCCCGCCAGCCCCCCACCTTCCGGTGGCGGATGCCCTCCGAGGCGACGCCCGCCAGGGCCGCCTTCCGCTGGAAAGCCTAGGCGCTCCGGCGGAGCCCGGCGCAGCCGGGCCCCCCTCGCCTACCGCCCCTTCTGCAGGACCCTCCCCGACATCACGTCGGTGAACGCCCCGTCGCGGACGGCGGCCTTCCCGTTCACGAAGACCCACACCATCCCCTCCGCCATCTGGTGCGGCGCGGTGTACTCGGCCTTGTCCACCACCTTGGCCAGGTCGAAGACCACCACGTCGGCGGCGCCGCCGGCGCGCAGCACGCCCCGGTCGCGCATGTCGTAGACCAGCGCCGGAAGCGACGTCATGCTGCGCACCGCCTGCTCCAGCGAGAGCACGCCCTTCTCCTTCACGTACAGCCGGATCTTCCGTGGGAACGCACCGTAGGCGCGGGGGTGGGGAACACCCTCCCCCCAGGGGACCAGGTCACCGTCGGAGCTGGTCATGGTCCAGGGCTGGGCCATGAGCTTCTCCACGTCGCCGTCGTCCATGTTAAACGACACGATGCTGGCTCCGCCACCCTCGATGATCTCCACGGCCGCGTCCACGGGGTGCCGGCCCCACGTGTCCGCGATGTCGGAGAGAAGCCGCCCTTCGATGGAGGGGTCCGGCACGTAGCGTCGGAACTGGATGCGGTCGGCGCCGCCGCGCCTGGCCAGGTTCTCCACCATGGCCTGACGGATCCGCGCCATGTCGGAGGGGCGCCCCATGCGCGCCACGAGCGAATCGCGGCCGCCGGCCTGCGCCCACCGGGGCAGCAGCGCGGCCTCCAGCCCGGTGGCCGAAGCCGTGTACGGATACTGGTCGGCGAAGACCTGGACGCCTTCCTCGCGGGCCCGCTCCACGCGCTTCACGATGGCGGCTCCGAAGCCCCAAACATTCGGGCCCAGCGCCTTCACGTGGGTGAGGACGGCGGGGATCCTCGCCACCCTGCCCACGTTGATGACCTCGTCCACCGAAGGGATGAGCCCCACCGTGGCGTCCGACTCGTCCCGGTAGTGGCTCTGATACCCTCCCCGGAACTCGGCCACGATCCTGGCCAGGTCCTCGATCTCCTCCGGCTTGGAGTAGAACCCGGGGACATAGAAGGTCCCGCTGGACATCCCCCAGGCGCCCTCCTCCAGCCCTGCGCGCACCAGCGCGCGCATGCGCTCCATCTCAGCGGCCGTGGGGGCGCGGTCGTCCTGCCCCAGCACGGCTTCCCGCACCGAGCCGTGGGGCACGAACTGCGCCACGTTCACGCCCAACCCGTCCCGGAGGAGCTCGGCGCGCTGCCGGGCCAGGTCCACCGGCCCTCCACCGTCGGGATTGGCGAAGATGCTGGTGAGGCCCTGGGCCAGGAGGGGCCGCCCGTGGGAGAGCCCGGGCGTCGCCAGCCCATCCGCTGCGTGGGTGTGGGTGTCGATGAACCCCGGCGCCACGTAGAGCCCCGTGGCGTCCACCACCAGGTCGGCTTTCACGTCCCCGAGCCGGCCCACCGCTTCGATGCGGTCACCGCGGAGGAGAACGTCGCTCAGGATCCAGGGGTTCCCCATCCCGTCCAGGAGCCGCCCGTTGCGGATGAGCACGGTGCCGTCCTGGGCCAGAGCGGGCTGGACCAGGAGGGAGGCGAGCGCCAGGACGCCCAGCGTGCGTCGGATCATGTCTCGGTCTCCTCGGGGCGGCCACACGTGCGCGGGCCGCGGGTCTGGTGAGCCGTCAGCGGCGTGGGCCGCCGGCGGCGCTCTCGCTCCATCGGGGCTCCCCGACGCCGCGGAACGAGCGGGGCGCCAGGAGCTCGACGGCGTTCAAGCGGGCGAAGTACGAAGCCTCCCGCAACGTAACCTCGTATCCCAGGGCCTGCAGGGCCCCGGCGGCGGACCATCCCTCCTGCACGTCCACCCGGGTCCCGGTCGGGTGGAGCCTGGGAGCCAGCAGCGCCGCCTCCAGGCCCTCGCCGTCGCGGAGGTGGCGCGTGATCGTGGACACCAGGGCCGACAGGATGCGGCGCGACCCCGCCCCCCCGATAACGAGGAGGGACGCCGGCCTCCCCGCCGCGGTGGCGCCGCCGCCCCCCGTCGCCCGCACGGCCACCAGCGGCGCCTGCGACGAGAAGGGGCGGTACCCCGGCCGCGCTCCCACCAGGTACCCGCCCAGCGTCGAGGCGTACAGGAACCCCAGCCCCGGCGAGACCACCCGGGACCCCAGGGTCGGGCCCAGCGACTGGCTCAGCGCCACGGCGTTGCCGAAGGTGTCGGCCACCGAGATGTGCGTGGTGAACGCCGGCTCCGAACCGTCGTCCAGCGCCAGCGCGGCCACCCCGGCCATGGGGCTCGCGACGGAGGCCGCCATTGTCCGCAGCTTGCCCGCAATCTCCCGCGCACGCCGGTCGGCCAGCGAGTCCGAAGTGAGCCACGCGACGGCGCGCTTTCCGTCGGGATCGGCCTCGGCCAGCTCCCGGTCCTCGAACCCCGCCAGGAGCGCCTCCACCAGCGCCGCGCTCCACGCACCCTCGTCGCCGGGTTCGGGCGCGAGGCGGTCCACGATCTGGAGGATCTCGATGACCGTCACTCCCGAGGCGGGCAGGTAGCTCCCGAGGAGCGTGGCTCCTGCGAACGTCCCCCTCCCCACCTCCGAGTCCTCCGCCTGGTACTCGGCCAGGTCCTGGGCTGTGACGAAACCCCCGTGCGCCGCCATGTCCTCGGCGATGCGCCGGCCGATGTCACCCCGGTAGAACGCGTCGCGCCCCTGGGCCGCCAGCGTCTCCAGCACGGCGGCGAGGTCGGGCTGCACCAGGGTGTCCCCCGCCGCCAGCGGAGCGGCACCGGGGCGGTAGAAGACCCGCGCCACCTCCGACGACGGGTCCAGCTCCCCCGCCACCTCCGCCAGACGCCGGGCCTCGCCTGCCGGGACGGCGATCCCGTGCCTGGCGAAGGAGAGCGCGGGCCCCAGCACCGTGGCCAGAGGGAGCGTGCCGTGCGCCTCCAGCGCACGGGTGAGGGCGGCGACCGTGCCCGGGATCGCCACGGCGCCATGTCCGTGCTCTCCCCGGGGAGCGGTGGTGGAGTCGTAGCCCGCCGGCACCTGGGTCGTGCCGTCGATGCCGTGCACCCTCCCCTCCGCCGTCACGACGAGCATCTGGGTGCGCCCGCCCAGCCCCGATTGGGTGGGCTCGGCCACGGCCAAGGCGAACGCCGCCGCCACCGCGGCGTCCACGGCGTTCCCGCCGGCTTCGAGCATGCGCACCCCGGCCTCGGTGGCGTACGGGGACCCCGAGACCACCATCCCCGCCGAGGAGGAGGCGACGGAGTCCCAGGGCGGCCCGGCGCCGGCGCCCGGTCCCGCTCGCCGCTCCTCACCACCGCTTCCTCCACACCCCGCGAGCAGCGCGAGCGTGGCGACCGCCACCCGGATGCCCGCGCCCGCCGGACCGGTCATGCCGCATGTTCGCATCTTATGCGCTCCCCCTGTGCGTCAGGAACACCCGCGCGTCCACGGCCTGCGCCCCGCTCGGGTACACGAACAGGGGGTTCACCTCCACCTCCCCCACGTCCGGCCTCTCCAGGATGCAGCGGGCCACCGCACCCACGGCGGCCACCACCGCGTCCAGGTCGGCGGGGGCCCGCCCCCGGGCACCCGCCAGGAGCCCCCATGTGCGCAGCTCCTCCAGCATGGCCCGGACCTCGCGCTCTTCCACCGGAAGGACCCGGTGCGCCACGTCCCGCAGCACCTCCACCCAGATCCCCCCGGCGCCCACCGTCAGGACCGGGCCCACCTCGGCGTCCCGCGCCGCACCCACCAGGAGCTCGGCCAGGGGCGGCTCCAGCATGGGTGTCACCAGGACCCCCTGGATCCGATCCTCCAGGCCGCGCTCCCGCAGCCAGCGCTCCGCACGCTCCCGGAGGGCCCGGAACGCCTCGGCAGCTCTCGCCGGCGACGCGACACCCAGGGCCACTCCCCCGGCGTCGGTCTTATGGGCGATCGTCGGCGAGACCACCTTCATCGCCACCGTCCCGCCCAGCTTCTCCGCCGCCGCAGCCGCCTCCTCGGGCGTGGTGCACAGGAGCGCAGGCGGGAACGAGAGCCCCGCGTCGGCGAGGACGGACCGGGCCTCGGGCTCGGTGAGGGCGGTACGGCCCTCCGCGCCCGCCCGCGCCAACGCCGCCCACCCCGCCCCACGGTCTTCCTCCCCACCCCGCGAAGCCTGCGGGAGCGACGCGTCCGGCCGCCACGGAGGCGAAGCCAGCATACGCCCCCGCTTCCACGCCCCGCCGATGCACCGGCACGCCACCTCCAGCGACACCACCACCGGGACCTTCTCCTCGCCCAGGCGCACCAGCGGGGGGCTCCGATGGGAGGCGTACATGGTATGCACCACCAGAGGCTTTCCCGCCGAGCGCATCGTCGCCGGCATGGCCGCCGCGGCTCGCGCCTCGGCGGCGCCCAGCTCCTCGGCGAAGCGGATCCCGTACCCGCCGAAGAGCCCCACCAGCAGAACCCCGCCCACCCCCTCGTCGCCGGCCAGGATCTCCAATGCCCTTGCGAACACCTCAGGGTCGGCGTCGGAGGCGCCGGCCAGGTCCACCGGGTTGGTCACGTTGGCCGCGCGCCCCAGGAGCGCGCGGAGCGCATCCCGGGTCGCGGAGGAGAGCGCCGCCAGCGGCACGCCCATGTCGGCGAGGGCGTCGGAGGCCAACGTCCCCTGCCCCCCTCCGTCGGAGAGGATCGCGATCCCCGCCTCCCCCCGCACCGAGGGCTGGTTGGCCAGCGTCTCGGCCAGGTGGAGGAACTCGTCGGTACGGGTGACCTCCACCACGCCGGCCTGCCGGAGCCCTGCGCGGAGACGGTCGTGCTCCCCGGCCACCGAGCCTGTGTGCGACCGCGCGGCGGCCCGTCCCGTCTCGGAGCGCGCCCCCTTGAGGACCAGCACCGGCTTGGCCCTCGACACGCGGGTGGCGACCTCCAGGAAGGCGCGCGCGTCCTTGAATCCCTCCACGTAGCACAGGACCGCGCTCGTGCGCTCGTGGCCGCCGAGGAAGTCCAGGTACTCATGGAAGCCCAGGTCCATCTGGTTCCCCACGCCCACGCACACCGAGATCCCCTCCCGGGACTTGTCCGTGACCTCGTTCATGAGAGCCAGCGCCATGTTCCCCGACTGCACCAGGAGGGAGAGGGTCCCGGCCCGCACCCCCCGTGCCCCGATGAGGTTCAGGCCCAGCGGCAGGTTGAGGATCCCGGAGGTATTGGGCCCCACCACCCGGATCCCCCGCTCCCGCGACGCCTCCAGGAGGCGCCGCTCCAGCTCGGCGCCTTCGGCGCCCGACTCGCGGAACCCCACGGCCAGGACCACGGCCCCCCTCACACCCCGCCGCCCGCACGCGTCCACCGCGTCGGGGACGGTGTGGGCAGGCGTGCACACCAGGGCCAGGTCGGGCACGGCGGGGGTGTCGTCCACCGACGGGTACACGGTGAACCCCAGGATCTCGCCCCCCTTGGGGTTCACCGGATAGACCGCGCCCCCGAACCCCGAGTCCCGGAGCGCCCTGAGAACCTGGAAGCCACGCTTCTTCGGGTCGTTGGACGCGCCGATGACCGCCACCGACCGGGGAGTCAGCACCGGCTCCAGCGCGTGGCGGGCGGCCTCGCCCGACCGGCCCGCGGCCGGCTCACTCACCGATGTACCGGGGCAGGCGCTTCTCGGCGAAGGCCTCCACCCCCTCCTTCCAGTCGCGGGTCCCGAAGACGTGCTCCAGGGCCTCCGCCTCCAGGCGCAGCGCGTCCTCCCGGGGCATGGTCCCCGCAGGCCCGATGAGGCGCTTGGCCCACGCCATGGAGATGGGCGCCTTCTCGGCGAGGCGCCCGGCCAAAGCCAAGGACTCCTCCAGCACCTTGTCCGCGGGAACGGCCTTCCACGCAACGCCCATCCCCGCAGCCTCCTTCCCCAGGAAGAAGTCCCCCAGGAGGATGAGCTCCCTGGCCTTCAGCGTGCCCACGCGCTCCGCCAGGGTGTAGACGGTCCCGCCGCCCACGAAGGTCCCGAGCCCGATCTCGGGGAAGCGGAGCTTGGCTTCCTCGGCCACCACCATGAAGTCGGACGAGAGAGCCATCTCCAGGCCGCCCCCGATGGCGTGACCGTTCACCGCCGCCACCACCGGCTTGGGACCGGTCTGGATGAGCCGGTTCACCTCCTGCGCGGTGCGCACGTACCGGCTCCGCTGCTCGCCGGTGGGAGGGCCCTCGCCGTGAACCTTCAGGTCTGCACCCACGCAGAACGCCCGCCCCTGCCCGGTGAGGACGACGCACCGGACGGACCGGTCGTCGGCGCTCGCCGCCAGCTCGGCGCGCAGGCGCTCGTACATGGGAAGGCTAACGGCGTTGAGGCGTTCCGGCCGGTTCAGCGTGAGCACGAGGACGGGCCCTTCACGCCGGGCGAGGACCGGCTCTTCGGATACGCCCGTGGGCGACTCGGTGTCTTCGGACATGGGGGGGGCGAGCTCGGGGAACCGCCTCCCGCACCCTCTCGGCGCGGGGCGCGGCGGGTGCAGGCAACATACGGCGCGGGGAGCGTACGCGCGCCCTCCGAACCCGAAGGCGCGAGGCGGGTATCCCACGGGTCGTGCACCCTCCCCGAGAACGCTACGGAGGCTTCCACCCATGATCGTCCGAGTCCCCCGCGCGGTCCGCGCCGCCCTCCTCCTCGCCACCGTCCTCGTCCATCCTGCCGCCGCTCAGGAGCGCGCCGCCGACCTCCGGCCCGTGGCCTCCGTGGAGGGGATCACCGAGTACCGCCTGGACAACGGGCTGCAGGTGCTGCTGTTCCCCGACGCCTCCAAGCCCCAGGCCGTGGTGAACATCACCTACTTCGTCGGCTCACGGCACGAGGGGTACGGCGAGACGGGGATGGCCCACCTGCTGGAGCACCTGATGTTCAAGGGGACGCCCACGCACACCGACATCATGAAGGAGCTCACCGAGCGCGGCGCCCAGCCCAACGGGAGCACCTCTTTCGACCGCACGAACTACTTCGAGATCCTCCCGGCTTCGGAGGAGAACCTCCGGTGGGCCCTGGGGCTCGAGGCCGACCGCATGGTCAACTCCTTCATCGCCAAGAGGGACCTGGACTCGGAAATGACCGTCGTCCGCAACGAGATGGAGGAGGGCGAGAACAACCCCTTCGGCATCCTCTTCGAGCGCGTCCTCTCCACCCAGTACCTCTGGCACAATTACGGCAAGAGCACCATCGGCGCCCGGGCGGACGTGGAGAACGTGCCCATCGAGCGCCTGCAGGCGTTCTACCGCAAGTACTACCAGCCGGACAACGCCATGCTCGTGGTGGCGGGGAACTTCGACCCGGCCAGGGCCCTGGAGATGGTGGTGGAGACCTTCGGCGCCGTGCCCCGCCCCGAGCGGACCGCCGACGCCATCCTTTACCCCACGTACACCCGGGAGCCCACCCAGGACGGGGAGCGCATGGTCACGCTGCGCAGGGTGGGCGACATCCAGGCCGTGATGACGTCGTACCACGTGCCCCCGGGCTCCCACGACGACTACGCCGCGGTGAGCGTCCTCTCCTGGGTCCTGGGCGACGCGCCCTCGGGGCGCCTCTACAAGGCGCTGGTGGAGCCGCAGCTCGCCTCCCAGGTGGGGAGCTTCGCCTTCCAGCTCCGGGAGGCCGGCCCGCTCCTCTCCTTCGCCCAGGTGCGCAAGGATGGGGACCTGGACGCCGCCTGGCGCACCCTGAACGAGACCGTGCAGGGTGTGCTCACCCGCCCCGTCACCGGCGAGGAGGTGGAGCGCGCCAAGGCCGCCCTCCTCAAGCAGATCGAGCTGACCTTCAACAACTCGGCGGCCATCGGCCTCCAGCTCTCCGAGTGGGGCTCCCGGGGTGACTGGCGGCTTCTCTTCCTGCACCGTGACCGGCTGGAGAAGGTCACCGCCGCCGACGTGAACCGGGTGGCACAGGCGTACCTCAAGCCCGACAACCGCACGGTGGGGCTCTTCCATCCCACCGACGCCCCCGACAGGGCCGACATCCCCGACGTCCCCGACACGGACGCGCTCCTCGAGGCATACCAGGGCCGCACGGCGGTGGCCGAGGGCGAGGCCTTCGACCCGGGCCCTGCCAACGTGGACGCGCGCACCACGACGTTCACGCTCCCCAACGGGATGGAGGTGGCGCTCCTGCCCAAGGAGACCCGGGGCGACGCGGCGGTGGTGCGTCTGCGCCTCCAGTTCGGCGACGAGGCGTCCCTCACCGGCCGGGGCACCGCCGGCGACATGGCGGGCAGCATGCTCATGCGCGGCACCCGCGCCAGGACGCGCCAGCAGATCCGCGACGAGCTGGACCGGCTGAAGGCGCAGGGCTCGCTGAGCGGGAACGCCACGGGAGGCTCGGGCCAGTTCACCACCGTCCGCGCCAGTGTGGCCGACGTCCTGCGCCTCCTGGCCGAGATCGCGCGCACGCCCTCCTTCCCGGAGGACGAGTTCGGCACGCTGAAGCAGGAGCTCCTCGCGCAGCTGGAAGAGCAGCGTTCCGATCCCTTCGCGCTGGCCCAGATCGCCATGACGCGGAAGATGGACCCGTGGCCCGAGGGACACCCGCGCCACACGTCCACCATCGAGGAGGAGATCGCGGCGGTGCAGTCGGTCACGCTGGAGCAGGCCAGGGCGTTCCACGCCGACTTCTACGGGCCCCAGTCAGGGAACCTGGTGGTGGTGGGCGACTTCGATCCCGTGGAGATCCGCGCGGTCGTGGAGGAGGCCTTCGCCGACTGGAAGAGCCCGCGGCCCTACCAGCGCATCGCCGGGCGATTCCACGACCTGGCCGGCGAGGACATCGTCATCGAGACGCCGGACAAGGCCAACGCCATCTTCCTGGCGGTGCAGAACCTGGAGCTCGCCGAGTCGGACCCCGACTACCCGGCTATGGCGCTGGCCGGGTACATGATCGGCGGAGGCGTGCTCAACTCCCGCCTGGCCCGACGCATCCGGGTGCAGGACGGGCTCTCCTACGGCGCCGGCGGCACCATCACCGGTCACCCCCTGGACGCGGCCGGCACCTTCACCGCGTACGCCATCGCCGCGCCCGGGAACGTGGAGAAGGTGGAGACGGCGTTCAGGGAGGAGATCCAGAAGGTGCTGGCCGAGGGCTTCACGGAGGACGAGATGGCCACGTCCAAGCAGGGGCTCCTGGAGACGCGCCAGCTGGCAAGGGCGCAGGACGCCTCCCTAGCCGGCCAGATCTCGTCGAACCTCTACTTCGACCGGACCTTCGGCTTCGACGCCGACCTGGAGGAGAGGATCCGCGCCCTCACGCTGGACCAGGTGAACGCGGCGGTGCGGCGCCACCTCGACCTCGCGAAGACCACGATCGTGAAGGCCGGAGATTTCTCCGGGGCCGAGGCGAAGATCGGATCGTAGCCGCGGCCGCGGCTCCGCCATGACCGTGCGCATCGACCCGTCGCTGGGCTCCGTGGCCCAGCAGGCCGCGCCCGGGGCCCTGGGGCTCGCCGAGCCGGCCCTGGCGCGCCCGGGCGTCGCCGGCTTGGCGCCTTTCCTGCTGGAGGGGGAGCGCCTGGCCGTCACCGGCACCGAGCGGCAGGGGGACCATGCGTTCTGGGTGGGCGGACGCCTCGTGGCGGAGGGGCTGGCCACCGACGCGGGCGCAGGGGTCAACCTGGTGGCGGCGCCCGCCTCCCTGCGCCGCGAGCTTCTGGGCCCGGGAGGATCCCTCCTCGAGGTGACCCTGGCCGTGCCCACCCTCCCCCTGGCCGCGGTGCAGTGGCGGGCGCCGCAGGGCGGGCGCTGGCCCGAAGCGCTCGGGCTCCGCCTGGCCCTCCTCCCGGGGTGCGGGGAGGTGCGCTACCACGTCCGGGGCGAGGGCGTGCGATGCGTGGAGGGCGGAGACGGCGGCGAGCTGGCCGTGGAGCTCCGGGTCCACCCGGAGCCCGCCGAATGGCGCGTCGCGGAAGCGGCGGGCGGCGGCATCGAGGTGCGGGCCTCGGTCGCAGGGGAGGGGCCCGTCACCCTCGTGCTGGCCGCGGGGAGCCGAGCCGCCGCGGCCCGGGCCATGGCGGCGGCGCCCCACCTGGCCGCCCACGAACTCCAGGCCGCCGCCGACGCGGACGCGACTTCCCGCGAGACGCTCACCACCTCCACCGGGATCCCCGACCTGGACCACGGCGTGTCGTGGGCCGCCGCCCGGGCCAGGGGCGGGCTCCTGCGGGGCTGCGCCGGCTCCGCGGAGGAAGTCTTCTGGGCCGGGCTGGGGGCGGTGGGCGTGGGCGACGAGAGCGCGGCGCGGGCGGCGGTGGAGGCGCTGCGGCGCCATGGTTCCGAGCCGGTGCCGTGGCGCCTCGGCTCTCCCGTGCCCGCGGACGCGCTGGCCACGCTCCTGGCGGCACGCCTCACCCTCCTCTCCGGCGACCCCACCGGCGCCCTGGAGGCCCACCGACTCCTCCCTCCGGGGGAGGTGGAAGCGCGCCGCGCCGCCGCCGACCCGCCGGCCTGGGCGCTCTGGGCCCTCGCCCTGGGGAGCCTCGCCGACGCCCTGCGCTATGCCGCCGCCGAGGTGGAGATCCGCTCGCTCCGGGAGGCGGCAGCCCTGGGCGCAGAGCGGGATAGGGCGCTCCTCCTCCCCATGGCGGGGTCTCCGCGCTCCGGCGAGGGCGCGGAGGCGCTCGACCGGCTCCTCTCCGCCTCGGGCCCGCTCCCCGCGGCGGCGCCGGAGCCGGACACCCCGCTGGGAGCCTGGGCCCTATGGGCCGCCCCGGACCCGGATGCCGCCTGGACGTCATGGCGGTCCCTCCTGGGCCGCGGGTTGAGCGGCGGGCTGGGCGGAGAAGCCCGATGCCGGGGCGCCTGGGACGTCCCCACCCACCCGCCGGGAGCCGCCCCCGAGGCCGGGATCCTCCTTTGCGGCCTCGCCCACGGCCTCCTCGGGCTCGCCCCCGACGCACCCTCGGGGAGAATCCGCGTCGCGCCCTCCCTGCCCACCCACATGTCGGCCTTCCGCGCTGAGGGGATCCGGGTGGGCGAAGCGGATCTGGATGTCACCTACGAGCGCGAGGGGAACACCCACAGGCTCCGCCTGGAGCCCACGCGCGGGCGCGTTCCCGTCACCGTGGTCCTGGAGCCGTCCCTGGCCGGTGCGAGCCTAAGGGCGGCACGGGTGGACGGATCCCGGGCGGAGCTGAACGCCGCCGCCACGGCCTCCCGTATCCGAGCCAGGGTCCAATTGGTCCTGGACGCGCCGCGCACCGTCGAGATGGACGTGGATCCCGCTCCGCCACCGCAAGGGTGAAGGAAGGAGGGCCGGAAAGCCAACGGCTCTCCGGCCCTCTCCTGCCCGGCCCTCTCCTGCCCGGCCCTTGCCGATCCGCTCTACACCGTGTAGCCGTGCTCCTTGAGGAGTGCGCGCAGGCGGGCCTCCCGCTCGGGAAGGTTGGTGCGGGTGATCGTGCGGGCGAACTCGATGCGATGCGCCTCCGATACCTTGTCGAGTACCGAGATGGGCGCGCCGTAGCGGAGCAGGATGCGCTTGGCGTCGATGGCTACCATGTCGCTCACTTCGCCCCCTGTTACCCGTGGATGAAGTGGGTGAAAGCAGCGAATCATAACGATATAGCGAGTCGTCACCAACGGCCGTTTCCCCCCTCCTCCCCCCCCAAGTGCGCAGACCCTTCCTGGCTTATCTCCTCGCTGTGGTGCTACCGGCCGCCCTGACGGCGGCCTGGGGCGTGGTGGCCGCACGGGGGGCCTGGCAGGAGCTCGCCGAGACCTCCCAGATCCGCGTCGGCCGGATGGCGCTCAGGGCCCTGGAGGAGGACCTGGCCGCCGGGCTCCCCCCTTCCACGGCGCAGGTGGGCCGAGCCACGGGCTACCGCACCGCCCTCCTCCGTGACGGACGCAGCACCGTGTCCACCGACCCGGCTCCACCGCCCGAGGGCGTGGACGGGGCCGTGCTGGTCTCCGGCGCAGGGATCGGCGAGGGCACGGCTGCCTGGGCCGTGGTGGTGGCGCCCGGTGAGCCCCCGGGGGCGCCGCTCCCCCTCCACTTCCTCCTCGTCACCGGCCTCCTCCTGCTCTTCGCGTCGCTGGCGGCGTGGATCCAGCTGGCCGGGGCACCCCGGGAGGGACGAGTGCTCTCCGTCGTGCTCCTGTCGGCGCTCCCGGCGGTGACCGCCTGGGCGTTCCTGATCCAGGCCGACGCCCGCTACCGCGAGGCTGCAGACGAGGCGGAGCGCCGTGACCTGACGCGGGCACTGGTGGTGGCTCGTCTCCGCGACGTGGAGGGCGACCCTGCGTCGGTGCGCCGCCTCACCGGCTTCCACGCCTGGCGCGTCCACGGCGGCGTGGTGGCCGCGGCCAGCGTGGAAGGCCCCGCCGACGCCGTGGCGGCGCTCCCGGCACCACCCCCTTCGTTCACGTCCACCGGCACGGTGGCCACGCCCGAGGGAGAGTCCTCCTACGTCGCCCTGCGCCTCCCCGAGGGGGGATTCACGGTGGCCGCCGTGGTGCCGTCACCGGAGCGCACGGGGCGCTTCGGCAGAAACGCCGCCTGGGCGGCTGCGGCCCTGGCGGCGTGGCTCCTGCTGGCCGGCGCGGTGGCGGCGGCCGGGAAGGTCCGGGTCAGCTCCGGTCGATGACGACCGTGTGGGTGGTCCCCACGGTGAACACGATGGAGCTGCCCAGGAACTCCATCAGGGCGTTGGAGAGCGCCACGTCCTCCACGACCACGGACACGCCGATGAGCGTGTGCGTGCGGGGATCCCCAGGGAGCCCGCCCGGCAGGCTCCAGTTCTCGAAGTCCAACTGGTACCCGGTGCGCTGGAACGAGTAGTTGTCGGGCAGATATTCCTCGAGGCCGCTGGGGATGGCCCCTGCGGCGGACTCGTCCGGCCAGGTGTGGTGGTCGCCGTTGTAGCTCAGCGCCGCGGTGCGCACCACCTCCATGTCCCCGGCCACCTCGGTGGCGCGCGCCCGGACGAGGACCGTGCGCAGGTTGGGGATGGCCAGCCCGGCCAGGATCCCCACGATGGCAGACACGACCAGGAGCTCGACCAGGGTGAAGCCGCCGCGCCGGGCGTCGGCGCGGCCGTCGGGTCGGGGTCCGGAGGCACACATCGGGCGCCCCCGGGATCGAATGCGCTCGGTCATCATCCCCCCAGGCTCCCTGCGACGAGGGCCTGGATGTCGGCGTTGGACGCACTGGACTCCCACACCACCGGGGCGTCGCCCACCATGCCCACGAGGCGGAAGCGATCCCCTTCGTTCACGTACTCGACGCCGGGGATGGGGCTCCCGGCATCCGCGAGCTGTGCAGGCAGTTGCCCGTGCTGCACGCGGTAGGCCTCGATGCGCTGAGCCTGGAACCAGAGGGCCTTCTTCAGGTCCGTGGTCTGCGCGGCGAGGTCGGGGGGCGCGATGGGGTTCACCACCACCCAGGCAGGCGGCGCGATGAGAAGGTAGACCGCCAGCACGGCCAGGTTGATCCCCAGCGGGAGCATCCACTTGGGCTGCTTCCGCGGGGGGGCCTTGGCGTGGGCGGCCTTGTCCTTCTCCGCGGCGTGCTTGAGCACGGCGGCGACGGCCTCCGCGGCCTCCTGGCCGCGTGTCTCTTCCTTGGCGTGGTAGGGACGTACTTGGTCCTCGGAGCTCATTTCCTGGGGGGATGAAATGTTCCGAGCAGGATCTGCTGCATGGTCTCTTTCAATATAACGATGGCGACCCGCCGCATCTCCCAAGAGTCCCGTGAGGGACCGCCCCCGGCGGTCACTCCAAGCTAGGGGTTCCGGCGCCCCCGCGAAATGCCCTTGAACGTCGATCGAGCCGGGGTCGACGGACCCGGGCCCCCGGGGTAGCTTGAGGCCATGCCAGCCCCGGTGCCTAGCCTGTCCCGGTCCGTGGAGGACTACCTGAAAGCCATTTTCGGGCTTTCCGAGCGCGGAGAGCCCGCCTCCACCAGCGCCATCGCGGGGGCCCTGGCGGTCCAGCCGGCCTCGGTGACCGGCATGGTCAAGCGCATGGCCGAATCCGGCCTCCTGGAGCACACGCGCTACCGGGGGGTCCGCCTCACCCCCAGGGGGCAGAGGGAGGCCCTGAAGGTCCTGCGCCGCCACCGGGTCATCGAGGCGTACCTCTGCGAGCGTCTGGGCTTCGCCTGGGAGGACGTCCACGAGGAGGCGGAGCGCCTGGAGCACGCCGCCTCGGACCAGCTCGTCGAGCGCATGGCCGCGGCGCTGGCCTTCCCGAGCCACGACCCCCACGGCGCCCCCATCCCCACCAGCGCCGGCGAGATCGAGGAGACCGACTCGGCCACCCTCGCCGACGCCCTGCCCGGCGCGCTGCTCCGGGTACGGGCGGTGCGCGACGAGGACCCGACCCGGCTCCGCTCCCTGGAGGCCAAGGGCCTCACTCCCGGGGCCCGGATCCGCGTGGCGGAGACCCAGGACGTGTCCGACCATGTCTCGGTACGCGTCGGGAGCGAAGAGGGCGCCGTGCACGCTGTGCGCCGCGACCTCGCGGAGCGCGTCTTCGTCGTCGCCGAGGACGCGGGATGAGCCGGCCCATCCGCCCCGTGGTGCTCGGCGTCGCCGGAGGGAGTGGTTCCGGCAAATCCACGGTCGTGAGGAAGGTGTGCCGGATCCTCGGAGACGGCGTCGCATCGGTACTGCATCATGACTCGTACTACCGGGACCTGGCCCAGCTCCCCTTCGAGGCCCGGGTGGAGGTGAACTTCGACCACCCGGACGCGCTGGAGACGGAGCTCATGGTCGAGCACCTCCACGCTCTTCTCCGGGGAGCGCCGGTGACGATTCCGGTCTACGACTTCTCCACGCACACGCGGGCGCGGCAATCCGAGGTCGTCCACCCCACCCCGGTGGTGGTGGTGGACGGGATCCTGGTCCTGGCCGACCCCCGCCTCCGCGACACCATGGACCTGAAGGTGTTCGTGGACACCGAGCCGGACATCCGCCTTCTCCGTCGCATCCGCCGGGACGTGGTGAAGCGGGGGCGCACCGCCGACTCGGTCGTCGCCCAGTACGAGGCCACGGTGCGCCCCATGCACCTGGAGTTCGTGGAGCCGAGCAAGCGGTTCGCCGACCTCGTCGTCCCCGAGGGCGGATACAACCGGGTCGCGGTGGACCTGGTGGTGAACCGGCTCCGGAGCCTCATGGGCGAGCGGGGCGCGACGGCGCAGGTCTAGGACTCTTCAGTTCCCGACGCAGCGCTTCCCGGGGGCAGGGGCCCCGGGCCAGGGGGGCACCACCACGTGGAAGCTCCGGGAAACGCTCGTGGCGAACACGCCGGTCCCGTCCCCGCGCAGGCTCGGGACCTTCACCACCCCGGACGGGTTGAAGTTCCCGCCTCGCACCCAGTTCACGTAGTTGCGGTCGGCCGCGGTGACGACGACCTGCGCGTCCGTGCCGGCGGGAAGCCCCTTCTGGAGGGCCAGCGCGAGATCCTGGTCAAGGTCGTACCGGTCGAAGATCCCGAACTCCCCGGGGAAGACGATGGTGGTGTCGGCGGCCGAAAGGGACACGCCGAGGAGATAGAGGTGGGCCGCGTCCACCGTGATCCCCTGGGGCCCCAGGGCGTTGCTCAGCCCGTTGATGAGGGTCTCGCTGATGTAGGCCCACGCCCCCTGGGAGGAGGTCCAGCGGACCTCGAGCGGCGTGAGCGGGTCCGCCGCGCACATCCCGGACCCGGACGGCGTCACGAGCAGGAAGGCCTCGGGCACCCGGGACGACCCGCGGATCAGCCCGCCCCCCGGCAGCGCGATCTCCAACTCGAGGAGGTCGCCGGGGAAGATCTCCGCCGCGAACTCGGCGGTGGTGGCGTAGCAGGTCCCCGTTCCCTCCACAGGCATGTCGTACGCGCACGTCTCCTTCGCCGTCTCCGCAAGCTCCAGCGTGAAGCCCCGCGCGTTGGTGACCAGCACCTCGGCGCCGGGGACCGGGCCGGACGACGGAGATCCGGCGGCCAGCGTGCGGTGCAGCCAGGCCGTGACGCGGTTCTGCCCGCCCTCGCCCCCGGCCACCTGCACGTAGACCTCGGCGACCACCACGTCCTCCGCCTCGACCAGCGTCACCTCCTCGAGGGAGCACCCGGAGACGACCTGGACCGCCGCGGCTGCGGTGGCGATGCGCATCTTATACGCTGATGCGCCCATCAGAAGTGGATCTCCACGCCGAACGTGGGCAGGAGCGGGAACATGGAGATCCCCGAGCGGACCGGGGGGCTCTCCGAGTACTCGTAGAAGTAGAAGAGCACGTTGCGCCTGTTGTAGGTGTTCAGAACGTCCACGTAGGGCACCACCGTGCCCCATGCCCGCTTCACCGTCTTGCGTGCGCTCACGTCCAGGCGGTGGTAGACGGGGTAGCGCGAGCCGTTGCGCTCCCCGAGCTGGACGGCGTACCCGCCAAGCTCGTCCGTGTCCTCGTCGGCCCCGTCCCAACCCAGCCGGCCGCCCCGGTCCACGTAGCGCGGCGAGTACAGGGCGTAGGCCCCGACCGCCCGGGTGTAGGGCGTGCCCGTCCCCACGTTCCAGCGGAGCCCTCCCTCCCATCCCCAGGGGAGGGGATAGCGCAGCACCAGGTCGGCGTCCACGCGGCGATCGAAGATGGGCGCGTAGGTCACCGAGGGGGTCGGACGCTCGGGGGCCAGCATGTCCGGGAAGGTGCGCCGTGCCTTCAGGTACGACACGGCCACCCAGCCGCTCAACCTCCCCCCTTCCTTCCGCACGAGAAGGTCCGCGCCGTACGAACGCCCCGTCCCGCTGAGGATGTCGTCCAGGGCGTCGTTGGGGTCGTCGGCGGGGTTGAGCGTCACCACGCCGTCGAAGTCGCGCAGGTACCCCTCGAGGGAGAGGAACCAATCCTCCCGGGGGTACCCCTCGATCCCCGCCTGGAGCTGGTCCGACACCACCGAGGGCGCCCGCTCGCCCGCAAGCACCCAGATGTCCAGTCCCAGGGGGAGATCCTCGTCCCTCAGCGAGTGCACGTACTGGGTGTAGCGCCCCGCCGCCAGCTTGAGCGCCCCGTTCCCGCCGGAGAAGAAGCGCTTCAGCGCCAGGCGGGAGGCGACCTCCTGCACCGCCTCGCTGGGGCCCGCTCGCCAGTGGTCCAGTCGCACCCCCGCCTCCAGCAGCCACGCCCTGGGCTGGGACCAGGTGGCCTGGCCGTACGCCCCCAACAGGTCCCCGCGCCCGTCGCCCTGGGTGAATTCGGTGCCTCCCGTCCTCGCCAGGTTGTCGTACGTCATGCGCTCCGCGCTGGCGCCCACACGCAGCTGGAGGGTCGGCGACGGCCGCGCGTCCCAGTCCAGGCGCGCCTGGAGCTGGGACACCGCGCTGCGGAACTCCGTGTCCCCGAAATCCGGGAACGTGAGCCCCGTGCCGTACCGTGACCACGACACGCGCGCGTCCACCGCCCCCCCGCCCGGGCGGGGGTGGGTCCAGCGCGCCCCCACCACGTCGTTGCCCCACCCCCAGTCGATGCGCAGCGGGAAATCGTCGGCGTCCAGGCGCGTCAGATCGAGGATGTCGTCCCCGGAGTACGCAGTGACGCGCACCCTGTCGCCCCCGCGGGTCCACGCCTCCGCCACCCCCTGGAAGTCCTGGAGGTGGTAGGGGAACTCGAAGGCCGGCTTGAGGAGCCAGTCGAAGTACGAGCGCCGGGCCGAGGCCTTCCAGTGGATGTTGGAGAGCCCCAGGGCGCGGGCCGCCCCCCGGGGCGCGCCCCCGGACACCGCCACCCGGGACGCCAGGAGCGAGACGCCGCCGTCCATGCCGAAGCGGCCGTCGCCGGCGTCGCTCTCGATCTGCAGCACCGAGGACACCCGCCCTCCGTGCTCCGCGGGGAACCCCCCGGACTGGAGCTCGGCGCGGTCGAGCATGTCGGCGTTGAAGACTGAGAAGATGCCTCCCAGGTGGAAGGGGCTGAACACCGGAACGCCGTCCAGCAGGATGAGGTTCTGGTCCTGGGAGCCCCCGCGCACGTGGAAGGCGGCCGAGAAGTCGGACGTGGAGACGACGCCGGGAAGGACCTCCACCGCGCGCAGGGGATCCGCCTCGGCGAGACCCGGCACCTTCTTCAGGTCCACGAGCTCCAGCTCCCGCACGGTGGCCCCTCCCACCTCGTCGAAGCGGAGGCGCTGCCGGTTCCGCTCCGCCCCCACGGTGATCCCCTCCAGCTCCACCGCCCTGCGTGGGAGCACCAGCTCCACTTCCACCACCTCCCCCGGCCCCACGGCCACGGGCCGCTCGGCCTCGGCGTACCCGATGCCGGTGGCCGACAGGGTGTAGCTGCCCGGGGAGACGCCGGGCATGCGGAAGAAGCCGAGCCGGTCGGTGCCGCCGGACCGGACCTGCGTGCCCGCCCGGAGCAGGCGGATCTGGATGCCGTAGACCGCCGAACCCTCGTCGTCGCGGATGCGCCCCTGCACGGCGCCGGCCTGGCCGGCCGCGGGGGCGGGGAGCAGCGTCCACGCCAGGGTCCCCGCCAGCACCAGGAGTCGTCGCGTGTGGGAGCGCATCCGGTTAATCTAGGCTGCCGTGCGAGCCCTCTACAGCGACCACTTCGTCATCCCCCTCCCCGAGGGGCACCGCTTCCCCATGGTGAAGTACGCGCGCCTGCGCGAGCGGGTGGCGCTGGCCCACGGGCCCGATCTGGCCTATTACCTCGCAGGCGCGGATCCTTTCGAGGGCGACCGGCTGGGACGGCGGGCGTCCCCGTGGACATCCACTTCCGGACCATCCGGGCCTCGTCGGCACGCTGCGGCACGCTCAGGCGCCGTGAAGCCGGCCAGGCCCCCAACCTTTGCCTGGAGTTCGAATGAGCAACCAAGCCGGTGTTCCCAGCAAGGAGGCCCTGGCTCGCCTGGACGCGTGGCCCCGCCAGTTGATTGCCATGCTTCCCACGCAGCTCGTGGCCGCGGACCAGCTTACCCGCAGCCTGGGCGCGTCCGCGCCCCACATCCACCTGAAGATCGACGCGGACACCGGGCTGGGGCTTGGAGGCAACAAGGTCCGCAAGCTGGAGTTCGAGCTGGCCCCCGACCGCATCGCGCAGGTGACGCACCTCATCACCACCGGCGGTCCCCAGTCCAATCACTGCCGAATCACGGCGGCCGCCGCCGCCCACCTGGGGCGGAAGTGCGTGCTGGTCATCAACGGCACGGTGGAGGGCCCACCCAGGGGCAACGCGTTCCTGCAGCGCCTCTTCGGCGCAGAAATCCGCACCGTGGCCGAGCGTTCCGAGCGCGCCCCCGCCATGGAGGCAGCCGCCCGCGACATCGCAGCGGCGGGGGGAAGGGCTCTGGTCATCCCCCTGGGGGCCTCCACGCCTCTGGGCTCCCTCGGGTACGCCCGGGCGGCGGTGGAGCTGGAAGCCCAGCTCGCCCAACTCCCCCCCGTGCCCCACACCTGGATCTTCGTGGCATCGTCGTCGTGCGGAACGCTGGGCGGGCTCCTCCTGGGCTTCTCGCTGCTCGAGCGGGACGACGTGCGGCTCGTGGGGGTGAGCGCGGACACGCCGGAGGCCGAGTTACGCCGCGACTCGGTCAGGCTGGCCACGGAAGGGGGCGCTCTGCTGGGATGGAAGGAGCGGGTGCTCACTGACATCCTCTCCTGTGACGACACCCAGGTGGGCGAGGGCTACGGGATCCCGACCCCGGCGTCGGACGAGGCGACCCGTCTCCTGGGCACCACCCAGGGTGTCGTCCTGGATCCCTTCTACACGGCGAAGGCCATGGCGGGGATGCTGGCATGGATCCGCTCGGGGCGGGTCCCGGCGGGTGATCGGGTGGTGTTCGTCCACACCGGCGGGCACCCCGCGCTCCTGGCCTGAGGCGCCGGAGACGGCACACAACGCGAGCCGCGCTCGACGCGCGGCTCGCGTTGGCGCCCATCCGGAGCTCGGCATATCTTCGCCCCATGCCCGACACCGTGGAGCTCCTGTCGCGGGTCCCGCTCCTCCAGGACCTGAGCCCGAGGGACTTGGAGGAGCTGGCCTCGCGCACCCGCCGCGAGCACTTCCATTCGGGCGCCGACATCGTGGAGATCGGCGCGCCGGGGCGGTCCCTGTACCTGGTCATGGACGGCCTGGTGCAGGTGATCTACCCGTCGTCGTCGTCGGATTTCGAGCTGGCCCGGCTCGGGGCCGGCGACTTCTTCGGGGAGATGGCGCTCCTCAACGACAAGCCTCGGAGCGCCACCGTGCGCGCCCTCACGCCGGTGGACCTCGTCGCGCTGGACAAGGAGGACTTCCGGCGCGTGGTGTCGGACACGCCGGGGCTCGCCCTCCATCTCCTGGCTGCGCTCTCCATGCGCATCCGGAACGCCGACGAGCAGATCAGCACCCTCAGCGACCAGGCGGTGCGTGATCCGCTCACCGGGCTCCTGAACCGGCGCGCCTTCCAGGAGCGCCTCAGCGAGGAGGTGGACCGGGCCCGCCGCTATGGCACCCGCTTCGCCCTCGTCATGATGGACGTGGACCACTTCAAGGGCATCAACGACACCCTCGGCCACGTGGTGGGCGACGAGGTGCTGGCGTGGGTGGGGCGGATCCTCCAGGAGCACACCCGGGCCGCCGACTCGCCCTTCCGCATCGGCGGCGAGGAGTTCGCCGTGCTGTGCGCGTCCACCGATACACACATGGCTGGGCTCGCCGCCCGCCGGCTCATCTCCGTGGTGGCCGAGGCCAAGCCGCCCACGGAGCACAGCGTGCGCATCACCCTGTCCGCCGGCTACGCGGCGTGCCCCGATCACGGGCTGACGTTCGAGGATGTCTACACGACCGCCGACGGCGCCCTGCTCAGGGCCAAGACGGCAGGGCGCAACCAGGTCTGCGATCCACCGGACCCCGGCGGGCCGTCCGCTCCCTCCGACCCCGTGGGCCACGCCTGACCTGGCGTCCGGGCCTGACGCCCGACCCCGACCCTCGCTCAAGACCTGCGCCGGTCTCTCGAGCCGGAGCTACCGGCCGGCCCGCTGAGCGCCTCCGATCCGGACACCTTCTTGGCCTTCTCGACACTCCAGCTCCATCCAGCGCTCCTCCGCGGCCACGGGAAGCGCAAGACCACCCGCGCCCTCGTCCTGGCTCCCACCCGGGAGCTCGCGCTGCAGATCCTGGAGGATCTCAACGGCCTGGCCCGCTTCACCGGCCTGAAGGCCGCGGCGGTGCATGGAGGCGTGGGCATGGGCTCCCAGGAGGCCGCGTTCCGGCAGGGGGCGGACGTCATCGTCGCCACGCCCGGGCGCCTCCTCGACCACTTCCAGCACGACTACGCGGCCCTCGCCGGCCTGGAGTACCTGGTCCTGGACGAGGCGCTCGTCTTCACCCGCACCAAGCCCCTGGCCGAGCGCATCGCGGCCATCCGCGCCAGGAAGGCGGAGGAGCGCGCCCGCAGCGCGGCGAAGGCCGCCGGCGGCGCCGCTTCGGAAGGGGTCGACGCTGAGCCCCTATTGCCGGGTCGGAGCGGGGCTCCTCATATTGGCCCCTCGCATGGCGCCGAGGGGCGCCGCCCCCACCCACCCTCGAACCGGCTTCGGATGAGAGCAGCAACCCTCGCCGGCATCGCCGTCGTCTTCCTCTGCGCCCCGGGTGTCGCGCCCGTCGTGGCCGCAGGGACCGAACCGGGCGGGAGGGGCGCACCGGCCCACGACGAGCCCGCCGCCGCCCTGGCCCGGGACCGTCTCGCCGCGGACCTGGCCACGCTGCGCGAGTACCGCCCGAGCTATCCGTTCTGGCGCCACGTCTTCGCCGCCCCCGACGGGCAGGTGCTCTTCGGGAGCGGATCGGACGGGCGGATCCTGGCCCGCTTCCCGACCCGAAAGGACTGGACGTCCGGCGGGAGCTTCGAGGACCAGGTGGTGGCCGGCCTCCTGGCCGGGCAGCGGCTGCAGGGGACGCTCACAGCGCGCCGGAAGAAGGTCGCGAAGCTCCTGGAGCCGGCGGTGGGGCCAGTGGTCCACAACCCCACCCGCGGCGACTTCGTGACCCCCAACGTGCGGCTCTACGGCGGCTTCCTGGACGACTGGGCCGCCATCTACGAGCGCTTCGGAGCGCCCGGGGAGATCGGGTTGGCGCAGGCGATGGTGGAGTCGGGCTTCAACGGCAAGGCCCGCTCACGCGCGAACGCCCACGGGCTCTGCCAGTTCCTGAAGGGGAACTGGAACCGCCTGAACCGCCTCACACCCCACGTCATCGAGGTCCAGAACCAGACCACGCAGGCGGCCTACTGCGCGGCGTATCTCACCGTGCTCTCCACCAAGTACGGGTCGTTCATCCCGGCCCTCTCGGAGCACCACGCGGGGGGCGCCAACGTGGGGAGGGTCCTCATCAACGGGGCGCGCCTGGGCGCCGTGGACGTGCGGCGCCGCTACTTCGAGGGCTCGGATTTCGCCCGCGACCTCAGGGCCATCTCCACGCGCCGGTTCCGCGACGTGGTGGGGACGTACGGGGTGAGGTCCGCCGTCTACGCCGAGATGGTCTTCGCCAACGCGCCCGCCGTGGATTCGATGCGCGGGGCCGTCCCCCAGGAGCGCATCCACGCCATGCGCACGACCAGGGCGGTCCCGCTCCAGGAGATCGTGCGCCAGACCGGGCTCTCCGAACGCGAGGTGAAGCGCTTCAATCCCGCCCTGGTCCGCCAGGTGCCGAAGGGGGCCACGCTCTACCTGCCCGAGCCGGTGGAGCGCTTCGGGGCCGACGTGTCGTTCTGGCTGCGGCCCGCGTCGCCCGAGTACGCCGCCATCCTCGAGGAGTTCGTGGCCCTGTCCGCGCCTCCCGAGGAGTGGGAGGACCCGGCCTTCCAGTCCCTGCTCACCGACTTCCGCCGCCGCTTCCGCGACACCGGCACCGAGGAGGGCACGGTGATGGACGCGGTGCTGGCGTATGTGATGCAGGAGCTCCCCAGCACCCACCGCGTGCTGGACCGGTACCGGAGCAGCCCTAAGGTGCTGAAGGCCTTCGACGCGGGCGTGCAGGCCCGGCAGCCCAAGCCCGCCGAGGCGGAGTCGCAGCACTGACGCGGCGGGAGGTGGAAGCCGCCTCCGCCCCGTGATTGCGGAGGCCACCCGCGAGGTGCATCCTGCGGGGATGCCCGCCCGCCTCGCCGCTCTCGCCCTGCTGCTCCTCTTCCCCCTCCACGCCTCCGCCCAGGAGGCCGAGGAGATCCTCCGCTACGACGTCGTCGTGGAGCTCCACGACGGCGGGCGGATGGTGGTCACCGAGGAGATCGCCGTGCGCGCGCTGGGCCAGGAGATCCAGCGGGGCATCTACCGCGACTTCCCCACGAACTTCCCGAGGGCGTCGGGGTTCGGGCGCATCCAGGCGCCGTTCGCGGTCCTTTCCGTCGAGCGCGACGGCCACGCCGAGCCCTGGTCGGTGGAGAGCATAGGCGGGCCGGGGGGCCGGGGCGGGGTCCGTGTGCGCATCGGCGATCCGGACGTCCTCGTCGACCCGGGCGAGCACCGCTACACGCTCCGCTACGAGACGTGGCGCTGGGTGCGCTTCGGGCAGGACGAGGACCAACTCTACTGGAACGTCACCGGCAACGGATGGAATTTCCCGATCCTCGAGGCCTCGGCCCGCATCGTCCTCCCCAGCCCCGCCGACCCGTCGGACGGGCGCGTGGAGGCGTGGACCGGCCCCGAGGGCTCCACCGGGTCCGATGCCGACGCGGCGTGGGACGGGGAGACGTCCACCGTTCGCGTCCGAACCCGGAGCAGGCTGGACGCCGGGAGCGGCCTCACGGTGCGGCTCACCTTCCCCAAGGGCGTCGTCGCCCCGCCGTCCCCGGAGGTGGAGGCGGCGTGGTTCCGCCTGGACTGGGGAGGATACGTGGACGCGGCCACCGTGGCCGGCCTCGTGCTGGCGCTCTACGTGCTCATGTGGAGCCGGGTGGGCCGGGACCCGGAGAAGCGCCCGCTCATGGTGCGCTACGAGCCGCCCCCCGGGTTCTCCCCGGCGGCCCTCGGCTACCTCCAGGAGAGGGGGTACCGCGGGTCCCTCTTCGCCGCCGCCCTGGTGAGCCTGGGCGTGAAGGGAGCGCTCCGCATCGAGGAGAAAAAGGGGAAGTGGGCGCTCCGGCGGCTGGAGAGTCGGCCGGAGGGCCCCAGCGCCGAGGAGCGCCAGCTCCTGGACGCGCTCCTGGGGAACCGGGAGAGCATGACGCTGGGCCCGAGCTACGCCACCACGCTCCAGAAGGCCGTCAAGCAGCTCAGGACCACGCTCTCCCGGCAGCTCGAGAAGCACTACTTCGTGCTCAACCGCCGCTGGTTCCTGGCCGGCCTCGCCCTGAGCGTGGCGGGCTTCGCCTGGCTGGCGTGGCGGGACCGGTACGGGATCCCCCCGGAGGCCTGGTTCCTGGGGCTCTGGCTCACCCTCTGGAGCATCGGCGTGGGCACGCTCCTCTACCGCGTGGCCCAGGCCTGGCGCGCGGCGCTCTCGGCGAAGGGCGTGGGGGAGTGGTTCGGCGCCCTCTTCCTCAGCGCGTTCTCGCTTCCGTTCGTCGGAGCCGAGATCGCCGTCCTCGTCATCCTCGCCACCCGGGTGCCTCGCCACCTCCTCGTGGCCGCCGTCGTCCTGGGCCTCCTCAACGTGGCGTTCTACCACCTCCTGGAGCGGCCCACGCTGAAGGGCCGGGGGGTGCTGGACGCGCTGGAGGGCTTCAGGGCCTTCCTCACCGCCACCGACGCCGACCGCCTGGACCGGATGACGGCGCCCGAGCGCACCCCCGAGCTCTTCGAGCGCTGGCTCCCCCACGCCATCGCGCTGGGCGTGGAGAACCGGTGGGCGGAGGCCTTCCAGGGGGCCCTGGCGGCGGGCACGGCCGCCGGCACCGCCACGTCCCACCCCGGCACCCTCGCCTGGTACCACGGCGGCTCCCTCTCCGACCTGGGGAGCGTGGCGTCGTCGCTGGGGAGCGGGTTCTCCAGTTCCCTGTCGGCGGCGTCGAGCCCGCCGTCGAGCAGGGGTGGAAGCAGTGGTGGAGGGGGTGGCGGCTCCTCCGGAGGAGGCGGCGGCGGCGGAGGGGGAGGTGGCTGGTGACCTGTCGCGCCGGGGGCGCCATGCGCTACCGTTTCGCCAGCCGATAGGGTACAGTCTCGCCAGCGCGTCTCGGACGCCCCACCCCACCCGACCCTCGAGGAGCCCAGCCATGGCGACCTACACCTGCCCCAAGTGCGGGATGAGCGTGAACATGACGTGCGCCAAGTGCGGCAAGGAGCTGGTGAACGCCACCATCACCACCGCCGCAGGCGTGACCGTGCAGGTTTCCCAATGCCCCGACGGGCACGGGAAGATCAAGTCGCCGCAGTGCTGCGGCGAGGACATGACCTGCTCGATCTAGCGCTCGAGCCCGAGCTGTAGCTTCAGCGCCCGGTCCACCGCGGCCATCTCGGAGGGGCCCAGCCTTCCCTCCATCCGCACCAGGCGGGACTTGGCCGCGGTGGCGATCTGGTCCGCCATGGCCTTGCTCCGCTCCCCCGCCAGCTCCACCACCGCCTCGCAGGGGTAGACCCGGCCGATGCGGCTGGTGAGGGGAACCACCTGGACCCTGTTCAGGTGACGGTTCGACGCATTGTTGCTGACGATGACCGCGGGGCGTGTCTTGCGGACCTTTCCGCCCTCGGGCGACGGGAAGCGCACCCACCAGACCTCACCGCGCGTCATCCGCCGCGTCCCCAGCCAGGCCCTCGGACCACGCTGCGGCATCCTGCTCCCGCTCCTGGTCGCGAGCCATGGCGGCGTAAGCGTCGTCCAACTCCTTGGCCAGGACGTGGGGCCGAACCAACTCCTCGATGAACGACGAGATGCGCCCCGCCCCGATGCGCGCGTAGAGTCCCCGGTACACGGCCTCGTCTATGGTGATGGTGAGCTTCTTCTGCATGGCAGCCCCCGCTCCGGGATACGACATGGACACGTGTAACATACGTGTGAGCGCGGCCGACGTCGATCCGGACTCGAGGAATCTGCAGGATCTGCCCTGGAAGCTAGAGGTGCGGCCTGGGCGCGGGCATGGCCCGACCGGACGTCCTTCCCCTCACCACCTCAGCCGGAAGAGCACGAACCGGGCGTTGTCGGCTCCGGGAGACGTGGCGTCGCCCCCGTCGGGGCCGGGGTCCAGGACGTTGAACGCCCACTTGGTGATGAGGTACGCGCCGAGCACGCCGCCGCCGATGACCAGGCCCGTGCGTCCCTTGTCCAGGCTGCGCGCCTCCGCCCGCTGCACGTCGGCCACGGGGACCGACACCGTCGAGCGGAACCCCTGCGAGGCGAGGCGAGGATCGGGCTTCGGGAGCGCCACCGAGAACCGGAGCGTCTCCGCGGAGCTCGTCTCCATCAGCCTCCCCTGGACCGACCGCCTCCCTTCCTCGAGCGCCTCGCCGGCCGCGTCCACGCGCGCCCCGGGATCCAGGGTCAGACGCACGAAGCTCCCCGGCGGCACCGCCGCCGGGGAGACTTCCGTGTACGAGTAGCACCCTGCGGCGAGCAGGCTCAGCGCCAGCGCGGCCAGGGCTCGGCGGGGGCGGCCGAGGCCGCCCCCGCCCCAAAGGCACTTCTCAACCACAGGTGGGGCAACCTCCCCACTGGCCACCGTCCCCGAGCTTGATGTTCGGGTTGGCCCGCTGTTCGGCCTGGCTGATGGGGAAGCAAAGGTCACGCCCCTCGGACTGCGGGTCCTTCATGGGGGCTCCTTCCACGCTCCACCGCCGCCAGTCCCAGAGCTTGCGGGCTTCCAGCCAGAGCGTCGCGTACCGCTCATGGCGGAGCACCACCCACGCCTCGGTCGGCGTGGTCGGCAGCGTCAGCGGCGCCATGTTCCACTTCGCCCGCGCCTGGTTCAGGTACGTCTGCGCGCCGGCGTAGTCGGTCTTGCGCAGCGCCGCCTCGGCCTGGAGCACCCTCATCTCCGCGCCGTGCGTGATGGGGATGTCGGCGTCGTTGGTGAGATACTTCAACTGCAGGTAGAAGGGCGTCTGCCCGTCCTGTCCCTTCGCGGCCGTGTACTCCCACGGAACGCGGGGGTCACCAGGCCCGAACGCCTCCCAGTACGACCCGAAGACGCTCATCTCCCTGCGGCCATTCGTCTCGACCCAGATGTAGTTGGTGCTCGTCGAGCTGAACGTGGTGTTCCACACGAACGACGTCGGCACCTTCGCCGCGTCCGCCACCGCCGCGTCCCACTGGCCCATCCAGGCCCGCACGGAGGCACGGCCCCCGTACGCCGCCGTGACGATGGCCGACGCGCCGGTCGCGCTGCCGGCCGCCGTGCCCACCGCGATCGCCCGGGTGAACATGGAGTCCGCCCGGATGAACGCGTCGGTGTGCGGCCGGTCCGGCCCGCCCTTGTACTCACCGTCGACGAGCTCGTCGAAGTTCACCCGGCACTGCACCTCCCCCAGCAGGCGGTTGGCGAACCCGCCCGCGAGGTAGGCCCTGGCCACGCTCACGTCCTTCTCGTACTGCGTGGCCCCGAGGACCTCCTTCATCCTCATCAGCCCGTGCTCCGCCGTCCAGCGCGCACGGGACATGGTGGTGTACTCGCCCCAGTCCTCGACGTCGTACTTGAAGATGCCGATGGGGATGGCGCCGAAGTCGTAGCTCCCCCCGTGGCCCAGGTCCAGCGAGGCCATGGAGAGCTGCTGCACCACGGCGTCGAACGCGTTGGTGAGGTTGTACTGCGCCCCCGAGGCGACCCCCGCCATCGCGCCCGGGATGTTCAGGTCGCTGTCCTCAATACGCCCGGGTGCCTCCACGTCCAGGGAGAGGATGTCCGAGCAGGCAGCGAAGGGCACCAGGGCCGCGAGCGCCGCCAGACGATACAGCTTGCGTGTCATGCTCATGGTCGTCTCCTCCCCTAGAACGTCACGCGGAGCGTGGCCAGGAAGCTCCGTGCCGGCGGCAGATTGTAGTACTCCCGCCGGCCGTAGGACCCGGCCCCGGACCCCGATCCGGCGCGGTCGGAGTAGTCCTCGATCTCCGGGTCCGTGCCCTCGAAATCCGTCCACTTCAACAGGTTCCGGCCGGCGAGGGTGAACGTCGCCCGGTCGGCGTAGCGCTCGATCCACGCATCGGGGAAGTTGAAGCTCACCGAGATGCTGCGCAGCTTCCAGAAGTCGGCCTTGTCGATCCAGTAGTTGGAGTTGTGGCCGGCCGGGTTAGCCGCAGACGAAGAGCCGGTGACGTTCGTCGCGCAGCGGCCGCGCTCCAGCGCCGTGTAGGGGTCCAGCAGACTCTCGTTGCCCGTGGACCGGACCTGCGCCATCACCTTCTGGATCTCGTAGCAGTTGTACCACACGCCGCGGCGGGAGTTCTGATACCCGGTGTAGTTGGGCAGGTAGTGCCCGCCCTGGTGCTCCAGGAGCGCGTCCACCGTGATGTAGTCGCCGATGGAGACGCTGGTGTTGAAGCCCAGCAGCGTGGTGGGGTAGACAGGCCCGATGGGGAGGAGCGAGTCGGACCGGATGGGGGCCGCGTGCGCCTCCGGGTTCATGATTTTCCAGCCCCAGTACGTCGGAATGGTCTCGCCCGTGCGGATGTAGGCACCGTTGCCCACCGAGATGATCTGGCAGGTCTCCGCCCCGTTGGCGGCGTTCCCGTCCAGGTCCTGGCAGTTCAGGTCACCCGCCTCGCTGCGGCTGAACGACATGTTCGCCCGCGCCCGCCACTCGATGAAGTCGGAGCGGTACAGCGCGGCGTTGAGCTGGAACTCGAGACCCTCGGCCGAAAGCTCGCCCACGTTCTCGGTCCGGGTCCCCCAACCGCCTTCGGACCCGGGGAGCGACACCCCCACGAGCGCCTCGGTGGTGTGAGAGTTGTAGTAGGTCGCTTCGACACCGATCAGGCCCTGCCACATGCTGGCGTCGAAGCCCACCTCGAACTCACGCGTGCGCTCGGGACCGACTTCGGAGTTGCCCACGTCCCTGGGCGTGAAGCCCGGGGAGCCGTCGTCGGAGATGGGGCTCCACGTGCGCAGCTTGTCGAACGCGCCCGGCGCCCGGCCGGAGTAGCCGAAGGCCCCGCGCAGCTTCATGGTCTCCCACCAGTCGGTGGGCCAGAAGGCGTGGTCCGACACGACGTAGGCGAGGCTGGCCTTGGGGTACTTCTCGAGGCCGAAGTCGTCGCCGAACGCCGAGTTCCCGTCCACCCGCAGCCCCAGGGTCAGGAAGAGCAGGTCCTTGTACCCGAGCATCTCCTGCAGGAAGATGCCCGCGTTGGTCTGGATGAACGGGTTGTCCGAGGGTGCGCCTGGCGCCCTGCCGCCGGACGAAAGCGTCGGCACGCCGGGCCCCGAGAAGTCATTGGTGGACACCGACGTGCGGCGGTGGTTGTCCCGGAAGAGCTGCCCACCCCACGAGAACGTGGAGTTCAGGTCGTCGCTGATGACCTGGCTGAACGTCCCGGAGTAGTCGAGGGACAGCTTCTGGTGGTAGGTGATGTCGTTGCTGTAATTACCCAGGGGCGTGAGGATGGCGCCCCACTCCTGCCAGCGCCTGTTGTTGATCTGGTCGAAGTCCCAGCCGATGGAGAGGCGGTTCGTCAGGTTCTCGCTGGCGTCGTGCTGGATCGTCAGCCCGGTGGTGAACCGGTCCGAGCGCGTCCAGTTGTGCGCGTCGAGCCAGATGTACTCGTTCGCGAAGCACTGCACGCCCGCGGGGAGGGCGGCGCACGCCGCGTCCACCTCGGCGTCCTTCTCCGAGCGGGCGTAGTAGTTGCCCGAATAGCCGCGGCCCACGTTGAGGAGGAAGCCGCGCAGGCTGTTGCCGTCCTCGACGAAGCTCAGGTCGCGCATGGAGAGCGCGCTGCTGAACTGCACCTTGAGGTTCTCGACGGGGCTGAAGTCGAGGTTCGCGCGGATGCCGCCGAGCTTCGCGTTCTGCGTCGGGAGGGTGCCGTCTTCGTCGTTGTAGTTCATGGAGACGAAGTAGCCCAGGTCGCCGGTGCCTCCGCGCACGGAGACGCTGTAGCGCTGCACCGGCCCGTTCTCGAACCAGCGCCCGCTCTCCGGGCACGTCACGTCCCGGAACTTGTGATCCTGCCCGTACGTGGATTTCTGCATGCTGATCCCGTACATCTCACCGCCGCACTTGGTGAAGATGTCCCAGGGATCGCCGCCGATGTTGAACGCCGGCTGGTTGTTGAAGCCCTGGGTCATCTCGGCGTTCCAGATGGGCGCGCCCGACACGCCGCGCTTCGTGAAGATCTGGATGACGCCGCCGGAGGCCTCGGTGCCGTACAGCGTGGCCGCCGAGGCGCCCTTGATGACCTCGATGCGCTCGATGTCCTCCGCCGCGATGTCCTGCAGCGGGGAGATGCCCACGCGAGCGCCACCGCCCGCACCCACGCTCTCGTGGTAGATCCGGATCCCGTCCACGTAGATGAGGGGGTCCGTCGTCGACGACACCGTGGTCTGCGCCCGGATGCGCACCGTGGTGCCGGCGCCGGGCTGTCCGTTCCCCTGGAGCACCGTGAGGCCGGGAACCCGGCCCGCCAGGATGTTCTCGGCGTTGGTGACCGGGACGGCCTCGAGCTCACGGGACGTCACCGCGTCCAGCGCGCTCCCGACCTCGCGGGCGCGCACCTCCTTGGCGGTACCGGTGACCACGAGCCCTTCCAGGGCCACGGCCGACTCTGCGACGGAGAAGTCCGCCGTGACCGTCTGGCCCGCCGCCACGGTGACCGTCTGGCCGGTCGCGGCGTATCCGATGATCGTGACCCTGACCTGGTGCGTCCCTGCCGGGACGCCGTTGATCACATACCTGCCCTCCGCGTTCGACAGCCCGCCGATTCGAGTGCCCTGGATGAACACCTGGGCGCCCGAGAGCGGACGCTGGGTCTCCGCCGACCGTACGATCCCCGTGACCCGGCCCGGTTCCTGGGCCGATGCGGGGGTGGCGGTGGATACCCAGGCCAGCGACGTCGCGAGAAGGGCGAGTGCCGTAGCTACTCGTCTCATGACCGTGCCTCCATTGGGAGTCTCTTCCTTCAAGGCCGCGACGCGATGCCACGGCCAACTCCACCGGCACGGGTACTGCGGTCGCTGTCGCTGCGGAGGCGAGTATTGGCGCAGCACGGACAACCATTCACGCCAAGAACTACGGCGCAAAGGCAACGAACAGCGACGAACCGCCACGAACCGCAACGAACCGCCTCTATCCGCCGCCATACTCACAAGCGAAGCTTCCGCCCTGCTCGGCCGGTAGCGATAGAGTTGTAAAGCCTGCGACTTGCAGGGCATACTACGAGGCCGCAGCGCGGCAGGCAAGACTGGAAGACAGGGCGCCGGTCAGGCGTCTAGCTGCTCACCACCTCAGCCGGAAGAGAACGAACCGGGCGTTGTCGGCTCCGGGAGACGTGGCGTCGCCCCCGTCGGGGCCGGGGTCCAGGACGTTGAACGCCCACTTGGTGATGAGGTACGCGCCGAGCACGCCGCCGCCGATGACCAGGCCCGTGCGTCCCTTGTCCAGGCTGCGCGCCTCCGCCCGCTGCACGTCGGCCACGGGGACCGACACCGTCGAGCGGAACCCCTGCGAGGCGAGGCGAGGATCGGGCTTCGGGAGCGCCACCGAGAACCGGAGCGTCTCCGCGGAGCTCGTCTCCATCAGCCTCCCCTGGACCGACCGCCTCCCTTCCTCGAGCGCCTCGCCGGCCGCGTCCACGCGCGCCCCGGGATCCAGGGTCAGACGCACGAAGCTCCCCGGCGGCACCGCCGCCGGGGAGACTTCCGTGTACGAGTAGCACCCTGCGGCGAGCAGGCTCAGCGCCAGCGCGGCCAGGGCTCGGCGGGGGCGGCCGAGGCCGCCCCCGCCCCAAAGGCACTTCTCAACCACAGGTGGGGCAACCTCCCCACTGGCCACCGTCCCCGAGCTTGATGTTCGGGTTGGCCCGCTGTTCGGCCTGGCTGATGGGGAAGCAAAGGTCACGCCCCTCGGACTGCGGGTCCTTCATGGGGGCTCCTTCCACGCTCCACCGCCGCCAGTCCCAGAGCTTGCGGGCTTCCAGCCAGAGCGTCGCGTACCGCTCATGGCGGAGCACCACCCACGCCTCGGTCGGCGTGGTCGGCAGCGTCAGCGGCGCCATGTTCCACTTCGCCCGCGCCTGGTTCAGGTACGTCTGCGCGCCGGCGTAGTCGGTCTTGCGCAGCGCCGCCTCGGCCTGGAGCACCCTCATCTCCGCGCCGTGCGTGATGGGGATGTCGGCGTCGTTGGTGAGATACTTCAACTGCAGGTAGAAGGGCGTCTGCCCGTCCTGTCCCTTCGCGGCCGTGTACTCCCACGGAACGCGGGGGTCACCAGGCCCGAACGCCTCCCAGTACGACCCGAAGACGCTCATCTCCCTGCGGCCATTCGTCTCGACCCAGATGTAGTTGGTGCTCGTCGAGCTGAACGTGGTGTTCCACACGAACGACGTCGGCACCTTCGCCGCGTCCGCCACCGCCGCGTCCCACTGGCCCATCCAGGCCCGCACGGAGGCACGGCCCCCGTACGCCGCCGTGACGATGGCCGACGCGCCGGTCGCGCTGCCGGCCGCCGTGCCCACCGCGATCGCCCGGGTGAACATGGAGTCCGCCCGGATGAACGCGTCGGTGTGCGGCCGGTCCGGCCCGCCCTTGTACTCACCGTCGACGAGCTCGTCGAAGTTCACCCGGCACTGCACCTCCCCCAGCAGGCGGTTGGCGAACCCGCCCGCGAGGTAGGCCCTGGCCACGCTCACGTCCTTCTCGTACTGCGTGGCCCCGAGGACCTCCTTCATCCTCATCAGCCCGTGCTCCGCCGTCCAGCGCGCACGGGACATGGTGGTGTACTCGCCCCAGTCCTCGACGTCGTACTTGAAGATGCCGATGGGGATGGCGCCGAAGTCGTAGCTCCCCCCGTGGCCCAGGTCCAGCGAGGCCATGGAGAGCTGCTGCACCACGGCGTCGAACGCGTTGGTGAGGTTGTACTGCGCCCCCGAGGCGACCCCCGCCATCGCGCCCGGGATGTTCAGGTCGCTGTCCTCAATACGCCCGGGTGCCTCCACGTCCAGGGAGAGGATGTCCGAGCAGGCAGCGAAGGGCACCAGGGCCGCGAGCGCCGCCAGACGATACAGCTTGCGTGTCATGCTCATGGTCGTCTCCTCCCCTAGAACGTCACGCGGAGCGTGGCCAGGAAGCTCCGTGCCGGCGGCAGATTGTAGTACTCCCGCCGGCCGTAGGACCCGGCCCCGGACCCCGATCCGGCGCGGTCGGAGTAGTCCTCGATCTCCGGGTCCGTGCCCTCGAAATCCGTCCACTTCAACAGGTTCCGGCCGGCGAGGGTGAACGTCGCCCGGTCGGCGTAGCGCTCGATCCACGCATCGGGGAAGTTGAAGCTCACCGAGATGCTGCGCAGCTTCCAGAAGTCGGCCTTGTCGATCCAGTAGTTGGAGTTGTGGCCGGCCGGGTTAGCCGCAGACGAAGAGCCGGTGACGTTCGTCGCGCAGCGGCCGCGCTCCAGCGCCGTGTAGGGGTCCAGCAGACTCTCGTTGCCCGTGGACCGGACCTGCGCCATCACCTTCTGGATCTCGTAGCAGTTGTACCACACGCCGCGGCGGGAGTTCTGATACCCGGTGTAGTTGGGCAGGTAGTGCCCGCCCTGGTGCTCCAGGAGCGCGTCCACCGTGATGTAGTCGCCGATGGAGACGCTGGTGTTGAAGCCCAGCAGCGTGGTGGGGTAGACAGGCCCGATGGGGAGGAGCGAGTCGGACCGGATGGGGGCCGCGTGCGCCTCCGGGTTCATGATTTTCCAGCCCCAGTACGTCGGAATGGTCTCGCCCGTGCGGATGTAGGCACCGTTGCCCACCGAGATGATCTGGCAGGTCTCCGCCCCGTTGGCGGCGTTCCCGTCCAGGTCCTGGCAGTTCAGGTCACCCGCCTCGCTGCGGCTGAACGACATGTTCGCCCGCGCCCGCCACTCGATGAAGTCGGAGCGGTACAGCGCGGCGTTGAGCTGGAACTCGAGACCCTCGGCCGAAAGCTCGCCCACGTTCTCGGTCCGGGTCCCCCAACCGCCTTCGGACCCGGGGAGCGACACCCCCACGAGCGCCTCGGTGGTGTGAGAGTTGTAGTAGGTCGCTTCGACACCGATCAGGCCCTGCCACATGCTGGCGTCGAAGCCCACCTCGAACTCACGCGTGCGCTCGGGACCGACTTCGGAGTTGCCCACGTCCCTGGGCGTGAAGCCCGGGGAGCCGTCGTCGGAGATGGGGCTCCACGTGCGCAGCTTGTCGAACGCGCCCGGCGCCCGGCCGGAGTAGCCGAAGGCCCCGCGCAGCTTCATGGTCTCCCACCAGTCGGTGGGCCAGAAGGCGTGGTCCGACACGACGTAGGCGAGGCTGGCCTTGGGGTACTTCTCGAGGCCGAAGTCGTCGCCGAACGCCGAGTTCCCGTCCACCCGCAGCCCCAGGGTCAGGAAGAGCAGGTCCTTGTACCCGAGCATCTCCTGCAGGAAGATGCCCGCGTTGGTCTGGATGAACGGGTTGTCCGAGGGTGCGCCTGGCGCCCTGCCGCCGGACGAAAGCGTCGGCACGCCGGGCCCCGAGAAGTCATTGGTGGACACCGACGTGCGGCGGTGGTTGTCCCGGAAGAGCTGCCCACCCCACGAGAACGTGGAGTTCAGGTCGTCGCTGATGACCTGGCTGAACGTCCCGGAGTAGTCGAGGGACAGCTTCTGGTGGTAGGTGATGTCGTTGCTGTAATTACCCAGGGGCGTGAGGATGGCGCCCCACTCCTGCCAGCGCCTGTTGTTGATCTGGTCGAAGTCCCAGCCGATGGAGAGGCGGTTCGTCAGGTTCTCGCTGGCGTCGTGCTGGATCGTCAGCCCGGTGGTGAACCGGTCCGAGCGCGTCCAGTTGTGCGCGTCGAGCCAGATGTACTCGTTCGCGAAGCACTGCACGCCCGCGGGGAGGGCGGCGCACGCCGCGTCCACCTCGGCGTCCTTCTCCGAGCGGGCGTAGTAGTTGCCCGAATAGCCGCGGCCCACGTTGAGGAGGAAGCCGCGCAGGCTGTTGCCGTCCTCGACGAAGCTCAGGTCGCGCATGGAGAGCGCGCTGCTGAACTGCACCTTGAGGTTCTCGACGGGGCTGAAGTCGAGGTTCGCGCGGATGCCGCCGAGCTTCGCGTTCTGCGTCGGGAGGGTGCCGTCTTCGTCGTTGTAGTTCATGGAGACGAAGTAGCCCAGGTCGCCGGTGCCTCCGCGCACGGAGACGCTGTAGCGCTGCACCGGCCCGTTCTCGAACCAGCGCCCGCTCTCCGGGCACGTCACGTCCCGGAACTTGTGATCCTGCCCGTACGTGGATTTCTGCATGCTGATCCCGTACATCTCACCGCCGCACTTGGTGAAGATGTCCCAGGGATCGCCGCCGATGTTGAACGCCGGCTGGTTGTTGAAGCCCTGGGTCATCTCGGCGTTCCAGATGGGCGCGCCCGACACGCCGCGCTTCGTGAAGATCTGGATGACGCCGCCGGAGGCCTCGGTGCCGTACAGCGTGGCCGCCGAGGCGCCCTTGATGACCTCGATGCGCTCGATGTCCTCCGCCGCGATGTCCTGCAGCGGGGAGATGCCCACGCGAGCGCCACCGCCCGCACCCACGCTCTCGTGGTAGATCCGGATCCCGTCCACGTAGATGAGGGGGTCCGTCGTCGACGACACCGTGGTCTGCGCCCGGATGCGCACCGTGGTGCCGGCGCCGGGCTGTCCGTTCCCCTGGAGCACCGTGAGGCCGGGAACCCGGCCCGCCAGGATGTTCTCGGCGTTGGTGACCGGGACGGCCTCGAGCTCACGGGACGTCACCGCGTCCAGCGCGCTCCCGACCTCGCGGGCGCGCACCTCCTTGGCGGTACCGGTGACCACGAGCCCTTCCAGGGCCACGGCCGACTCTGCGACGGAGAAGTCCGCCGTGACCGTCTGGCCCGCCGCCACGGTGACCGTCTGGCCGGTCGCGGCGTATCCGATGATCGTGACCCTGACCTGGTGCGTCCCTGCCGGGACGCCGTTGATCACATACCTGCCCTCCGCGTTCGACAGCCCGCCGATTCGAGTGCCCTGGATGAACACCTGGGCGCCCGAGAGCGGACGCTGGGTCTCCGCCGACCGTACGATCCCCGTGACCCGGCCCGGTTCCTGGGCCGATGCGGGGGTGGCGGTGGATACCCAGGCCAGCGACGTCGCGAGAAGGGCGAGTGCCGTAGCTACTCGTCTCATGACCGTGCCTCCATTGGGAGTCTCTTCCTTCAAGGCCGCGACGAGTGGCGCGGCCGGCCACATCGACGTGGCGACACGAAGTCACAAGACGAAAAAAGAACGCCGTGCCGACCCGCCGAATTATCTCGTCAATTCGCCGACCCGACCTCGGCGTTCTACTCCTCTCGCCTGGTCGATGCAGAAATTTAAGGAGGATCCCCGAAAGGCAACAGTCCTTTCGGGGAGGGATTTGCCCCCCGTCAGGCGCCGCCCCTCCACCCCGGGATCTCGCACCGCTCCGGCTCGAGGAAGAGAGCATCCATCTGGCGCCCCCTCTTGGTCTGGATCCGGAGCAGACCGCCGGATCCGCCGGTCCCTACCTCCCACCCCCCGGCGGCCCCCGAGAGCACCTCGAGCCAGGCCACGTCGGAGGGACGGATGTCCTGGAGGATCTGGATCCCGGACGTGCTCTGGACGACGCCGTCCACCACCACCGCCGGGGGAACGGTCCCTTGGACGGCCACCGGGCTCCGGCTCCGCGCCAGCGGCTCCATCCCCGGCTGGGTGGAGGGGCTCCGCACCATTCCCGGCGCCGTCCTGGAGATCACGTCCAGGAGGGTGGGAGCGCGCATGGCCTCGATGTCCGCGGCGGTCACCACCTTGCCGATGGAGCGGCGCCTCAGCGTGAGCTGGTCCGCCACCCGGGGGTCGAAGGCGACCTCGAAGGCCAGCGACTTCTCCTCCCCGGGCCAGAAGCCCACGTTGGCCATGGTGACCTGGCATCCGGGGGCCACCAGGGCGACGCGGCGCTCCCCGGGTTCGATCCCCTCCAGGCGGTAGGCCCCCTCGGCGTCGCTCTTGGTGCGGGGTCCCGACTCCACGGCGACAAGGACCCCACCCAGCCGCCTTCCCGACGAGGAGGAGAGGACGAATCCCTCCAGCGTGGCGGACTGGGCCGCCAGGGGACGCGCTCCCCCCAGGGCCACGGCCGAGACGCACGCAGCCAAAACGAAGTAGGAAAAGGATTTGCTCATGCGGATACCCCTCCGGAGATCCGTGCTACCCCCACTATTGCAGTACGGATCCACCCCCCGCATCCTGTCCTCATGGTGGAAGTGCTGGATGGTGGTTCCCAAGACCTGGGAGGTTGGCATGGGTAGATGGGAGTTGTCAGTCTTGATCCTGTGCGGCGCCGTAGCGCTCGCCCTTTCGGGCGGCGCAGCGGCGGCACAGCAGACGACCGTGGTAGGCCGCGTCACCGACGCCGAGACAGGCCAGGCGGTGGCGGAGGTCCAGATCGTGGTGGTCGGCACGAACAAGAGCGCATTCACGAACGCCGAAGGGCGTTACGTGCTGAGGGGCGTGGCCGCCGGCAACGTCACGCTGCGGGCCATGCGCCTGGGATATGCTGATGCGACCCAGGAGGTCTCGGTGGCGGCGGGCCAGTCCGCTTCCGCCGACTTCCGCATGACGCCCACCCCGGTGGCCCTCACCGGGATGGTGATCACCGCCACCGGGCAGCAGCGCCGCGTCGAGGTGGGCAATGCCATCGCCCGCGTCGAAGCGGCCGGGGTCGTGCAGACGCGGGCGGTCACCAACATGAACGACCTGCTCCTGGCCCGGTCACCCGGCGTGATCGTGGCGCCGGGCACGGCGACGGGCCAGGCCGGGCGGGTGCGCATCCGGGGCCTCAGCTCCCTCTCCCTCTCCCGCGACCCCATCTACGTCATCGACGGCGTGCGGATGGAGAGCTCCTCCAACTCCTTCTCCATCAGCGTCGGCGGTACGCGGACCAGCCGCGTGGGTGACATCAACCCCGAGGAGATCGAGTCCATGGAGGTGGTGAAGGGCCCCTCCGCGGCCACCTTGTACGGCACCGACGCCGCCAACGGCGTGATCGTGATCACGACGAAGCGGGGCACGGCGGGCCGGCCCCAGTGGACATACTACACCGAGCAGACCGCCATGAGGGAGCAGGGCGACTACCCCACCGCCTACCGGGGCTGGCGGAGCACGTCCAGGGCCAACAACACGATCAACTGCACCCTGAGCCAGGTGGCCCGCGGCGCGTGCGTCCAGGATAGCCTCACCAGCTACAACCTGCACAAGGACCCCGAGTCTACGCCCTACGGCACCGGATACCGGCAGCAGCACGGCCTCCAGGTGCGGGGCGGCAGCGAGACGATCCGCTACTTCCTCCACGGCGAGTGGGAGGACGAGAATGGCACCCTCAAGGTGCCGGAGTTCGAGAAGCGGTACATGGCCGCCCACAACCTCTCCCTCAGCGACCACCAGGAGAACCAGGATCGGCTCAGGAAGATCACGTTCCGCGCGAACGTCAATGTGAGCCTCACCGACGCCCTCGACCTGGCCATCAGCTCCGGCTTCATCACCCAGGACCTGCGGCTCCCCCAGGCGGACGACTCGGGCACGGCGGGCGTCACCGGGAACACCTACGGCGGGCCTGGCTTCAAGTACAACATCAACTCCGCCGGCGACACGCTGTACGGCTGGCGTGAGTTCACGCCGAAGAACATTTACCAGCGCGAGAACGTGCAGGAGATCGAGCGCTACATCAACTCCATCAACACGAACTGGCGTCCCACGAGCTGGTTGGCGGTACGTGGCAACGTCGGGCTGGACTTCATCTCCCGCCACGACTGGAGAATCTGCCGGTTCGAGGAGTGCACCCACGCCACGTACCGGCTGGGGTTCAAGAACGAGAACCGGCACAACTTCTACAACTACACGGTGGACCTGGGCGGCACGGCCACTCGCCGGATCAACGACGAGACCGAGTCACAGACGTCCATCGGCGTCCAGTTCTACCGGAACCTCTTCGTCGGCAACTACGCTTCCGGCAGCACGCTCCCGCCCGGAGGGCAGACGGTCTCCTCCGCCGCGGTGAGGACCGGGAGCGAGACCACGACGGAGAGCCGCACGCTGGGCGCGTACCTGGAGCAGCGCATCTCGTGGCGTGACAGGCTGTTCATGACCGGCGCCGTGCGCTCGGACCGGAACAGCGCCTTCGGCGCCGACTTCAAGACCGTGTTCTATCCGAAGCTGTCGGTGTCGTGGCTCCTCTCCGAGGAGGACTTCTTCCGCGCACCGGACTGGGTCAACCAGCTCCGCCTGCGCATGGCGTACGGGGCGTCGGGCGTGCAGCCCGGTACGACGGCCGCTGTGCAGTACTATGGCACCACACGGTTCCTCGGCGAGTCTGGGGAGCAGACCGGCCTGGTCTACAGCGCCGTCGGAAACGCCAACCTCAAGCCGGAGCGCTCCAGCGAGATCGAGGTGGGATTCGACGCCTCCATGTTCGAGGGCCGCCTCTCCACGGAGATCACCTACTACAACAAGCAATCCAAGGACGCGCTCATCAGCCGCGTGCTGCCGCCCTCCCTCGGCGCCTCCTCCTCCCGGTACGAGAACCTGGGGAAGGTCAGCAACAAGGGCCTGGAGGCCCTCATCGAGGGGACCCTCCTCCGGACCGACGCTCTGGAGTGGAGGATGATGCTCAACGCGTCCATGAACGAGAACAAGCTGGAGAGCCTGGGCGGGCTGCCCACCATCGTCAGCAGCTCAAGGACGCAGCAGCGGGAGGGGTATCCGATCAACGGGTACTGGGCCCGTGCCCTGGTGAGCCACGAGGACAAGGACGGCAACGGCATCATCACGTACAACAAGGATCAGGCCAAGAGCGAGATCGTCGTCACCGACACAGCCGTCTACCTCGGCCGGGCTCAGCCAAAGTATGAGGCCGCACTCACCAACGGCTTCTCCCTCCGGAACGGGCAGATCCGCCTCGACGCCATGTTCGACTACAAAGGCGGACACCTCCTCTACAACAACACCGAGCGCATCCGGTGCGCCAGCCGCGTCAACTGCCAGGCGATCTACGACCCGAACACCCCGCTCTGGAAGCAGGCGCGCGCGATGATGGTGCGCGAACACCCGAGCCGCTCGGTGGCGGGCTTCCTGGAGAAGGCGGACTTCGTGCGCTTCCGTGAGATGTCGCTCACGCTCTCTCCGCCCAGCGACCTGTTCGGCAGCTTCATGGGTGGCCGCACGTTGACGGTGACCATGGCCGCCCGGAACCTGGCGGTCTGGACGGACTACACCGGCGTGGACCCCGAGGCCTACTTCGGGAGCAACACGGACGGGACGTCCGAGTTCCAGTCGTTCGGTCCGAAGCGGTACTACACGCTCCGATTCTCCCTCGGCTTCTAGGAGGACACACACCATGACTCCGAACAGAAGAGGTCGGGTGGCTTCGGTGGCGTCGCTCGTGGCGGTGGCGGGCATGAGCCTGCTGGCGCTCGCCTGCTCCACGGACGACATCCTCCAGGTCGAGGATCCCGACATCATCAATCCGAGCAACATCCGCTCCGCCGCCGGCGCCAATGCCGTCCGGCTGGGCGCGCTCTCCCGGTTCGTGGGCCTCACGACCGGTGACGAGAGCCTGTTCTTCCTGGGCGGGCTCTTCACCGACGAGTGGATCAACGGCGACTCGTTCATCTACAAGCAGGAGGTGGACCAGCGCATCACGCCCAAGGAGAACAGCGGCATCGAGTCCGCCATGCGCACCCTGCACCGGGTGCGGCTGTCCGCCCAGCAGGCCGCGGATCTCATCGATGAATGGAACCCGTCGGCGCCCGGGTGGCACACGGGCGAGATGTACATGCTCCAGGCGTACGCCCTCAACATCATGGCCGAGCACTACTGCGACGGCATGATCATCTCCAACGTGATCGAGGGCCGTGAGGAGTACGGCGAGCAGATGACGGCGGCGCAGGTCTACGAGATCGCGCTGGCGCGGGCCAACGACGGGCTGGCCAGGGTCACCGGGTCCACCGCGGACGATGTCCGCGTGCGGGGCGCCCTCGCCCTCACCAAGGGCCGGATCCTGGTGAACCTGAACCGTCACGTGGAAGCCGCGACGGCGGTCCAGGGCGTCGCCACGAGCTTCGAGTACGTGGTCTACCATTCGCAGACGACATGGACCAACCAGTTCTGGAGCCTCAACCTGAACTCGGGCCGCTACAGCGTCAGCGACAACGAGGGGGTCAACGGCTTGGACTTCGCCTCGGCGAACGACCCCCGCGTTCCCGTCTGCGAGACGACGGAGCCGGCGTGCAGGGCCATCGGCGCGCCCCGCAGCAACCGCGACGACCTCAACACCCCGCTCCTCATCTTCATGCGGTGGGCGGGACGGGAGCAGGCGGTGCCGGTCATGCAAGGCGTGGACGCCCGCATGATCGAGGCCGAGGCCAAGGTCAAGACGGATCCCGCCGGATCGCTGGCCATCCTCAATGAGGCGCGGGCGACCGTGGGGCTGGCGGCCCTGTCGGATCCCGGCACCGAGGCGGCGAGGGTGGACCAGCTCTTCCGGGAGCGGGCGTTCTGGCAGTATGGCCGGGGGTACCGTATGGGTGACATGCGGCGGCTCGTCCGGCAGTACGGCCGCAACCAGTCGCAGGTCTTCCCCATCGGCGAGTGGCACAAGGGCGGGAGCTACGGGACCGACGTGGACTTCCCGCTCCCGCACGACGAGGAGAACAACCCGAACCTGGGCATCGGGAACAACTGCCTGAGCCGCGGCGCGTAGCGCTCCGACTTCGGTAGAAGAACCACAGTCGCAGGACCGCAGGAGGCGCGGGCCGCCGGGGGTGACCCCGGCGGCCCGCCGTCCTTTACGGCAGCGGCGGACCCTTGGGGATTCGCGCCGTGTCGGACGGCGCCGCCTTCTCCTGCACCATCTCCCCCACCAGCACCTCCATCAGGCCCGTGGAGCGGCAGGCGGCCACCCCGGCGTTCCCGCCGGTCCTCCGGGCCGCCCCCTCCACGATGGTCCGCAGCTCCGCTCCCTCCGACAGGGCGTGGACCTCGGTCACGACGCGCGCCGTGATGGGCGCCTGGTCGGCCAGGGGGCGCTGGATCCCGGGATCGAGCCCGCAGTCGAAGAAATCGCTGGCGTTCCGGTTCAGGATGCGCGTGGAGAACCGGTGCGCCGAGGCTCCCAGCACGTGCCGGGCGGGGTCCTGGATGTCCGGCTCGATCCCCAGCTCGGCGTAGACCAGGGGCAGGACGTCCCATGCCCGGTCAGCCCCCACGGTCACCGCATGGTTCACGCGGATGTCCGCCCCCCGCTGGATCTGGATGGTGGTGCCGTCCCCCGTGAGGATGGAGACCACGCTGGGGTCCTGGGTGCCGGGCGCCGCGGCGGCGCAGCCGGCCAGGAGAAGGGGGAGCGCGGTGGACGTCAGGCCCCGGCGTCCCTGGAGCGAGCCCTGCGACATGGCAACCTCCGCGGGAAGAGTGATGGGGGCAACCCCTTGATACCGCAGGGCGTGCCTTCACGCCAGGGGAACATGAGGGCGGGCCGACCAGCGGGGCAGCTTGTCCGCGGGCTTTCCCCGACTTGACACCACCCCCCCATGGGGAAGGTTACAGGGACCGGTGGTCCCTCCCCCGCCCCCGCCTCCGGGAGGCCTTTCGTGCCCTTCCGCACGCTCAGCAGCCGCATCGCGCTCCCGGCCGGGTTCTTCGCCCTGGTCAGCGTCGCGCTGCTCTCCTGGCTCCTGATCCGGGAGCAGCGCCGGAACGCGCTCGAGGAGGCGGTGCTCGGCACCGAGTCCATAGCCGAGACCATCCTCCTCACCACCGCCCACGAGATGCGCGCCAACGAGCGCGACGCCATCCAGGAGATGGTGGACGCGGTGGGGGACCAGCCGGGCGTGGTGAACATCCGCATCCTGAACAAGGAGGGGGAGATCTCCTTCTCCTCCCGGGCCGACGAGATCGGGACGCTGGTGGACCCGGACGCGGAGGGGTGCATCCAGTGCCACTCGGGGCCCGAGCCCGCCACGGAGCTGGACCCCGATAACCGCTCCCGCCTCTTCCGGAGCGCCGACGGGAGCCGGGTCCTGGGCACCATGCGGGTCATCCCCAACCAGGCGGGGTGCCAGGGCTCGGGGTGCCACGCCACGCCGGACGTCCGGCCGGTCCTGGGGGTCCTGGATGTGGCCATCTCCCTGGAGCCGGCGGAGAAGCGCCTCGCCCGGGCGACGCTGAACGCGTTCCTGTTCTCCCTCCTGGCCGCAGCGGTCATCACCGGCGGGCTCTGGGTCATCATCACCCGCGCCGTGCGCCGCCCCCTGGACACGGTGATCGCCGCCACCCGGCGGGTGGCCGGGGGAAACCCCGAGGTGGAGCTCCCCCGCGGGGCCGCCCGGGAGATCGGCCTCCTGGCGTCCTCCTTCAACGAGATGGTGGAGAGCCTGAACAGCTCCCGCACCGAGCTGGAGAGTTGGGCCGCCACCCTGGAGGACACGGTGGCGGAGAAGGCGAAGGCCCTCCAGGAGGCCCAGTTCCAGGTGGTCCAGGCGGAGAAGCTCTCGTCGGTGGGGCTCGTGGCCGCCGGGATCGCCCACGAGCTGAACAGCCCTCTCATGGCCATCATCACCTTCACCCACCTGGTGAAGAGGGCCCTGCCCGAGGACTCCCCCGCCCAGGAGGACCTCCGCATGATCGAGCGCGAGGCCAACCGGTGCGCGGGGATCATCCGCCAACTCCTGGATTACTCCCGCAAGCAGTCCCAGGACATCACGGCGGAGCCTTGCAGGATCGAGCGCGCCGTGGAGGGCGCCCTGGACCTCATCAAGGTGGAGATCCAGAACGGGCGGGTGGGCGTGGATGTGGACATCCCCGAGGACCTCCCCGTGGTGGAGGCCAACCACGTCCAGCTCATGCAGGTGTTCGTGAACCTCGTCCTGAACGCGGTCCACGCCATGCCGGAGGGGGGCACCATCACCGTTCGTGCCAACGTGGTGCCCCGCAAGAGCCACGAGAGGGACAACCTCCCACCGCACCCGGGCACCCACCTGGTCCGAACCGTGGTCCAGGACACGGGGACCGGGATCCCGCCGGAGGCGCTGCACAAGGTGTTCGACCCGTTCTTCACCACCAAGCCCGTGGGGAAGGGCTCGGGGCTGGGCCTGTCCGTGTCCCTGGGCATCATCCGGAGTTACCGTGGAACCATCACCGTCGCCAGCGACGGCAGGAGCGGTGCCGCGTTCACCGTGCTCCTCCCCGTACCCGTGCCTGCGGCACAAGCATAGAGGCGGAAGTCGGATATGGACGATGTGAAGAGCTGGACCACCCCCCCGCGGGTGCTCACGGTGGACGACGAGCAGGTCGTGGTGGAGAGCATCCGCCGGGTGCTCTCCGAAGAGGGGTACGAGGTGGCCACCTCCACATCGGCCCGGGGCGGGCTGGAGCTCCTGCGGAAGGAGCCCTTCGACCTCCTCCTCCTGGACATCAAGATGCCCGAGATGGACGGCATCGAGGTCCTCAAGGCCGCCCGGGACATCTCGCCGGAGACGGAGGTCCTCATCATCACCGGCTACGCCACCATCGACACGGCGGTGGAGGCCATCAAGCTGGGGGCCTTCGACTACCTGGAGAAGCCTGTGAGCCCTCCCCAGCTCCTCGTGGCCACCGCCCGGGCGTTGGAACGCAAGCACCTGGTGGACCTGACCCGCCGCCTGCGCTCGGAGCTGGAGACGCGCCACAAGATCGGGAACGTGATCTGCTCCTCGCCCCCCATGCGGAAGGTGATGCAGCTCGTCCAGCGGGTGGCCCCCACGAACAGCACCGTCCTCATCACCGGGGAGACGGGGACCGGGAAGGACGTCATCGCCCGGGCCATCCACTACAACAGCACCCGGGCGGAGGGGCCCTTCGTCGTGGCCGACTGCGCGTCGCTGGCCGAGTCCCTCCTGGAGTCGGAGCTCTTCGGCCACGTGCGGGGCTCCTTCACCGGGGCCATGAAGGACCGGAAGGGGCTGGCCGAAACCGCGCGGGGAGGCACCCTCTTCCTGGACGAGATCGCCACCATCTCCCCCCAGATCCAGGGCAGCCTCCTGCGCCTTCTCCAGGAGCGGGAGATCCGGCCGGTGGGGTCGGACAAGCCGGTCGCGGTGGACGTGCGCGTGGTGGCGGCCACCAACCGGAGCCTCCAGGAGCTGGTGGAAGCGGGGACCTTCCGGGAGGACCTGTTCTACCGGCTGAGCGTCTTCACCATCAACCTCCCGCCCCTCAGGGACCGGCGCGAGGAGATCCCCCTCCTGGCGCACCACTTCGTGCAGCGCTTCTCCGGGGAGTTTGGCAAACCCATCGACTCCATCACCCCCCGGGCCATGGCCGTCCTGGAGGCCCACGAGTGGCCCGGCAACGTTCGCGAGCTCCAGCACGCCATGGAGCGCGCCGTCCTCCTGGCAGACGGCCGCACCATCGACGTGGACGCGATCCCCGCAGGGGGCGAGCACCCCGGGTCCATGTGGAGCGACGTCCCCGACGACGCCGCCTCCCTGGCCGACAGGAAGCAGGAGCTCCGGGCGGGCGCCGTGGACCGCATCGAGCGGCTTTTCGTCATCAAGGCGCTCCGCCGCTCGGGGTGGAACGTGTCCCAGGCCGCCCGGAACGTGGGGATGGCCCGCCCCAACCTCCACGCGCTCATGCGCAAGCACGGGATCACCACCCCCGCGAGCGAGGGCGCCGAGGTGGACGGAGAGGGAGAAGCTGGCGAGGGCGGAGGGGAGAGCTGAGGCGGGGGGGTGAGATCGAGAGTCGTGCAGGCAGGCGACCACGGGAAACAACCTCCCCGCTGACTGCGCTGACTCGAGGGGAGGGGCCGGCGCAGGGATGCCGGCCGACTCCCTGAGGCCGCCCAGGTGCCCGAGCACCGGATGACTCGCCCCATCAGATCGTGATGGGCGCCCTATCCGGCCGCCTCCAGGGCCCGGAAGTAGATGTCGCTCGGGGTGTCGTCCTCCCGCTTCCAGCGAGCTCCGGCCGTCCGCCAGTCGGGCTCGGCGCCGCGGCGGCGGTTCGCCTCGACAAGAGCCCGCACCGGGTCCTCGGCCAGCTCCGGAGCCTTCGGGCGCGCGTCGTAATGGGTTCCGCCCCGGGGATCCACGAACACCGGGAGCCCCTCGCCCGCCCAGTTCACGCGCCAACCACCCTCGTGCACGAGCGCGTGGTGGTGTTTACAGAGAAGGAGCGTGTTACCCATGCTCGTCTCGCCGCCGTCGGCCCAGTGCTTCACGTGGTGGGCGTCGGTGAACCTGAGACCGCAGCCTGGGAAGCGGCATCCGCGGTCCCGACCCTCCAGCGCCCGCCGGAGCGCCGGCGGGATCGTCCGGGTGCGGCGGCCCACGTCGAGCACCGACCCGTCGGGCGCATGAGTGATCCGGACCAGGGCGGCGTCGCAGGAGATTCGTCGGGACGTTTCACCTGAAACGCGTGTGCCGTCCTCCAGCTCGGAGCGACCCGAAGCGCCGCCCACCTCACCGCCTGCTTTCCCGTCCTCCGAGAGCGGCTCGGAGTCCTCCGAGAGCGTGGCCGCATCCACGTGCAGCACCACCTGGTAGCGGGCCGCCCGCGTGCCGCTGATGGGGGCCGCTTCATCGCCGGGCGCACCGCCGGGCCCCGCTCCGAACCCCGCCGCCATCGCGCGCTCGGCCAGGAGCCCGAGGGCGTCGGCACGCCGCTGGGCCGCGGCCCGGAGCGTGTCGGTCGGGGGCGAGCCCCCCGCCAAGCGCTCGATGCCTGCCTCGTCCCGGTACAGCGCGTCGCTCGCCGCTTCCACCGCCCTCATGAGGAGCGCCCCCACCTCAGGCGGGAGCTTGCCGCGGACCACGTACATACCCTCCTCGTCCGGAAAGACCGAGAACATGCGGCTCTCGTGCAGCTCGCGCTCGAGCGTCGCCTCGTCCTCGCGGCTCCCGCGCTTCCATCCCCTGACCACACGCTCCAACTGAGCCGTGGTGCACCCCCGGGCGAGTTCGAGGAGGTCGCCTTCGTTCTCTGCATTGGCCACGCGCGAAAGCGCCCTGACCTGGGAGAACGACAGTTCGCCCCTGGCCATCGCGGCGCTGGTCTGGGGGAGTCCGAGCAACGCGCGGGCCGCGCGCACCTTCTCCCGGGCGGCGCCGAGGTCGATGCCGGTGCGGAAGGAGAGCCAGTGGGCACAGGACCGATGTCCCTCGCGCTCCCACCCGTTGCGACTGTCGAACTCCGCGAGGAGGACGAGCAGGCGATGGGTGGCGGCGTGGATGTGGGCGGCGAGGGTCGCGATCTCGTCGCCGAGGGCGTCGATGATGTCCGACTCGTCGCCAGAGGCCTCGTCCCCGGGGGGGAAGCCGTTCGGGGTCAGGCCGTAGGCGGGCGCGGGCTCGCGCACGACGGCGAGGGTGACGGCGCGGGGAGCGAACTGGACCATGCGGGGCGACCTCCTGCTCACGCTCGGGGGCGATACCGAATACACACCGAAAGATAAGAGGGGGTTTGCCGAGGCCCTGGATTGCCCGGAGGGGCCCGAAGCGGGGTTCGGAGGCCGCGGAAGGCGTCCCGGGAGGGGATCGCCGGGCAGAACGGCGCCGCGGGGGTCCGAGAGCCGTGCGCCGGGCAGGTCCGACACAGGGCGCATCGCGGCGCCCGAAAAGGTGTCCATAGCTGAATGGGACTTCGTGGCGCCCGCTTCTCCACATGCCTCGTCGAGCGTCGGGCACGCCGGGCCGGACCGTGTCAGGGCCAGCAGCCCGTGCCACGAGGCCTCGCCGTCCCCAGGCTCGCGGCCAAGCCTGCCCGGCGTTGACACCCGATGCTGACACGTGGCTGCCGGACCCCACGAGCGCGGTGCCTGGACGGGAGGGGCCGGCGCCGGAACGGCCAGCGCAGCGCTTCCGGCCGGCTCTCGCCTCCTCGCCCCCCCATGCCAGCAGGTAGTGTCGAGGCCCCGGGCGGACGCCCACAGGCAGAGAACCTCCAAAATGGCGCCGTTGCTGGGGTTTTCCGGGTGTATGAGCCGCCCATACACCTAGCCCGTCGTGGGGTCATGACGACGCAAACACCATGATAGCAACGATTTACACGAATACAGGGGGCACCTCCCTCCCCGGGGGGTGCCCCCACCTGTATATGCCGCCCATACACTTGGACCCCCGCGCGCTTCCGGGCCCGGACCCGTACGCGACCTTATCTCGTTGTGGGACCATGATTTACGAGCTTGCACCATTTCCTCACAAACCTGGCACGCGCCTTGCCCTATCCCTGTGCAGACGCCGGCCGAGGCGGGCGTCGGAGCGGAAACGGCAAGGAGGAATGGTGCAAAGCTGGAACGAGGGATCCACGGTCCTGCTGTCGGAAGCGGAGGACGCGTCTCGGCTGGTGGCCGAGCTCAGCGCCCGGACCGGCCCGGCGGCGTGGTACGCCAACGTGGGCGAGATGCTCACGGAGAGGCCCTTCTCCAGCGTCTCGGTCCTGGTGCTTCACGGCCACACGCTCCCCAAGGGCACGCTCCTGGCGACCCTGGGGCGGATGCACGTGGAGCACCCTGAGATCCAGACGGTGGCGGTCCTGGACGAGGAGCCTCCCCTCCCCATCGCCGAGTACCTCGCCTCGTGCGGGGTCTCCCTGCTCTGGAACGGTAACTCCGAGGAGGGAGCCAGCCGGCTGGCCTCGGTCGTCAATCAACTGCACGAGAAGATCCGGTGGATCGCCTCGTAACCACGGGACGGAACCCCATGAACCTCGTGCCTGAAGGAGAAAGAACCATGATCGCGCAGAAGAGAGTGATGCTCGTCGACGACGAGGAGAGCGTCCGCCTCAGTTGGAACCGCTACCTCTCCCAGCAGGGTTTCGAAGTCACCACCGCCAACGACGGCGCCAACGCCATCTCCAAGCTCCAGGCGGAGCCGGTGGACGTGGTGGTGTCCGACCTGCGCATGCCCGGCGTGGACGGGGTGCAACTCCTGCAGTGGATCCACGACGAGCGGCCCCAGACCCCGTTCATCCTCCTCACCGGCTTCGGGAGCGAGGACGTGGAGAAGCAGGTCCGCGACCTGGGTGCCTTCGACTACCTGAACAAGCCCATCAGCCCGGACACGCTGGCGGCGGTGGTGACGGCCGCGACGCACCTCAAGCTCGTGCCCCAGGCGGCGGTGGCCGCCGAGGCCGCGCCCGTGACCTCTCCCGAGGCCGTCCCGGTTGCGGCCGTGGAGGCGGCGACCGAGCTTCAGGCCAAGTCCGGGCTCCGCCGGTTCACCGAGGTGGCGGTCGGCCTCGTGGCCGCCCCCCTCATGGGGCTCGCCTTCGTGGTCTTCCTCCCCGTCATCGGGTTCGGTGCCCTGTTCTGGAGGATGGGCGAGGCGCTGAAGGACCTCTTCAAGCCGGCGGAGATCTGAGCGCCGGGAAACGGAACGGCAGATGAGGACGGCATTCGTAGCGGCCCTCGTGGCGCTGGGCCTCGCCCTCGGGGCCCAGCCCGTCAGGAGCCAGACGCCGCGCGAGACCTCGATGTGCGCGGACTGCCACGTCGAGATCGCGTCCGAGAAGCTGAAGGTCCTGACCCACGCGGACACGCTGTCGTGCCTCGGCTGCCACCACATCGGGTACACGCGGGATCCCGAGCTCTCCTTCCAGCGGCGCCTGGACCGGTGCTCCGAGTGCCACCAGGACGTCGCCCCCCAGCACGTGGGCGTCGGTGGCGCCGAGGTGCGCGACTGCGCGTCGTGCCACTCCATCCACGGCGACCACAGCGTGGAGGAGGCGAAGCAGCACATGACGTCGCGCTGCGCCGCCTGCCATGCGTCCCCCCATCCCGAGCACGCGAGCGGCGCCGAGGGAAGCCCGGGGTGCGTCGACTGCCACACCATGCACACGGGACGGGCCTTCGAGGCCGCCGACCCGGCCATCTTCGAGGCGTGCGCGGGATGCCACCAGACGGTCCATCCCAGCCACGCCACCGTGGAGGGGATCGCCGAGTGTACGGCGTGCCACTCGGTCATGGACCCGCCGGCCCCCGGCACCCCGGCCCGCGAGCAGACCTGCGCCGCCTGCCACGAGTCCGTCCACCCCACCCACGACGGCGTGGTGGACGGTCCCACCTGCTTCCAGTGCCACGACTTCGTGTCGGACCCGCCGGCGGCGGAGGCGGCCCAGGTCATCGGGACCCGGTGCGCGGCATGCCACGAGACCCAGCAACAGGAGATGGTGCAGGGAGGCCACGGGGCATCCCTGGCCACCGACCCGTCACGGGACGTACCGACCTGTGTCACCTGCCACGATGCTCACGTGGGGCAGGCGGAGGCCAGGGAGCGCCTCCTGATCACGGCGGCGGTGCAGTGCATGGAGTGCCACGGCGAGTCGTCGCTGGCGGTGCGCTACGGCCTCCCTTCCATGGTGAAGCGCTCCTACGCCGACGACTTCCACGGCACGACCGTCCAGTTCCTCATGGCCGAGGGCGGCACCATGGGGGCGAAGGACGTCATGCTCTGCTCCGACTGCCACGGGGTCCACAACGTTGCCCCCCTGAGCGAGCAGGAGATCGCCGAGGTCTGCCTCCGGTGCCACACCGAAGGCGACGAGAAGATCGCCGGCGCCTGGCTCGGCCACGAAACGCCCAGCCCACGGCACAAGCCCCTCATCTGGCTGGTGCGGCTCTTCTACTTCGTCCTGATCCCGTTCATGCTGACGGGGCTCACCCTCACCATCGTCTTCCAGCTCATGGACGCCCGGCGCAAGGGCGCCCGCGTCAGGAAGACGGCGGGGATGCGGCGCATCCTGGCGCGGCTCAGGGGCGAAAAGCCCGAGCCGGTGCCGACGGTGGAGCGCTTCACACGCCTCGAGCGCTTCGAGCACGCCGCCACCGCCTTCACCTTCATCGCCCTGGTGATCACGGGGCTCCCCCAGACCCGCCCCGACCTGGGCATTGCCCGGTGGATCATCGGGGCCATGGGCGGGATCTGGTCCACGCGCATGGTCCACCGCACCCTCGGGGTCATCTTCGTCGTGCTCATGGTGACCCACGTCACCCGGGCCGTGGTGAAGGCTATCCAGCACAACCGGCTCCCCGTCATGGTCCCCGTCCGGAAGGACTTCCAGGACGTCCTCCAGACCTTCCGGCACTTCCTCCTCCGGGAGCCCATGCCCAAGGTGGAGAAGTTCGACTTCTCGGAGAAGTTCGAGTACTGGGGCCTCTTCCTGGGCGGGGTGGTCATGAGCTCCACGGGCGTGATCCTCCTCTTCCCGGAAATGGTCACCCAGGTCCTCCCCGGCGTGATCGTGGCGGCCACCCGGGTCATGCACGGCATGGAGGCCACCTTCGCGGTGATGGTGGTCATCCTGTGGCACTCCTGGGGCGTGATCCTGCGCCCCGACGTGTTCCCCCTGGACACCTCCATCTTCACAGGCAAGATGCCCGTGCACCGCCTGAAGCACGAGCATGCCGCGGAGTACGAGCGGCTCTTCCCCGACGAGAACGCCGACCCCCACGGGGAGGGGTCGGGCGACTAACGCGCCGGCGGCGGGCGCGAGGTCTCCTCGCCGCCGAAGGGCCCCGGGGCAGCCGCCCCGGGGCCCTTCCTTCATCCCCTGGCAGGATGGCTCGCCGTCCGCCACGTTTGGGCGTGCCTGTACCGTCCCAGGGTCGAGCCGCAGGTCCTTCCGATCCCCACACTTCCCGGAGTAGCCGCATGAGCATGGCCGCCAACGCGCCCACGGCAGGCGCCCCGATACCGGAGTTCCCGCAGAGGCTGGGGCACCCCAAGCCCCTGTGGATGCTCTTCATGTCCGAGTTCTGGGAGCGCTTCGCCTTCTACGGGATCCGCTGGGCGCTGGTGCTCTACATCGTGGCCCAGTTCCACGGGGGCTCGGCCACCGGGCAGGCCGAAGCCAACAGCACCTACGGGGCCTACCTGGCCCTGGTGTACGCCGGCGCCATCTTCGGCGGCTACATCGCCGACCGGATCATCGGCTACCAGCGCTCCATCCTCACGGGCGCCGTGTTCATGGCCGCCGGGCTCTTCATGATCGCGCTGCCCGACCCCAACGTTTTCAAGCTCGGGCTGGCCACCATCGTCGTCGGCAACGGGATGTTCAAGCCGAACATCTCCACCCAGGTGGGCAAGCTCTACTCGGTGGCGGACGAGCGGCGCGACAGCGGCTTCACGATCTTCTACATGGGGATCAACGCCGGCGCGTTCCTGGCGCCGCTCTTCACCGGCTGGCTGGCGAACTCGGTGTTCGGATCCCCGGAGGTCCCGGCCTACAGGGTGGTGTTCATCGCCGCCGGCTTCGGCATGCTGGTGAGCCTGGTGTGGTTCTACTTCGGCCGAGACCAGCTCCAGGGGATCGGCACGCCGCCGGAAGGCGCCGAGAGCATGCGCCGCGTCGCCTACGTGGTCATCGGGTCGGTGTGCGTGATTCCCATCGTGTACGCCCTGCTCGCCGTCGGCGCCCAGGTCCTCCAGGTCGTCCTCACCATCATGTTCGTCGGGCTGGCCGCCATGTTGCTGATCGAAGGCATCAAGAACGGAGCGGTGGCCCGCGACAAGACCCTCGCGATGCTGCTCATTTTCGTGTTCAACATCCTGTTCTGGATGTTCTTCGAGCAGGCAGGGAGCTCGTTCACGTTCCTGGCGGACCAGATCGTGAACCGTGACTTCGGCGGCTGGATCTTCCCCACCGCCTGGTTCCAGAGTGTCAACGCGGTCGCCATCATCTGCTTCGCACCGGTCGCTGCGTGGATATGGGTCTGGCTGGCCAGCAAGCGCATGAACCCGTCCATCCCGCGCAAGTTCGGGCTCGGCCTCGTCTTCAACGGCCTCGCCTTCCTGTTGCTCATGTTCGCGCTCTCCAGCCTGGTCAGCGACGCGGGGAAGATCCCCTTCTGGACCCTCATCACCGTCTACCTGATCCAGTCGGTCGGAGAGCTCTGCCTTTCCCCCATCGGCCTGTCCATGGTGACCAAGCTGGCGCCCGTGCGGCTGGTGGGGCTGGGGATGGGTGGCTGGTTCCTGTCCACCGGCATCGGGAACAACCTGTCGGGGATCTTCGCCAGCCACGTGAGCGGCGAGACCGGGATGACCACCGCCTCGGCGCTCAGCGGCTATACGTTCGGCTTCTACGCGCTCGTGTCCGCGGGGCTGGTGCTCCTCCTCTCCGCGCCGCTGGTCAACAAGCTGCTGCACGGCGTGAAGTAGGATCGGACGGACGGCGGGGCGGGCGGCCGGGGGGCCGCCTGCCCCGCCGTCCCGGAGGGGGCGGCGGGGTGATAGCTTTGGCGATCTCCTGAAAGAGGATCCGCCATGCGCCCCTCCCTCCTCCTTCCCACCGTCCTCCTCGCCTCGGCGTGCGCCACCGCCACGCCGCCCGCCCCTCTCCCCCTCATCCCCCGCCCGATGCAGGTGCTGCCGGCCGGCGGTGCCTTCGAGCTCCGGGCCGGCGTGGGCGTGCGCCTGGCCCAGGGATCCAGTCAGGAGGCGGAGAGCGTGGCGGAGCGGTGGGCTGCTTCGGCGCGCCGGGCCACCGGGCATCCACTCCCTGTCGCCACCGGGCCGTGCCAGCGAGCCTCGGTGTGCCTCCGGGTCATCGGCCAGGGGCCCGCCGAAGGCTACGCCCTGGTGGTGACGCGGGACTCGGTGGTGGTGGCGGGCAACGACCACGCAGGACTTTTCTACGGCCTCGAGACCCTGTCCCAGCTCCTCCCGCCGCGGCCCGTCGCCGGCGATGCCGGGAGCGGGCGCCCGGTGCGAATCCCGGCGGCCACCGTCACCGACGCCCCGCGCTTCCCCTGGCGGGGGATGCACCTCGACGTGGGGCGGCACTTCTTCGGCCCCGAGTTCGTGAAGCGCTACATCGACCAGATGGCGCGCTACAAGGTCAACCGGTTCCACTGGCACCTGACGGAGGACCAGGGATGGCGCATCCAGATCGAGCGCTACCCCCGGCTCACCGACGTGGCCGCCTGGCGCCGGGAGACCATGGTCGGGAAGAACTTCGAACCGTACGTGGGCGACGGTCGGCGCTACGGCGGGTTCTACACCAAGGACGAGATCCGTGACATCGTGGCGTACGCCCGCGAGCGCTACGTGACCATCGTTCCCGAGATCGAGCTCCCCGGGCACTCCACGGCCGCGCTGGCGGCCTATCCGGAGCTGGCCTGCACCGACGGGCCCTTCGAGGTGGCCACCACGTGGGGCGTCTTCGAGGACATCTTCTGCCCCAAGGAGGGGACCTTCACCTTCCTGGAGGGCGTCCTCACCGAGGTCATGGAGCTCTTCCCCGGGGAGTACATCCACATCGGCGGGGACGAGGCCCCCAAGGCCCGGTGGGAAGCCAGCGAGGTGGCGCAGGAGGTCATGCGCCGGGAGAGGCTGGCCGACGAGAGCGAGCTCCAGAGCTGGTTCGTGCGGCGCATCGAGCGCTTCCTCGACGCCCACGGCCGCCGGCTCATCGGGTGGGACGAGATCCTGGAGGGAGGGCTGGCCCCCAACGCCACGGTGATGTCGTGGCGCGGTGTCCAGGGAGGGATCGAGGCGGCGCGCCAGGGGCACGACGTGATCATGACGCCCACCAGCCACCTCTACTTCGACTACCTGCAGGGAGACACGGCGCAGGAGCCGCTGGGGATCGGCGGCTTCCTCCCCCTGGAGCGGGTCTACGCCTTCGAGCCCGTCCCCGAGGAGCTTTCCGCCACCGAGGCGCGTCGGGTCCTGGGCGCCCAGGCCAACCTCTGGACCGAGTACATCCCCACCGAGGACCACGCCGAGTACATGCTGAACCCCCGCCTGCTGGCCCTGTCCGAGGTGGTGTGGTCCCCAGCGGGGGCGAGGGATTTCCGGGACTTCACCCAGCGCCTTCCCTGGCACCTGGAGCGCATGGACGGGTCGGGGATCCGCTACCGGATTCCCGACGTCCTCGGGCTGGCGCGCGACGGGCTGACGCTGGAGAAGAAGGCGAAGGTGGAGCTCGCCGCGGCGGCCTCCGGCGTGATCCGCTACACCCTCGATGGGACCGACCCCACCGCCACCTCCCCGGCGTACGTGCGCCCCCTGGAGCTCGACGTGGAGGACGGGGCGGTCACCGTGTCGGCGCGGCTTTTCACCGGCGGCGGCCAGGCGGGTCCCATGCGCCGGGCCATGTTCAGCCGGGCGACACCGCGCCCGGCAGCGCTGGTGGACGCCCCCCTGGAGCCGGGCTTCGTGGTGGACCTCTTCCAGGGGAACTTCCGGCGCGTGGCGGACCTGGAGCGCCGGGGGCAGGAGCCGGTGCGCCGGGAGAAGGTGGAGGGGGTGGCCCTTCCCGACTGGGCGCCGGCAGAGCGCTTCGGGCTCCGCTTCCGGGGTTACCTCTCGGTGCCCGAGGAAGGCGTGTACACCTTCCGCCTCTCCTCCGACGATGGTGCCGTGCTCCGCTTCGGCGGCGCCCCGGTGCTGGACCACGACGGCCCGCACACCCTTTCCGACAAGGAAGCCGAGGTCGCCCTGGCGCGGGGGATCCATCCCCTGGAGCTCATGTATTTCCAGGCCGGCGGCGGGAAGGCGCTGAAGCTGGAGTGGGCAGGGCCGGACGGCGTCTTCGCTCCCGTGGATTCGCGGGTGGTGGGACGGGTGAGGTAGGCGGGGAGGTAGACGGGAAGGGAGGCGCACTCCGCGTCAGCGTTCCCGCTCCAGGGGCCGCGTCAGGCAGGTGGGCCCCCCGCACCCCTTCACGCTGATCTCGTCTCCCCGGTAGACGCGCACCTCCACACCCGCTTCCTCCAGGCGGCGGCGCGTGGTGGGGTTCCCCTTGAGCGCCACCACCCGCCGGGGTGCCACGGCCAGGACGTTGCACCCCATCGAGTCGAACTCGTCGTCGGGCACCTCCACCAGCTCGATCCCCCGTTCCAACAGCTCCTCGCGGAACGGCACGGGGAGGAGAGGTGAGTACACGAGCGCCAGGTTGTCGGCTACCGGACTGAGCACGGACATGAGGTGGAAGACGTCGGTGGGCCCGTTCCAGTGCGGAAGGGGAACCACCACCACCTCGTCCACCGCCGGCCCCAGCAGCTCCCGGAACTGGCGGATACCCTCCGCGTTGGTCCGGTATCCCCTCCCCACCGCCACCGTCCTCGGTCCCAACCACACCACGTCGCCCCCCTCCAGCCGTCCGCTTCCGCCGATGGCGCCCACCACGGGGATCCCCAGGGAGCGGTAGGCCCGCTCCAGCTCGGCGGGCTCCCGGCGCCGGAGCTCCTTCGCCATGGAGCAGAGGATGGCGCCGCCCTCGCACACCACCGAGGCGTCCCGAACGTAGAGTGAGTCCATCCCCACGTCGCCCTCGGGCATCCAAGCCACCTCGATGCCCAGTTCCCCGAGGAGCGCCGCGAAGGCATCCGACTCGTGGCACGCCGCAGCGTGGTCGGGTGGCGCCAGGTAGTGCAGCGCGGCCCACTGGGCCTCGATGGAGCCCGGGTCCACGAAGGCGTGGCGGGCGTGCTTCAGGAGGACGCGCCGCAGGGACGCGGTGTCGGACTGGAAGGTGCTGCGGACCTCAGGCACCGGGTTTCCCTCCACCCAGCGCCGCCGCCTGTGCCGCGGCGCGGGAGCGGGCCCGCCCGCCCGCGCCCTGGAGGTAGATGGGCACGCCCAGGGTCAGGAGCACGCCACCCCAGAGCACCGAGTCCCACCCGGCGCCGACCACCGCCAGGACGGAGTAAGCGAACGCCAGCGCCGACACGACCAGCGCCACCCGGGCCCCCTTCCCGCCGAACCGCTCCTTGCCCCGGAGGATGAAGGCCACCTGGGCGGCGGCGGCGCCCAGGTAGGAGAGGAGCACGGTGACCGTGGCCAGAAGGGTCGCGAAGACGAAGAGTCCCACCAGTCCCCGCGTGTAGTTGGCCATCACGAGAGCGGTGGTGAGCCCGCTGGAGAGGACCAGCCCGAAGACCGGCGTTCCCCGCGGCGACAGGTGGCCGAACGCCGCGGGAAAGAGCCCGTGGCGTGCCGGCGCCAGGGGCATCTGTCCCTGCATGAGCACCCACCCGTTGAGGGCCCCGAAGGCGGCGATGGCGGCCCCCGCCGCCACGACACGGCCGGCCCCGGTCCCCCAGATGCGCCCTGCGGCCTCGGCGTAGGGCGCCGAGGTGGCGGCCAGCTCCCCCGCCGGGACCACACCCATCACCGCCACGGTGCTCAGGATGTAGACCGCCGCGGTGGCAAGGGTGCCGAGCACGGTGGCCAGGGGAATGGTCCGCGCGGGCCGCTCCACCTCGTCGGCGGGAATGGTCACGCACTCGAGCCCCAGTAGCCCCCAGAGCGTGAGAGCCGCCGTGGCCGTCACCGCCGAGATGCCCGACGCTCCGCTCACGTTCACCGGCCGGAAGTTGCCGGCGTCCATGGCCAGGAGCCCGAGCGTGGCGAGAGCCACCAGGGGGAGGACCTTGAGCACCGTGGTGACGAGCTGGAGGAGTGCCGCCTTCCTGAGTCCCCATGCATTCACCGCGGTGAGGGCCCAAATGGCCGAGAGCGCCAGCGACGCCTGGGCCACCGGTGCCTGTTCCAGGGAGGGCACAAAGGGGGTCAGGTAGGCGACGAAGGCCGTCGCGATGGCTGCGTTGCCCACCCACACCGATACCCAGTAGCCCCACGCCACCAGGAATCCCGGGAGATCGCCGAACGCCGCCCGGGTGTAGGCGTAGGGACCGCCTTCTGCGGGCATGATGCGCCCCAGCCGGCCGAAGACCAGCGCCAGGCAGGCCGCGCCCACGGCGGTGACGAGCCACCCCAGGAGGGAGATGGGCCCGTAGCGGCCCAACTCCGCAGGGACCAGATAGGCACCCGAGCCCACCATGTTGCCCACCACCAGCGCCATGGCGGTCCAGAGGCCGAGGGCCTTTCGTCGGGTCACAGGCAGAGCTTGTGGGGGAGGATGGACGCACGGCAGCGGTGACATTGGGGAGTGGCCGAGGTGGAAACAAGGCTCGGTCCGAATCCTCCGAGGTCCGGTCCCTGGCGGGAACCGAGATCGGTCCCGTGCGGTATGCCAATCCGTGGTTCCACCCATCTCCCGACCGAGGAGCTTCATGCGCCGATCCGCCGCGCTCGCCCTCCTCGCGGGGTCGCTGGCCGTGGCAGCACCGGCTGATGCCGGTGCCCAGGTGGCGGGATCGGGCCTTCTCGCCGTGGGCGAGATCGCCCCCGACTTCGCCCTTCCCGGTGCCACCAGGCACGGGGTCCTGAAGGACCCGGTGCGCCTCAGCGACTACCGCGGCGACACCGTGGTCCTAGCGTTCTTCTTCAGGGTCAGGAGCCCTGGCTGAACCGTCCAGATGACAGCGTACCGTGATCAGTACGCAAGCCTGTTCAACGAAGGACGCAACGTCGTGGTGATGGGGGTTTCCAACGACCCCGTCGAGGAGTTGGCGTCCTGGCTGAAGGACGCCGACTTCCCCTTCGTGTTCACGAGCGACGCCGCGAACGACGGCGCCACCTACACCGCCTTCGGCGGAGGCCTGCGGGCCAACAACATGGTGGACAGCCGCGCCGTGATCGTGGTGGGCCCGGACGGCCGGATCGCAGGGGTCATCCCCCAGTTCCGCCAGACCGACCCGACGGCCTACGAGGAGCTGGGTGCCATCATCGACAAGGTGACGCCGGCGCCGGAAGGAGATGAGACGGGACCGGCCGCGTAGCGCCCGTCCGGAACGTGCGCGCGGCCCCCTCATCCTCCCAGGAGCTTCGCCACCTCCGCCTCCAGCTTCTGCTCCGGCCCCACCCCCGCGTACGCCACGTTCCCCCGGGCATCCAGGAGCACCACCACGGCGGTGGTGAGGGCGTTGTAGGCCCGCACCGCCTCGCCCCGGGCGTCCCACAGATACGGGTACCCCGGATCGTGCTCCTCCAGGTGCCGCTTCACCCTCCGCACCGACTGGGAGACGGCCACGGCCACGGCGACCATGCTGAGCTGGTCGCCGTGGCGGGCACGGATGCGGTCCAACTGGGGCTGGAGCGCCTCGCACTGCTCGCACCACGATGCCCAGAACTCGATGAGGGCGGGCTTACCCCTGGGTGCGTAGCTCAGGAGCTGGACCGCCTTCCCGTCCAGGTCCTCCAGGGCGGCGGTGGGCGCCTGGGTGCCCACGGCGGGGCCCACGCCCTGGGCCGAAGCCCCCACGGCGAACAGCGACAGCCCGGCGAGGGCAGGAAGCGCGGTGAGGAAGAACGCGGAGGCGCGGGCAGAGCCCATACGGACGCTCACAGGTTGTATCCGGCTTGAACGAAGTAGTACTCGGCCATCACGATCATGAGCAGGGCCGCGCCCCGCTTCACCCACACCATCCACGTCCCCGAACGGGGGAGGAGCGCCAGCGTCCCCGAGAAAATCCCCACGGCCACCAGGAGCGCCGTCATCCCCAGGGAGAAGACAAAGAGGTAGACGAACCCCATGAGCCCCGCCTGGGTCGCGGCCACCCAGGTGAGGACGACGGCGAAGGCGGGCGCACCGCAGGGCGCGGCCACGACGCCGGATGTGGCACCCAGCAGGAACACCGCCCCGTAGGATCCGCCACTCCGGCTCCCCGCCCACTGCATCAGGCGGCGCGGCACAGGCACCGGGAGGACGTCCAGCATGGCCAGCGCGAAGAGCAGGAGGAGGTTGCCGATGGCCAGGAGCGCCCAGGGACTGGCGCTCACCGTGCCGAAGAGCGTCCCCGTCATCCCCGCCAGCGCGCCCAGGAAGGCGTAGAAGATCGCCATCCCCACAGCGTACGTGAGGGTCAGCCCCACCGTGCGCGCCTTGCTCTGCCCTTCCCTCGCCGTGCCCGCGATGACCGACACCGTGATGGGGATCATGGGATAGACGCAGGGCGTCAGGCTGGTGAGGAGCCCGGCCCCGAAGAGGGTCCCCAGCGCCAGGATGGGGCTGGCCGAGAGCGCCTCGGAGAGCCCGACGGCCGGTTCGGCCTGGAGCAGGGCGGTGAGGAGCGCGGGGTCCGTCATGCGTTCTTCAGCATCACCAGGAGCATCGTGAAGCGCTCCGGCGCCGCCACCGCGTGGGGCTTCCCGCCGGGGAGGAAGATCGTCTCGCCGGCGGAGACGGCGTGGGTGGCGCCCAGCACGGTGACATCGGCCCTCCCGTCCAGCACGACGATGAGGGCGTCGTGGGGCGTGGTGTGCTCGCTGAGCGCCTCGCCCTTGTCGAAGGCGAAGAGCGTCACGCCGCCGCAGGCGTTCTTCACGAGCTGGCGGCTCACCACCGAGCCGTCCTGGTAGGCCAGCAGTCCGGAGAGGCGAGCCACTTCGCCGCCTGCGAGGGTCATGGGATCTCCTTTTCCGGGTAGACCCCAAGGGTGACGCCCGGGATCCCACAGCGCCACCCCCGGGGCCGCTTCCTTGACATGCCCGAGGGCCCACCCGGAGGTTCCGCCAGGAGGACGACGACATGGCCCTGACCCACGACGAGTACCTCTCCCACGACGCCCTGGGCCTGGCCGCCCTGATCCGCAGCCGGGACGTCACCCCCGGCGAACTCCTGGACACGGCCCTGGCGCGGGCCCGTGCCCTCAACCCCAGGCTCAACGCCGTGGTGCGGTTCATGGAGGCCGATGCCAGGGTCACCGCCGCGTCGCCTCCGGCGGGCCCCTTCTCCGGGATCCCCTTCCTGGCCAAGGACCTCATCACGTTCTACGAGGGCCACCCCACCACCCAGGGCTCACGCCTCCTCACCGGCGTGGTGCCGGACCACGACTCGGAGATGGCCCGCAGGGTACACGCCGCCGGCCTGGTGGTGTTCGGCAAGACCAACACCCCTGAGTTCGGCCTGGTCCCCTACACCGAGCCCGAGCTGTTCGGCCCCTGCCGCAACCCGTGGGACACGGGCCGCACGCCCGGGGGATCCAGCGGGGGCTCCGCCGCCGCCGTGTCGGCTGGGATCGTCCCCATGGCCAGCGGCGGCGACGGCGGGGGCTCCATCCGCATCCCCGCCTCGTGCTGCGGCCTCTTCGGCCTCAAGCCCACCCGCGGGCGCACGCCCACCGGGCCCGACTTCGGCCTCCTCTGGCGCGGGGCCGCCATCGAGCACGTCCTCACGCGATCCGTGCGCGACTCTGCGGCCATGCTCGACGCCACCCACGGCCCCGACTCGGGAGCCCCTTTCGAGATCCCGCCCCCGGCGGGGCCGTACCTGGCCGAGGTGGAAAGGGACCCCCGCCCCCTGCGCATCGGCTTCACCACCCGGCCCCTCCTCCACGCCTGGGTACACCCCGACTGCGTGGCCGCCACCGAGGACGCCGCCCGGCTCCTCGAATCGCTGGGGCACCAGGTGGAGGAGGCGACGCCGGAGGTGGACGCCGACGCCTTCACCTTCGCGTTCCTCACCATGGTCGCCGCCGAGCTCGGCGCGGACCTGGAGTTCTGCTCCCGCGTCCTGGGGCGGCGGCCGCGCCGGCGTGACCTGGAGCCGGCCACCTGGGCGCTGGGACTCCTCGCCGACGCCTTCTCGGCCAGGGAGTATGCCACCGCGCTGCGGACGCTGGAACGGGTGGGCCGGACGGTGGGCCGCTTCTTCGAGGAGCACGACCTGCTCCTCACGCCGACGCTGGCCTCCCCCCCACCTGCCGTGGGTTCGATGGGACCCAAGCCGGGTCAGATCCGCGCCCTGAAGTTCCTGGGTGCGGCAGGCTCGGGGCGGGTGCTGCGCGCCGCCCGGGTGCTCGACGAGGCGGCCAAGGACGCCTTCTCGTTCATCCCCTGGACACCGGTCTTCAACGTCACGGGGCACCCGGCCATGTCCGTGCCGCTCGCCTGGAACGCCCAGGGGCTCCCCGTGGGGGTCCACCTGGTGGGACGCTTCGGCGCCGAGGACGTCCTCTTCCGGCTGGCGGGACAGCTGGAGCGCGCCCGCCCCTGGATGGAGCGCCTTCCCGGGGTGGCCCGAGAGGTAGGCTGACGGCGAGGGGGGAGGCGCCGCCCACCACGGTGGCGGGCGACGCTCCCGCGAAGCCCCCTACAGCTCCACCCAGACCGGAGGGTGGGCCATGGCGTCCAGGAAGCGCAGGAGGTCGTCGCGGGACACGGCGGTGGTCATGGCGTTGTCCAGAGGGTGGGCATTCCACGTCTCCTGGAGGCGTAGCCCCGAGTCCAGGGCCACGGACACGTGCTGGCCGTGGTCGTTGAGGACGGAGAACGGGGTCACCGACCCGGGGATGACGCCCAGGTAACGCATGAGCCGCTCCGGGCTCCCGAAGGAGAGGCGCCCCCGCGCGCCCACCTGGGGCGCCACCACCTTGAGATCCACATCCTTGTCGAAGCGGGCCACCAGGAGCCACATGGTGCCCTTCTTGTCCCGGAGGAAGAGGTTCTTGGTGTGGGCGCCGGGAAGGTCGCCCTTGAGCCGCTGGGCCTCTTCCACGGTGAAGACGGGGGCGTGACGGTGGGTGGTGTAGGCGATGCCGAGTCCGTCGAGGCGGACGAACAGATCTTCCGGGGTCGCCGGAGTCGACCCGTCATCGAGGAGGGCGGGGGGCGTGTCGGTCATGGAAGGGTGTCGGCTGGAGCGGCGAGTCTTCTGCCCGGGAGGCTATCCTGACACCAGGGTACCCGGGGCCCGGGGCTTCCGGCAACGCAGGATATGGCGCCTGCGGCGGCGGGGCCCGAGATTTGGGGGGACCGCGAGGCGACCACGTCGGAGGATGCGAATGCTGCTGGGACGGGAACACGCCATCGGGCACCCCGCCCTCACCGACGAGCATACGGGGCTGGCGAACAGGCTGCACTTCGAGCTGGTGTACGGCTACTTGTTCAACGGCGCCGACCGGGGCGTGCCCCTCACCCTCATGCTCCTCACCACCCCTGCTCCCGACCGGGCCGCCCTGCGGGCGCTGGGCGAGCGCATCCAGGCCACCACGCGCACCTCGGACCTGGTGGCCCATCTGGGCGGTGGCCGCTTCATCGTCATCCTCCTGGGCACGAACCTCTCCGGCGGGCGCATCGCCGCCGACCGGATGGAGGTGGCGCTGCAGGACGTGGCGGTAGGGCCCGTGGCCGTCGGCCTGGCCACCTACCGTGTGGAGATGAAGGAGTCGTCGGACCTCCTCAAGGCCGTGGACGAGGCTCTCCGGAGGGCCGAGGCCGCCGGCGGCGGCGTCGAGCTCTGAGCAGGATCGAAAGGGGAACCCATCCTCACGGTCCGGCAGCCAGTTCCCCCTCGCGGTACAGCCAGGCGCCCACGTACACGGCCAGCGCCATCTCCACGAGGCCCCAGGCCACCGACCCCAGGAGCAGGCGCCTGGGGATCGGCGAGGTGCCCAGGAGGCCGATACCCGCGTAGAGGTACGTCACCGCCCACAGCGCCGCCGCGGCGCGGAGCGCCGTGGCGCCTCCCGGGGCGTAGCGGGGGCGGATGGCCACGTAGATCCAAACGCCCACGATGCCCACAACGAACGACCCGAGCCCCCACAGGGCGAGGGCGGGCAAGCCCATGTGGATTCCGAATCCGGCCAGGACCGTCGCCCACGCATCCCCCAGGAGCCAGACGTTCACCGCCAGCTCACCGAGGTTGATGATGAAGCCGGCCACGAGGCCGCTGAGGACGAGCCTGGGAACACTGACGCCCATGCGACACCTCCTATTGAGGTGGAACTGCGCAGGCAACAGGATGGGGGTGCCCCCGCCCCGAATCTAGCGACCTCCACCCAGGCGTGAGCGGATGGCCGCCGCCGTGACCTCCGCCTGGTACGCCGCGAGGCGGCAGGCAAGGTCCAGCGTGCGTTCCACGGGAGCCAGCTCCACGCCGTTGATGTGGAAGAGGCCGGCCTGGATGCGCGACCCGGTGCGCACGTATGCCGTGTCCACGAGCATCATGAGGGAAGAGTGGCGCACGTCGTCGTGGAGCCCCTCCAGCTCCTCGTGGATCCCCTGGTCCGCGATCCACGCGTTCCAGCGCGGGTTGTCGTAGTACTCGGGGACGTGGATGATGTCCGTGCCCGAGCCCTTCCACTCCTCGGAGAGCGCTGCGGCCACCGCGGCCATCCCCTCCTGGTTCCCGCCGCTGTCCCCCAGCAGGATGACGTGCTCGAACCCGTGCGCCTTCATGCTCCGGGCGACGTCGGTGAGGAGCGCGCGGAACGTCTGCTGGGTCACACTCACCGTGCCCGGGTAGCGCATGTGGCTCGACGGAGGAGCGATGTCCCCCTCGGGAACGAAGGAGATGATCGGCGCCACGAGTGCGTCCCCCAGCTCCCGGGCCAGCGCCTCCATGGTGGCGCGGAGGATGATGCTGTGCTTACCCAGGGCCAGGTACGGCCCGTTCTGCTCGATCCCCCCGGTGGGCACGAGCACGGTGCGACGGCCCCCTCGGAGGAGGTCCCGGACCTCGAGCCAGGTCAGCTCCTCGAGCCACACCGAATCGTGGATGGGCAGGACTCTGGGCGTCTCCGAGTCCGGTGAGCCGGGCTCCGGCACCGCCTGGGCCGTCACGGCACGTGGCGCCGCCAGCGTCATCCCGACGGCGAGAACCAAGGAGAGGGCACGGGCGGCGGTCATGGGAGCCTCCAGACAGGGACGATCCGCCGTACGCTACCGCCGGAGCTCGCCGTTCCGCCAGCCGGGGCGGGCGTCGCCAGCCGGCCAGGTGCTGGAGAGCGCCTGGGGAAGCCCTACCAGCCGGGCGCGTCGTCTCCCGTCAGCTCGATGACGTCGGGCTGGTTCGGGACGATGCACAGGAACTCGAAGGGCTCCTCCCCCTCCGTATGATAGGAGTGCGGCACCCCGGCCGGGATGAACACCACGTCGCCGGCGCTCACCTTCAGGCGCTCGTCACCCACCGTGAGGCGCGCCTCGCCCCGGAGCACGTACTGCTCGTGCTCCACCTTGTTGGTATGGCGGGGCATCCCTCCCCCGGGCTGCATGATGAAGCGCCGGAGCGCGAAGTTGGGCCCCTCGTCGGGGCCAATGAGTACCTGACGGGTGGTTCCGGTCCCAGCATTCACGACCTCTGCGGGCTGGGCGTCGGCGCGTTTCACGGACATGGGGGCTCCTTGCGGGCTTGGTGCTGACACGACGTGGCGGAGACCCCCAAAGTGAGTGCATCCCGCGCCCACCGCGCAAGCCGGAGCGCCTCCCACCCGGACCTGTTCCTCCGCCAGGCGCTAGAAGGCACGCGGGGGGTGCCGGGTTCGCGCCCGGCGTCGGTGAAGGCGGTCCCCTCGTTGCGCTGGGGGTCGTGGTAGCAGGTAGGCCTCCGAACGCGGTCCTGAATCGACAAAAGGCCCGGCGAGGCTTGCGCCTCACCGGGCCAGGCAGGGATGCCTGCGACCCTCCCGCCAACAGGACACCCCTCACCGCGCATTGGGCTCGCGGAAGGTGCGACTTCCACCTTCCCCTTCCCCTATTCGGTCGGACGGAGCGGGCGAACTGCTGGCGGGGTCCCGCTCAAGTTCCGGCTCGCTCTGGGGCCTTGCGGCTTCCAGGTCTATGCTCAAGCCGGGTTGAGCAAATGCTCCGTCCGATCTTTGCTTCGGGCCGCCGGGAAGCTCCTGCCCTAAGCTCCCGGCGGACCCAGGAACTGCGTCCCGACGAGGGCGGGTAGAGGTTGCTGGACCTCGTCCCGTCGGACCGTCAGCCCCTTCAATTCACTGCAGGATGATACCGCGGCCCCCAGGGGCCAGGATGTCAGGGAAAGTCGGCTCGGATCCGTAGGGGATACCCCTACACCCCCACCCGACCGGAAGACGCCAGCAGCCCGAGCGGATCTTCCGCCCGGGCCGCCGGTTCCCGCTCATTCCAGCCGACCTGAAAGGGCGGCCCTGCCTCTCTGCCGTCACTCCTTCTTGCGGTACACGCCCATGCGCAGAGGAGGCGACACCTTGTAGTGGAAGTGGAGCCTGTTCTCCCCTCCCTCGACCACGGTCCGGATCTCCTGGCGCGTCTTCGGATAGTCCTTGCCGTCGCCGTTCTCGAGAACCAGGACATGCTCTCCCCCGAGTCCGCCTTCGAGCTCCAGGAGGCGGGCCTCCAGGCGGTTGAGCAGGAGCTGCTCGGTGTGGTCCTGGACATGGCCCTCGGCTTCCGCAGAGAGCTCGTGGCTGGCGACGTGCTCATATCCGGATTGGAGCTCGGCGACCGGGATGGTGAGCTCCTGGTCACGCCGGAACCCGACCTCGTTGAGGGCCTTCGAGTCGAAGTTGGGGTCCACGCTCTGGTAGGAGGTTCCGTACCGCTTCAGGATCATCGTGTCCTCACGGTGCTGGTCACGGGTGTGGTTGCGCCGGGGCCGCCGTTCTCGACTCCGGCGTCAGGAGTGCCCCGGGTCGAGGAGCGCTGCCAGCTCCTCCGGGGAGAGGTCGTCGGCGGTTCGGGTCCCCATCCCCTTGGGAGACCGGGAATGGCTGCCGCGCCGGGAGGTGGACCGCGACTCGGGCTGCGGCGTCCCCACGTAGTCGAACTCCGGCAAGTGGATGCGCTCCAGGGGACGGCCCAGCCGGTGCTCCAACGTCTTCACGGCGCCCAGGTCGGTGGCGGTGACGAACGTCACCGCCGTGCCGGTGGCTCCTGCCCGGGCGGTGCGACCGATGCGGTGGACGTAGTCCTCGGGATCCAGCGGCACGTCGTAGTTCACCACGTGGGTGATCCCTTCCACGTCCAACCCGCGCTGGGCGATGTCGGTCGCCACCAGCACCCGCACCTTCCCGGTGGCGAACCTGTCCAGCGCCCGCGTCCGCTCCTTCATCTGCCGGGCGGAGTGCATGACGTCGGTGGAGATGCCGTCGCGCTCCAATCTGGCCTCCAGCACGTCGGCACCGGCCTTGGTCCGGGTGAAGACGAGCACCTGGTCCCATCCCGGGGACCTGACGAGCTCCACCAGGAGGTCGGGCTTCTTCTCGGGCTTCACCGAGTACACCAACTCCGAGATCCCCGAGGCCGTGGTGCCCGATCGGGCCGCCTCGATCCAGAGCGCGTCGCGCGTGATCCGCGTCGCCAGATCGTGCACACCGTGGGGCATGGTGGCGCTGAACAGCATGGTCTGACGGCCCGCAGGCATCCCCCGGAGGACCTGCTCGATCTGCGGGCGGAAGCCCATGTCCAGCATGCGGTCCGCCTCGTCCAGCACCAGGTAGCGCACCCCGGAGAGGTTCACGCGCTTGGACTGGATGTGGTCGATGAAGCGGCCGGGCGTCGCCACCAGGATCTCGTAGCCCTTCTCCAGGGCTTCGATCTGGGGCCCGTACGCGACCCCGCCGAAGATGGCTTCCACGCGTACCTGGGTCCCCCGGGCCAGCACGGCGGTGTCGTCCGCCACCTGCTGGGCCAGTTCCCGGGTGGGGCACAGCACGAGCACCTGAAGGCCCTTGCCGCTCTGGATGCGCTCCAGCGCCGGGATCATGAAGGCGGCGGTCTTGCCGGTGCCGGTCTGGGCGATCCCCACCACATCCTTGCCCTCGATCCCGGATGGGATGGCCTTCGACTGGATGGGGGTCGGCACGGACCACCCCAGGGCTTCGATGGCGGCCAGGCACGCCTCGGACAAGCCGAGGTCTCGGAACGTCACTGCTTCCACGACTTCTCCATTGCGGGAACTCTGCGCGAAAAAGGTAGATCCTTTCTTGCCAAGGGCATAGGGCGGGCCCATGTTCGCGGGGCACGTCCCACCCGCCCTGCCGTCCCTCCCCATGGATTCCCCAGCATCACTCCCAGCGTCCAGCGCTACGTCCGTCCTCTTCGTGTGCCTGGGCAACATCTGCCGGCCCCCGCTCGCCGAAGGGGTGTTCCGGCACCTCGTTGCCGAGGCCGGCCTGGCGGAACGCTTCGTCGTGGACTCGGCAGGCACGGGGGCATGGCACGAGGGCGAGCCGGCGGACCCCCGATCCATCCAGGTGGCCGCCGCCCACGGCGTCACCCTCGAGGGCCGGGCGCGGCAGGTCGTGCCTGACGATTTGCGCCGCTTCGACGTGGTCGTGGCCATGGACAGGGACAACCTGGCCGTCCTCGAGGCAATCTCCTCGTCCGCCGGTGGCACGGCCCGCCTCCACCTGCTCCGGGAGTTCGACCCTGCCGCCGACGGCGACGAGGTCCCCGACCCCTACTACGGCGGGCCCCACGGCTTCGAGAAGGTGTACCACATGGTCCACGCCGCCTGCGAGGGGCTCCTCCGGGAGCTCATGCCGGCGCCATGAGCCCTCTCCCCCCACCGGTCCGAGAGGGCGTGGAGGGCGCCCTCGGCCGCCTGGGGTACACGCCGAGAATCGTCTCCGAGGTGCCGGTCACCGGCGGGTGCATCAACCACGGCGCGCGCATCTCTGTGGACGGCGGCGCGGACTTCTTCCTCAAGTGGAACGCCCACGCTCCCCCGCGCTTCTTCGACGCGGAAGCCGACGGCCTGCACGCGCTGGCGGCAGCGCAGGCGTTCAGGGTCCCCGCTCCCTTGGCGCGGGGCGGGGGGTCCGGCGCCCCGGCGTGGCTCCTCCTGGAGTACATCCCCGCAGGAGTTCCCGGGCCGGGCTTCGACGAGCGTCTGGGCCGGGGCCTGGCACGCCTCCACACCTCCGCGCCGCCGGGCGCCAGGTACGGGTGGAGCCAGAACAACTGGATCGGGGCCCTCCCCCAGTCCAACCGCGTCTCCCGGTCCTGGTCGGCCTTCTGGCGGGAGCAGCGCCTGGCGCCCCAGGTGCGCCGTGCAAGGGACCGGGGATTCCTGCGGGGCCCCGGGGCCAGCATGCTGGACCGGGCCCTCGAGCTGGTCCCCGAGGCGCTGGCGGACGTGGACAAGGGCCCGGTGCACCTCCTGCACGGGGATCTCTGGAGCGGGAACCAATACGCCGGGCCCGCGGGAGAACCGGTCGTCATCGATCCGGCCGTCTATCACGGGCACGGCGAGGTGGACCTGGCCATGACCGAGCTCTTCGGAGGGTTCGGCTCGCGCTTCTACCAGGCCTATGCCGAAGCGATCACCCTCACGGACGCCTACGCAGCCTACCGCAGGGACCTGTACCAGCTGTACTACCTGCTGGTGCACGTCAACCTGTTCGGGTCCCAGTACGAGGAGCGGACCCTCGCGGCCGCCGCACGTGCGGCGGCCGCGCTGTCCGGCTGATCAGCTTCCGTTCACGAAGCGCGCGATTCGCGGGAACGCCTTCTCCAGCGTGTCGTCGGACGTGGCGAAGCTCATGCGCACATACCGATCGTCACCGAAAGCCCCGCCCGGCACGAGAGCCACGCCCTTGGCTTGGAGGAGCTTGCTGCACCACGCGGTGGCGCCGGTGACGTCCCCTCCAAACAGGTGGTCCACCCGGAAGTACAGGTAGAACGCGCCGCGGGGATAGACGAAGCCCACGCCGGGGAGCAGCTCCTGCGCGCGCGCCACCACCAGGTCACGCCGGCGGCGGAACGCGGTCGCCATCTCGCGGATGGACACCTCCGCCGCCTCCACGTTCGAGTAGGCTTCCAACGCCGCCTCCTGCGCCGGGCTGCTGGCGTTCGACGTGGTCTGGCTTTCGAGGTCGGCGAACTTCTTGGCCACCTCGGGCACACACCAGGAATAGCCCACCCGCCACCCGGTCATGGCGTAGCTCTTGGACGCACCGTCCACCAGGATGAAGTCGCCCAGGCTGGACTCGGGGATGTCCAGGACGCCGGGCGCGGCCTTGCCGTCCCCCTCGTAGTAGATGTTCCGGTAGATCTCGTCGGAGATGAGCCAGACGTTGTGCTTCTTGCACCACTCGGCGATGGCGGTGAGCTCGGCCAGGGAGTAGACCGCGCCGCTGGGGTTGGTCGGCGAGTTGATGATGAGGCCGCGGGTCCGCGGGGTGACGACCCGGTCCAGGTCGGTCGGGGCGAGCTTGAAGTCGTCCTCCTCCTTGCCGGAGACGATCACCGGCTCGGCGCGAGCGATGTTCACCAGGTCCGGGTAGCTCGTCCAGAACGGAGACGCCACCAGGACCTCGTCGCCGGGGCCGAAGAGGCAGAACGTCGCGTTGAAGAGCGACTGCTTGGCGCCCGACGTCACGATCACGCCGGTCCAATCCATGGGGCGCCCCGCCCGTGTGGCGAGGTGGGCGGCGATGGCCTTGCGCAGCGCCGGGATCCCGGGGGGCGGAGTGTAGTGGGTCTTGCCGGCGCGGATGCCGTTCACCGCGGCGTCGGCGATGAAGACGGGAGTGTCGAAGTCGGGCTCACCCGCGCTGAGATTCAGGATGTCCCTGCCCTCTTCCGCCAGCTTCTTGGCGAGGGTGCTCACCGCGATGGTGGCCGAGGGCTTGAGACGCTCGATGTTGGCGCTGTAGCGCATGCGTGGTCTCTCTCGATGGAGGCAGGCAGGACCCGGAATATCGACGGGGTCGGGGGACGGAGCAAGGAAGCCACGCGGAGACTCGGCGCGGGCTGGCCGCGACGCGCGGACGGGGGCTTGCGTGCCCCCGCCGGCGAGCGAGGTTGGGGGGATGGAGCCCACCCAGCCCCGATTCTATCTGGACTACGTGGATCCCCTGGCGTACTTGGTGGAACAGGAGCTCTCGGCCGCCGGGATTCCCCGCGTCCTCCTGTCCCTGCGGCGCGTCCCTCTCGAGCTCAGGCCCCCTCCCGAGCCTCTCCTGGACCCCGACGGGCCCGAGTGGCGAAACCGGTGGGAGCTGGCACATCGGGAGGCCCGGCACCTCGGGATCCGCCTGGTCGAGCCCCTCCTCGTCCCCTGGACCCGGAAGGCTCACGAGTTGGTCCTCCACGCCACGGCCAAGGGGGTGGGCGACACAGCCCACCGGGCGGTGTTCGACGCCGTGTTCCTGCGGGGGCTGGACGTGGGCCGTGTCGACGTGCTCGTGGGGCTCGCCGGCGAGCTCGGCCTCGACGCCACCGAAACGAAGGTCACGCTGGACGTGGACCGCTACGCCGCCGACGTGGCCGCCGGGCGGGACGCGGCGGCCCGCTCGGGCGTGGCCGCCTCCCCGGCCCTGGTATCGGGCCACGGTACGCTCCAGGGCTTCCACAACCGGGACGCCCTGCGCACCTTTCTGCTTCGTTGATGCCCGCTTTTCGACAACCGAGGTGAATCCATGGCCGGATATCAGCGCAAGACCGCCCTTTCCCCGAAGGAAGTCCTCGAGTGTGCCGACACGCTCCTGCCGGAGCGCATCGGCCTCGCCAGGACCAAGGGTGCCAGCCACGACGCGACGTTCACCGGCGCCGAGGGAACCGTCACGCTGTCCGTCCACCGCCACGGCCCCTACACCGACGTGGTGGCGTCCACCGATCGGCTCCGCACGTCCAGGGTGGACTACGAGATCCAGAAGTTCCTGAACGAGCTCCCCTACGAGCCCGGCGACGCCGGCGGGCCCGGGACCGGCGAGCCGAACTGAGGCCTTCGCGGCCACGGCTTCATCCATGGATTCCTTCGAAGAACTCGGGCTCCCTCCGGAGCTCGTGGAAGCGCTCGCCGCCGAGGGCATCGAGCGTCCCACGCCCCTGCAGGAGGCGGCCATCCCCGTCCTGCGGCGCGGCAACAACCTTCTCCTGGCCGCCGGCCCCGGGAGCGGCACCCTGGTCGCCTGGGGCGTCTCCGTGCTCGAGCGCCTCGACCCCTCGACGGCATCCCCGGCCGCCCTGGTCCTCACCCCGACAGCCGAATCGGCCCAGCGCCTGGCCGAGTCGCTGCAGCGCGTGGGCGCCGTCACGGGACACACGGTGGCCGCCCTCGGCTCGCCCTGGGCGCTCCCGGGGCACGCCCAACTCCTCTTCGGGACCCCGGCCCACGTCCTGGCGGCAACCACCGCCGGGGAGATCGAGCTGGGCGGCGTCTCCACCCTCGTGGTGGACCAGGCCGACCGCATCGAGCGGCTGGCCGGGCTCGGCGCCGTGGAGGAGGTCCTGGGCTTCCTGCCCAAGGACGGCCAGCGGGTGGTCCTGGCCCTCCCGCTCACCCCGGGAGTGGAGGATTTCGTGGAGCGGCACGCCCGGCGCGCCGCGACCGTTCCGCCGCGACCGGCCGACGGGACGCTCGAGCGGACCTCGGTGGACCGGGGCACCCTCCGGTTCCGCATCGTGCCCGAGCCCAAGGAAGAGGGACTGCTCGCCACCGTCGCCCAGCTCCTGGCCGAGGACGTTCGGCACGTGCTGGTGTACTGCCGCAGCGAGGATCGGGCGGCGGACGTGGGAGACTACCTCACGCTCCACGGCTATGTGGCCGGCGCCCCGGGAGACACCGGCGTCCCCGTGTGGCTGGGCGTGCAGGAGCTGGCGTCCCGGAGCGCCGCGGAGGGCACCAGCGGCGTGGAGGTGGTCAGCTACGACGTGCCTACCGACCCCGACTCCCTGGACCGGCGCCACGGCAAGCAGGGAGGCGGGATGGTCATCCTCGCTCCCCGGGAGCTCGCCCACCTGCGCGACGTCGCGCGCCGCACCGGGTACGCCCTGGAGCCGGCGCCGCTCCCGCCGCGCCGGGAGGACGAGGCCAGCCGCTTCCGCGAGACGCTCGCCAGCGCCGCGCAACAGGAGGACATCTCCCCGTACCTCCTCCTCCTGGAGCCGCTCTTCGAGCGCATGGACCCCGCGGAGGTGGCAGCCGCCGCCGTGGCGCTCCTGAGGAAGAAGGCGCCCCCCGCTCCGCCGCAGCAGTCCTCCCACGGAGCGTCCAGCGCCGCGGCGAGGGAGACCCCCACAGCCTGGGTGAAGGTCTTCCTCACGGTGGGGGAGCGAGACGGCCTCACGGCCAAGGACCTGGTGGGCGCCATCACCGGGGAGGCGGACATCCCGGGAAGCAAGGTGGGGAAGATCGAGATCCGTGAGTCCCACGCGGTGGTGGAGGTCATGGAGCCGGTGGCGAAGAAGGTCATCGCCGCGCTCAACGGCACCACCATCCGGGGTCGCTCGGTGCGCGCCGACTTCGACCGGCCCAGGTCCCGCCAGGGGGCAGCGGGCGAGCGGCGGGGCGGTCCGCCCCGCGGTCGTCCCCCCCGCCGCGACTGAACGCGCGGATGAGAGACGGGCGTACCAACGACGGGGCCGCGTCGCGGATCGCGACGCGGCCCCTCGATCTTCCGGCGGGATGACCCGCGGGAGCGATCTTACTTGATCCCGTCCTTCAGACCCTTCCCGGCGCGGAACGAAGGCGTCTTCGTCGCAGCGATCTTGATGGTCTCACCGGTGCGGGGGTTCCGCCCCGTGCGCGCCTTGCGGCTCTTCGCCTCGAACGTGCCGAAGCCGGTGATCTGAACGCGGTGGCCCTTCTTGAGCGCCTTGGCGACGATGCCGCCGTCCGGGCTGAAGAGCGCGTCCACTGCGCGACCGGCGTCAGCCTTCGTCATGCCGGTGTTGTCGGCAAGGGCGTCCACGAGTTCGGACTTGTTCATCGGACAACTCCTTAAGGAGGGTGTTGAGAGGTCGCGGCTCTGGCCGCCCTGGGGTGCAGGCCCGAAAGCCCCGCGTACGAGAGCCCCGGGAACTCCGGCATCAGTCACTCGGATCAAGTGTTTCCGGGCCCGCTGGTGTCGTTGATGACCAACGGTAAGGGCGCCCCGAGCGAGCGTCAAGAGAAACATAGCCCGAAAACCCGCGTCGTACCTGGATTCTCCCGGGGTGCCGTTCCCGGCGCGATGACCGCGACAGGGGCCGCCTCGCTATGGCGTATAAGGTGTTGGGTGTAGGATGCGCGGAGGTCCCCGGCGATCTACCGACTCCGGAGGCCTCCCGTGCCCGGGCGGGCGATGCAGCCCGACGGGGCCGTCAGGCGGCGTCCGTTCCGTTCCGCCTCTTGATCATGGTGTAGACGAAGAAGATCACCGCCGCGAGCAGCGCGAGCTTCACCGTCATGGCCAGGAGCCCCACGAACAACGCGAGAATGGGCACCACCACCAGCTTGAACAGGAGGATCCCCACCACCCCCGCCACCGTCAACGTCGCAAACGTCCTCATCGTCGTTCCTCCGGAAGGCCTCGTGCTCCATCCACGTCCACCCCTACGCGGGACCCGCGGCCGGGGTTTCGAGGCGAAAAGGAAAGGGGGCCCGGCGCGCCCTCGGCGCCGAGCCCCCGTCGGTGCGGAGGGCGGCCCTGCTACTTGTACCGGTAGGTGATCCGGCCGCGGCTGAGATCGTAGGGAGAGAGCTCGACCTTCACCCGATCCCCCTCCAGCACCCGGATGTAGTTCTGCCGCATCTTGCCGGAGAGGTAGGCCAGAACCCGATGGCCGTTCTCCAACTCGACGCGGAAGGTCGCGTTGGGGAGGACCTCGTTGACAATCCCTTCGATCTCGATCGCGTCGTTCGCCACCCGTTCCTGCGCTCCCGACTAGGATTTTCGAAGTTGAACTGTAACCTCGGGCCAGCGCGCCGGGCAACCACTCGCGTCCCGGGAGATCACGGGAAAGGGGCCGCACTGCGGCCCCTTCCCCGTGGGACGGTACGGGATCGATCTGAACCGCACGTCGGGGGTCGGCTCAGAACCGGAATCGGTAGCTCACCTTGACGAACACCCCGTCCTCGGTGGTGGTGAGGTCCCGGAACCGGAAGAGCTGCGGGTCCAGGTCCCGCATCTGCCTGGTGTAGCCCACATAGAACACGGTGCCCGGGGAGGGCTCGTAGCTCACCAGCCCCTCCGCGTGGAAGTCGTGGGAGCTCGTCCGCGACCGGACCTCGCAGGAGTCGCCGCAGTACGTCAGAGGGAGCCCGGTGGCGGGATCCCGCGGCGCACCCCGCTCCTGCGCGGAGTATTCGAAGATGCCCCGAACGAAGAGCGCCCTGGTGAACTGGTACTGAGCGCGGACCCGGGGGATGAGGGCGGTGGAATATTCGGAGCCGTCGGACTGCCGGGCGATGCGCGTCTGCCGGACCCCGACCTCGCCCTGGAGTGAACGGGTGGGATAGAGGTTGAGGCTCACGTTTCCCGACACCGACGTAGCCGGCTCCACACCGACACCGCGGTCGAAGACGGGCGTCTCGCCAACCGAGAAGCGGGCATTCCCGCGGACCCGCTCGAAGGTGTTGACGAAAAGGTTCACGCTGGCGCCGTCCAACGCGCCGAAGAGCCTCTGGTCGGGCCGGAAGGGACGGCGCACTCCGGCGGCGTCGGTGACGAAGAAACCCTCGTAGGCGTTGGGGGCGAAGTCGTAGAAGTGGCGCTGCACCGTGGCCCAGAGGGAGACGTTGCCGCGGAAGCTGACGCTGGTGCTGAGCTGGAGCTGCCTCTCCTCGGGAGACCTCCCGGCCCAGAAGTCGTCGTGGGCCCAGGTGCCCTGGAGCTCCAGCGAAGGGCCCCACCGCTCGACCAGGCTCCCCCGCTCCCCATAGAAGTTGAAGCGGACGTTGGACTGCGCTTCGCTGACGCCGGTGCGGCGGATGAAGCCGCTCCCCGCCGTGAAGTCGTCGCCGGAGTCCTCGATCTCGGCAGAGAAGGAGAAGCCACGTCCCGCCCGGTCGATCCTGGCCGACCAGAGGCCGCTCACGGTGCGATCCTCGTCGGGCCCGCGGGTTACGCTCCCCGATCCGAGGAAGGTGAGAGTGTAGCGCCGGGCCAGGACCAGGCGGGCGTCCACGCCCCCGACCCGGTTGTACTCGTTCCCGTGGCGGGTCCGATCGGTGTACAGCACGCCCAGCGTGGAGCTGGCGCCCAGGTCCCGCCGCACCCGCAGGATGCTGGCGACGGTGTTGTCCAGATCGCCGAAGTCCTCGTCCACCGCCCCCAGGTACCCCACGTTCCAGGCTCCCACCTTCCCCGTCATCTTCGTGCCGGCGATGGGATTGGCGATGGAGCGGGTGTAGACCAGCTGCTTGGGGAGGTCGAAGATCTCCGTCCCCTCCAGGAAGAAGGGGCGCTTCTCGGGGAAGAAGAGGGCGAAGCGCTCGTTCACCGAGATCTGGCCGGCGTCGGCCTCCACCTGGCTGAAATCGGGGTTGAAGGTGGCGTCCAGCGTCAGGTTGGACGTGAGGCCGTACGTGACGTTCATCCCGAACTCACCCTCCGGGTCGCCCCTCAGGATGGCTTGCAGCTCGTCGTCGAAGGCGCCCACCCGCTTCCCTGTGAGCACCGGGTTGATCTCCATGAAGAGTCCGGCGTCCAGGTTCCGGAGGCCGGTGAGCTTCCCGGCCTGCGACAGCCGGTTGGCCGCGTTGCCGGAGATGGGCGCCCACGACTCCTCGAAGCCGTTGCGGGCGATGCGCCGCACGACATGGAGGCCCCACGACTGCTCCGCGACCCCGGGGAAGCGGAGGCTCTTCAGGGGGATGCGCACCTCCACCGAATATCCCCACTCAGCCAGCACGCCCGCCGACTCCCAGAGGAAGTCGGGGTTGTCGTCGACAGGGCCCCCCATCCCACGGCGCCCTCCGCCTCCCTCGTTCCAGACGCCGTCGTGCTGGACGCCCAGGGGGTTCACCGAGAAGACGTAGGCCCGCCGCTGGTCGTTGAAGGTGTCGAGGATGAAGCGGATGTAGTCATCGGAGCGGATGAACCCGTCGCGCTCGGTCAGCGTCGCGCGGACGCCCCGGGGCTGCTCGTCGAAGGCGCGGATGCCGAAGTAGATGGCGCCCCCGTCCACCAAGACGAGGATCTCGGTCTTCTGGGAGGCGGGGATGCCCTCCACCGGATCGAACTGTGTGAAGGAATGGAGAAGCGCCGCCTGCGCCCAGGCGCCGTCGTCCAGACGCCCGTCCACCCGGATCTCCGCCTTCGCCATGGCGGGCGTGGCCACGGAAAGCTCGCCGGCCGTGCCGTCGTAAGCCTTCCCCGCCGCCGGGCCCCCTGCGAGGGCGGCTGCGGTGGCCATGTGGAGGAGGATGTTCGCCATGGATATCCGTCACGGGGCGCCGGCCAGGTGGTCCCCCGAGCACCGCAAGGCTGGAGCGCAGGGACACGAGCCGGCTAATATAGAAGAAGAGCCCCAAGCCGTCTACCGCCTGTATAACAGTTGTTGAACAAATCTCCATCGGCTCTTGGACAGCATGCTGTCCCACGGAGGACCATGCACGACCTCTTCACCCAGGACGAACTTCGGGCCCTGGCGGCGGCCCTGGGCGGGGGCCGTCCCCTGACGTGCCCCCGGTGCGCCACCCCCCTGGACCGGCGGCCCGTACCGCCGCGCCGGGACGTCCCCTACGTCCGCGACCGCCTCTGGCTCGTTTGCCCGGCGTGCCATTCCACGGGGGTCTTGGACCGTCGGGAGACGCCGTGACCGGGCCCTCCTGGCACCTGGCCTTCGCGGGGCCGAGCCTTCTGGTCGTGGAGGACGGAGGCCTCCTGCGGGTCCCGAACGGGGAGGACCTCGCCGTCGTGCTGGGCACCGACGTCGAAGGGCTGGTGGACGCCGAGGTCCCCCTGCCGCCCGCGGAAGGCCGGACCTGTCGTGCCTACGATCTGCCCGCGGGCTTCGAGCCGCCGCCCGGCTTCGCGCTCCTGGGGCTCCGCTCGCTCTTCGAGCGGATCCCGCCCGACCTCTTCCGGGTGGCCGGCACGGCCCTGCAGAAGGTGGAGTGGCTCCGCAGCCACGGCTTCTGCTCCAGGTGCGGACACGCCACCCGGCGCCACCTGGTCCACGAGGCCATGGAGTGCCCGGCCTGCGGGCACCTCCACTTCCCGCGCCTCTCCCCGGCGGTGATCGTGCTCGTGGAGCGCGGGGACACCATGCTCCTGGCCCGCTCGCCCAGGTTCCCGGAGGGTATGTACTCCACCTTGGCCGGCTTCGTGGAGCCCGGCGAGTCGCTGGAGGAGGCCATCCAACGGGAGATCCGGGAGGAGGTGGGCGTGGAGGTGACCGACCTCCGGTACTTCGGCAGCCAGCCCTGGCCCTTCCCCCACTCCCTCATGATCGGGTTCGTGGCCCGGTGGGCCGGCGGCGAGATCCGGGTGGACGGCAAGGAGATCGTCGACGCGGGGTGGTTCACCGCCAGGAGGCTGCCGCCCCTGCTTCCCTCGGGGCTCTCCATCGCCAGACGCCTGGTGGACGACTTTCTGCGGCGCCATGAGGGCGGCGCAGCGCACGGATGACGTGCGCTATTGCCCGACCTGCCGCGCCCTCCGAGGTTGAGGCGACGGTCACGCCACCAAGCCCGCGACGTCCATGCAGCTGCGCAACGCCACCACCGCTTCCGCCCTCGCCGCCGTTCTCCTCGCCACCCTGGGGCCGGCTCCCGCCAGAGCCGGCGCCCAGAGCCTGGGCGCGCTCCCCAAGCTGCTGACGCTTCCCGCTTCCACGCGCGCCATGGCGCTGGGCGGCGCGTACCAGCCCACCGCGCGCCACTCCGACGGCATCTTCTACAACCCGGCGCTGGTCAACGGGTCCACGGGGATGGGCGTGGACGTGCAGCGGTGGGGACGCGAGTCCTCGGCGGCCGCAGCGTCCGCCGCGCTACCGTGGTTCGGCGGGAGCGTCGCGGTGGGGCTGCAGACGCTCCAGCTCGGAGTCGGCGGCGGCGCCGTCCCCGACGGCGAGGACCACCTCTTCGACGGGGGAGGCACGGCCGTCGCCGAGCACCTGGTCACCGCAGGGTACGCCCGGAAGCTCTTCGGCGTCGATTGGGGCGTTGCGGGTAAGCTGGCGTGGGACCGCGTCGGCGCCGCCACGAGCACCGTGACCATGGTGGACGTGGGCGCCGCCAAGGGGCTGGGACCCGTGGTGGTGGGCGTTTCGGCGCTGGATCTGGGGAGCAGGCCCTTCGACGACGGCTCGCTGTCGCCCCGCGTGATCCTGAACGCGGGCGCCTACGGGCAGCCCGTGGGGATCTTCGACCTGGGCTTCGCCGCGGCCGTGACCTGGACGGAGGACCGCACCTCGGTGGGCGGCGGCGTGGAGTTGGGGTACTGGCCCATCAACGGGCGCACCTTCGTGGCGCGCTTCGGCGCCCAGAGCGTGCCGGACGGGGGCGACGCCAGCCCCTTCACGTTCGGGTTCGCGTTCTGGGGCGACGACCTGCGGCTGGAGTGGGCGTGGCAGGACTTCGGGGGCGGGGCCTCGGGGACCCACCGGTTCGGGGTGGCGTGGCACTAGAGCGATCGGCCACGCGGGACGGAGGCTCCCATGGACGACGTCCTCACCCGACTGAACGCTGCGCTCGAGGGACACTACACGCTGCAGGAGGAGATCGGCGCCGGAGGGATGGCCGTGGTCTTCCTCGCCGACGACCTCAAGCACCACCGCAAGGTCGTGCTCAAGGTGCTGCGCTCCGAGCTGGCCGCCGCGCTGGGCCCAGGGCGGTTCCTCACAGAGATCGAGGTCACCGCCAACCTCCAGCATCCCAACATCCTCCCGCTCTACGACTCGGGGGAGGCGGATGGCTTCCTCACTACGTGATGCCGCTCGTCGAAGGGGAGAGCCTGCGCCAGAAGCTGGATCGGGAGCCGCAGCTTCCCGTGGAGGAGGTGGTGGAGATTGCACGGTCCGTGGCGGCGGCTCTGGACTACGCCCACCGGCACGGCGTCATCCACCGGGACATCAAGCCGTCCAACATCCTCCTGCACGAGGGCCAGGCGCTGGTGGCGGACTTCGGCATCGCGCTGGCCATGAGGAAGGCGGGCGGGGAGGCGCGGCTCACGGAGACCGGCCTCTCCGTGGGGACCCCCCACTACATGAGCCCCGAGCAGGCCGCCGGAGACCGGGAGGTGGACGCCCGCTCGGACATCTACTCCCTGGGAGCCACGACCTACGAGACGCTGGTGGGGGAGCCGCCGCACGTGGCCAAGACCCCCCAGGCCGTGGTGGCGAAGATCCTCTTCGACACGCCGGCCCCCATCCGGCGCGCCCGGGACCTGGTGCCGGAGAACGTGGAGGCTGCGGTGGCGAAGGCGCTGGCCCGCAGCCCCGCGGACCGGTTCACCTCGGCCGCGGACTTCGCGGCGGCCCTCACGAACCCGGCCTTCACGCTGCCGACGCTCACGGCGGCTTCGGGTGGGCCGCAGTCGCAGGCCCGCGCGGGGATCTGGGCCCGGCTGGGCCCGGCCTTCGCGGCTGCGTTCGTGGTGGTCGCGGGCCTCGCGTTGTGGGGATAGCTCCGCTCTGAGGAGCCCCAGCCGGTAGCTCGGTACAATCTTGCCTTCCTCCCCGGCCAGGGGTTCATAGACGCTACGTATCGGGCGTTCGATGTGGCGCAAGGAGCGGCGGCCATCGTGTACGCGGGTCCGGGAGAGGGGGGACCCACCCGCCTCTGGGTGAAGGAAAGAGACCAGTTGGGAGCCCGGCCGCTCCCGGGCACCGAGGGCGCGAGCTTCCCGTCCATATCCCCGGATGCCACGGAAGTGGTGTTCAACGTCGGCGCTCAACTCCGAAAGGTCCCGCTCCAGGGCGGGGCGCCGATCACGCTGGCGGACAGCGCGTCGAGTGCGACCTGGATGGACGATGGGACCCTTGTCTACAATACCGGCGGCTGGCAATCCCACCTTCGCCGCATGCCAGCCTCAGGTGGGGCATCTGAGGAGCTGTGGCCCGAGCTGCACGAACGTCATGGACATCTGGGTCCTGGACCTGCGCTCGGGCGAGGCGCGGCAGGTGGTCACCGGGGCCCTCCAGGCTTGGTACCTCGATCCCGGCTACGTCGTGTTCGTGCGCCCCGACGGAGCCGTCTTCGCGATCCCCTTCGATGTCGGGACCCTGGAACCCACGGGGACCGCGGTCCGGCTCCTGGAAGGGGTGAAGATCGACGCAAATCTCTACCCCGACATGGCTTTGAGGCCGGACGGCACCCTGCTCGTGCTTCTCGGGGAGACCCCATCCGTCGAGAACCGGGAGATGGTGTGGGTCACCCGAGCTGGCGAAGTAAGGCAGGTGGATCCGGGTTGGCGGTTCGCCACCGCCCGGAACATGGGGTGGGGCATCTCACCTGACGGAAAGCGGCTGGCGATCGGCATCCATACCGGCGAAGGGGACGACATCTGGATCAAGGGATTGGATGACGGTCCGCTCCTTCGCCTCACGTACGACCCCGGTGAAGATGCCCGGCCCGTGTGGACGCGGGACGGGCGCTTTGTCTACTTCACGGCCCGCGGCGGGAACGAACTCCGGATCCAGCCAGCCGACGGTGCGGGCCCCCCGCGTCCTTTCGTCGTGGGCACCCGCCAGATCTGGCAGGCGGATCTCTCGCCGGACGGCGCCTGGCTCGTGGCAAGGGTGGGGGGCACCATCAATACAATCGGCAACCGTGACATCGTGGGATACCGTCTGGACCAGGACACCGCCGAAGTGCCCCTGTTGGTCTCCGAATACGACGAACTCTCACCGCAGCTCTCACCCGATGGGCGCTGGCTCGCCTACGCATCCCACGAGACCGGCGCGTGGGAGATCTATGTGCGGCCCTTTCCCGACGTGAATGCCGGAAAGTGGGCCGTCTCTCGTGGCGGCGGCTTCGGTCCGCGGTGGGCCCACAGTGGACGGGAGCTCTTCTACGTGTCGCCGGACAGCGTGCTGATGGTCGCCACCATACAAGGCGGCGGGAGCTTCGGGGTGTCCAACCGGCGCCCCCTCTTCGAGCTACCGGACAGCTTCATCGTCGGGCCGCTGGCATTCCCCTTCGACGTCGCCCCGGACGACCAGCGCTTCATCATGCAGAGGACGGCGAGCTCAGGCGGTGTCGCAGTGGTGCCGCCGCTGGTCCTGGTCGAGAACTGGGGGGCGGAGGTCAAAGAGAGGGTCAGGGCGCAACGGCGGTGAGCGCCGCCTGAGGGCGGGGGTCACGCCCGGCCGGGGCGCGGCGCCCTTCCGCCAGGCGAGCCTGGATCCCAAAGGCGGCCCTACCCGTTTGTTGGCCTTTTTACAGGTGCTATACTCAGGACCTGTGCACAGGACCTGCTCCGGAGGGACAATGCGCACCCCGACGAAGTTCTCCCAGGATGTCGTGCCACTCAGCGACCTGAAGGTCAACCCGGGCCGGGTCGTGCATCAGGTGGGTCAAACCCAGCGGCCGGTGCTCGTGACCAGCCGGGGCCGCGGCGTGGCCGTCGTCCAGGCGCTCGCGGAGTATGAAGCCGACACCGAGGAGCGGGCATTCCTGCGCGGGGTGGTCCAGGGCCTCATGGACCTGGAGCAGGGCCGCGAGATGAACATCGCGGAGGTAAAGGACCGACTGGGCCTGGACTGACGTGCCACCGAGGCACGCGATCGGCTTCGCCGAGTCCGCCGTCGCGGATCTCGAGGACATCCTCGTATGGTACGCGGAGCTCGGGGTTCCCGAGGTCGGGGAGCGGATCCTCCGCGAGGTCGTCTCGCAGACTGAGCGGCTTGCCGAGTTCCCCGAGAGCGGCCGCATCGTGCCGGAGTTCGGCATCGCTCCGCTGCGGGAGATCATTCATCCACCGTTTCGAATCGTCTACCGGATCGATCCGAAGCGGATACGCGTCGTTCGGGTGTGGCGCAGCGAGCGACTGCTGAGGATGCCGTAGCCGGAGGAGCGGACCCGTCGGCGCGTCAGGTCCGGGCGCAGCGCGGCCGTCTTCTCCCGGAACTGCGGCTCGGGGTCAGCGTCGGACCAGAACTGCGCGGCCTTCGCCGCCCTGTCGCCGAGATCCTCTCAGGCGTCGGCGGCCTGCAGGAGACATGGCCTTGATCCCCCCTGGGCCATCTCGACACTCCGAGTGCCGCGCGGGATGTGAGGTTGAGGTCACTGTCGAGCGCCGTCCCCAGTCCCCCAGCTTGGGACTCGTAGTACTCCATCGCCTCCAGTACTTCCGCAGCGGCTGGATCGAGGAGGGCGACCCTCACTTGGCATCGAGCCGCGCGCGGACCTGCGCCCGGACATCCTCCCAGGGGACCTCCTTCGCGAGCCCTGGGTTGCTTGCGACATGATTGGCCTAGGTTGGAGAGTTCACCGTCTGCGGCCGAGTGAAGGGCGACGGGTCTCGGACAGCCTCAGGTACCCCCGGACGGAGGTCCCCGGGGCGATTCTGTAGTCGGCCTGCGGCCAGGCCGCGCGGGCCCTACCGCTCCGGCACGAGGACCCGCGCCGCATGCCCGGGCGCGGCGGCGATCCCCTGATCGAAGGTGAGCAGGGGACAGGCCAGCGCTTCGGCCAGCGCCACATACGCCGCGTCGTAGGCGGTGAGGGTCCTTCGAAGCTGCCACATCCGAGGGAGCAGGGGGGAAAGGAGGTGACGGGTCACCGGGAGATCGCCCAGGATCTCCACCGCGGCGTGCCCCCGCGTCTCGGTCATCACGCCGGCCGATACCATGCGCCGCAGCGCTTGGGTGACCTCCGCGTCGAGGAGCGCCGGAGCCTGAATCCGGTCCTCCTCACCCATGAGGATGGCCTCGACGCGCCGCCCACGGGCGCCCCCGAGGAGGAGCTCCACGACCGCGGACGCATCGGCTACGATCACCGGGAATCACGCTCCGCTCGGATGAGCTGGGCAGCGGTCACTCGCGGCTCCACGGGCTCGAGAAGGTGGATCCGGGAGGCGATCTCGGCCAGCGTCGGCTCCGAGACCTCGCGCTCCAGCGCGCGCAGCGCGTAGTCGGAGAGGGTCAGGCCCGCCAGCGCAGCCCGGACCTTGGCCTTCCGGTGGAGGTCGGTGGGGACGTTGCGGATCTGGATGAGGGTGGACATGCTGAAATGATGACATCATCGGAATTTGATGTCAACGCGAAGAGTCCGCCCGCGCCCCCAGGAACGCCGGATCCAGGTTGCTGAACCCGATCTGGTCCACCGCCACCTCCCCGGCCACCGTGCGGTCGAAGACTAGGCGCACCGCCTTCAGGGCCCCCAGGTCCAGCCCCGGAGCCGCCGCGGCGAAGTCCCCCAGGGGAATGGAATACGTCTGCAGGATCAGCTCCCAGGTGTCGGCGAAGCGCTGCTTCTCCAGGTCGCCCCGGCGCAGCACGCGCATCTCCAGGGGGCGCCGGATTGCACCATAGTCGCGGAGGTTCAGCGAAGCGGTGCGCCCGGCGGCGTCCTCCACCTGCACGGTGAGATCCACCGGCGGCTTCTCCTCGTCCTCGTCCTCCCGCGGGCGGTCGCCGCCGCCGCGGCCGCCTCGCTCTCCGCGGCCCGCCTGCTTCGTGGTGTCGGCGGCGGGGTCCTTCCTTGGACCCGGCGTCGTTCGGGTGGCTCCCAGCATGAAGTCCAGCGTGCTCCCGGGGCCCAGCGCCCACGCCCGTGCCCGTCCTTCGGGGAGCGACACCGTGAAGCGGGCGGGGGAGCCGACCCTGGTGGTGTCGTCCCCGGCGATGCGGTTGTTCCAGCCCAGCCAGACCGCCTGGTTCTCCTGGGACGACGATGTTCCCGTCCGGTTGGCGGAACGGAGGGGGAGCGTCGCCTCCTTCCAGGTGGCCAGGGAGTCGCCGGTGAGCGTCACCCCGGGCTCCGAGCCGGTGGTGACGTCGATGTCCTCCTCGAAGGTGGCCAGCGGACGGAACGCGCTGGTCTCGAAGCGCGTCACGTACATCGTCTTGGGAAGCCAGCTCCCGATCACGCGGTGGTCCCGGAAGATGGGGAGGTAGCGCTTGTCCCCCTTGAGCACCACGTCCAGGAAGGCCGAGATGTAGAGCTCGGCGAAGCGGCGCTGCTCCTCCTGGGGAACGAGGCCGCGCAGGTCCAGGGTGCGCGCGCTCCGGGGCCCGTTGTCCTTGTTCTGCCATACGGTGTTCCACTGGCCGTGGTTCGCCCGGTACATGTAGACCGCGGACTTGAAGTGGAACGCGCCGTCGGTGAAGCGGAGCCGGTCGTAGATGCGCAGGCCGTGGAAGCTGGTGACGTCGCCGTCGTGGGACCCATGGAACGTGAGGTAGCTCACGTCCCGGACCTCCACCTTGCGCCCCGTGGGCAGGTACTGGCCGTCCACGGGGGCGATGGAGACGATCCCCTTGATGTCGAACCCGAAGTCGAACTTCAGCGTGGCGTCGTCGGGGTAGTGGCTCAGGCGGTTGAAGGCCGCCGCGTTGGCCACGGCCTCGCCCCCGCGGGAGTGGCCCATGAGCACGATGTTGCCCATGTCCACCTTCCCGCGGAACGGGTTGCCCTCCTCATGGTTGAAGCGCCCGAAGAGCTCCACGTGCTTGAGCAGGAACCAGCCGCGGGCATCGTTCTCCCCCCGGATGCTCCCGTTGATGAAGTTCTCGTCCACGCTGGCCAGGATGTAGCCGCGGCTGGCCAGGAGGCGACCCAGGTAATCGTACCCCGGGTCCGAGAAGTCCTTCATGTTGTGGTTCCCGTGCACCACCAGGACCAGGGGGAAGGGCCCCGCCCCGTCGGGATACCACACGCGCGCGTTCAGGGGCATCTTGTCGGGCCCGAACCCCCAGTACTTGTTTCGCGACTTCGCCGACTCGCCCAGGCTCACCAGCTTGGACGCATCCACCGTCGGGGTCTCGATGGCCACCGAGTCCCGATACTCGGGGCGGCGCTCGTCGGTACCGCTCCCGTAGTAGAGGGTCAGCACCCGGAACGAGCCGGGGAGGCCCGGGTCCGGCGCGTCCAGCGTATGGCGGGTCAGGACCGCGTCGGCATCGCTGGGGGTGAGCTTGAGAGCGGGGGTGCAGGAGGCGGCCGCCAGGAGGAGGGCGGTGCCGGCGAAGAGAGAAGCTCGGATGGTCATGAGGATAGACTAGGAGGGGGGTGCCGCTCCAGGCAACGCGGGACGCCCTCGGGGGTATCGTGCCTGGCCCCGCTCCACGGGGTTCCCCCCCGTTCCCGTTTTCCGTAGCGTTGGCATCCACCCCGAGCACGGAGCGCCAACGTGGCCAACCCCACCGTCACCATCGAGACGAACCACGGGACCATCACCGCCGAGATGTTCCTGGACGTGGCCCCCAAGACCGCCGGCAACTTCATCGAATTGGCGAAAAAGGGGTATTACGACAGCCTCATCTTCCACCGGGTCATCGACGGGTTCATGATCCAGGGCGGGTGCCCGGACGGGACAGGCAGGGGCGGCCCCGGCTACAAGATCGCCGACGAGTTCGCGCCGGGGCTCAAGCACGATGTGGAGGGGATCTTCTCCATGGCCAACGCCGGCCCGAACACCGGGGGGTCCCAGTTCTTCATCACCCTGGCTCCCACCCCCTGGCTCGACCGCAAGCACGCCATCTTCGGGAAGGTCACGGGCGGCATGGACGTGGTCCGCGCCATCGGGAAGACGAAGGTCGGCCCTGGCGACCGGCCCGTGCAGGAAGTGGTCATGAAGAAGGTGACGGTCACGGAGGCGTGAGGCGCCCGAGGGTGGCGCCGGCGAGCGGTGGCCGGTTGGAAGCGCCGGGGCGCCGCCGGCGGGAAGCCTTGCTCATCGGGGCGTGCCTGGCCGTGGCGGCCTCGGCACCCGCATGCGCCGCAGCCCAGGTGTCCGAGGCTCCCCGCTACATCACGTCCGGGGAAGCGGTGGCCTGGGAGGGGCGTTCCTACGACGCACGCATCTCCTACGGGGCGGACACCCTCCAGTTCGCCGAGCTCCGCCTCCCTGCCGGCCCGGGTCCCTTCCCCGTGGCCGTGGTGGTGCACGGCGGGTGCTGGCTCTCCATCGCCGACAACGACTACATGGACCCGGTGGCGGCGGCCCTCACCGCGGCCGGGTGGGCGACCTGGAACCTGGAGTTCCGGAAGCTGGACGAGCCCGGCGGCGCCTGGCCGGGGATCTTCCGGGACGTGGCGGCGGGCACGGACCACCTCCGCAACGTGGCGCGCACCCACCCCCTCGACCTGGCTCACGTCGTCACCGTGGGCCACTCGTCGGGAGGCCACCTGGCCCTCTGGCTGGCGTCACGCGACCGCATCCCCGCGGGCGCGGAGCTCCACGACGCCGCCCCCCTCCCCATCCACGGCGTCGTGAGCCTGGCGGGCATCGCCGACCTGGCCCACTACCACGGGATGAGCGTGGAGGCGTGCGGCGACACGCCCTCACAACTCCTGGGCGGGACGCCGCCTCCCGAGAGCCTCCGTACCGCCCAGGCGTCGCCGGCGGCGCTGCTGCCCACCGGCGTGCCCCAGATCCTCCTCACCGGCGCGGACGATTACGCGGTGCCGCCGGCCCACGGGGACGCGTACGCGGCGCTCGCGGCGGCGAAGGGACAGGAGGCGGTGCACCACGTCATCCCCCACGCCAGCCACTTCGAGATCGTGGCGCCGTGGACGGAGCCATGGAAGGAGGCGTGGGGGCTCATCCTCCCGTTCCTGGAGCGGGTGCACCGAGTAGCCTCACCAGCCACCATCCCCCGCCAGGGCCGAGCAGGGTAGCGTGACCCCTCCCCGCCTTCTACGGATCCCCACCTGGTTCAGGATCGGGCTGGGAATCGCCGTCTTCGGAGGAGCGGTGCTCTGGGGAGCCCTGCTCTCACTCCTGGGTGCGCCCCCGCTTCGGATCCTGCCGGTGGTGGCGCGGATCATGGGGCGACCCGTCTGCCGGCTCGCCCGCCTCCGGGTGACCATCACCGGAGCCGGGCACCTGCTGGATTCGTGCCCGGCGGTGGTCGTGGGCAACCAGCAGAGCGTCCTCTGCTACAGCGTCTACGCCCACCTCTTCCAGGCCGTGCCCGACTCGCGGATCATGGCCCGGCTGACCGGGAAGTGGAACATCCCGGTGATGACCTGGCTCTTCCGCCGCACGGGGAACTTCCCGGTGGACCGAGGCGACCTGGCACGCACCGCCATCAGCTTCACCAGCGCCGTCCGGGCCCTCCGGGAGGAGCGGCACCGGGTATGGCTGGGGCCCGAAGGAACCCGTTGGAGAGAGACGGGACGCTTGGGGCCCTTCAGCCTCGGCGCCTTCCGGATGGCCGTGAAAGCAGGGGTCCCCATCGTGCCCATCGTGCTGTCGCCCCTCAAGCCCCGCACGGACCTGCGGGCCCCGCGCCTCGAGCCCAACGACGTCGAGATGCGGGTGCTGGAGCCGGTCTCCACCCAGGGGCTCGGACCGGAAGACGCGCCCGCGCTCCGGGACGAGGTGCGGCGCCGGATGCAAGAGGCCCTGACGGAGATGGCGACGGCCCGCGGGCTGGACGAACGTCAGCCCTCCGTGTTCTCCGACGGGGAAGAGCGCCCACCCGTGGCGGACCCGAGGAGCGGCGCCCCCCGGGTTCCCGGCGGCGCGTAGATCTCCGACCACAGGCCGACATAACGCTCCACCTCACGGTCCCACGTCTCGTCGTCCCAACCCAGAGCGGCCTGGCAGAGGGTACGGACACGAGGCAGGACGTCCACTCCCCCTCTGGGCAGGAGCAGGCCGACGGGTGCCCGCCGCAGGAGGAGGTCGTCCAGGTGGACCACACCCTCGGCCTGAGCCCCCCACCGCAGCTCGGCCCAGAGGACGTCCGTTCCCGGCACGGGGTGCAGCTCGTCCGGGCCTGCGGCCGCCACCGCGGCGGGGGCGTCGGGCCCGTAGCGGCCGAGCAGGCGGCGGGCCCGCGCCTCCGGGAGCGCGGCCACGCCCCCGGCACCGGCGGCTCCCGCAGAGGTGAAGTAGGGTCTCCGGGAATCGGGATGGCGCGACTCGGGGAGATGCCGGGCCGCGGAGGCCAGCGCCTGCCGGACCGTCGACCGGAACGCGGTGAGCTTCCCACTGATCACCGTCAGAAGACCCGATTCCTCCCAGACCACCGAGTCCCGTGGCTCCTCGTGGGTTGCCCGACGCCCTCGCCCCACCACCGGCCGCACCCCCGCGAAGGTCCCCAGCACATCCGCCTCCCGGAGCCCCAACCCCGGGAGCCAGTGGTCGGAAAAATCCAGGAGGTACTCGACCTCCTGCGCGGTGGCTCTCGGCTCCATGTTGTCCCTCCCGCCGTGGTCCACGTCGGTGCAGCCGAGGAGGACGGCCCCTTCCCACGGGAGCACGTAGACGTAGCGGCCGTCCCGGGGGTGGCGGCAGGCCACGGCGTGGGACAGTGGCAGACGGAGGGCGGACAGCACGAGGTGGGCACCTCGAAGGGGGCGGAGCCTGGGCCTCTCCCCCACGAGCGCCCGGACCCCGTCCACGCCGGCGCCGGTGGCGTTCACCACGACCCGCGCACGCACGGCGGCTCCGGCGCCGGTGACCTCGTCGCGCATCTCCGCACCCACCACCCGTCCACCCTCCTGCACCAACGCCTCCACCCGCACGTAGCTCAGGGCCACCCCGCCGGCAGCCGCACCCTCCCTGAGGACGCGGAGCACGAGACGGGCGTCGTCGGTGACCGCGTCCAGGTACTCGATCCCCCCGACGAGCCCCCCACGGGCCACCCCGGGGACGAGGCGCTCCACGTCGGCGGCGGAGCGCCAACTCCAGCCCTTCAGGCGCCCCCGCAAGAGATCGTAGCATGTGACTCCGACGCCGTACCCGAGGAGGTCGAGAGCACGGTGCCGGTACTGGGGGAGGAGGAAGCCCAAGGGGTCCACCAGGCCCGGCACCTCGGAAAGGAGCCGGTCCCGCTCCACGAGGAGGGTCCGTGTGAGCCCGATCCGGAGCTGTTTGAGATACCGCATCCCTCCGTGCACCAGCTTGCTGGATCGGCTGGAGCTTCCCCAGGCGAAGTCCCTTGCTTCGACGAGGAGGACCTTGTGCCCCCTGCGGGCCGCCTCGAGGAAGAGCCCCGCCCCCGTTATGCCACCGCCGACTACGAGGAGGTCCCAGGGCTCTCCGGGCCGATCCCCGGGGGTGTCCACGCGGGCCCAGGTCTCCCGACGCCAGGCTCCCCCCCAGACGGGAAAGCCCGGGGGCGGAGTTCCGGGGTCACCGCGCACGGGACGGGACCGGAACGCTCACCGGGGAAGCGGATACCGCAGCATAGTCCGCGAGCGCGATGGCCAAGCGCTCAAGGGTCGCCGCGGGGATCTCGGGGTAGACCGGCACGAACAGGAGCTGCTCCATGATGGCCAAAGCCCGGGGGGCCTGGATATCGGAGCGCTCGGGCGCCGCCTCCACAGCCGCCAGGCTGCTGGTGCCGCGTGTGGCATCGAACCCCCGTGCCCACAGGAAGGTCTTCAGCTCGTCGGGCCGGGATACGAGAACGGGAAAGAGCCAGTGCGTGTGCTCGGCGACCCCCGCTCCGGGGCGCCGCATCGCCTCCGGCAACGCATGGGCGAACTCGTCTCCGAGGGTGGCGCGGGCCCTCAGGCGCGCCAGGTTGGGGTGGGTCACGCGACGGGCCAGAAGGGCGAGTTGCGGGGTCGAGGGGCGGCGACGGATCCTCTCCAGGAGCTCCCCACCGGCGAAGCTCCGGGTGGCCCGTCCGATGATCGCGTCGTGGCTCGTCCCCCGCAGGCGGGCGTATCCCCTGAAGAGCGCGAACAGGGGCTCCCGCCCCAGGAGTTGCAGGAAGGCGTACTTCAGCACCCTCTTGGCGTAGGTGCCGCGGGTCTGGAGAGGCAGGCGGCTCTGGAGTTCCTCCATGCGCGCCCGCAGCGCTGCGTCCTGCACCCAGAGCACGCCACCCCCCAGAGCCGTGTCGGTCTTGATGGGACCGAAGCTCAGCATGCGCACGTCGCTGTCCAGGCTCCCCACGGAGCGGCCCGGAGCATAGGACTGGGCGCAGTCCTCGACGAACAGGAGCCCGTGCGCCCTGGCGGCCGCCCGCGCCGCGTCGAGCTCTGCAACCGCGCCGAACAGATGGGCGGCCACCAGGACCCGCGCGCGCGGCGACAGGCACCGCTGAAGAGCCCGGGGGTCGGGCTCCAGGGTGTCCGGGTTCACATCCACCGGAACCGGGACCAGGCCATGGGCCCGAACGATGCGCGGCAGGTCGGGGATCGTCACCGCCGAGAAGAGGACCTCGTCTCCCGGAGGCAGGGCGAGCGCGCCCAGGAGGACATCGAAGCCGGAGCGCACCGAAAGGCACACGAACGCGTCCTGCCGCGGCGCGCAGGCACCGCGGATCGTCGCTTCCAGGCCCTCTCTGGAGGCCCGGAGGACGCACGCGAGCGCACCGTGCGCGAAGTCCGCCAAGGAGAGGTCGAGGCGAGCCCGGAGGATCATGCGCTGAGGATAGCGGAAGTGCGCGAGCGCCAGCAATCGGCAGCTTGCGAACGGCGAGCACCGCCGATAGGAGCGGTGGCCAACAGGAGACCCCTCAGCCGTGCTTCACAGCGGCACGTACAGGTGGGCAATGAGCGCGTCCTCGTAGAGGAGCAGGTACTTGCGGGCCGACTGCTCCCACCCGAAGTCCCGGCTCATGGCTTCCTTCATGTGCCGCTCCCAGGCCTTCTTGTCCCGGTATACCGCGAACGCACGGCGCAGCGCCACCTCCAGTGCGTGAGTCGTGTAGTCGTCGAAGACGAACCCGGTCACCTGGTCCTCCACCGTGTCGGAAAGACCTCCGACGCGCCGCACCACCGGGAGAGCCCCATACCGCTGCGCCCTCATCTGGGTGAGCCCACACGGCTCGTACTGGGAGGGCATGAGCAGGATGTCCGCTCCGGCGAGGAGCCGATGCTCCCGTGACTCGGTGAACTCGAAGAACGCCGCAACCCGGTGAGGGAGCGCGTTGGCGATCTCCTGGAGTTGGTGCTGGTATCCCGGGTCCCCCTCACCCAGGAAGAGGAACTGGGCCTCGTCCAGGCGATACAGGAGCCCGTCTCCCAGGATGATGTCGAAGCCCTTCTGCTTTGCCAGTCTGGCGGTCATGGCCACCAGGGGGGCTTCGGGTTCTACGGCGAGGCCGGCGGTCTCCTGGAGCCATGCCTTGCACACCCGCTTCCCGGAGAGATCGTCCCTCGAGTAGGGCTGGAGGACCTCGGGATCGTCGGTGGGATCCCACAGATCCTGGTCGATTCCGTTGAGGATCCCCTGCATCCGGTCGCCCAGCGCGATGAAGAAGTCGTGGAGTCCGAAGCCGCCGGCGGCCGTCCGCAGCTCGTGGGCGTGGGTCGGGCTCACCGTGGTCACCCAGTCCGCGAAGGCGAGGCCGCCCTTGAGCCAGTTCAGCTTCCCGTAGTACTCCATCCGGCTCCAGTGCCAGACCTCCGGCGGGAGCCCGATCTCCGGAATGATCTCGGGCCCGAAGAGGCCCTGATATCCGGCGTTGTGCACGGAGAGCACGCACGCCACCCGGTCGTAGAACGGCTGGCCCTTGTAAACGGTGCGCAGGTAGACCGGCGCCAGCGCGGTGTGCCAGTCGTGGGGATGGAGCACGATGTGCTCGTCCGGCGCGACCCGGGGGAGAGCCTCCAGCACGGCGCGGACGAAGAGAGCGAATCGGAAATGGTTGTCAGGGTAGTCCCCGCCCCCCTCGCCGTAGATCCCGGCACGGTCGAAGGCGCCGGGGTCGTCCACGAAGAAGGTCGTGGGCCCGTCGGCCGCTTCGGCCGTCCGCATGATGCGGCACGTGTGCATACCGCCTCCCATGGGGACGGCGACCTCGCAGCAGAGCTGGACGTCCCCCGCCCGCTCCCTGGCCACACGGTACAGAGGCATGAACACGCTTGTCTTCATACCGTGGCGGGCCTGATGGGTGGCGATGCCCCGCGCGGCCTCGGCGAGACCCCCGGTGCGGGCGAAAGGCCAGTATTCAGCCACCAGATGGACGATGTGCATGGGTTCACCCCGGGACGATGTGCAGGCGGGCCGCGATGAAGCGGAGCGTGGTCTTGGCGAACCAGGGCGCGACAACGGTCAGGTGGGCCATGCCGACAAGCTACCCGCCCGGGTCACCCTCCGGTACCATCGCCGCACCCCGTCGCCTATGTTGTCCCCGCCGACCCCATCCGGGCACCGCCTCCCCACCGCCCGCCGACCCCGGCCAGGAAGCCTGACCATGCATGTCGTGTTCGTGGAACCCTGCTTCCCCGGCAACCAGAGGGAGTTCGTGCGGGGGCTGAACCTCACCGGCGCCACCGTCTCGGCTGTTGGCGAGCGCCCTGTGGAAACCCTGGACGACGACCTCCGCCGCTGGCTCACCCGCTACGAGCAGGTGCCCTCGGTGGTGGACGTGAACGCCTTGGAGCGGGTGGTGCGCTGGATGGACGACCGGATGAAGGTGGACCGTCTGGAGGCCACCGTGGAGGCGCACGTGCTCCCGGTGGCCGAGGCCCGGGAGCGCCTGGGGATCCCGGGCACCTCGCTCCGCACGGCCTTCCTGTGCCGGGACAAGCCGGCCATGAAGGAGGCCCTGCGCGCTGGGGGCGTGCCGTGCGCCGCCTTCCTGGGGAGCGGCGACCGGGAAGCCATCTTCGCGTTCGCCAGGAAGGTGGGATACCCCCTGGTAGTGAAGCCGCGCGCCGCCGGCGCCTCGGGCACCGAGCAGGTGGACTCGGACGAGGCGCTCCGCGGAGCGCTGGACCGCGCGGGCGTAGGTCACGGGCCCCAGGTGGCCGTGGAGGAATTCAACAAGGGCCACGAGGCCTTCTACGACACCATCACCATCGGCGGACGGGTAGCCCACGAGTTCATTACCCACTACTACCCCAACGTCCTCGAGGCCATGAGGACGCGGTGGATCTCCCCCCAGTTCGTAGCCACGAACCGCGTCGAGGCCGCGCCCGGCTACCAAGAGGTCCTGGAGATGGGCCGCACGGTCAACAAGCTCCTGGGGATCGAGACGTCGGCGACGCACATGGAGTGGTTCTTCGGCCCCAACGGGCTGAGGTTCTCCGAGATCGGATGCCGCCCTCCCGGAGTCCGGGCGTGGGACCTCTACGCCGTGGGCAACGACATCGACATCTACCACGAGTGGGCCATGGCGGTGGTGTTCGGCACGACCGTGCGTAAGGCGTCCCGGCGCTTCGCCGCCGGCATCATCGCGCTCCGCCCCGAGGCCGACGGCGTGATCCACGGCTACAAGGGCACCCAGGAGATCTGGCGGCGCTGCGGTGAGTGGATCATCGACGCCCATTTCCCTCCCCCCGGGACCCCCACCCAGCCCATCGAGGCCGGTTACATGGCCAACGTCTGGATGCGCATGAAGCACCCCGACTACGACGAGCTCCGCGCTATGTTGAACGCCGTGGGCGAGACGATCCGGGTGAGGGCTGGGTGAGCCTCCGCGCCTCCCGCGTGGTCCTGCTCGGGCCCAGGCGTTCAACGATCTCTTCTTCCGCCGTATCCAGCAGTAGCGGGCCGACGAGCCCGCAGGAGCCGAGTCATGAAGGAGCGCACGAGCTGGTTCAGCCATCGCCTGAACCAGGAGGTGGCGGTGGCGCGCTGGGGGCACTACGGCATGCCCGTGCTCATCTTCCCCACCGCAGGCGGGGACGCCGAGGAGATCGAGCGCTTCCACATCGTCGCCACCCTGGCGCAGCACCTGGAGCAGGGGACGATCAAGATCTACTCCTGCGACAGCGTGGCCGGGCGAGCCTTGCTGGCCGGAGAGGGCTCGCCCCAGCACCGCATGTGGATCATGAACCAGTTCCAGGAATACGTCCGCCAGGAGCTGGTCCCCTGGATCTGGAGCGACTGCCGCACCCCGGGGCTGGGGATCGCCACCGCGGGCGCCTCCATCGGGGCGTTCCAGGCCCTGGCCGCGGTGTGCCGCTACCCGGACGTGTTCACCCGCGCGTTGTGCATGAGCGGGACGTACGACCTCCTGCGCTTCCTGCAAGCCCCGCCCACCGCGGACTTCTGGTACGCATCGCCGCTGCACTGGCTCGGCGACTTCCACGGCGAGGAGCACCTGGCCACGCTCCGCCAGCGCTTCGTGCTCCTGGCCTCCGGGGAGGGACGGTCCGAGGACATCGGCGAGTCGTGGCGCGTGGCCCACGTCCTGGGTGGGAAGGGCGTGCCCAACCGCGTGGACTCATGGGGACCCGAGTGGCACCACGACTGGCCCACGTGGCGCAACATGCTCGACGAGTACCTGCCGGAGCTGGTCCCGGAAGAGTAGGGAGCGCTCCTACACCATGCGCGGCGCGTCGGCCTCGAGTAGAGTGCCTCCGCGTCCCCCGAGATCAGCTCCGCTTGCGGACGCCCTTGAAGGGGTTCTCTCCCCGGGGCGTGGTGATCGTCCCCTCCATGGCGTCCCCCTTCACCGTGGCCGTGAACGTCTGGGCCATGGTCCGCTGGCCCATCCCGAACTCCACCGAGAAGGTGAGCTGGTCGCCGTGGAGCATGCCGTTCTTCACCGGCACCTCCACGGTGTTCTCGCCTCGCCGCACCCGGGCGGTTCCGGTGACGTTCATCCCGTCCTGGGCGAAGACGAACGTGGTGTTCTGGGCACCGCGGGGCGTCTCCCAGGACAGATCCCAGGTCCCGGCGACGCTCTGGGCCGAGGCGGGAAAGGCGAAGGAGAGAGCAGCCAGGACCGCCAGCACGGCGGCGAGGGATGGTGCGCGACGCATGGTCGGACTCCGGATGGGGCGTGAGCCTGCACCGCCGTAGCAGCAGACAAGATAGATCCGGGACGGGCGGATTTCGTTAGCGAGGAGCGTTCTACCCGGCTTCCACCTCGAGCGTTTCTCCATGCCGGGGGATGTGGAGATCGACGGAGGGGAGACCCGCTGCCTCCCACGCCGCCCGCGTCCGCCCGGGTGGTTCCAGGGGGTCCTCGAAGGTGAGGCGCCACGTCCCCCAGTGGATCCCCACGAAAGCCCCCGTCCCTCCGGCGTCCCTGTAGGCCTGCACCGCCTCCTCGGGGTTCACGTGGGCCGCGCTCATGAACCACCTGGGCTCATAGGCCCCGATGGGGACGAGCGAAGCGTCGAAAGGCCCCAGTCGTTCTCCGATCTCGGTGAAGGCGGAGCAGTACCCGGTGTCCCCGGCGTACCAAACCCGGGGGCGCGGCCCCTCCGCGGGCACCACTGCCCACCCACCCCAGAGCCGCCGATTCGTCCCCCCGGGGCGGCGGCGTGTCCAGTGCCGCGCGGGCACGCATACCGCCTCGAAGCGCCCTCCGGGAAGCGGCGCCCGCTCCCACCAGTCCATCTCCACGACCCGGGTGATCCCCTGGGCACCGAACCATCCTCTGTACCCCAGCGGCGTGTACCAGGAGACGCCGTCCCCGAAGCGGCCATGGAGGGCGCGCACCGTGGGGAGATCCAGGTGGTCGTAGTGGTCGTGGGAGAGGAGGACCGCGTGGATCGGGGGAAGCTGGTCCAGCCCCAGGGGCGGCGGGACCAGGCGATGGGGCCCGACGAAACCCACGGGGGAGCTCCGGTCGGACCAGACAGGGTCGGTAAGGAGGTTCAGCCCGGGGAGTTGCACCAGCGCCGTGGAGTGGCCGATCCAGGTGATCCGCATCGTCCCCCGAGCCGATGGATCCACCATGGGCCTGGCGGGGTCGGGAGTCGCGACGGGGAGGGAGCCGGCGGGAGGGTCGGGCGGCCTCTCCTCCCGCCACCAGGACCACGCGACCCGCCAGATGGACTTGCGCAGCCCCTCGTCCCTCGCTGCTTCGGGCCAGGGATTGCGGAACCGGCCGCCGGGGATCTGATGGGGGGGAAGGCTCATGGCGGAGACAAGGAAACGTGGGGACGGGCGTCCTGGCAACGGAGCTTGACTATACCATACGGTATGGTATCTTCTCACCGGAACCCAGGAAAACCGATGACCCGGAGGCCAACGTGGGAAGGACATCCAGGGACGACTGGATCGAAGAGGGCTTCCGGATCCTGTCCGAGGAGGGGGACGGCGCCCTCACCGTGGACGCCCTCTGCGCCCGCCTCGACCGCTCGAAGGGCTCGTTCTACCACCACTTCGCCGGACGCGACGCCTTCGTCGAGGCGCTCCTGAGCGCCTGGGAAAAGCAGGTCACGGACCGCCTGATCGCGACGGGCCGCGGCGACGCGGCCGTCGAGGACCGACTCCGCGCGCTCAACCGGGAGGCTTCGGAGCTCCGCATCGCGCGCCTCGAGCGGGCGATCCGCGGGTGGGCGGCGCGCGAGCCCCAGGCGAGGAGTGTGCAGGACAGGGTCGACCGGCGCCGGTTGGCCTTTCTGGCGGAGCTTTGCGCGGAGCGCATGGGCTCGGGCGAGGCCGCGACGCGGCTGGCCCGGGTCCTGCAACTCACCTTCGTTGGCGCCCAGCACCTGGATCCACCCCTCGAGGGTGAGGAGCTGTACCGGACCTTCCGGTTCCTGGAACCCCTTTTCGACACGGGAGGCGGGGCATGATGAAGACGACGTCGGGGGTCCGTGCGGGCGCGCGGGGCCGTATGCTCCTCGCTGCAGCGCTGGCGTGCGTGGGGGCCCTGGCGGGGGCGTCCGGGCTCGCGGCCCAGGCGAAGGTGGGGTGCCTGCGCGGCCGGCCCCTGCCCGCGTGCAGGAGCTTCTGGCTGATCGAGATGCAGGGGAGCACGGCGGTGGCCCAGACAACCCGCATGGTCTCGTACGGCGGCGACCTCCAGACCGCCACCGACGCGTTCGGCGAGGTGCTGGAGTGGAACCTGGGGCACATGGTGAACCTGAGCCCCACCTTCGCCGTGGGAGGCGTGTTCACCGTCGGCTCCGGCAGCAGCGACGTGCTCACGGGCCTACGCCTGCGCGGCCGGCACTGGCTATCCGATGATCTGAGCGTCGAACTCGAAGGCGGACTGCTCAAGACCACCGCCGGAGGCGCTGCCTACCCCGGCAAGAGCGGCCCCACGGTGGGCCTGCGCCTCAACGTCCGGGACCAGGGGTCGTTCTTCGTGCGGTGGGACGGGGTGTCGCTCCCGGAGGTGCTACCCACGGAGAGCTGGATGCACCACGACCCGGGCGGCTTCCACCACGGGCTGTCCGTGGGCGCCAGCGCCGGGAGCGTCCCGGCGCTCATCGGGACGGGCGCCCTGGGACTGGCCTGGACCGTCTTCTTCGCGCTCTACTGGACCGACAACTGACCCCAGCGGCCCGCTACCGCCCGGTGATCGTGATGGTGCTATCCTCCAGGTCCAGCCTGACCCACCGATTGATGGTGTTGCAGAGCGGACACAGCGCAAACGTGTCGTCCAGCACCTCCAGGTCCGTTACCTGGCCACACCCCTCGCACCGGGCGTGGATGGTCTTGAACGCGCCATCGTTCAGGTGGCTCTTCGCCAGGCGCACACCCATGACGATCCCGGGCTTGCCGGTGTTGGGGCACACCTCCGCGCTGCACCCTTCCTGGTAGTCGAGGCAGATGATCTCGGCGTCCTCGCGGAGGTTGGCCTGCCCGTCGTGGGGAGGCGGGTCCGTGAAGACCAGTCGAACCTTGTGGCCGCACCTCGGGCAGTAAGCGAGCTCTGTCCTCATCGGCTGTTCTCCAGATTCCGCTTCATCTGCTCGCTGGGAACATCGAAGATGGGGCAGACGGTACCCGCGCTGCAAATCTCGCCGTGGTCCAGGCACACGATGTCGTCGGGGCCCGGGGCCTGTCCGGGAGGCACGTCCGTCTTCACCATGACCCGCACGGGCCGGTCGCAGGTGGCGCAAAAGGCCATGCGGAACTCCATGGTCGCCCTCCTCAGACAGAGTGCGCGATGCGCGCGCCGGGAGCTCCGCGACCCAGGATCTCGTCGGCTGCCGGTCTGGAGACCCCGAAGAGAGCGGTGGCCGCGGCGTCGGCGTCCATGCACGTGGACGCCTCCACGGTGAGGGAGCGCATACTGGTGCGGCGCGGCGCGCCGGTGGCCGGGTCCATGAGATGATGGTACCGGCGCCCCCCGTGCTGGAAGTACTGCAGATAGTCCCCCGACGTGGCGACCGCCCGGTCGCTGACGTGGAGCACCTCCACCACCTCGCTCAGGTCGTCGGGAGAGCGGACGCCCACCCGCCACGGGTCCTCGTCCTGGTCCACGCCCATGGCCACCAAGTCGCCACCCACGTTCACGAGAGCGTGGAAGAGGCCGTGGTCCCGGAGCGCCCGGGCCGCCAGGTCCACGCCGTACCCCTTCGCGATCCCGCCCAGGTCCACGGCGGCGATGTGCGACGCCAGAACCGCGCGGGCCACCGAGCGCCCGCGCTCCACCTCCAGCGCGGCGAAGCGGTTCCCCCGCCCGACCTCCTCCAGCTCACCGGAGGAGGGCGGTGCGGAGCGCGTGCCCACGTGCCACAGGGCGCACACGTTGCCCAGGCACGGGTCGAAGCGGCCGTCGCTGGCCTCGGCCCAGCGCAGGCCTGCGGTCAGCACCTCGGCGGTGTCGTCACTGACGGGGAGGCCTGCACGACCGGCGAGGCCGTTCAGGCGCCCCACCTCCGAGTCGCCCTTGAAGTACGACATGGCCGCGTCCACACGGCGCAGCTCGGCGAACGCGGCGTCCATGCCGCGCTGCGCCCAGGCCTCGTCGGGATGGCGCACGGCGATCTCCGCGACCGTGCCCATGGCGGGGATCTGGCGCCGCACCAGCCGGTCGGGGCGACGCAGCGCCCGGGGCAGGGTGGCGATGGCCAGGGCTCCCACGCCCAGCGCGAGGAAGTCACGGCGGTTCGGGTTCATGGACGTCTCCCTTCGAGATCCAATTCGCAGTCGTTGGAACAGCTGTCGCAGTGCCCGCTGCCGCACCTCTTCCCCTCGCCGAGGCGGATCAGCCCGGCGAACGCGAAGAGCGCGGCCATGGCGAGGATGCCCAGGGCAGTGGCGATCATGACGAGAACAGCCCGGCGAAGCCCATGAAGGCCAGCGACAGGCTCCCCGCGAGGATGAGAACGAGGCCCATGTTCCGGGCGATGGCCGGGACGTCGGCCAGCTCGACCGTCTCCCGGATCGAGGCCATGAGCACCAGCGCCAGCGTGAGGCCCGCTCCGGCGCCGAAGGCGAAGAAGAGCCCCTCGACGAAGCTGTAGCCCCGGTTGGTCTGGAAGGTGGCCAGGCCGAGGATGGCACAGTTCGTGGTGATGAGCGGCAGGAAGATCCCCAGCTCACGGAAGAGCGTGGGGGACAGCTTCTTGATGGCCGCCTCCACGATCTGCACCAGCGACGCGATGACCACGATGAACGAGATGAGCCCCAGGTACGGCGTGCTGGGCAGGATGAACGCGTTCAGGAAGGACACCGCCACCGAGGTGAGCGTCAGCACGAAGATGTTCGCCAAGCCCATGCGGAGGGCCGTGGCGATCTTCGCCGACACGCCCAGGAACGGGCACAGGCCCAGGAACATCACCAGGGTGAAGTTGTTCACCAGCATGGCGCTGATGAAGATCCAGAAGAGCTCGCCCATGGTCAGTCTCCCGCCTCGGCCGTGACCTCATGGAGCCAGCGGCGTGGGTGCACCGTGGTCTGCTTCCGCCCCTTCCACCATGCGAAGATCAGGAGGTACACACCCAGGGTGAAGAACCCTCCGGGAGGAAGGATCATGATCACCCAGGGCGCGAAGGACGGCCCGAAGACATGGAACCCGAGGAAGGTGCCGTTGCCGAGCACCTCGCGCACCGAGCCCATCATGAGGAGCGCGATGGAGAAGCCGATCCCGCTGCCGATGGCGTCGAGTGCCGCGCGGCCCACCGTGTTCTTCGCGGCGAAGGCCTCCTGGCGCCCCAGAATCATGCAGTTCACCACGATGAGGGCGATGAAGGCCCCCAGGGCCTTGTGGATGTCCGGCACCACAGCCGCCAGGACCAGGTCGGCGAAGGTCACGAACGTCGCGATGATCATGATGTAGGAGGCGATGCGCACCTCCTTGGGGATCCACTTCTTGAAGGTCGATACCAGGACGCTCGAGCCGAGCAGCACGAAGAACGTCGCCGCCGACATCGCGATGGCGTTGGCCACGCTGTTCGTCACGGCGAGCGTGGGACACAGGCCGAGCAGCATGACGAAAACGGGGTTCTGCTTCCAGATCCCGGAAACCAGATCCTGCGTTGGCGTGGTCTTGCTCACAGCCCACCTCCCGTCGCACCGGCCCGCGCGGCGTCCGGGGCTTCACCGCCGGAAGCCACGGCCGTGGACGCCCACAGGGCGCTCACCGGCTCCCTGAGCGCCTCCATCCGCCGATTGATCATGTCCACCACCGTCCGTGAGGAGATGGTGGCGCCCGTGATCATCACGATCTCCTCGTGAGCCCCCGTGGCGCGATCCTTCTTGACCCCGACGAGCGGGGTGCCCACGTCCGCGAACTCACCCACGAACATCGAGTCCTTTTCGATCTTGTCCCCCAGACCCGGGGTCTCCTTGTTCTCCAGCACCTTCATGCCGAGCAGATCGCCGCTGGTAGGATCGTACCCGAAGATCACGCGCACCACGTCGGAGAAGCCCGAAGCCTCGGTCACGATGGCCACGCCGTGGGGCGCCCCGGCCGCATCGTATCCCACATAGACCCGGTCCAGGGTCGCCGTGTCCGCCTGGGGCTCCTTGGTGAAGGCGCCGCCGTCCAGGAACACGGTCTCGTAGCGCGCCGCGCCGCCCAGAACCTCGGTGATGGCCCCGGTCAGGCGCGCAGCCTGGTTCGCCTGGATGAGGGGATTCGCCCAGGAGAACACCATCACGATAGCCGCGCCGGCGACGGCGCCGGCGACCGCCAGCGTCCCCACCAGGCGGGCGGCGGACGTGGACTTGGCGACAGGAGGCGTGGGCGGTGCCCCGTCCAGCCCCGCCATGGGGAGCTTCTGCTCGCTCATGACATGGCCTCCTTCCCGGTCCCGAACAGCCTGGGCTGAGTCACCCGGTTGATGCCGGGAACGGCGCCGTTCATGAGCAGGATGGCGTACATGACCCCTTCAGGGAGCCCTCCCCAGAAACGGATGAGGACCACCAGGGCGCCGATCCCGGCCCCGTAGATCCACGCGCCCTTCGGCGTCGTGGGCGACGTCACCATGTCGGTGGCCATGTACACGGCCCCGAGCATCAGGCCGCCGCTGAAGAGCGAGAAGAGCGCGTCGGGCTTGCCGGGATCGAACACGTGGATGATCTGAGCCAACACCGCCACCGAGATGAAGATCGAAACGGGGATGCGCCAATCGAGGTACTTCTTCAGCGCCAGGTAGCCGCCGCACAGCAGGATCACGA
>CAZJFX010000001.1:44717-81996 GCA_964545395.1 uncultured Gemmatimonadaceae bacterium | reverse complement strand
CACGACGGCCGCAGTCTCCCCCAGCGATCCGCCCGTGCTCCCGATCAGAAGGCGCACCACCTCGGTGTCCACGCCCTCGAACTTCATGAGCCCGAGGGGCGTGGCGCCGGTGACCGTGGCAACCGAGTCCCCCGCCATGAGAGGCATGGCGAAGTTGTCGCCCCGGAGCGCCCACCACGGCCCGGACACGTCCGGCCATGTGGTCAGGGCCTCCGGGAACGCGGCCTGCAGGAAGGCCCGGCCCAGGAGCGCGGGATTGAAGACGTTCTGGCCCAGGCCTCCGAACAGGAGCTTGCCGAAGCCGATGGCGAAGGCACCGCCCAGGAACGCCATCCACAGCGGGATGCCGGCGGGAAGCGTCAGGCCCAGCAGGATCCCGGTGATGGCCGCCGAGCCGTCCCGGAGACTGCCGCCCGGGCCCAACCCCCTCTCGACGAGCACGCAGCCAAGGGTGGCCGCCGAGATCACCAGGATGGCGCTGGGGCCGAAATACCAGGTAGCGGCCAGCACCACGGGGACCAGACTCGCCACCACCGACCACATGATCCCCGGGGTCGAGTCGGGGCCCTTGATGTGGGGCGACGCGGTGAGCTCGAAGCGCGCAGTGTCCATCACGCCACCTTTCCCTCCTCCTGGGCCTTGGCCTTCGCCGCGGCGGTGGCTTGCTGCTTGCGAAACGCCATCTTGCTCAGCGCGAACATCTGCGACAGCGGGATGTTCGAGGGGCACACGTACGAGCACGAGCCGCACAGCATGCAGTCCTGCAGGTGGAACTTCTCCTGCATCTCCTCGTAGCGCCCCGCCTGGGCCAGGATCCCCAGCGCCGACGGGTTGAGGAAGACCGGGCACGCGTCCAGGCAGTGCCCGCACTTGATGCACGGGTACGTCTGCTTGGGCTTCACCTCCTTGGAGGTGAGCACCGTGACGCCGGACACGCCCTTGGTGAGAGGGGTGCGCAGGTCGGGCTGGGACGAGCCCATCATGGGCCCGCCGAAGATGATCTCCGCGGCATCGTCGGTGAGGCCGCCGCACAACTCGAGCACGTCACCCAGCATGGCCCCCACCGGAACGATGAGGTTGGAGGGCCTCTTCAGGCCGGGGCCGGTGACGGTGACCACCCTCTCGATGAGAGGAAGCCCGGTCTCGAAGATCTCGGCGATGGTGGCGATGGAGCCTACGTTCTGCACCACGCACCCCACGTGCATGGGGAGCTTCCCGGAAGGGACCTCCCGGCCGGTCACCACCTGGATCAGCATCTTCTCGGCGCCCTGGGGATACTTCACCTGCAGCCCCTGCACCGTGACGTCCAGGTCGGCCGGCTTGGCGCGCTCCAAGGCTTCGATGGCGTCGGGCTTGTTCATCTCCACGCCGATGACGGCCCGCTTCACCCCCAGGCACTGCATCATGATTCGGATGCCGAAGTGCACCCGTTCCGGGTACTCCACCATGGTGCGGTGGTCCGTGGTGAGGTACGGCTCGCACTCGGCGCCGTTCACCAGGAGCCACTCGATGGCCAGGTCCTTGGGGGGGGACAGCTTCACGTGGGTGGGGAAGGCGGCGCCGCCCAGCCCCACCACACCGCCGTCCTGCACCGCCTTGCGCACCTGGTCGGGGTTCAGCCCGTGCCAGTCCGGCACCATGCGGGGACGGGGAATCTGAGGGCTGTGGCGAGCCACGTCGATGACCACCGTCTCCGCCATGGAGCCGTCAGGATGGGGCCACCAACCGATCTCGGCCACCGTCCCCGCCGCCGATGCGTGAATGGGTACGGACATGAACCCGTCGGCCTCGGCGATCTTGTCGCCCCGTTCGACCCGGTCGCCCTTCCTCACCAGGCAGCGCGCCGGCTTGCCGGCGTGCTGGCGCAGGGGAAGCGCGATGCGCCCGGGGAACGGCATCCGCCGGATGGGCAGGTGCTCCGTCAGACTCTTGGAGTCCGGCGGATGCACACCGTGCCTGAAGGTGACACCGAAGAGATTGAGCACGTGGTTCCTTTCTCCCTGCCCTGCCTGCCGGATCTATCGCGGGTGCCGCTGCGCCAGCCGGCACCCGCTTGAAAAGCGATGCGAAAACGTCAGTTGAACGGCTCCGCCCGCTTGATCCACTTCGCGAGGTCCTTCTCCTTCGGGTTGACCGGGTCCCCGGGGTGGATGATGCCCGCAGGGCACCGCTCCGCCGCCTGGACGAGCTGCGCGAACGTCCCCGCGCGCACGTCCTTGATGTAGGCCTGCTTGCTCTCGTTGTAGGCGAACATGCGAGGGTTGAGGTTGGTGCACTCGTTGCAGGACGTGCATCGAGCCGACTCGATGTACGCCTCCATCTTCATCTCCTCTTCCTCTTCCTCCGCCGCCGGCGCCTCGGCCGTGGCCGCGGGTGCCGCCGCTGCGGCCGGCGCGGCTGTTGCCGCCTCGGCGGGCGCCGCCGGCGCGGACACACCTCCGCCGCCGCGGTCGCCCCCGTCCATCGGTCCGATGGGCGTGAGCCCGGGCGTGGCCTCGGCCCGCGTGAGCAGGTCCGACACCGTCATGTCGCCGTCACCCAGCCGCAGCAGCCCCTCGGCCATACGGCGGGCGATGGCCTTGGGGTAGGTGGCCTTCAGGTCCGCGAGCTTCGCCTCGTACTCCACGCGGAGCGCGTCCAGCTTCGCATCGAAGTCGGCATCCATGGACCCCTCGATGGCGTCCCGCACCGCATCGGGCACGTCGAGGCCGGCCATCTCCTTGAGCTGGTGCCAGAACATGAGCCGGTCCTCGGCCAGGGTCACCATCTCCAGGGAGACCGCCATGCGCTTCAGGGTCCGGTCCTTCTCCAGCGTCCAGATGAACGGCGTCTTCCCCAACCGATCTTCGAGGCTCATGGCCACGAATTCGTGGAAGGGCACCTGGTCGTCGTTCCAGTCCGTCTTCTTGATGGACTGGAAGTTCTTCCGGAAGCGGACCTCGGTGAGCGCCCAGTCCGCCACCGTGAGGGGCAGGTCCATGGATGCGTCCTTCCCGAGGGCATCCACGTACTGGAGCTGATAGGTCGGCCACACCTCGTCGATCTGCGGATTGCCGTCCAGGGACAGGCAGTCGGCGATGTCCTTGCCGCCGTCGGGGTCGTAGGTGATGAAGGGGAAGGCCCGGGCCTCCAGCGCCAGCCTGGCCGCCGTAGGCGCCCAGTCGTCCGCCAGTCCGTGCTCCACGGGGCACGGCGTGTACACGATGAAGAGTGACGGGCGCCGCTTGTTCAGCCCCTTGAGAACGCCCTGGATGAGGTGGGAAGCGGAGGCCTGCGAGGTCTGGTGTACGAAAACGCCTCTGTGGGCCATGGCGATGAAGGCCAGTTCCTTGCGGACCTCCGTCTTCCCGTGTGTTGCCCTACCCCATGCGGACATGTCGGCGACCTGCCCGGTGAACCCGGACGTGCACGCCTGTCCGCCGGTGTTGGAGTAGACCTGCGTGTCCAGCACCATGACCCGGATGGGCTTCCCGCTCGCCATGAGGCGGCTCAGGTTCTGGAAGCCGATGTCCAGCATGGCGCCGTCGCCCCCGATGGCCATGATGGGCGGGCACAGGTGGAACTCCTCGTCGGTGAAGTCCTTCCAGCCGAACTCCTCGGTGAGCTTCTTGAACGCGGAGGCGTCGTACGTGCCCGCCACGAGCTGCTCGGCCCGCCGGAGCTGCAGGAAGTGGTCCCCCATCTTCCGCATGTGCCCCTCGAAGACGCCGATGGCGATGGAGGGCGCGTCCTGGAAGAGGTGGTTCACCCAGGGGAAGGGATAGGGATTGTAGGGGTAGGTGCTCGCCCACACCGAGGAGCACCCGGTGGCGTTCGTGATGCCCAGGGGAACGCGGCCTCGGCCGCTGGGGCCCTCGACATAGAGCCACTTCAGGTGCTCCATCTCCTCCTTGGACTTCTGGAGCAGCTTGAGCTGATCCTGCTTCTCGGGGGAGATGGTCACCCCCACGGAGCCCTCGGACTTGACGGCGGCCTTCAGGTCCACCGAGCTGCCCAGGATCTCCCGCTCCTGCTTGTCCAGCGCGGCGACCAGCCCGTCGATGCGCCCGAGGAGCTTCTCCACCCGGGGCTGCATGAGCGCCTCGACGGTGGATGTGACCAGGTGCACGGCGGTCTTCTCGCCGCACCCCATGCACGCGCCGTCGCCGCCCACCATGGACCGGTAGTTGCCCTTCTTCAGGAGGAGGGACGACAGCACCCCTATGCCCTCATCGATGTCGCGGACATTGACGAAGCGGTCGTCGGTGTCGGGGAGCTGCTCCCAGAACTTCCAGTTCCGGCGGAGCTTCTCGACGATGTCGTCGTCCTGCTGCACGGTAACCAGGGCGTGCTCGGGGCAAACGTTGACGCAGATGTTGCACCCCTTGCACGCCTCGGGGTTGATGGTGATGGCCAGGAGCCCGCCCGAGTCCTTCGCTTTCCCCTCGGGGACGTCGAAGAAGGGTCCCGTCTTCGCCAGCGGGAACTCGGCCAGCACGGGGAAGACCCGGGCCCATTCGGCATCCAGCTGGGCGCGCTTCTCGGCGTCCCACCCCAGTTTCTCCACCACGTTGGCGTACGCTGCGGAGGCCACGGCGCCGAAAGTCTTGAAGGGCACACCCTTCAGGATCTTGCGGGATTCCTTGGCCAGATGCTTGGAGATCTGCTTCACCCGGTCGTTGGGCTTCCCGTTCGCCGAGGTCCGGATGGCGGTGTCGTACAGGTCCTCCACCGAGAGCACCAGGCCGGGGATGGCCGCGTCGGGGCACTGCACCCAGCACTGGCTACACCCGGTGCACTTCTCCGCGATGAACTCGGGGACCTCGAGGCGGATGGCGGTCATGTCCCGCACCGTGCTGGTGGCCGCCGGGATGGCGGAGATCGCAGCGAACGGGTCGGAGATGCCGTCCTGGCCCACGGCACACACGGAGCACACCTGCTCGAAGAAGCGCCCCTGGTTGCCCAGGCCGCCCTCGGCGTTCGGGGTGTCCATGAGCGACGGGATGCGGGAGCCCGGCGCTTCCTTGGCCTCGTCGGCGCCCACCACGGCGTCGGTGGGGACCTCCTTCACCTCGTCGAAGCCCCGGCGGATGACGCGCATGTTGTCGTCCACCACCCGCTGGCCCAGCTTGCCGAACTTGGCCGTGATCTGCTTCGTGATCCCCTCGAAGAGCCCGGCCTCGTCCATCCCCTCCTTGGCCGCGAGCGGGGAGCACCGGAAGAAGGCGCCCATGAAGGCCACGCCCTGCATGCGGTAGCGGAGCTCGGCGTCGGAGGCCTCGCTGGACGCGATGCCGAAAGCGTCGAGGCAGAAGACCTTGATCTTCTTCTCGCGGATGTACCGACGGGCGTCCTCGGGGAGGGAGCGCCACAGATCCTCGGGCGACTCGTGGCTCTGGATGACGAACACGCCTCCCTCCTCCATCCCCGAGAGGGGGTTGGAGTGACTGAACACGTTTCCGTCGGGGGCCAGCACCACGTTCACGGTCTTGAGCTCGGAGTTGAGCTTGATGGGCTCGCGCGCCAGCACCGCATAGAACGTGGTGGGCTGCCCCTTCTTCTCCGAGCCGTACTTGGGGTTGGCCTTCACGTGCATCCCCAAGAGCTCGAACGCCGTCATGGCGATGTTCTTGCCCATGGTGATGGCGCCCCACCCACCCACCGAGTGGATGCGGAGCGCGGTGGCCCCGGCCGGAAGCAGATTCAGGTCACCCGCCGACTCGAGAGATGCGTCGGCCAGGTCGGGATAGGCCTCCAGAAGCTCCTCCTGCCAGATCTGGAGCTTGGGGAGCCTGGTCCCCTTCCGGATGAAGTCGATCCCCAGGTAGAACTGCCGCTTGTGCTTCCCGCCGGGAAGCATGTTGTTTACCGCGGCGACGATGTCGCCGGGCTGCAGGTCGCGGCTGCCGAACCCGAAGCCTGCCGAGTAGAAGTCCGGCAGGGACGCCGGGTCGATGGCGGTGAGCTTGGGGTAGGGGAGGGCCAAACCCTTCTTCGCGCCGTTCCCGCCGGCGTGCAGCACCTTCCAGTTCTCCACGCCCTGCGTCATTGCAGCCCGGATCTCGCGGACCAGGGGCTGGTCCACCGCCAGAGGTTGGTCCGTGCGCTCCAGCACGGTCACGCCCTTGATGCCGGCGAGGATCTTGGTGATGAGGTCAGCGGGGAAGGGCCGGAACATGCTCACGTTGAGCACGCCCACCTTGATTCCCTTTTCCCGAAGATGGTCCGTCACCACCTCCATGCTCGGGACCACGGAGCCCTGCCCGGCCAGGATGTATTCGGCGTCGTCTAGGCGGTAGCCCACAGCCCGCCCGTAGGTACGGCCGGTGAGGGCGGCGTACTCGGCGAAGGCCTGGTCGGCCAGATCGGCGATATGGTCGAAGTAGAAGGGCCTCTGGGCCGCGACCCCCTGAGCGTAGGAGTCCTGGTTCTGGACGGGCCCGAGCATGGTGGGGTAGTCCACCGTGAACAGCTCGGGGATGCGGCGGCGCTTCTCGCCGAAGGTCATCCGCTGGGCCGGCGTGGGCGTGTCGATGATGTCCGCCGGGTCGCCCAGGTACTCCTTGATGAGCGCGGGCTCGGGGAGGCGCACCGTCTCGATGAGATGCGTGGTCAGGAACCCGTCCTGGGCGTTGATCCCCGGATTCAGCGACAACTCAGCGATGCGGTGGGCGATGAGCGTGAAGTCGCCGGCCTCCTGCACGTCTTTCGCGAAGATCTGGAAGAAGCCGGTGTCGTCCACCGCGTGATAGTCGTCGTGGCCGGCATGCACGTTGAGCGCATGCTTGGTCATGGCCCGGGCGCCCACGTTCAGCACGTAGGTGAGGCGCTTGCCGGTGGCCGCATACAGGGACTCGTGCATGTACACGACGCCCTGGCCGCTGGAGAAGTTCGCGGCGCGTAGACCCGTCATGCTCATGCCCGCGGTGACCGCGGCGGCGGCGTGCTCCCCCTCGGGCTCGAAGAAGAGAAGGCGTCGGCCGTTCACGTTGAGCTTCCCCGCCGCCGCAGCCGCGGCCCACCCCTCGCCCATCTGGGTGGAGGGCGTGATCGGGTAGGCACCCGCTGCCTCGGACGCGTTGGTCTCGGAGTGCACCAGGGCACCCGTGCCGTCAGTGGCTTCCTGGATGCCGGGATACTTGGGGGTCTTAACGCCTTCTGACTGCTTGCTCATGCGGCCTCACTCCCTGCGGAGTTGAAGAGCTGGGGGAACTGCTGGCCCTCGATCCACACGATGGCCCCGGTGGGGCACCGCTCGATGGCCTTGGGGTTCTCCAGCTCGATCTGATCGTAGTTGATGGTGGCCAGGCCGTTCACCATGGAGATGAGGCCCGGCGCGGCGTCGGCGACGCAGCGCCCGCAGGCGTTGCACGCCACGGAGCACACGGCGGTCGCCGCGTCTCCGATCAAGAGGTTCTTGCACTGCACCACCAGACGGTGGCTGATGGGCATCAGGACGAAGAGGCCCAAGGGGCACGCCTCGACGCAATCGCCGCAGGCCGTGCACTTCTCCGGGTCCACCACCGGGAGACCGGCGGGGCTCATGGTGATGGCGTCGAAGTCACACGCCACCGCGCAGTCGGCAAAGCCCAGGCAACCCCAGGGGCACGCCTTGCCGCCCCCGGTCACCGCGGCCGCCGCCGCGCAGCTCTCCACGCCGTGGTAGCGCCCCTTGTAGGGCGCCACGTCCCTTCCGCCGGCGCACAGCAGGCGCGCCACCCGCTTGTCCGCCGAACCTGCGTCGATCCCCATGAACGCCGCCACCTCGGCCCGCATGTCGTCGCTCATGACCGTGCACCCTGCCGGGGGCCTCCGCCCCGTTACCACGGCCTCCGCGAAGGCCCGGCAGCCGGCCTCTCCGCATGCGCCGCAGTCGGCGCCGGGGAGCAGGTCCCGCACGCCGTCGATGCGGGGGTCTTCCCATACCTTGAACTTGGCGTTCGCCAGCGCGATGAAGGCGGCGAAGAACGTGGCCACCCCGCCCAGGACCGCGACGGAGCCGACGATCTCACCGGCAGCGATCACCCGACCCTCCTCACGTCCCGGCCAGGTCGGTCTGGGAGAGGAGCCACGCCGCGAGCTGATCGGCAGGCTTCGTCTCCGCCGCGGCGGGCTCGCCCTCCACGGCTCCGAGATCCAGGCCCCCGGCGGGCTTCCTGGCCAGAGCCTCCAGGTGAGCCAACTCTTCGAGCCAGGTGGGAGCCCTCCGGCCCCGCCCCACCTCGGGCTGCTCAGGTATATGGCTCACCGTGAGCCGCTTCCACGGCGCCGCGCCCGCGTCGGGGTCGTGGACGAAGCGGGCCTGCTCGGCTCGTACCGCGTCGAAGAGGAGTGCCACACCGGGATGGGACGAGCGGGCCAGCCCCGCGAGGTCGGCGGGATCCGCCGTCTGCACGACGTACGTGCCGGGGGTGATGAGGCGGGCCAGCGGCGCTGGCGTGGTCGGCCCCTTCACCACCAGCACGATCTTCACCACTCCGTCCAGGAACTCGCCCAGCCCGGCGGGAATCAGGTCCTCGGCATCCAGATCCACCACCAACGGCGGGGCCAGGTGCCGCTCCTCCCGGTTCCACTTCCGGAACGGGAGGGCGGAGAGGAAGAGGCTGTGCTGGTCAGGGTCGAAGAGGCCCGAGCGCGCCAGCTCCACGGCGCGGGACGCCCCGAACACCTGCCCTACGTGGTTCAGCGCCTCCTTTACCGCATCGCGCAGGTCTCCACCCTTCGGCACCAACACCAGGTGGAAGTCGGTGTCCACGGAGAACTCGGCCAGGATTTGCTCCGCCCGTTCCATGACGCCCTCGGCGTCGGGCGTGAGGTCGTCCACGTCCACGAGCAGCGCAGCGAACCTCTCCGGGTCGATGCGCCCCACCGCGAAGGGCCCCAGCTCCGCCAGGGATCGCTCCGCGCGGTGCTCGGAGATGCCGCGCCGGTGGGTGACATAGCCCCGGATCTCCTCCTCGGCGGTGGCAACAGCCGAGTGGAACGCCTTCACCCGGGGGCCGAGCGCTTCGAGCGCCTTCAGCGCCAGATCGCTGGTCGCGACCATCCCCGTGTCAGATGGCATAGCGGTCGAGTTCCTCGTTGAGGATTTCAATCTTCTCGCGGGCGGTACGCTTCTGGACCGATCGGGTCTCCTCGTAGCGGGGTCGGGTCTCGTCCCGGAAGAAGAGCCCGATCCGGATGACTTGGGTGTCCTCGGCCAGCTCCCGCGCATGATGGATGTCGGCGGGGTCGTGGCGCACCTGCTGCTTGTAGATCTTGTCCAGCCCGTCCACCACGATCCCCTCGGGATGGGCGAGGATCTCCACCAGGTCGGTCTTCTTCACCGCGTCGCTGAAGAGGTCCGGGGTGAAGTGGGGGCAGCGCTGCAGGATGCGCACGAACGAAAGGCCCTTGTGCCGGTGGGCGGCCTTCAGCGTTTCGAAGAGGTGCGCGGGGACCCACTCGGCCGTCTGGGCCACGAAGGAAGCATTCGTCATGCCCAGCGTGGCCTGCAGAGGGTTCATGGGGGGCAGGTAGCTGCCGTGGGGCTGGGTGTTGGACTTGTAGCCCGTCGGGGTGGTGGGGGAAGTCTGCTTCTTGGTCAGGCCGTAAATGTTGTTGTCCAGCAACATCACGGTCAGGTTCATGTTGTAACGGATGGCATGGATCCAGTGTCCCGCGCCGATGGAGACGCAGTCGCCGTCGCCCATCACCACGAACACGTCCAGTTCGGGGCGGGTCAGCTTGACGCCCGTTGCCAGGGTGAGGGCGCGGCCGTGGATCCCGTGGAATCCGTACGTCGTCATGTAATGCGGAAGGCGGCTCGAGCACCCGATCCCGGACACGAACACCGTGGTCTCGGGCTTGAGCTGCTCCTCCACCATGAGCCGCTGCACCGCGGTCAGCACCGAGTGGTCGCCACATCCGGGGCACCAGCGGGCCTGGGCGCCCTGGTAGTTCGACATCTCGAAGACGCGATCGTCCTCGTGGGCCGCGTGGAGCAGGGAGCAGGACATCAGGACCTCCCTCCTGGCAGGTGCTCGCGGATCGCCTGGTAGATCTGCGCCGGGCGAAGGGGCTCGCCGATGGTGCGGGTCCAGCAGTCCACGTCCACCAGGGTGGTGGCGCGGAGCAGGAAGGCGAGCTGGCCGTAGCGGCGGTTGTACTCGGTGATGGACGGGCCGTCCACCGGGTCGGAGTAGTTGATCTCCACCGTCATCACCTTCTTGAACTTCCCGAAGATCTCCGTCAGTCCGGGCTGGAACGGACACAGGAAGGCCAGGTGCAGGCTGGACACGGAGAGGCCCGCGTTCCGGGCCCGGTCCACCGCCTCCTCGATGGCGCCCTTCGTGCTCCCCCACCCCACCACGAGCAGGTCGCCGCCCTTGGCATCGCCGTTCACGACCGGGGGCAGGAGGGTCTGCTGGAACGCCGCCAGCTTCCGGCTCCGCGCCTCCATGGCGCGCTGGTTGGTGTCGGCGTCGTAGGCCACATGGCTCGCCTCGTCGTGGGCCAGCCCCGTGAGCGTGTGCTCGCCGCCGGGCTGCCCCGGGATGAGGCGGCGCGACAGGCCCGTCTTCGGGTCCCAGTCGAAGGGCCTGGTGCCGGCGGGCACGGGACGGAGATCGGGCGGCGCCGCCTGCCAGTCCGGGGATAGCTCGGGGCGGGAGAAGGGCGCCACGCCGGTGGCCAGATTGGCGTCGGAGAGGACCAGCACCGCGGTGCGCAGGACCTCGGCGATGCGCCGGGCCGTGGGCATGATGTGGAAGCACTCCTCGATGGTCGCGGGCGCCATCACCACGGTCGGGGTGTCCCCGGGCTGGCCGAAGGTGGCTGCCAGCAGGTCCGACTGCTCCACCTTCGTGGGGAGCCCGGTGCTGGGCCCCCCGCGCTGCACATCGATGACCACTACCGGAATCTCGGCCATGACCGCCAGGCCGATGAACTCGGTCTTGAGGGCCAACCCGGGGCCCGAGGTGATGACGAAGGCGCACCGGCCGGAGTAGGAGGAACCGATGGCCACGCCCACCGCCGCGATCTCGTCCTCCGCTTGGTGTAGCACGCCGCCGTACTTCCCGAAGATCTCGCCCAGCATGTGGGACACGCTGGTGGCCGGCGTGATGGGGTACATGGCAGCCAGCTCCATGCCGGCGGCCACGGCGCCCAGGGCCAGGGCTTCGTTGCCGTTCATCACCAGCTTGGGCCCGGTCTCCGCCATGGTGGGGATCACGAAGCGAAAATCCAGGTTCTCCAGGGCCCAGGCGTAGCCCAGGTCCAGGAGCTTGCAGTTCAACTCCGTGACTTCCTTCTTCTTGCCCCGGAAGGCGTAGGCGATCTGCTCTTTGGCCCGCTCCATGTCACGGTCGAAGACGGCGCACAGGAGACCCAGGGCGAACATGTTCTTGCCCCTGCGGGCGTTGTCCACCACGGTGAGGCTCTGCTCCTCCATGGGGACTTCGATGATGGTGTAGTCGAACGCCGACAGCTCCTCCATAGCGTCCGCCCACTGCTTGCGGATGTCGGGGTCGGGGTGCTTCGCCCACATCCCGTCGATGAGGATGATGGCGTCGGGGGCCAGCGACTTCAGCCAGTGACGCCCCAGGAGCACTTGCTCGTTGAACGCCACCACCACGTTGGTCTCATCCCCCCAGTTGGTGACTTCGCGGTCGCCGAGCCGGATGCGGATGCCCGAGGCGCCCTGGGAGTTGCGGGGTGGGGGCTCGACCTCGGAGGGAATGATCTCCACCGTCCACACGCCGTTCCCCATCCTGGCGGAGAGGGCCCCGAAGATCTGCCCACACTTCTGCGCGCCCTCTCCGGAGTCGGAGACGACCTCGACGGAAAGGTCCGACACGGTGCGTACGGACACTTCACGCTCCGCCAGCGCCTTCGCGCCAACGGTCGGGAGCTTCATCGCCATCCTTCCCCCGCGTTGATAAGAGGGTCGGCTATGTCTGCAGTCTTCCGGCTGCTGGCCCACGATGAAGCTACCGGCATGGGTTGAAGGGGGGGTGTCGGGAGGGAATGGGGGGGGCGGGTGGGGATTCCCATGAGGGGCACGTAGGGGGAACCCCTACGGCCCTCCACCCCCGCGCAACCGCAGCCCGGGAGGCGTATTCAACACACGCATACACGAGTCCATGCGCCCCCCGCTCGAGGCGCCCCGGCGCGTCCCGGAGCCCTGAGCAAACGTCCACGCCGGAGGGCCTCGCGATGCATACCTTCACGGCGGTCAGGGGGACGACCTCAGGGGCGGCGCTCGGACGCCTGACGGGTCCCGTGGAGCACCCACCCGTCGGGGTCGAGGACCACCCCGCGCAGGGGCCGGTCGGCCTTGAAGCGGAACGTCTCCTCCCGGGCCCCCAGCTCCACGCGGTGGCGCTGGGGCTCCCCTTCCCCGGAGATGAGCTCCAGCTCCAGGGGGAGCCGGAACGTGGGCCAGGCACCGTCCTGCTCCTGCCGCACGGTCAGGGCCACCTCCCCGGCGACTGCATCCCAGCGGTGCCTCACCGAGAGCACCGGGTATCCGGGCTCCTCGAGCCACTGGCGAAAGAACCACCCCAGCTCCACCCCGGAGACCTCCTCCATGACCCGCCGCAGGTCGTCGGTGGTGACCGTGCCCCCGGCGAAGCGGGCATAGTAGGCGCGGATCCCGCGGAAGAAGACCTCGTCCCCGAGGGTTCCCCGGAGCATGTGGAGGACCCACCCGGCCTTGGGGTAGTTGTTGGCGTTCAGGAGGGCGAACAGGTCTTCCTCCTCACGGTCGATCACCGGCCGGAGGACGTCCTCCGAGCCCAGGACCTGATCGCGGTCCTCCTCCATGCGGCGGCGGAAGTCGTCCTCACCTTCAGCCCGCTGGAGGAAGAGGTGGCCGAAATAGGTGGCGAAGCCCTCGGAGAGCCAGAGCTCGGGCCAGTCCGCCTCGGTGACCGAGTCGCCGAACCACTGGTGGGCCGTCTCGTGAGCCACCGTCCCGTCCATGTCCGTTCCCCTGGCCAGCGCCTCGTCGCTGTAGAAGATGGCCGAGGCGTTCTCCATCCCGCCGAAGCGGGTGGCGGCCTGGACGTGGGCCAGCTTCTCGAACGGGTAGGGACCCACCAGCTCCGCGTAGAAGTCCACCATCTCCGCGGCGCGCCGGAAGGAGCGGGATGCCTGGGCTACGTCCTCGGGGTAGAGCCAGGCCGAGAGCTCAACGCATCCGTCGGGACGGGGGGACGCCGGAGCCAGCCCACACGCTGCCACCCCCAGCGGGACGGCCTCCAGGCGGGCCGCGCCGAAGACCAGGTTGTACGTCGACACGGGGACGTCGGTGCGCCACTTCCACTTCCGCCGGGGGGAGCCGTCGGGGGCCGGCGGCGCCGGACCGTCCTGCTCGACGGGAAGCCCATTGGCGACCACCCGCCGGCCTTCGGGGGCGAACACCGTCAGAGAGGCGGTGGCCTTGTCGGAGGGGTGGTCCACCGAGGGGAGCCAGAAGCGGGCCCGGTTGGGCCAGTTGTCCACGAACGCCGCAGCCCGTCCCCGGGCGTCGGGCCCCACGATGAGCCCGTCGTCGGGCGTCCCGCGGTACTCGACGCGGATGGACAGGGTGTCGGTGGGGCCTGCGCCCGGGGGCAGCGGGACCGCCAGGCGCCCGGCGGCGTGGTCCGCCTCCACCGGCGCCCCGTCCACCGTCACGCCCAGGACGGCGAGCCCGGTGAAGTCCAGGACCGCGCTGGGAAGCCCCGCACGCACGGGCCGCACCCTGAGCGTGGCCACGCCCTCCAAGACGGTACCGCCTGGGGCCGGGAGCCCCAGGACGACATCGTAGTGCACCACGTCCAGCTCCCCGTAGGTGCCCGGTGGCGAGGCGCGTCCGGCGCGGATGGGGGCAGGCTCCACGGGAACGGACCCTGCGGGAGCGACCGGGCCGGAGGGGCTGGAGGGACGGGCGGGCCCGGCCCCCCCGCACCCCCAAACCCCCAGCGCGCACGCCAACGCCAGCGCCCGGGATGCGCTCCGGCCGCCCCGCGGGCGGCCCAGCCCCGGGAGCCGGGGCAGCAGGCGGTGGGGACGCCCTCCATCTTCAGCGCCTGGCAGTACTCCTTCGGTCTGGGGCATGGGCATGCGCGGGTCCAGGACGCCGGTCATGAGCATGGTGGGCGTGTTCACGTTCCCCAGGTACATGAGGAGCGAGCGGCACAGGTGCTCGCTGGGGGCCTCCCAGGGAAACTCGTCGAAGTCCCGGTACCACCCCGGGCTGTCCGTGGTTCCCACGACGGATGGCCAGGGCGTCCAGAGCCAGGGCTGCGGCGGCCGCCGCGCGGAGAGCTCGAACCACGCGGGTCCTCCCGGGGTGAGAGCGATGGCATTCCCGGCGCGGTGGCGAAGGACCTTGACAGGAGTCGGCGCCGAAGGTATCTGATGCAGACCTATTGTGCCTGATGATGCTAGTCCGCCACCCCGGGGCGGGGTCGGTGGGGTAGTGTTTTTTCGTTTCCGGCTCGTGCCGGGGGGACGTGAGCCAGGAGAGACGCAGGCGCAATCTACTCGGACCGGTCCCGGTCCGACACGGCATCTGTAGGCCGGAAACGCGGCCGTTCGCAGACAAGCCTTTCGCCAACCCGAACAGGAGGCAGCGACCCCAACGCACACGTATACCACGAAGCCGGATATCGAATGTCCGATTGTGCAGTCTCAGTGATGCCCCGCACGGCTCGAACGCCGGAGCGGGCCGCAGGATCCGGAGAGGGCCCGGGTAGGTGGAGGGGCGGTGGCGGATGGCCCGCGGATTACCGGTCCTGTGTTCTTTCCCACCTCATGGAGAGACCATGAATCTCAATCGTCTGTTCAGGAGCCCGACGGCTTTGCTGGCCGCTCTGGGCCTGATCCTCGCCGCGCCGGGCTCCGCCCAGCAGGCGGGGATCGTGACCGGACGGGTGACCGACACGCGCAGCGGCGCTCCGGTCTCCTCCGCCCAGGTCTTCGTCGTGGACACGCAGCTCGGCACGCTCACGGACGCGGAAGGCAACTACCGCATCGCCAACGTGGGCGCCGGCCAGCGCCAGATCCGCGTCATCAACATCGGCTTCCGGTCCGAGACCCAGACCGTGAGCGTGGTGCCGGGGCAGACCGCCCGCGCCGACTTCCAGCTCGCCGTGTCGGCCATCGCCCTCGACGAGATCATCGTCACGGGGACGGCCGGCCGGCAGGACCGGCGCGCCCAGGCTGCGTCGGTGTCGTCGGTGAGCGCAGCCACCATCCGTGAGGTGGCGCCCGTCAGCAACGTCGCCAGCCTCCTCCAGGCCCGCACCACCGGCGTGTCCATCTCGTCGGCGTCCGGCACCTCCGGCGGCGGCCAACGGATCCGCCTGCGCGGCTCGGCCTCCATCAGCCTTTCCAACGAGCCCCTGCTCATCATCGACGGGGTGCGCGCCGACAACCGCGTCCGGCAGATCTACAACGTGGGTGGCCAGGCCACGAGCCGCCTCAACGACATCAACCCCGACGACATCGAGTCCATCGAGATCGTGAAAGGGCCCGCGGCGGCCACGCTGTACGGCGCCGACGCGTCGGCGGGCGTGATCCAGATCCGCACCAAGCGGGGCCAGTCGGGCGCCGGCTTCACCCAGACCATCTCCTACGAGCAGGCGGTGATCCAGAACGTCTGGGATCCGCCCTCGAACTGGGCCTCTTGCTCGGCGTCAGCCGTCGCCAACCCCACGAGCAAGCTCTGCTACGGCCAGGCGCCGGGGACGCTTGTCTCCGACAACCCGCTGGAGCGCTACGGGGTCTTCAAGGACGGTGACCTCAAGACGCTGAACTGGTCCGGGCGGGGCGGCGGCCAGGCATACGGCTACTACCTCTCGTTCAGCGGCGAGCAGGAGCAGGGGATCCTCCCCAACAATTCCTACGACCGCTACACCGGCCGGGTGAACTTCGACTTCACGCCCCGGGAGAACCTGAAGATCGAGTGGTCCATGGGGCTGGGGAGGGCCATCACGAAGTCGCCCCGTAACGACAACGACATCTACGGGTACCTGGGCGGCACGCTCCTCGGGAACCCCACCACCGTGGGCCAGGAATACCCCGCCGGAAGAGACGGCTGGTACGCCTACAACCGCCAGGTGCGGGCGCTGTCCAGTATCCTCACCGAGGACAACTCCGCCCGCATCACGCCCGTCTTCACCGTCACCTACACACCGTTCCCCTGGTTCCGGAACCGCTTCAACGCCGGCATCGACATGACCCGGACGGAGGCGAAGCAGTTCTGGCCGAAGAACGACAGCACCTGGTTCGGTAGCGCCGACTACAACTCGGGGCAGATCTCCCACGCCCGGGAGAACAGGGACGAGATCACCATCGACTACCTGGGGAGCGTCCGGCGTGACTTCTACGAGGGGCTGGTGGCGGACATGGCGTTCGGGTTCCAGGCCATCTCCCGGCGCACCGACCTCACCAACGCCACCGGGATCGGACTGACCACCAACAGCGCCAACAGCATCAACGCGGCGGCGCGGACCACCGGCGGCCAGCAGTACTCCGAGGAGAAGGAGGGCGGCGTCTTCAGCCAGCTCGACCTTGCCTGGCGCGACCGCCTGTACCTACAGCTCGGCGGCCGTCTGGACAAGAACTCGGCGTTCGGTGAGGAAGCCAAGACCTTCTTCAACCCGAAGGTCGGCCTCTCGTACGTGCTCTCCGAGGAGGACTTCTACCCCGAGACGATGCGGAACGTCTTCTCCACCCTGCGCCTCCGCTCGGTGTGGGGCTCCACGGGCCGTTCGCCCGGGAGCGGCGCGTCGCTCACCACCTTCGAGTCGGCCCCCTTCGCCATCACGTCCACAAGCGTGGCCTCCGGCGTGCTCCCCGACAACCCGGGGAACAAGGAGCTGAAGCCCGAGCGCGGCGTGGAGATCGAGCTGGGAATGGACGCCGGCCTCTTCAACGAGCGCCTGGGTCTCGAGGTGACGTACTACAGCAAGACGTCGAAGGACCTCATCCTGGAGCGGCCCCTTCCCCCGTCGCTGGGCTTCGGCGATGACCCGCTGGTGAACATCGGCGAGCTGAAGAACAGCGGCCTGGAGGTGGCGCTGAACGCCCAGGTGCTGAACCTGGACAACTTCGCGTGGGACGCCCGTCTCAACGTCACCACAAACAAGAACGAGGTCACCGACCTGGGTGACGTGCCAGCCTTCGGGACCACGACCCGCGTGGTGGAGGGATACCCGGCCTACGGGTGGTGGACGCAGACCATCCGCTCGTTCGACGTGGCGGGCGACAAGGCCATCGTGTCGGACACCATGGAGTACGTCGGACCCCCGAACCCCACGCTGGAGGGGAACTTCAACTCCACGTTCACCTTCTTCAACGCGCTCAGGGTGTACGTCCAGTTCGACTTCATGGACAACTACTTCATGTACAACAACACGGACCAGTTCCGTGAGCGTCAGTTCGGCCAGGGCGAGCGCTGGGTCCGCAGGAACGACCCGTCGTTCGGCCTGAGCGACGAGGAGCGCCTGGCCCGCTTCGGGCCCTTCTGGTCGGAGACGGGGGCGCCCTGCGTCGCCACCAACCCCAGCGCCACAACCTGTCCCGTGCTCCCGTCGGCGGTGAACGGGAAGTACTACCAGGACGCGTCGCACATCCGCTTCCGGGAGATCTCGGTGAGCTACACCGTGCCCCGCGACCTTGCGCAGAAGGTGGGCGCCACCGGCGCCGTCCTCACCGTGGGCGGCAGGAACCTGGCAGTGTGGACGGACTACGAGGGCGCCGACCCCGAAGCCCTGTGGGGCGGGGGCGGCAATCCCGCGTCGTTCGCGCGCACCGACTTCCTGACGCTACCCCAGACCCGCCGTTTCATGGCGCGGTTGAACCTCACCTTCTGACGCAGCGAGACCACCATGCGAAACCAGACTATTCTTCGCCGGGTCCGTGGCCGCGTCGGAGCCCTTGCCGTTCTCGCGGTGCTGACGCCCGCGCTCACGGCCTGCGACAGCTTCTTCGATGTCATCAACCCCGACGTGATCAACGCCGAGTCCGTGGACCCGGTGGCCGACGGCACGATCTTCTCGCGCTCCGCGTTCCAGACCTTCGCGGACGCCTTCTCCGGGGGCTACATCGTTTACACGGCCTGGTTCACCAACGAGCTGTGGGTGGGCGACACCTTCCCCACCCGCAACGAGTACGGCCGCCGTTTCATCGACGACCGGAACACCAGCACCAACGGTGACATTTGGTCCCCGCTCCAGCAGGGCATCGCCCAGAGCGAGCAGGTCATGGAGCTTCTCGAGGGGGCGCCGGGCACCGAGCTGAACATCGCCCGGGCGGCGCTGACCTCCGCCTACGCCCTCACGCTGCAGGCCGAGGCGTTCTGCGAGGGGACCATGGTCCAGCCGGGCGGAGTGCCGGGCCCCAGGATGACGCCGGCGCAGCTCCTGGAGGCGGCGCTGATCCGCTTCGACAAAGCGATCGCCAAGGGCGGCGCCACCACCGGCGCCGAGGCCACGTCCATCGTGACGGCGGCCCGGGTCGGGAAGGGGCGCGCGCTCCTCAACCTGGGCCGCGATGCCGAGGCGGCGGCGGCGGTGAACGGCGTGGCCACGAGCTTCTCCTTCGAGATCCCCTACGTGGACGACGCCTCCCAACGGGGCCGGCTGGGCAACGGGGTGTTCTACTACTCCTACGGCGGCCTCCGCGAGTCGCTGGTGGTGCCCCCGGAGTACCGCGCCATGAACGACCCGCGCATCGAGTTCAACGACGCCGGGAAGTACTCCCAGGACGGGGAGACCTGGCTCTGGAACCAGCGGAAGTACAAGGCGTGGAACTCGCCCATCCGTCTGGCGTCGGGGCTGGAGGCCCGCTACATCGAGGCCGAGGCGAACATCAGCGGCGCCCTCGCGTTCATCAACGCTCGGCGGGCGGTGGGGGGCCAGGCGGCCCTCACCACCAGCACACCCGCCGAACTGCTGGCGGCGCTCATGGAGCAGAAGTCCCGCGACTTCTGGATCGAGGGTATGCGCATGGGCGACTGGCGCCGCAACGGCGACGCGGTGCCCAACATCCTCCAGCCGGGCGACAACTACTACAAGCCCGATCTGGGCGACGTGAAGAACCAGACTTGCATGCCGCTCCCGTACGCCGAGTACAACGCGAACGAGAACATGAGGTAGGCACCCGCCGACGGGCCGGGTCCGGGAGCGATTCCGGGCCCGGTCGGAAAGGCGGGAAGCAGGATTCCAAGCACGAATGGACGGGCCCCCGGGCGGTGAACCGCCCGGGGGCCTCGTGCTTCCAGCGAGACCAGGAATCCTGTGCCCCGTCGGAGCGGGACGGGGCATGAAGGCCGGGATGCCCCGTGGCTTCCGGTGCGCCCCCCCCGCGCCGCCCCCGGCGTTCCGCGGCTACTCGTAGAAGCAGCGGGGCCCCAGGCGCACCAGCGTGATGGGACCAGCCATCCCCGCGTCGCCGGTGATGGTCCCCTCCATGTCCCGCTCGCCCACGAGGTGCACCACCAGGGTGAACACGGGGCCCTTCTCCTCGGCCTCGGGGTCCAGGTCGGTGACCTCCAGCACCGCTTGCCCCTCCTCCTTGCCCCCCGAGAACCTGGACTGGTGGATGACGTCGGAGCCCGGACGCTTGGTGGAGCCGGTGCCGGCGAGGACGCCCCCCTCGTCGAAGAGGCGCAGCCCCACGTAGCGGTCCGAGGTGCGGGGGAGGCCGCTGGAGCCCAGCCCCCGGAGCGTGCACCACTCCCCAGCGTAGGTCTGGAGCTGGCCTTCCGTGGTGAAGGAGCAGCCGGCCAGGAACGCTAGCGCCAGGAACACGAGGGGTAATACTCTGGCGGTGCGCGACGTAGACATGGGTGGCTCCCGCGGGGGGTTACGTAGTCGCAAGTGGCGGGAACATATACGATGGGTTCCCCGGAGGGTTCCAGGAGGGAGACGATGGACGGGACCAGGACGCGAGGGAGGGTGAACGGACGCCGCGGGCCGCTGGCGCTCCTGGTCCTCCTTGCGCTCCTGCCGGCGCTGGCGGCGTGCGGCGGCGGCGCGGCGCAAGGGGGACCGGGTTCGTCCCTCAGCCCGGACCTCATCGGTCCGGACGAGATCGAGGCCTCGAACACCACCAACGCCTGGGACCTCATCACCCAGGTGCGGCCCAACTGGCTCCGCGGGCGCGGCACGCCCAGCCTCCGTTACACCCAGGTCCCGCTCCCGGTGGTGTACGTGGAGGACCGGCGGCAGGGAGGTCTCGAGGTCCTGCGCAGCTTCCACACTGGGGGGATCGCCGAACTCCGCTACATCAACGCCACCACCGCTACCACCCGCTTCGGGAACGGGCACGCGGGAGGCATCATCCAGATCGTCCCCCGGAGGTACTAGCGCCATGCGCTCCCTCGCCGGTTTCCGGTCCGGCGCGTCTGCCGGGGCGCTCCTCGCGCTGTCCCTGGCGGCGGTGTCTCCCGGGACGGCGGCGGGGCAGGTTGTGGGGGGCGTCGTCCTGGAGCAGGTCTCCCTGGCGCCCGCCCGGGGGGCGGTGGTGACGATGCTCCGTGTGGACCTCGGGACCGGCGACATGGAGCCGGCGGCGGTGACCACCGCCGACGTGGCGGGCGCCTTCGTGGTGGAGCTCCCCGGGCCCGGGGCGTACCGCGCCCAGGCCGACGCCGAAGGGCTCACCAGCCCCCTGTCCCCACCCCTGGAGGTCACCGCCGCGGACACGCTCCTGGAGTTCTCGCTGGTGGTCCCCTCCCGCCTCCTCGCCATGGCGTACGCGTGCGCGGAGGAAGCGGAAGCGGCTTCGGCGGTGTTGGTGGGGCACGTGCGGGACCCGGCCACGGAGGTGGCGCTCCCCAGCGCCCGCGTCACGGCGAGCTGGCGGGACGGGGCGCTGCTCCGCTGGGGCGACGCCGAGGCCGACGCCGCGGGGCGGTACCGGATCTGCGGCGTGGCGCCTGCTGCGCGGGGACGGTGCGCATCCGCGCCGAGCTCCTGGGCCGCCAGGGGCCGTGGGAGGAGGTGCCGGTGGGGGGGCCGTCCGTGCTCTTCCACGACATCGGGCTGGGGCTCCGGACACGCCCCGCGGCAGGATCCCAGGACGTGATTCGTGACCGCATCCAGATGGAGGCGGCGGCCCGCGGGCTCGGGGACCTGAGCGGCCAGCTCCACGACCAGATGTCGGGGAGGCCCCTGCCCTATGCCGTGGTGCGCATGGAGGGGACCTCCCATCAGGCCCTGGCCGACGCCGAGGGACGGTTCCTCTTCGAGGGGATCCAGCCCGGCGCCTACGCCCTGGAGATCTACAACCTGGGCGCCACGGTGCACTCGGACCCGGTGGAGGTACCCCCGGGCCAGAACGTGTTCGTCGGGCTGCGGGTGGCGTCCCAGGTGGTGGCGCTGGAGGGGCTGGTGGTCACCACCCGGAGCGCCGTGGAGCGGATCACCCGCCTCACGCCCTTCCGCAAGGACGTCCTGTACGGCGAGGCCATGGCCCTGGAGGAGAACCGGGGATCGCGCGCCTACGAGATCCTCGGCCGCATCTCGCCTGGCCTCAGCGTCCGGGAGGTGACGCCCGAAAACGGCATCCCCTGGATCTGCGTGGAGAGCAACCGGCGCGTCTTCCGCGTCCTCGACGCCCCCTCGTGCGAACAGGTGGAGGTCATCCTGGACGGCGTCCGGAACCCGGAGGGCCCGCTCATCCTTCGCAGCCTTCCCGCCTCGGAGATCGAGAGCATCGAGTTCCTCCCCGCCATCCAGGCCCAGCAGATGTACGGCACCTTCGGGAATACGGCCAACGGGGCGGTGGTCATCTTCACCCGGGGGCGCGGGCCGTACGTGTCGCCGCTGCGCAACCGGCGCTGAGGGAGAGAGGGCGCCGCGGGGCTCCCCGGATTCCGGCTCGCTGCCGCCCTGTCAGCTCCCGGGGTCCTCGTCGCTCTCCCCGCCGTCGTCGCGCCGCGCGCGTCCGCCGCGCCTGACGCGGCGGGGCTCGTCGCCTCCGCGCGCGAGCTGCTCGATCTGCCCGAGCAGCGTATCCTCGCCGGCGGTGCTGGCCCCGAAGAGTCCGTCGTCGCCCTCCCCCGCCTCCAGGCGCTCCATGGCGGCGTGGAGGTTGAGCCACCGGTCGAAGCGCTCGCTGGCCCGGACCACGGTGTAGAAGAGGCGGGGCCGGCGCCCCTTTCCCGCGATGAGGTCGAGGACCAGCGCGCCGGTGGACAGGACGATGACCGTCACGTCCTTGAAGCCGTCCAACCAGAGCTTGATCTGGAAGATGACGAAGTCGCGGACGGTGACGCCCCGCGTCGCCATCACCATGGGTCGCTCGCGCTTCTTGGCCATGGGGGGAAGATGGCGCCTCAGGGGCGCTGCGGCGAGGCGCTCGGCAGGTCCGGGCGGGCGCTCCGGAGCGACACCCCGTGCCGCGCGAGGAACTCCCGCACGACGCTTACGGACGTGGGGAGGGAGATCCCGTACTGGATGCGGAGCGACGACTGGACGTAGAGCGGGCCGTCGTAGCGACGGAGCTCGAGCCTCTCGCCGAGCGCAGTGGTGTCGGGCCGGAGCCGGATCTCACGCTCCGCGGCGCCCGCGCGGGCGAGACCCACGAGCTCGAGGTCGCCGTAGTCGCCGCGCACGCCGAGCACGAGGCCGCCACTGATCCCCTCGTTCCAAAGGCCGTCGGTGACGAAGCCTCCCCGGCCGTCCCTGTCGGGGCTGCTGACGATGGCCCGCGTCACCATGGGCGTGCTCCGCGGGTAACCGACGACATACACGAACGACCCCCAGGAGAGCCGCCGCGCATCTCCCTCAGGCACGTCCAGGACGGAGTAGCGCGTCGTGTCGCTCATCTCCCCGAGTCTCGTGGCCAGGAGGGCCAGGTCGTTCCGTTCGTCGCGCGCCACGAGCTCCAGGGGCGAAGGCCCCGCCGGGGGGAGGAGGGTACCGCGCTCCCAGGTCTTCACGGACACGCTCGCGACAGGCCCCGGGGGAGCCGCCGGGCCCCTGGAAGGCCCTTCCTCCCAGTACTCGATGCGGACGTCGGGGAAACGGGTGAGGTGCTCCACGGTGAGCAACGTGAGCCGGTCCCCGGCGAGTGCGACGACCGTCGCGGTTCCGGCCTTGGTCACGGTCTCGGAGTAGCTCGAGTCGGCGCGCTCCTGGTACCGGCCGGCACGGACGTCGGCGTCGGTGACGCCCGAGTCCTCGGCGAACACGTACGTCCGGTAATCGGCCGTGAACGTGACCTGCTTGACCGACAGGAACAGGCGGGCCAGGTCCGCCGAGGTGTCGTGCACCGGGTACGCCGTCTGGTAGTGCGCCTGCGGGCCCCTGTCCACGAGGACCGCCCTGGGGGGCGCGCACCCCCCGGAACACGCGGCGGCAAGGGCCATGAGAAAGGAAGCCGCGGGGAACCGCTTGGTCGGAGTACCCACCGGAATGCTCCCGCGCACACTGGCGCCGTGGACTTGCACGTCGGCGCTCGGCGGATCCCCGTCGGCGTGCCGCGCAAAGCGATTGAAGTCACCAGGAGATACGTGCCCGGGGGTCGGACGTTGCGGGTCGGCTTCGGCCGCCCCCGCCGGTCCCGACTTCCTGCTCAGTCCCCGTCGGAGCGCTCGCCGAACTGCCGGTCCAGCATGAGGAGCGCCGCCGTGCTGTCCCCGGCCATGCGGAGCTTGTCCACGGCCTTGCCGGCGTTGTCCTCCTCCTCGACCTGCTCCGTGATGAACCACCCCAGCTGCAGCTCCGTGGCATAGTCGCTCTTCTTGCGCGACAGCTCGAAGAGGTCGCGGATCATCCCGCTGATCTTCTTCTCGTGGCCCAGCGCAGTCTCGAAGACCTTGAGGGGAGACCCGAGCTTCCCCGCCGGAGCCGCCAGCGCCTTGAGCTCCACGTGCCCGCCCCGCTCGAGGACGTAGTCGAAGAGCTTCATGGCGTGCTCCATCTCCTCGTCGGCCTGGTGCCGCATCCAGTGGGCGAAGCCGTCGAAGTTCTGCTCGCCGAAGTGCGCCGACATGGCCAGATAGATGTAGGCGGAGTGGAGCTCCGCGTTGATCTGCCCGTTGAGAGCGGCCTGGATGGTCTTGTCCACGAGGTCCTCCGTTTCCGTTCAGGGTTGAGGCGCGATGCTCGACTCTACCCAGGTGGAGCCCCGGTTCAGTCCCCCGACCCCACCCGTTAGATTTCCGCCCCTCCGAGGGCCCGCTTCCGCCGCGGCGGGCCCGCGGACGACCCCGATCCTCCCGGCCTCCGGCGCTGCGACCCATGAGCGGACCCCAGTTCATCTACCACATGTACCGCCTCTCGAAGATCGTCCCGCCCAAGCGGGAGATCCTCAAGGGGATCAGCCTCTCCTTCTACCCCGGGGCCAAGATCGGCGTGGTGGGGCCCAACGGGTCCGGGAAGAGCTCGCTCCTCAAGATCATGGCCGGGGTGGACACCGACTTCCAGGGCGAAGCCTGGGCCGCCAAGGGGACGCGCATCGGCTGGCTCCCCCAGGAGCCCGAGCTGGACGCCACCCTGGACGTGAAGGGGAACGTGGAGCTGGCGGTGAAGGAGACCCGCGACCTGCTCCGGCGCTTCGAGGAGGTGAACCTGAAGTTCGGCGAGGTCACCACCGACGAGGAGATGAACGCGCTCCTGGAGGAGCAGGCCAAGCTCCAGGACCGCATCGACCACATCGGCGCCTGGGAGCTGGACCGGCACATCGAGATCGCCATGGACGCGCTCCGCCTCCCGCCGGGGGATGCCGACGTGACCACGCTCTCGGGCGGAGAGCGGCGCCGGGTGGCGCTCTGCCGGGTGCTCCTGGAGCAGCCCGACATGCTCCTCCTGGACGAGCCCACCAACCACTTGGACGCCGAGTCGGTGGCGTGGCTCGAGCACCACCTGAAGGAATTCCCGGGGACTATCGTCGCCATCACCCACGACCGGTACTTCCTGGACAACGTGGCCGAGTGGATCCTGGAGCTGGACCGGGGCGAGGGGATCCCCTGGAAGGGGAACTACTCGAGCTGGCTCGAGCAGAAACGGGAGCGCCTGCGTGTCGAGGAGAAGCAGGAGTCGAGCCGGCAGAAGACGCTGGAGCGGGAGCTGGACTGGATCCGCATGTCCCCCCGGGCCCGCCAGGCCAAGGGGAAGGCGCGCCTGAGCGCCTACGAGGAGCTCGTGAACGCCGACGAGCGGGAGCAGCTCCGCACGGCCGAGATCCTCATCCCCAAGGGAGCGCGCTTGGGCGACACGGTCATCCACGCCAAGGGGGTCACGAAGGGGTACGGCGACAACCTGCTCATGGAGAAGCTCTCCTTCGACGTGCCCCCCGGTGCCATCGTGGGGATCATCGGCGGGAACGGCGCCGGCAAGACCACGCTCTTCCGCATGATCGTGGGGGAGGAGAAGCCCGACGCGGGCACGCTGGAGATCGGCCAGACGGTCCAGCTCTCCTACGTGGACCAGTCCCGGGAGGCCCTCGACCCGGACAAGACCGTGTTCGACGAGATCACCGGCGGCGTGGACATTCTCTACTTCGGCCGCGCCGAAGTGAACCCGCGGGCGTACCTGTCCTGGTTCAACTTCCGCGGCGCCGACCAGCAGAAGAAGGTGGGGGTGATGTCCGGCGGGGAGAGGAACCGCCTCCACCTGGCCAAGCTCCTCAAGTCCGGCGGGAACGTCATGCTCCTGGACGAGCCCACCAACGACCTGGACGTGGACACGCTCCGCGCCCTGGAGAACGCCATCCTCGACTACGCGGGGTGCGTGCTCGTGATCTCCCACGACCGCTGGTTCCTGGACCGGGTCGCCACGCACATCCTTGCCTTCGAGGGCGACTCGCAGACGGTCTGGTTCGAGGGGAACTACCAGGAATACGAGGAGGACCGGCACAGGAGGCTGGGCGCCGAAGCGGACCAGCCCCACCGGGTGAAGTACCGGAAGCTGGTGCGCGGGTAGGCGCGGCGAACACGGATCAACGGGGGTGTCGGCCCCGGCCGTGCTCGGGGATTCCCCGCGCTTGACGTCCAGACCAGACCAGACCAGACTAAGGTCATGAAGACCGTGAATATCCAGGAGGCCAAGACCCACCTCTCCCGTCTGGTGGAGGAAGCGGCCGGGGGAGAGGACGTCATCATCGCCAAGGCGGGGAAGCCCATGGTGCGCCTGGTGCCGGTATCCACTCTGGCGGGGCCACGGCCGCTGGGGCTGCTGGCCGACCGTGTCCGCGAGGCGGCCGATTGCTGGGATCAGGACCCGGAGTTGGAGGGACTGTTCTACGGCTCCGAGATCGAACCGGAGGGATCCGGCGCCGGGGACGTAGTGAGTGCGCCGGCGGATGAGGGGGACCCGCCTCGGTGAGCCTCCTCCTCGACTCCCACACCCTCCTCTGGGCGCTCCATGCTCCGGAGCGCCTCCGCCCCGAGGCCCGGGAGCTGATCCGGGACCCGGAGCGGGCCGTGTACTACAGCGCGGCCTCCGCGTGGGAGCTGGAGATCAAGGCGGCCCGGGGAAAGCTGGAGCTGCCGGAGGACTGGTTGGCGACCGCCGAGGACACGGGCTTCCTAGAGCTTCCGGTGACCGCTGCCGATGCGCGGGAGAGCGCACGGCTGCCTTGGCACCACGCCGACCCCTTCGATCGGGTGCTGGTCGCCCAGGCGCGCAGGCGCGGACTTCGCATCGCCACGCGCGACCCCGTTCTGTCCGCGTACGGGGTCCCGATCCTGGCGGTCTGACGAGGCAGCGCTTGATGCAAGGCGCCCACAACCTTCCGAAGTGGGCGCGGGTCCTAGATTGGCTGGGTAGCGACCAACGGATGGAAGGGGACGGAATCGCATGCAGGCGCCACACTCGCTCCACGACCTGACCGCAGCGGCGGGGCCGCTGGTCTTCGCCGCTACGGCCTTCCTGGGCGCGGCGGGACTGAACCTGGCACCTGCCCCGGCCCTGGCTCAGCCTCCACCCGCGACCCCCGCCGGATCCCAGGGTGTGGTGTCGCCCGCGCGCTCTTCTCGGTCCCACATCGCCGGGCGCGACCGCCCGGTGGTGGTGGCGAGCCCCACCACCGGCCCCATCCACGTGGACGGGCGCCTGGACGAGCCGTCGTGGGCGCAGGCGCAAGCGGTGACAGACTTCACGCAGGTGGACCCGGAGGAAGGGCAGCCGGTGAGCGAGCGCACCGAAGCCCGCGTGCTCTACGACGACGACGCCCTCTACATCGGCGTGCGGCTCCACGACCGCCAGCGCCCCACCCTACGCCTGGGGCGCCGGGACATGGACCTGCTGGACTCGGACTGGCTGGGCGTGGTCATCGACTCGTACCACGACCACCGCACCGCCTTCTCCCTGGACCTGAACCCCGCCGGCGTGCAGCGCGACGCCGTGAAGACCATGTCCGGCAGCTCGGAGCAGGACGACATGTCCTGGGACGCGGTCTGGGACGCCAGGGCAACGGTGGACGACGGAGGGTGGACCGCGGAGTACCGCGTGCCGTTCAGCCAGCTCCGCTTCAGGAACGCGGCCGAGCAGACCTGGGGCATCCAACTGGAGAGGGTCATCGGCCGGCGCAAGGAATACGCCGTCCTCTCCTTCACACCCAAGAGCGAGCCCGGCGGCATCCCCACGTATGCCCACCTGACGGGGCTTCGCGACATCGAGCCGGGGCACAGGCTGGAGGTCCTCCCGTACGCGGTGGCGCGCGCCGAGCGGGTGGACCCGGGGGACAACCCCTTCCGCACCGACTCGGAGCACTTCGGCTCGGGCGGCGTGGACCTGCTCTACCGGGTGACGTCCGACTTCGCGCTGAACACGTCCATCAACCCCGACTTCGGCCAGGTGGAGGCGGACCCGGCGGTGGTGAACCTCTCCGTCTACGAGACCTTCTACGAGGAGAAGCGGCCCTTCTTCATCGAGGGGAGCGAGATCTTCGACTTCGGCCGCAACACCAGCGGCGGCCGTCTGTTCTATACCCGCCGCATCGGGCGCACCCCGCAGCTCGCGGCGCCGACGCCGGCCTCGGACGCGCCGGACGTGACCACCATCCTGGGCGCGGCCAAGCTGTCGGGGAAGACGGCGTCCGGGTGGTCCCTGGGGATCATCGAAGCCGTCACCGACCGGGAGGACGCCCGCTTCCTGGGAGACGACGGCGGGGAGGACCTCTACGGGGTGGAGCCCCTGGCCAACTACCTGGTCGCCCGCGCCCGGAAGGACTCGAACCAGGGGCGAACCTCGCTGGGCGGGATGCTCACGGCGGTGAACCGGAAGCTGGGCACCGCCCCCATGAAGGCCTTCCTGCGCTCGTCGGCGTACTCGGGAGGCGTGGACTTCCGGGTGGAGTCGCCGAGTCGCGTGTGGGTCGTATCCGGCTCAGCGGCGTTCTCCCGCGTGGCCGGGACTCCGGAGGCCATGGTGCGCGTGCAGCGGTCCGGGAACCACTTCTTCCAGCGCCCCGACGCCGAGCACCTGTCCGTGGACTCGGCGGCCACCCACCTGGGCGGGTACTCCATCGGCGCGTCGGTGGCGCGCCAGGGCGGGACCCACTGGCGCGGGAGCCTGGCGGTGGCGGCGACCTCCCCGGCCTTCGAGGCCAACGACCTGGGGTACCAGACGCGCACGGACCGCCGCGACGCGACAGGGTCCCTGTCCTACGTCGAGAACATGCCGGGGTCGTTCCTGCGCGACTACTCCATCACGGGAAGCCTGCGCTTCGAGCACAACTACGAATGGCAGCGCATCATGGGAGCCAGCACGTTGCAGTTGAGCTTCAGGACCCTCGGCTTCTGGTCCGGCGCCGTGCGGGTCCAGCACAGGCAGCGCTCCATGGATGATCGGAGCGCCCGGGGAGGGCCCCTCAAGGAGCGGCCGGCCAATTGGAACGGCTTCGCCCACGTGGGCTCGGACAGCCGCAAGCCGGTTTCCGTCTTCACCACGGTGCACGGCACTGAACACGACGACGGGTCCTGGGACGCCGGCGGCGAGATCCTCGCCCGGGTGCGCCCCTCCCCGCGCTGGAACCTCTCTCTCGGCCCTTCGCTCACCCGCTCCTACGAGCAGGCGCAGTACCTGGCCACGGTGCCCGACGCCCGCGCCGTGGACACCTACGGCGCGTACTATCTGTTCGCACCACTCCGCCAGACGACGGTGTCCATGGAGACGCGCCTGGACTTCACGTTCACGCCCAAGCTCTCCTTCCAGCTCTACGCCCAGCCCTTCATCTCCAGCGGGGACTACGGCCAGGCCGGGTCCCTCAGGGCCCCGCAGGAGAACGCCTTCGTGCGCTGGCCCGGCGAGCTACCCAACCCGGACTTCAACTACCGGTCCCTGCGGGGCACGGCCGTGCTGCGCTGGGAGTACCGGCCCGGGTCCACCCTCTACCTCGCGTGGCAGCAGAGCCGGGAGGACTACGCCCCGGGCGTCGGGGACTTCGACTTCGAGCGCGACCGCCAGGCCCTGTTCCGCGCCGAGCCGGACAACGTGTTCGTCCTGAAGGCGAGCTGGTGGCTGACGCCCTGAAGCGAGAGGCGCCGGCGCGCGCCGTGCCTTATCTTGGGAGCGTTCCCTGACCGCACCCCCCACCCCCGCGACGGTGACCGACACAAGACCCGACCCCCCGGTCCACCGCATCAGCCGGGTGGAGGACCGGGAGCGCTTGTTGGCCGAGGCCCTCGCCCACGCTGAGGCGCAGGAGGCCCATTACAAGGTCCTCCCCGCCGACGAGCCGGAGCACGGCCGCTGGAAGACACCCCTCGCCGTCCTGCTCCTGCTCGTGGCCGCGTGGATCGCCCTCACTCCTCCCCGCTGGATGGCCGGGGCCGATGCCCCCCGCCCGACCGCCGGGGAGAGAGACCGGGGGTTGCGGGCCGCCATCTGGATCCAGGCTCGCCAAGTCGAGGTCTTCCGCCTCCGGGAGGGCCGGCTCCCGGAGCACCTCTCCGAGCTTCCCGTCCAGATGCCGGGGCTCACCCTGGTTCGCTCCAACAACCGGGTCTACCAGATCCGGGGACGGCTCGCCGACGGCGAGATCCTGGTGTTCGACTCGGCCCAACCCTCGCCGGCCTTCGTGGCCTCGGCGCCCTTGTTGAGCGCCGAGGGAACACCATGACCTCCTCCCCCCACCGCCGCAGCGTCACCTCCGGCGACGTGCTCCTGGCCCTGGCCGGCGTGGCCCTGGTGGCCGCCGTGCTCTACCCAGGCACCAAGCGGACACTCTTGGAGCGAGCGGTGGCCGCCGCCCAGGCGGACGTGGAAACCGTCAGCGGGGTAGCGACGGCGTACCGGGACGAAACGGGCGGGTGGCCGGCGCCCGCCGAGACGGGGGAGGTCCCCGCCGAGCTGGCCGGGCGCCTCCCCCCGGGCTTCTCGTTCCAAGCCGGGTCGTACACCCTGGAATGGAGCCGGTGGGAAACGGTGGAGCCGGCGGCGCAGCCATGGACCACCGAGGCGCCCCCCGACGGGCTCGAGTCCGCCCTGCCACCCCAGGCCGACTCGCTGGCCGAAACGGAGGTTCCCGTGGAGACGCTGGGCGCCGTCACCGTGCACGCCCGGGACGGGCGCGTGCTGGCGGCGCTCCTGGAGCGCTTCGGGGCCAGCCGGTCTTTCGTCCGGGAGCGTTGCTGGACTCTCGTGCTGCCCCCCACCGCCAGGAACCGGTCATGACGTCCCTGACCGGCAAAAAGTGTTTGGGATCCGGAGAGATCCTCGTATAGATTTCAATTGGTGCCCCTAACCCCCTGGGAAGGGAACGCGGGGCCAGAGGAACCGTGAAGAGCGACCAGCCCCCCCCAGAGCCCGTCGATCCCGTCCGGTACGTGAGCGAGGAGCAGGTACGCGCCCGCGCCCTCGCGGAGGTGCTGCGGGACCAAGCTGAGCGCGCCGAAGCGGCGCTCGAAGCCGAGGAGCGCCGTGATCAGCGCGCCCGGGTCCGCCGGGGTGTGCTTACCGGGACCTGGTTGGTGGTGGCCTGGGTGTGGCTGGCGACCCCGTCCTGGCTGCGGGTGGATCCGCCCCCGCCGCCCCCCGTGGCCGCAGAGGCGCAGTCGCTGCGCCTGAATGTGTTCCTCCAGAGCCAGGCCATCGAGGCCTACCGGCTGGAGCGCGGCCGGCTCCCCTTTGTCCTCCAGGAAGCCGGCCCTCCGTTCCGGGGCATGGAGTACCGACGCTTCGACAGCCGCTCGTACGAAGTGGAGGGGCGGAGCGACCGGGTCATCCTCCGCTACCACTCGGACCAGCCCTCCATGGAGTTCGTGGGCGCCGCCGCCGCCCTGCTGGCCACAGGGGACGGCGAAACCACCGGGAACGCGCCGTGAGCCTCTTCTCCCTGCTCCGCCGCCGGCGTCCCCTCCTCCCCGACGAGGAACGCCTCGGCTTCACCATGGTGGAAGTGCTCACCGTCATGGTGGTGATGGGAACGCTGGCGCGCATGGCGGTACCCAGCTTCCACGAGGTCCTTGTGCGGGCCCGGGCCGCCGAGGTCATCGGCGACTTCGAGACCGTGCGCGTGGCCGTCTTGAGCTACCAAACGGACCACCACCAGTGGCCCGCGGACGGACACACCGGCCAGGTGCCCCCCGGGCTGGCCGAGTACCTCCCGGACAACTTCTCCTTCGAGGGGTTGGGGTACCGCCTGGACTGGGAGAACTGGGTCCTCCCCGGCGGCCTCCCCCAGGACCCGGAGGCCCGGGCGGTCCTGGCCGTCTCCGTGGTCACCGAGGACCTGGAGCTTGGCCAGGCGCTGGGCGACATCCTCGGCGGAGGCATGGCGCACTACGCCCTCGGGGACGCCTACACGTTCGTCATCGAGCGCCAGTAGGAACCTCCTCCCCACCGGAGGCGCTGGGCCGCCGCGCCCCGCCGGCCGCTATGCCCCTCCCGTCAGCTCCCTGAGCCGCCGCTGTGCCTGGGCGTTCCCGGGTTGGATCTCCAGCCCGCGCCGGTAGTACTCGATGGCCTTGCCCGTCTCGCCCGCGGTGTCGTGGATGCGGGCCAGGGCGAACAGGGTCGGAGCGGAGCGGGGGTCGAGCTCCAAGTTCGCCTCCAACACGCGGCGTGCGGCCAGGGCGTTGCCCTCCCCCAGCCCGTCGGCCACGGCCACGAGGGGCCGGTCGGTGAAGTCGTACGCGAACCCCCCGTAGTACCGTTCCCGGAGCACACGATAGCGCTGGAGCGCCGCGTCCACGCCCTCCTCGTCCAGCGTCCTGCGCACGATGGCCTCGATGGGCTCCGGGCGCGTCACACCCCGGTGGCAGGTGACGCACGTGACGCGCACGTTGGGCTCGTCCCGCCCCGGGAGCCCGGCCAGGTGCGTGTCGTTGATGGCCGTGGTCATGCGCATCATGGCCCTGGCTTGCTCCTTCATGGGCTTGGCGTCGGAGGCGTCGTCCCCTTGCTCGTGGCAGTCGGAGCAGCGCGCGCCCAGCGCCGCCGTGAAGTTCCTCATGACCTGCACCACCTGCTGCCGGGTCCACTCCTCGGGGAGGACCTGGAGGTTGGTGGGCGCCGCCTGCGCAGGCGGCTCCTGGGCCCGCGCCGCGGCGGGAAAGAGTGCCAGGAGCGCCACCATGGCGACGGCCGGGGCTGCGATCCGACGGGAGGAGGCGACGGCGACGCTGATCCAGAGGGGTTTGCGGAACATGGTGCGGCTCCGGGGAGGGAAGCTCGGGACGCCGGGCTGGCTCTCGCGCCGAGCCTTCCGGCATCTTACTCATCCCGCGGGGAGGGCCGTCCCGCCCCGCGCTCGGGATCACCATAGCGATCGAGCCGATGATCCGCATCCAAGAACGCCCCGACATCGGTCCCGGGGAGGCCGGCGCCATCGCCCGCGACGCCTTTGGCCTCCAGGGCACCCTCACGCCGCTGGCCGGCGAGCGGGACCGGAACTTCCTCCTGGAGACCGAGGCGGGGGAGCGGTACGTGGTGAAGGTCACCTCGCCGCAGGAGCCCGAAGCCCAGTTGGCCCTCGAAACCCGGGTCCTGGCGTGGCTGGCCACCGCGGGCGGGTCCCCGACCCCCCCGGTGCTCCCGTCCCTCGGGGGCGAGCTGGTGGTGCGGTACCCGGGCGACGGCTGCACGTGGAGGGTGCGCGTCCTCCGCTACATCCCGGGGAGGGTGTACGCCGACGTGCGCCCCCACACCCCGGCGCTCCTGGCCGAGCTAGGCGCACGCACCGCCGAGCTCGCCCTCCGGCTGGCCGCGTTCCCGGATGTCGTCCCGTCCCGCTCCGGCTTCGTCTGGGCGCTGGAGGAGGCCGGCGCCGTCATGGAGGCGGCGCTCCACCTCCATGACGGGGAGCGCCGGGCGCTCGTGGCCGGGTGCCTGGCCGGGTACCGCGAGGCGGAGTTGTCCTTCCCGTCCCTCCCGGTCCAGCTCGTCCACGGCGATCTGAACGACCACAACGTGCTCGTGTCCGAACAGGGACACATCGCAGGGATCCTGGACCTGGGCGATGCCCATCCGGCCCCCGCCGTCTTCGACCTGTCCGTGGCGGTGGCGTACGCGCTCATGGGACAGGCCGACCCGGTGGAGGCCGCCGGCCACGTCGTGGCGGGATACCACCGGGTGCGCCCTCTTTCGGAGGCGGAGATCGCCCTGGTCCTGCCGCTGGCCCGAGCGCGCCTGGGCGCCAGCGTCTCCATCGCCGCGTCTCGCCGCAGCGGGGCTGCGGAGCTGGATCCCTACCTCCTCGTCTCCGAGACGCCGGCGTGGGCGGTGCTGGCAGCGCTGGCCGGGGTGCACCCGCGCTTGGCCACCGGGCTCCTCCGCGAGACGTGCGGCCTCCCCGCCTGTCCCCGGGCCCCGGCCCTGGCCACCTGGCTCGCCGGGCAGCGTGCGGAACCGGTGATGGACATCCCCCCGGGCGGCGCCGCTGTGCTGGACTTGAGCGTGGCCAGCCCCCTCCTGGACGGGCACGACACCGACGATACCGACGCGTTCACCCGCCGGGTGTGGGATGCGCTGGCCCGGGCCGGTGCCCGAGCCGGAATCGGGCGGTACCGCGAGCCGCGGGGGTTCTACCTCACCGACGCCTTCGCCGGGCGCCCTTCCGAGCTCCCCGAGCGGCGCACCGTACACATGGGGATGGATCTCTTCGACCTCCCCGGCGCGACCGTGCGCGCCCCGCTGGCCGGCCTGGTCCTGAGCGTCCACGACAACGCCGACCGCCTGGATTACGGGCCCACCGTGATCCTGGAGCACCAGGCGCCCGACGGGCCGTTCTGGACGCTCTACGGCCACCTGGAACGGGCCTCTGTTGCGGGGCTTGCCGTGGGAGCGCGGGTGGAGGCGGGCGACGCCATCGCCCGGGTGGGGCCGCCTCCGGAGAACGGGGACTGGCCACCCCACCTCCACTTCCAGATCCTGGCGGACCTCCTGGGGAACCGGCACGACTTCCCCGGGGTGGCGGCGCCCCGGGAGGTGGGGGCGTGGGCCAGCTTCTGCCCCGACCCGAACCTCCTCCTCCGCCTCCCCCTGGAGACGACCTGGCACGAGCCAGCCAGCCTGGCGGAGCGCCGGGCCCGACTGCTCGGCCCCAGTCTCAGCCTGTCGTATCGAGTTCCGATCCACGTCGTCCGCGGTCGCGGCGCGGCGCTCTTCGACGTCTGGGGACGCGAGTACCTCGACTGCGTCAACAACGTGGCCCACGTGGGGCACGAGCACCCCAGGGTGGTGGCGGCGGGGCAGCGCCAGATGGCGGTGCTCAACACCAACACCCGCTACCTCCACGAGGCGGTGCTGGAGTACGCCGAGAGGCTCGGAGCGCTCTTCCCCACCCCCCTCTCGGTCTGCTTCTTCGTGAACTCGGGGAGCGAGGCCAACGAGCTGGCGCTCCGCATGGCGCGCACGGTCACCGGCGGGCGGGGTGTGGTGGCGCTGGAGGCGGGCTATCACGGCAACACCCAGGGGCTGGTGGACGTGAGCCACTACAAGTTCGCCCGCGCCGGCGGGCAGGGCCCGCCCCCCTGGGTCCGAGCCGTGCCCCTACCCGACGACTACCGGGGCCGCTACCGGCGCGGCGACCCGGACCGGGCGGGGCGCTTCGCCGCCCACGCCGCCGAGGCCTTCGCCGACCTGACCAGCGCCGGCCATCGCCCGGCGGCGTTCCTCGCCGAGAGCATCCTGTCGTGCGCCGGACAGGTGGAGCCTCCCGCCGGGTACTTCCCCGCGGCCTACGCGCATACCCGTGCCGCTGGCGCGCTGTGCATCGCCGACGAGGTGCAGGTCGGCTTCGGGCGGGTCGGGGAGCACATGTGGGGGTTCGAGCTCCATGGCGTCGTCCCCGACATCGTGACGCTGGGTAAGCCCATCGGGAACGGGCACCCGATGGGGGCGGTGGTCACCACGCAGGCCATCGCGCACGCGTTCGCGAACGGGATGGAGTTCTTCTGCACCTTCGGAGGCAACCCCGTGTCCGCGGCCATCGGCCTCTCCGTCCTGGACGTGCTCCGGGACGAAGGGCTGCGGAAGCGGGCGCGGGAAGTGGGCGAGCACCTCCGGGCGGGGCTGGCCGGGCTCATGGAGCGCCACGTTGCCGTGGGAGACGTACGCGGCCGGGGGCTTTTCCTCGGCGTGGAGATCGTCGCCGACCGGGACGGGCCCACCCCGAGCCGCCGCGCGGCCCGCTACCTGGCGGAGCGGGCCAGGGAGAAGGGGGTGCTCCTCTCCACGGACGGGCCCGACGACAACGTCCTGAAGATCAAGCCACCCCTGGTGTTCTCCCGCGGCGACGCGGACCGGGTGGTGGCCGTCCTGGACGAGGTGCTGGCCGAGGACGGGGCCCGCTGAGCCCATTGCGTCACGCCCCGCGGGGTGCTAGTGTCATGATGACATTACTCTCCCTTTGACACTATCTCCGTGAACGCCGAGCGCCATCTCCCGCTTCACCCGGAGGCCTTCCGCATCCTGCTGGTACTTCGCGGAGAGGCCCTCCACGGCTACGCCATCGTGAAGGAGCTGGAGCGGGACCCGGGGCGCCCCGGGCGGGTCCTGCCGGCCAACCTGTACCGCCGCATCCGGACGTTGACGGAGGCAGGGCTCATCGAAGAGGTGGCCGCGCCCGAGGGAGCCATGGGGAGCGAGCGGCGCCACTACTACCGCGTCACCCGTGAAGGCGAGGCGGTGGCGCGGGCCGAAGCGTTGCGTCTCCAGGCGCTGGTGGCGGAGGCGCGGGGTCTGTTGACCTGAGGCCGCCGTGCGCGCCCCCGCCTGGTACCGACTGCTCCTCCGCCTCTTCCCGGATCGCTTCCGCAGAGCGTACGGAGCGGAGATCGCCCGTCTCTTCGGCGAGCGCTGGGCGGAGGTGCGCGGACCCGTGGCGCGGGCTCGCCTGGCGGTGGAAGGAGCGTGGGACGTGGTGTCGTGCGTCGTCGCCGAGTGGGCGGCGACGGTCCGGGAGGGGCTGCGCGGGATGAGGGGAGGAGGGGGCGGTATGGACGGGTGGGCGCAGGACGTCCGGTTCGGACTGCGGTCGCTGGCGCGGCGCCCAGGGTTCGCGTCGGCCGCCATCCTCACGTTGGCCCTCGGGATCGGAGCCAACGTGGCCATCTTCAGCGTCGTGCATGCGGTCCTGCTGCGGCCCCTTCCCTATCCCGACCCCGACCGCATCGTGGTGATGTGGGAGAACGACATCCGCGACGGGTCGCGGGGCCGAGCCGTGGATCATCCCTCTGTGCGCGTGTGGCAGAAGGCGCTGCCCGAGCTCGAGGTCGCCGGGTACGCCGGGAACCGCCCCACCCTCACCGGTTTGGGCGACCCCGAAGTGATCTACACCGCCCGGGTCACCGACGGCCTCCTCGCCGTGTTCGGCCTCCAGCCGTCGTTCGGCCGCGATCTCACCGCCGCCGACGACGTGCCCGACGGCCCCCGGGTGCTGGTAGTGTCTCACGCCTTCTGGCGCTCCCGCCTGGGTGGAGACCCCGAGGTCCTGGGCCGCACGCTCACCCTCAGCGGCGAGCCCTGGGAGATCGTGGGCGTGGCCCCGGAGGGCTTCGACTTCCCCGGGGGCGCCATGCTCTGGCAGGCCATGCGCCACCAGGAAGAAGGGTGCGGCCACGGGTGCCGCATCATGAACGCGGTGGGCCGGATCGAGGCCGGATCTTCCCCGCAGCTGCTCCAGGAACGGCTGGACGCCGTGTCCGCCGGGCTCGCCAGGGACTTCCCCGACGCGCACCGCGACTCCAGGACTACCTTCGAGCCCCTCCTGGACACCCAGGTCGCCGGCGTGAGGACGGCGCTCTGGGTGCTCCTCGGCTCGGTGGTCATGGTGCTTCTCATCGCCTGTGCCAACGTGGCCAACCTCCTGCTGGTGCGGGCATCGGAGCGCATGGGCGAGGTGGCGCTGCGCCACGCCCTGGGAGCCCCAC
>CAZJFX010000001.1:0-44707 GCA_964545395.1 uncultured Gemmatimonadaceae bacterium | reverse complement strand
CCGAGAGCCTGCTCCTCTCCCTTGCGGGCGCCGCCGTCGGCCTGGCGGCGGCGCGTTGGGGGGTCTCCATGCTGCTCCAACGGGCGCCTGCGTCCATGCCGCGCCTCGACGGCGTTGGCCTGAACAGTGTCGTGCTCGTCTTCGCCCTCGCCGTGGTCCTGGCCGTAACGCTCATCTTCGGCCTGCTCCCTGCCTTGCGTCTGGCCGGGCAGCCTCTCACCGACCTCATGGGCAGCGGGCGTCGCACCCACGGGGGGAGGCGTGGTGGCCTTTCGCGCTCCCTTCTCCTCTCGGGTGAGGTGGCGCTCTCCCTCATGCTCCTCCTCGGCGCCGGGCTCCTCTTCGGGACCCTGCGCCAGATCCGCGCGACGGATCTGGGGTTCGATGCCGAGCAGGTGGAGCGCTTCCGGATCTCGCTTCCCGAAAGCCGGTACGACGTGCACGCCAGCCTGGCGTTCCTCGACGAGCTGGAGCAGCGCCTCACGGCGCTCCCCGAGGTGGACATCGCCGGAAGCGCCTTCGGTGCGCCGCTGGGGAGCGGCAACATGAGCACCGGAGCGCAGCTCCTCGACCGCGACCCCGTGGACCCCGCCGACCGCCCGGAGATCGTGGTCCGCCCCGCCAGCCCGGGATACCTGGACGCCATGGGGATCCCCCTGGTCCGGGGGCGCTGGATCGAGAGCACGGACCGCCACGACAGCGAGCCCGTGGCCGTCATCAATCACGCCGCCGCGGAACGACTCTATCCCGGAGCGGATCCCCTCGGGAAGCAGATCCTCCTCAACATCAGCTGGGGGTTCGACGATGCGCCTCCCCGCACCATCGTCGGGGTCGTGGGCGACACACGCTCGCGGAACGTCACGGAGCCGGATGAGCCAACAGCCTACGTCTCCAACGCGCAGTTCGGCGTCGAGAACGTGTACGTGACCATGCGCCTCTCGCGCGGCGCGCCCACCGCGCTTCCCGCGACCCGGGCCATCCTCGCTTCCATGAACCCGGAGCTGGCGCTCACCGACGCCCGGCGCATGGAGGACGTGGTTGCGGAACAGCTCACCTCCACACGCTTCTACCTCACGCTGTTGGGGCTGTTCTCAGGACTGGCTCTCGCGCTGGCCGCCGTCGGCCTCTACGGCGTGGTATCGTACGCAGTGAGCCGTCGTACCCGGGAGATCGGCATCCGCGTGGCTCTCGGCGCGCGGGGAGAGCACGTGCTGGGGATGGTGGTCCGCGAGGGCATGGGTCCTGCAGCGGTCGGGGTTCTCCTGGGGATCGCGGGGTCGCTGGCCGGGGGCCACGCCCTGGGGACGCTGCTCTACGGCGTCGAGCCCAACGACCTCCACACCATCGCCATCGTCACCGTGGTGCTGCTCGCGGTGACCCTCGCGGCGACGCTCCTGCCGGCGCGGAGGGCAGCGCGCATACCGCCGTCCATGGCGCTCCGGGAGGAGTGAGCCTCCGCCCGTTCCGAGGTGCGGACAGAAGGGGGGCGGTGCCGGAGCACCGACCCCCTTCGCCATCGAGTGAGGCGCGACCTGCCCGTGAGCCTATTACGCGATGGTCCTGAGCACCTGCTCCAGCCGCGCCTTGTGGGCCTCCAACTCGGCCTTGAGCGTCTCCAGCCTCTTGGTCATCTCCCCGCTGACCTTCTGCTCGACGCTCACCGCATTCGAGTACAGGTAGTTGAACTGGTCGGCCAGCATGGGCTGGGGGTAGCTGGAGATGGTCGGGTCCGTCACCAGGGCGCGCTGGATCTCCTCGAGCTGCTTGCGCACGTCGCTCCCCTGAGCGGCCCGCTGCAGCGCCGCGTCCACCTTCTCGATGGTGGTGCGGACATCGCTCATGGCCGCCAGGATCCGCAGCGCCAGGTCGAACTGGGCCTGGAGATCGGCCACGGTCATGCCGTCGGCGGCGAGCCTGGGATCGATCCTCACCTCCAGGGGCTGCGTGGCGCTCTTCCCGTCCACCGTCAGGCGCACTTGGCAGGCGTCGGGCACCGCCTTGGGAGCGGAGGAGTTGAACGACCGCACCACCTTCCCGGCGCCGTCGAGGATCTCCAGCGTCGCCGACTGGGTGTCCTTCCCGAGCCAGTAGTCGATCTGCGCCCCCGAGGGAGTCCACTCGGGCTGGTCGGGCGCGGCGGCGCCATAGCCCATGAACCCCGCCCTCGGATCGCCCCGGGCCACGTCGATGTCGGTGACCGACGTCACGGGCAGATTGCGCTGGAACGCCTGCCACGTCTTGCCGTCGTCCAGGGAGACGAACATGCCGAATTCCGTCCCGGCATAGAGAAGCCCTTCACGCTCCGGGTCCTCCTTGATGGCCCGGGTCGGGAAGTCGGCGGGGGAATGCCGTTGGTCCCCGTCGTGAGGAGCGTCCACGTCTCGCCGAAGTCCTCCGTCCTGTAGATGAAGGGACGGAAGTCGCCGAGCAGCGTCAGGTACATGGCGAAGTACGCCTTGCCCGCCTTGTGCCTGGACGCATCGATGTTCTGGATGCGCCCCTCCGGGGGCATGTCCTTGGGCGTGACGTTCTTCCACGTCCTGCCGTTGTCCCGGGTGACCTGCACCAGGCCGTCGTTGGCGCCGCTCCAAATGACGCCGGCCTGCACCGGCGACTCCTCGATGGCGTAGACCACCGAGTAGTGCTCCTCGCCGGTGATGTCACGGGTGATGGGCGTGCCCGACGCCACCTGCCGCTCCGGGCGGAAGGCGGTGAGGTCGGGGCTGATGGTCTCCCAGGTCACACCACCATCACGGGTGCGGTGGATATACTGCGACCCGTGGTAGACGGTGTTGGGATCGTGGGGCGAGACCTCGATGGGCACGGTGCGCTGGAAGCGGTACGGAAGATCCTTGGGGTTGGCACCGTAGAGGTTTCCATACCCCACGTAGTACTGCTTCTCATGCCCGGTGCGGGCCGAGTAGAGACCAAAGCGCCGTGTGCCCACCGGGGATGGAGAGCGACGGCGGGTTGGTGGGAATCCCGATGGTGGTGTTGTCCTGCTGGCCGGCGTAGAGCCAGGTGGGGTACTGGTCGTCGATGTCCACCTGGTACAGCTCGGCGGTGGGCTGGTTGTACTGGGTGGACCAGGTCCGGCCGCCGTCCAGCGAGACGTTCGCGCCCCCGTCGTTGGACTGGACGATGATGTCCGGGTTGTCCGGGTTGATCCACATGTCGTGGTTGTCGCCGTGGGGCGTGGACACCGCCTGCCAGGTGGCGCCGTCGTCGGTGGACCTGAAGAGCGTCTCGTTGTTCACCCAGACGATGTCGTCGGTGGTCTTGTAGATCCCACGGTCGCGGCTCTTCGCCCACGGGTTCCCCAGCGCGGCGGCCAACACGACGTCGGGGTTCGTCGGGTGGATCTCCAGGGCGCCGATCTGGCCCATCTTCTCCAGGCCGATGTGCCGCCAGGTCGCGCCGGCGTCGTCCGAACGGTACGCGCCCCTGCCGAGGATCACGTTGGAGCGGATCCCGTCGGAGCCGGTCCCCACGTACACGATCTTGCTGTTCGACGGAGCGACGCGGATGGAGCCGATGGACCCGGTGTTGAAGTAGCCGTCGGAGATGGGCCTCCATGTGGTCCCATAGTCGTCGGTCTTCCAGACGCCGCCGCCGGTGGCACCCATGTAGAAGGTGAAGGGGTGGTCACGGTGCCCCGCTACGGCGGTGACCCGGCCTCCCCGGGACGGTCCGACGCTGCGGTACCGGAGCCCCTGGAAGGCATTCTGGGAGAGAGATGCGGCGTTGGTCTGGGCCTGGGCCGGAAGGGCGAGGGGTGGCAGACAGAGCGTAGCCGCGGCCAGAACCAGGGAGAAGGTTCCGAGCCGACCGGCCGGACGAGAGTGCGCGGTGCTCATCGCGGGAGTCCCTCTGGAGTCGCTTCGAGGGTTTGGCGATGAGGCAGAATGCCGACGCCGTCTCCGGCGGTCAGGTCGCGCGCCCGCTCACGACCCGGCGACGACGTCGCGCACCCACCTCGTCATGCGCTCGCACAGCTCCTCCACCACCTCGGCGTCGGTGCGCCCCGAGCGCTTCAGGACGTGGAATCCATGGTCGGCCCCGTCCACCACGTGGAGTGCGGCCGGCGCTCGGAGCGCTCCCAGGAGCGGCCGAAGGAGGAAGAGCTTGGCGAGGGGGTCGCGGGACCCCTGGAGGAAGAGCATGGGGAGCCCCACGCCGGACAGGTGAGCGCCGCGCTCCCGCGAGGGGCGTCCCGCCGGGTGGAGTGGGAACCCGAAGAACGCCAGGCCTGCCACGCCCTCCAGGGGGCCCTGGGCGGCGGCAGAGGAGGTCATGCGGCCGCCCATGGACTTCCCTCCTGCCACGAGGGGGAGCCCGGGGGCCAGGCGCCTCGCCTCGGCGACGGCGGCGCGCACGGTCTCGACGAGGACAGGAGCCCGGTCCGGCGCCTTCCGCCCCTGCTCCATGTACGGGAACTGGTACCGGAGGGTGGCCACGCCCCGCTCTGCCAACCCGCCCGCCACCGCTTCCATGAACGGGTGGCGCATCCCCGCGCCCGCGCCGTGGCCGAACACGAAGAGCGCCGCCTCACGGCTGGAACGCTCGAGGAGGGCCGAGACCCCGCCGGACGCCTCGCCAGTGGGGAGTCGCAGTTCGACCCGGTGCATCTCGCTCATGGCCCCGCCCCGAAGAGGAGCGCCCGCCCCGGGAGCCTTCCCCGGGACGGGCGCGGTGTGCCTCTATGCTGCGGCGGGGCTCACCCCACGCCGAGCTTGATGCCGATGTTCAGGATGGGCCAGAGCTTGAGGTAGGACCCGAAGTCGTCCTCGATGGTCTGCTCTTCCTGGCGGAGGCGGGTCTGGAACGTCGCCGAGCCGACGACCGCCGGGTCCCCGGTAGCCGTGAGGCTCACCTCGGGGTCGCCCAGCATGGCCACGCCCAGGTCGAGGAAGAGGCCGATCCCGCTCTTCGTGTGCTTGCCGAAGCCGATGAGCACGTAAGGTGCCGAGCTCTTGGACTCCAGCGTGCCCTTCACCTCCGCGACGTCGGTGGCGGTGTACGTGGTCCCGCCGATGTCGATGCTGGCGCTCCCCGTGAGGGAGCCGGTCAGGCTGGGGTCGTCGGGCTTGAAGAGCATGCCCCCGCCGATCCGGAAGCCGCTGCCCAGGTACAGGTCGGCGCCGATGTTGTACCACGTCTTCGGGAGCTTCAGCGTCGCGTCCACTCCCTCGCCCGGCTCCCAGAAGCTCGGGTTCTTGAGCTCGACGGGCAGGAGGCCGATTCCTCCGCGGATGACGAAGGCGTCAGTCAGCCCCAGGGCGCCTTCGGCGCCGATGCCCAGCGTGCCGGCGCGGGCGGCCACGCCGAATCCCTGCGCCGAGAGGGCGCCCGGGACGCCGAGGAGAGCGGCAGTGGTGAGGACGAACAGGCTTCTCTTCATGGATTCTCCGTTCTCGTCGGAACCTGCGGGGAGGGTGAGGGACCGCACCGGTGAAGGTCATCAAGTATAGGTTCGGTACACGAAGGCGGGAAAGAACGATCCACCCGCCCTGGTGCTACTCGGCGCCGCCCGGCGCCGCTCGGTGCCTCCGCCCACGCTCCCGCGTGCTCCCCGCCGGGCCCGCTGGTTCCACCGAGCGCGAAGAGCGTATATCTTTTAATTGAGAACGGTTCTCAACGATTCCCTGCCCACGCCTGAGACGGCCAGCCCCGGCTGCCTGCCCTGAACGCTTCTTCCTCCGCCCCCCAAGCCCCGACGGCGACCTCCCCGCATTCCGCCGGAGCCCACTCGGGTCATGGGCTTGCCACGCGGTCTCCCCAGACCGGCCGCCTGCGGGTGGCCCTGGTCGGGAACCCCAACGTGGGCAAGAGCGTCCTCTTCAACCGGCTCACGAACGCCTACGTGGTGGTCTCCAACTACCCGGGCACGTCGGTGGCGCTCGCCCGGGGCCATGGCCGCCTGGGCACCCACAACCTGGAGGTGGTGGACACCCCGGGCGCCTATGCCCTCGCCCCGGGCACCGAGGAGGAGCGGGTCACCCAGGCGCACATCCTGACCGGGGAGGCCGACGTCCTCGTGCAGGTGGTGGACGCCAAGAACCTCCCCCGCGGGCTCCCCTTCACCCTCCAGCTCCTGGAGTGCGGCCGGCCTCTGGTGCTCGCCCTGAACATGATGGACGAGATGGAGAAGCTGGGCGTCTCGGTGGAGGTGGCGCTCCTGGAGGAGCGGTTGGGCATCCCCGTGGTCCCCATGGTGGCGGTGCGCGGCGAGGGAATGGACGCTCTGGCGGAAGCGCTGGACCGGACGCTGGCGGGACCGCTCCCGCCGCCCCCCCACTACCCCAACGGGGTCGGGGACGCGGTGAGCCGCGTCCGGAGCCGGCTCACCGGTTCTTACGGCGTGCACACCCAGGCACTTGCCTCTCTGATGCTGCAGGGAGACCCCGGGGCCGCGGAGTTGGCGGCCGCCCGGGAGCCGGACGGCGGCGCCGCAGTCCTGGAGGAGGCTCGCCAGGCGGCCGGATCTCTGGGCGGCCCTGCCGCCTACCGCGTGGCCTTCGAACGGCAGCGCGTGGCGCGGGAGATCCTGGAGGGCGTGCTCTGGCAGACGAAGCCTCCGCACACGCTCATGGCCGATCGCCTGGGGCGCATGCTCTCCCGCCCCCTCACGGGCGTTCCCGTCCTCCTGGCCGTGCTCTGGCTGGGCCTCTACGAGTTCGTCGGCGTCTTCGGCGCGGGCACCCTGGTGGACCTGATCGAAGGCCCGCTCTTCCAGGCACGTATCAACCCGTTCCTGGAGCGCCTCTTCACCGGCATTCCCTGGGAGTGGCTCCGTTCGCTCTTCGTGGGCGAGTACGGGATGCTCACGCTCGGGCTCCGCTACGCCGTGGCCATCATCCTCCCGGTGGTCGGGAGCTTCTTCCTGTTCTTCTCCGTGCTGGAGGACAGCGGCTACTTCCCCCGCCTGGCCCTCCTGGTGGACCGCACCTTCAAGCGCATCGGCCTCTCCGGCCGCGCCGTCATCCCCATCGTCCTCGGCTTCGCGTGCGACACCATGGCCACCCTGGTCACGCGCACCCTGGAGACGAAGCGGGAACGGGTGCTCTCCACGCTCCTCCTGGCGTTGGCCATCCCCTGCTCCGCCCAGCTCGGCGTGATCCTGGCCATCCTGTCGGGGCAGCCCAAGGCGCTCTTCGTCTGGTTCCTGTCGCTGCTCGGGACGTTCCTGGTGGTGGGCTGGCTCTCGGCCAAGCTCCTCCCCGGGGAGAGGGCTTCGTTCCACATGGAGCTCCCGCCCATGCGCATGCCCCGGCTGGGGAATGTCCTGCTCAAGACCTACTCCCGGATGCAGTGGTACTTCCTTGAGGTGCTCCCCCTCTTCCTGGCCGCGAGCATCATCCTGTGGGCTCTGGACGTGACCGGGCTCATGGGGTGGGTCATCATGGGGCTCACGCCGGTGGTGGGGCTCCTCGGCCTCCCCGCCGAGACCGCCACCGTCTTCCTGTTCGGGTTCTTCCGGCGTGACTACGGCGCCGCCGGGCTCTTCGAACTGAACCAGGCCGGCCTCCTGGACGTGGTGAACCTCACGGTGGCCGCCGTCACCCTCACGCTGTTCGTGCCCTGCATCGCCCAGTTCCTTATGATGGGGCGGGAGCGGGGGTGGAAGACGGCGTGGGGGATATTCGCGCTCATCACGCCCATCGCCTTCGGCGTCGGCTTCGTCCTCAACATCGTCCTGAGGGGGATCGGCTGGTGATCTGCGGTTACTGCGGCAAGCCCTTCGATGAGGACCGGAGCCAGCCGGCGTGCCGGCAGTGCCCGGTGGGGGCCGGGTGCGGGCTGGTGCGCTGCCCCCACTGCGGGTACGAGAACCCGGGGACGCCGGGGTGGATCGCGTTCCTCAGGAAGAAGCTGGGCGGAGGCGAGCATCCTGAGCCCCCTGCGAGGCCCACCGGCGTCTCCCTCCCCATGCTCGGCCCCAAACCCTAGGAGCACGTATCGTGGTCGCCATCCTCATGAAGCCCCTGAGCGGGTTCCGCATGAAGCTGCGTGACGGGTTCCGGGCCTGGGTGGGCTGGGAGGACGCCTGTCCCGAGGGAGGGCCGCCGGTGCAGACCGTCCACAAGTGCGACTCGGGATGCTGCCCGTCGCACCCGGTGACCACGCTCCCCGTGGGCACCGCCGGTGTGGTGTCGTGCCTCACCGACCCGGACCACCCGAGGGCGGCGCGCCTCGCCTCGCTGGGGATCCTTCCCGGCGTGCCCGTGCGCCTGGTGCAGGCATACCCGGCCTACGTGCTCCGGGTGGGCTTCGCCGAGATCGCGCTGGACGAAGACATGGCGCGGCTCGTCCGGGTGATCACCGGCACCGAGCCGCGCATGCTGGAGGAATAGCCCCGGGGGGCGCCGCGCTCGCGACGCCCCCCGGATCGGTCCGACCGGCTCAGGACTCCGGCTTGGGGCCCATGGGCTCCACGGCATACCGGCCGTCGTGGTTGGCCACGTTCCAGGCCGCCTGATGGATGAGGCGCACGATCTTGATCATCTTCTCATAGTTGATCTTCGCCTCGTCGTCGCTCGGCAGGTGGTAGTCCGGGTGGAGTCCGGTGAAGAACCAGACCGCCGGGACGCCGCGCTCCAGGTAGGCCCAGTGGTCGCTGCGGCGGAGCAGCTGCGAGGGGTTGTTGTCGTACCGGCGCTTGATCTCGAGGCCGATGTCCTTGTTCGCCGAGTCCACGGCGGCGGCGAGCCCCGGCGCCCGCGAGAAGCCGATGAGGTTCACCGCGTTCGCGTTGGACTCGGCGGACTGGGGCGGGAGACCGTTGAAGCGCCGGCCCCCATCCGCCGGGATCTCCTCATTGCGGCCGATCATGTCGATGTTGAACACGGCCACCGTGTTGTCCAGCGGGAAGGGCGGGTCCATGGTCAGGTGCCAGGCTCCCAGCAACGGCCCCCGCTCCTCCGAGTCCAGGGCCGCGAAGACAACCGAGCGCTTCGGCCCCAGCCCTTCATCCTTGGCCTTCTTGAACGCCTCGGCCAGCGCCAGCAGCGCCGCCACGCCGGAGGCGTTGTCGTCGGCGCCGTTGTAGATGCTGTCCGGGGTCGCCCCGTTGTGGTCGTAGTGGGCCAGGATCAACACCGCCTCCCCGGTCAGGTGCTCGTCGGTCCCGTCGATCTTGGCGACGATGTTCCTGGCGTGCGTGCGGCGGCGCTCGATCACGGTCTTGACGTTCACGTAGGTCCCGGGGAGATCCACCACGCCGAGCCCGTCCTGCGCGGCCTCGGCGGCCTGGGCCAGCTCCATGAGCGAGCGGCCGCTCCCCTTCACCAGGGCCTCGGCCAGCTCGACGGAGATGAAGCCGCCGGGGATGTTGATGGCCTCCGCCCACGCCGGGTGAACGAAGCGCTCGATGCGGCGCGGCTGGTCCGGCCAGGCGTCCTCGGCGGCTGCGGTCCAGTCTTCCACGTCGGGCCGGTTGTGGATGTCGCGCACGAAGAGGATGGCCGAGGCCCCCCGCTCCTGGGCGGCCAGAGCCTTGTTCCACTCCCGGGAAGCCGTGGCGGTCACGTAGCCGTCGAAGGGGCTGGCGGGGTCGTTCACCCCCGGCTCACGCTCGAGGACGAGGACCACCTTCCCGGAGACGTCGGCTCCTTTGTAGTCGTCCCACCCGAGGCGCGGCTCCACGATGCCGAAGCCGGCGAACACGACCTGGCCGGACCCGGATCCGAGGGTCGCGACGTTGAGGGGATACCAACCGGCGCCGGGCGCTCGCTGGCCGCCCACTCCCCGGACGGTGAGGCGGCTGCCCTGGATGAGGCTGAAGGATTCCAGGTCGAAGAGCTGCTCGTAGAAGCCGCCCGCGAACGCTGGATCCACGCCGATGGACTCGAAGCGGTGGAGGATGTAGTCGCCAACCTTCGTCGCCTCGGGCGTGCCGACCAGCCGGCCTTGCGTGGAATCGTCCGCGATCGCCTGGATGTCGGCCTTCAACGCTTCGGGCGAGAACGCGTCGTTGTACGGCGCTGTCCAGTCCTCGCCGCATGCACCCAGCGCGATGAGGGAGAGAAGGGCGAAGGCGCCACGGGTTCGAAGAGGCCGGCGCTGCGAAACGCTCACTCGGTCCTGCACGTTCATATCTCCTCCTTACCGGGGCACGATGCCATTGCCGAGCGCCATGATCATCTGGTCGATGGCCGAGACGACGGGCCCGCTGCCGAGCCCCGACGCGTTGCTGAGGATACTGAAGATCAACTCACGCCCCTCGGGCGTGGTGACGTAACCGCTGGCGGCGTTCACGCCGTTCAGCGTCCCCGTCTTCCCGAATGCCCGCCCTTCCAAGCCGCGCAGCCGGTTCGACAGGGTGCCGGGTCTTCCGGGGCCGGTGAGCCCGTCGTGAAACACCTGACCCCAGGGAGCGGTGCGGGCGTACTCCAGGAGCTGCACCACAGCGCCGGGTGTCACCAGGTTCTGCGGGCTCATCCCGGAGCCGTCGTTGAGGACCAGCGCCGTGGAGTCGATGCCCACGGTGCCGGCGAGGAACTCCATCTCGACGGCGATGCCATCGCGCCAGCTCCCCCTCCCCCGCTTCTCCGCGCCCAATGTGCGCAGCAACTGCTCCGCAATCCAGTTCTGGCTGGGCTGCAGGATGTTCTTCACGATCACGCCCAGGTCGGGCGATGACCACGCCGTGAGCTCACCCACCGGGAGCGGCGTCGCCGCCCCGTCTACGAGTCCTCCGCGGAGCGCGGCGGCTTCCGTGGAGTCACGCACGACGCGCACCGCCCCGTCGATGGCGATCCCCCTGCTCCGCAGGGCGTCGGCCAGGGCGTGGGCAGCGAAGACCACCGGGTCGGTCATGGGGACGCGCAGCAGCCGGGGCTCGGCGCCCAGCGGGATCGAGCCCCGCAGCTTGAGCGTGTCACTCCAGGGCCCGCGCTGGATGGAGATGCGTCCCCTGCCGCCGGGCCTGAGATCTCCCGGCAGCTCTTCTGCGGCCTCACCGGTGACAACCTCGCTGGCGATGGGGACGATCCCCGCCGGCGTCCAGGGAGTCACCACGGCAAGCTCCCCTGTCGTCGCGCCGGGAGCCACGCTCACGATCATCACGCCCTCGGACACCACGAAGGCGCCGGTAGGCGGCGCCGACGTCCCGTTCAGGTTCCCGAACGTCCAGGCGCCGGGGATCACCGCCTCGTCGAAGAGGCTGGCGTCCACGACCAGGTCCCCGGTGACCCGCTTCACGCCCTCGGCCACGAGGGAGTCGGCCAGCGAGTCGAGGACAGCCAGGCTGCGCCGGTGCGACGTCGCCGCGTCGGGGCGGACCGTAACGGTGTCACCCACCGCGTTCACCACAATGGGATCGGGAACGTGGAAACGCTCAGACCAGGTTGGGTCGCCCCGGCCGACGACGACCAGGCCCTGCGCCGTGCCGGTCCCAGCGTCGAAGCCCACCCCCCGGATGGGGGTCCGGTACTGCCAGTCGGGTCCCAGGACGTGGAGCGCCGTGGTCGTTGGCCAGTACTTCTGGTTCGATGCCGGCACGAAGTGGCGGTCCGAGTTGTGCCGGAAGAGTACGCGTTTCGCCGCCGGGTCGTACACCTCGATGCCGATGTGCGCCCGGTGCAGCGGTGGGGTCCCGATGATGGAATCGGCCAGGCGCGCGAAGTCGGGGGTCGCCGGCGCCGGAGGCGGCGGCGGCCCCGGCGGTGCCGATCGCGCGCAGGCGGCGGACGCCAGCAGAACGGCCAGCGCGCCGACGCGCAGCACCGGCGGACGAGGCGTCCAGAAGGTCGTGCTCATCTAACCCTTATACTCTCCACGAGGCGAGCCAAATCGCATAGCCAGGCACCGCCACCGCCACGGTTGCCGCATACCCCACATCTGCGGCGGCGATCCCGGCGGAGCAGCCCTCACTATACGGGGATCACCCCGAAGCGAACAGGAGTGGCCCGAATGTCAGGCCGGAAAGGCCTGGGCGAGCACCCTCAGCCGTTCGTGGCGCTCGCGGCACACCTTCCGGGTCGTGTCCAGGTCGATCTCGCCCTTCCGGAAGCGCCGCTGGTGGGCGAAGTACTCGGCGGGATCGGCCCAGTCGGGTTCCACGTTGATGCGGTACCGGACGCCGTCGAACACCTCGTAGAGCGGAAAGAGCCCGGACCTCACGGCCAGGCGCACCAGCTTGACCGAGTCTCCGGGTTCGGACTTCCACCCGGTGGGGCAGGGCGAGTGGATGAGCAGGAACTTCATTCCCCTCGTCTTGAACGCGGTGAGGAGCTTGCGCCGGAAGTCCTCGGGGTGGGCGATGGAGAGGGTGGCGGCGTAGGGGACCCTGTGCGCCGCCATGATGGCCATGATGTCCTTCTTGGCCTCGTGCTTCCCCCCCGGCGTGGTGGTGGTGCGCGCGCCCACAGGTGTGGCCGACGAGCGCTGGCCTCCCGTGTTCCCGTAGATTTCGTTGTCGTAGCAGAAGTAGAGCAGGTTCTCGTTCCGCTCTGCGGCGGCGGAGAGCGAGGCCATGCCGATGTCGTACGTGCCCCCGTCCCCGGTCCAGCAGATCACCTGCCCCGGCTCCTTGTTCAACTCCTTGATGGCCGCCATCCCCGAGGCCACCGCCGGCGATGAGGCGAAGGTGGTCGCCACCACCGGCACCGAGTAGGCCGAAGTGGGGAAGCTCCCCACCGCCACGACCCCGCAGCACGCCGGGATGGCGAGTTGGCACGTCTCCCCGGCCTCGGCCAGGGCCCGGCCCACCATGCCGAGGGCGATGCTCATCCCGCATCCGCCGCAGTTGGTATTCCCCACGCGCAGCAGTTGATCGTCAGAGGATGGGAACTCGGGGACGTGGAACCCATCCCGGATCTTTACGCGGTCCGTCGCCACGGTGCTCACTGGTCCACCTCCGTCGCGGGCTTCATGTCGGCCCAGTGCGGCGGCCCCGCGACGTCCCGGCCACCCAGATCGTCGAGGATCCCGTCCACCAGAGCGGGCGTGACGTCGCCTCCGCCCACGCCCACGATGTAGTCCTGGAGCACCAGGCCCGGCCGGTGCCCCTGGAAGGCGGCGCGGGCGTCCTGCCACCAGATGCCGCCGACGCCGGCTGCGTAATCGCGGTCCAGGACGCCCACGCGCTGCGCCGACGCGCACGCTTCGCGGAGCGCCGCCTCGGGGAAGGGCCGGAACATGCGCATCTTGACCATCCCCACCTTCTCGCCCGCGGCCCGGCGCCGGTCCACCACGCGGCGCGTGGTGAGGGCGATGGTCGCCGACGCCACCAACACGGTGTCGGCGTCTCCGCAGCGATAGGCATCGAGCACGCCCCCCGGCTCCCTGCCGAACACCCCGGCGAAGGCGGCCCGGCATTCGTCGTACACGCCCGGAACGCGCTCCATGGCCTCCCGGATGTCCATGCGGTGGGACACGGTGGCGTCAGGCCAGACCATGCCGCCGATGGCGCGAGGGTTGGCGTCGTCCAGGCGATGAGGCAGATCCAGCTCCGGGAGGAACCGATCCGCCTGCTCCTGTGTGGCCAGGTCCGTCTCGCCCTGGGTGTGGGACACGACGAACCCGTCCATGCACACCATCACCGGGAGCAAGATCCTGTGGTCCTCGGCCATGCGGAACGCCAGGAGCGTCAGGTCGTGGACTTCCTGGTTGTCCGACGCGTAGAGCTGGACCCAGGGGAAGTCGCGGAGCGCGAGGGTATCGCCCTGGTCCACCCAGATGTTCCAGGGCGGGCCCAGGGTGCGGTTCACCGCCGCCATCACGATGGGAAGGCGGTAGAAACCGGCCACCATGACGTTCTCGAACATGTAGGCCAACCCGTTGGACGAGCTGGCCGTGAAGGCCCGCGCCCCGGACACCGACGCACCGATGGTCACGGCCATGGCCGAGTGCTCGCTCTCCACGGGCACCACCTTCCCCTTGGTGAAGGCGTAGCCCGCCACACGCTCGACGATCTCGGTCTGGGGCGTGATGGGATAGATCCCGCACGCCGCCCCCCGCGCGTTCCGGTTGGCCTCGCCCGCCACGCACAGGGCGTGCCCCGCGGCGTGGTTCCCGGTGACGATATCGAGTGCCATGTCCTTCTCCTACAGGTGGCTCATGAAGACGACGTTGCGGGGACACTCGGTGACGCAGATCCCGCACCCCTTGCAATAGGCGTAGTCGAACACCAGGTCATGGCCCACACGCTTGAGCACACCCTCGGGGCAGTACGTCACGCAGAGGTCACACTCGTTGCACACGCCACACGACAGGCAGCGCTTGGCCTCCGCTGGAGTGGCGAGCCCCTGGTGGATCTCCTCGAAGGTGGTCTGCCGCTTGCCCAGGCTGATAGGGTCCCCGGCCTCGGCCGGCTGGCGCTCGAAGAGGTGCAGGCGGAGCGCGTCGGCCGTGATCACCTCGTCGTGCCAGACGTGCACGTCCGAGCGCACGCGGGCTTCCTCCCCGGTGAGCACCACGTCCCCGGTGAGGGTCTGGTGGATGTGGAACGCGGACCGGCGCCCGCTGCCGATGGCGGCTGCCACGGTGCCGTCGCCGGTGGCCAGGTCGCCCACGGCGTAGACCGGCGTCTCCAGGAGCCCCAGGAGCTTCGTGCCCTCCCGCACCTCCGTCCCCTCGGGGAAGACGGAGAGGTCGGGGGACTGGCCCAGGGCCAGGATCACCTTGTGGCACGCCAACGAGTAGTCCGAGCCGGGGAGCTCCACCGGCGAGCGGCGTCCCGAGGCGTCGGGCTCGCCCAGTTCCATCCGGCGGCACACCAGGTGTTGCTCGCCCAGGTCGCCGTCGGCCTGCGCCATGCGCTGGATGGCCATCGGCTGAGCGAGGAAGTCCATGGTGACGCCCTCCTCCAGTGCTTCCTCGATCTCCTCCCGGATGGCCGGCATCTCGGCCCGGGTGCGCCGGTACACGATGCGTACCGACGCGGCTCCCAGGCGGACCGCCGAGCGCGCCGCATCCATGGCCGTGTTCCCGCCACCCACCACCACCACGTCCTCGCCGTCCAGGCGCTTGGCCACCCCCTCGTGGACCTGGTCCAGAAAGTCGATCCCCTGCAGGACCAGGTCGTCGTCTCCCACGCCGAGGCGGAGGGAGCGGAGCTCCTGGAGCCCCGTGGCCACAAACACGGCGTCGTGGGTCCTGGCGATGGAGAGGAGGCGCTCCCGGTCGATGAAGACCCCGGTCACCGCCTCCACACCCAGGTCCAGGATGCGGGCCACCTCCCGGTCCAGCGTCTCGTGGGGGAGGCGGAACTCGGGGATCCCGGTGCGGAGAAGGCCGCCCAGGCTGGAGCCCCCTTCGTAGAGGGTGACCCCATAGCCGAAGAGCGCCAGGTGGTAGGCGGCCGCGAGGCCCGCGGGCCCCGAACCGATGACGGCCACCCGCTCGTCCCGGCGCTCGGCGGGGACCAAGCTCACCTTCCCGTGGTCACCCGCGAAGCGCTCCATCTCCCGCACGTTCACCGCCTCGTCCAGGGCGACGCGGTTGCACACCGCCATGCACGGCGCCGGGCACACGCGCCCGCAGACGGAGGGGAAGGGGGTGGTGCGCAGCAGGATCTCCAACGCGTCGTCGGTGCGGTCCTCGGCCAGAGCTTGGAGGAAGCCCCGCACGTCGTTCCCCGCGGGGCAGGCATGGTTGCACGGGGGCACGTACTGTTGCCGCTTGGGCTGCTCCGAGGCCCACTTCCCGGTGGCGACGGTGGGACGGGCGCCCCCCGCCCCGGTGAGGAAGCCGGGCTGACGGTCGAAGCGCACGGCCTTGGGCCGCCCGTCACCCGGCGCGGCCGGCTCCGCCGCGTCCACCATGGCCACGGCGGCATACGCGTCGGAGGCTGCGTTCACGTTTCCGCCGCCGAAGCCCAGGTGCGCCAGCGCCGCCAGCATCTCCTCCAGGGGGAAACCCAGGATGCGGCCCACGGCGCCGGCCAGCGCGGTGTTCACGATGGGCACGGAGCGCGTCCCCAGCCCATGGGCGCGCGCGATCCCCGTGGCGTCCACGGTGGCCACCCGATTGTGCGGGAAGTCCCCGGTGAAGGCCCCGGGCTCCTTCTCCGTGTTCAGGAGGATCCACCCGCCGGGCTTCAGGCCCCCCACGATGGTAGGACCCACCAGCGTCGGGTCCAGCACCACCACGTGGTCCGGCTCGTAGATGAGGTTCCGGTTCGTGATGACCTCGTCGTCGAAGCGGCAAAAGGCCTGCACCGGGGCGCCGGAGCGCTCGGCAGCGTAGAGGCCGAAGGCCTGGACCGACTGGTGCTGGAGGAAGCGGGAGGTGGCGATGAGCTTGGCCAGGGTGACCCCTCCCTGACCGCCACGCCCGTGGATCCGGATCTCGACCAATGGAATACCCTCCGGTTCGGGCAGGGAGGGTCGGCCGCGGCCGGCTTGGCACCGCCGGGCGGCCGGGCAGGGCCCGGACGTCGCATGAGAACCGCACTAAAGATGGCGAGGGGCGCACCGGGGTCAAACGCCCTCCGGGTGAGGGGTTCTCCCCTGCGGCGCGTAAGGATTTGGGCGGGGGGCGGAAGGCTGCGCACCGGAGGGCGCTGGAGACTGGCCCGGCTGGCGCCACCCGGTCCCCGGAACAACGCGGCGGGAGGGGGCGCCCCCCGAAATGACCCGGGCAGGTTGTAGCACCACAGGTACCCGAGCCCGCGGCCGTGCCCCCGGCGTACGGGACGGGGGCCGTGGCGACCCCCAAGTGGATCCGTCAACAAATGTCTACGCCGCCAGCCTCCACAGCTGAGCGACCAGAAAACACACCGTGAACCCCATGCCGAGGGGCAGCAAAGCCGCCACCGCCGTCCACCGCCTGCTCCCGGTTTCCCGGTAGACGGTGTAGAGCGTCGTGGAGCACGGGTTGTGGAGCAGCGAGAAGAGCATGAGGTTCACGGCGGTGAGGAGGGTCCACCCTCCGGCCCGGAGCACCTCGGCGGTAGCGGCGACCGATTCCAGCTCGAACATCACGCCGGCCTCGGGCCCCCCGGCCACCCCGGTGGTGAGCACGGTGAGCATGAGCACCGTGGGGATGACGATCTCGTTGGCGGGGATGGCCACGACGTAGGCCAGGAGGATCACGCCGTTCAGGCCGATGAGGATCCCCAGCGGGTCGAGCCACCCCACCATGTGCTCCGCCAGGCTGGCCCCACCCAGGTGGATGTTGGCGATGAGCCAGATTACCGCTCCCGCCGGCGCCGCGAAGACGATCGCCCTCCACAGCACGATGAGCGTCCGGTCCACCAGGGACGTGTACAGGGTCTGTAGGATGCGGGGCGGGCGGTACGGAGGGAGCTCCAGGCTGAACGTGGACGCTTCGCCGCGGAGCACGGTGCGGGAGAGCCCCCACGACGTAAGGAGCATGAAGAAGATGCCCAGGAGCGCCACGGTGACCACCGCCGCCGCGGACACGAGACCTGCCACCCCGGAAGGCGCCAGCGCCCCGATGAAGATGCTGGCCACCAGGATCTGTGTGGGCCACCGCCCGTTGCAGAGGGAGAAGTTGTTGGTGAGGATGGCGATGAGGCGTTCCCGGGGGCTGTCGATGATCCGGGTGGACACCACGCCGGCCGCGTTGCAGCCGAAACCCATGGCCATGGTCAGGGCCTGCTTGCCGTGGGCGCCGGCCCGGCGGAAGAACCCGTCCAGGTTGAACGCGACCCGGGGGAGGTACCCGAAGTCCTCCAGGAGCGTGAACAGAGGGAAGAAGATGGCCATGGGCGGGAGCATGACGCTCACCACCCAGGCGGTAGCCAGGTAGACGCCGTCGAAGAGGAAGCCGGAGAGCCACCAGGGAAGCCCTATTCCGGCGCCTACGCTGCGCAGCCAGAGATGTACCGTGTCCACGAGGAACGCGGCCAGCATGGATGACGGGACGTTGGCCCCCTCGATGGTGATCCAGAACACCGCCGCCAGGACTGCGAGCATGAGAGGGAAGCCCGTCCAACGGCTGGTGAGGAGGCGGTCCAGGGCCCGGTCCAGGTCGAAGCCCGCCCGTTTCAACCCCGTCAGCTGCGCCTTCCGGGCCAGCTCCTCGGCGGCGGCGTAGGTCCGCTCCATGAGGGCGTCGTGGAAGTCCCCGGGGAGATCCCAGCGGAGGGTTCGGGCGGTCTCCAGAAGGCGCCGGCGCGCCGCGTCCGGCCCGGAGATCCCGGAGCCGTTGACGCCCAGCTCCCCGCTCTCCACCGCCTGGGTCACCGCCTCGTCGGCGTTGAGGAGGCGGAGCGCCACCCACCGTGCGTTGGCGATCCCCGGAAATGCCTCCTCCACCACAGGCACCAGCGTCTGGAGCGCCTCCTCCACACCCCTGGCGTGCTGCGCCACCCGGAAGGGCCGGGTGGTGGTCCGGCCCGAGGCCACCGCCAGGGCCCGCTCCAGGAGCTCGTCCACGCCCACCCTCTGCCGGGCCACCCCGGCCACCACCGGGACGCCCAGCTCCTTCTCCAGGCGGGCGGAGTCCACGCCGATGCCGTGCCGGCGGGCCTCGTCCACGAGGTTCAGGAAGACCACCACCCGGTCGGTGATCTCCAGGATCTGCAGGACCAGGTTGAGGTTGCGCTCCAGCCGCGTGGCGTCCACCACCACCACGGTCACGTCGGGACGGCCGAAGAGAAGGAGATCCCGGGCCACCTCCTCGTCGGTGCTCCCGGCCTGGAGGGAGTACGTGCCGGGGAGGTCCACCACCTTCACCCTCTTTCCGTCGTGGGCGAAGGCACCCTCGGCGAGCACCACCGTCTTCCCGGGCCAGTTCCCGGTGTGCTGGCGCAGGCCGGTGAGGGCGTTGAAGACGGTGCTCTTCCCCACGTTCGGGTTCCCGGCCAGCGCCATGAGGACGTCCCACCGGTCGTGGCTCAGCCCCAACCGTACCAGGTCCCGCTTCACGCGGCCCCCTCATCCGCCTGGATCGGGCGCTCCACGAGGATCCACGACGCCTGCTCCCGCCGGAGCGCGATCAGAGCCCCTCGGATGCGGTACGCCCTGGGGTCACCCCCGGCGCTCGTCATCTCGGGGGTGATCTCGGTCCCGGGAACCACGCCCAGGTCCAGGAGGCGGCGGCGCTGTGTGCCCTGGCAGGCGGACGATATGGCCACCACCCGAACCATTTCCCCCTGGCCCGCGTCGGCCAGCGAAACGCTGGAGACCCGGGCCCGCTCCCCCGCCGGGAGGGTTCGCACCGAGACGTTCCGCGCCTGCACCGAATCCAGGGCCCACTCCCGCCCGTCCCCCCGGAGGAGGATCTTCCTGTCGGTGCGCTTCAGGACCTCCATGCGCCCACCGGGAGCCATCCCGTGGGCCAAGAGCTGGTCGTAGATGGCCCGGGGCTCGTCCTCCAGGTGCAGGATCTCCACCGTGTCTCCGGCGGAGGCGCGCATGAGGGCGGCGCCGCGGAGGGGTGGGATCTCCCCCGCCGCCGTGGGGATCGGGTCTCCGTGGGGGTCCCAGCGGGGGTGGCCCAGGCGGCTGGCGAGGGCGTCGGCCTGGGCGGGTGTGAGCGCGTGCTCCATCCACTCCGCGTGATCGTGCCACTCCCCGGCGGGGACTCCGGTGCGGTCGGCCAGATACCGCTCCCACAGCCGGTGGGTCCGGACCACCCTGAGCGCCGAGGCCCGCCCCTCGGCGGTGAGCTCGGGAGCCTCTCCCACGGAGCCGACCAGCTCCAGGTGCTCCAGGTGCGCGAGGAGCCCCGCCGCGTCGCCGACGGAGATCTCCAGGCGGCCGGCAATGCTCTCCAGCGTGCACGCCTGCCCCTGCCCTTCGCAGGTGTAGATGTGCTTGAGCGCGTCCTCCACCCGCACCCGCTCGTCCAGGCGCCGGAGGCGGAGCCAGCGCGGGATCAGCCCCACGTGGGGCCAGAGGAGGAATGCGGCCACCACCACGATGCCCCCGAAGACGAGAAGGGCCAGGCGTGGGTCGGGCATGGGTGTCGGCGCGGGAAGGAGGAACACGAGGAACCGGAAAAATTTTAGCTCCGCCTAATTCTGTCGGAAGCCCTCGCCCGCGTCAATCTTCGGGCACCGGCGAGCGGGAGCGCCCTCCACGTCCGCGCCGGTCCTACTTCTCCAGGTAACGCCGGGCCGTCTCGTTCTCGGGGTCGAGGATGAGGATCTCGCCGAAGAGCCGGCGCGCTTCCGCCTCGTCGCCCCGGGCGTCGTGGATCTGCGCCAACTCCACCAGGTGGAGGAGGTCGGTGGGGTAGGCGAGCACCATCTTCAGCGCGATCTGGTACGCCGCGTCCGCCTTCCCCTGCATGCGCAGCGCGATGGCCAGCCGAAGGTTCCCGTAATAGTTGTAGTGGTCCACGCTCACGATCTGATACGCGAGCGCCTCGGCGTCGCTCCACCGCGCCTGGGCGAGAAGCGGGAGAAGGCGCCCCAGCTTGGGCTCGATGGCCATGGGCGCGGTCCGGGTCGCTACCTCGTAGTGGGCCGCGGCGTTGGCGTGGTTCCCGTTCAGGTAGAAGAGCCACCCCATGCGCAGGTTCACCGTGTACCCGTTGGGGTAGGCCTCGTACACGGGCGCCAGCGCGCGGATGGCGTTCTGGTAGTCCTGCACGCCCTCGTACTCGAAGGAGCGCTTGTAGGAGCCGGCGATGTCCAGCGTCTGCGTGCCCTGCCGCGCCGCGAGGGCGCTCGGAGCGACCGCGAACGCCGCCATGGTCAGCGCGGCAGCGACGCAGGCGGCCGCGAAGACGGAAAGACGGGCGCAACGCATGGTGAGGTTCCCCCCTCTCACAGAGTGAAGCCGAGGGACGCGGACAGCGTTCGCGTCCAGGCCTTGTTCGCCAGGCCCATGTCCTCGAAGCGCTCCATGTAGTACCCCGCGGAAAGGGCGGACCGGGGCGACAGGACCCACCTGAGTCCCCCGCCGAACCCGCCGGTGTGGAGCTCCGCCAGGTTGAACACGGTGAACCCTCCGCCCCGGACCGCGAAGGCCTGCTCCCCGGCCCACGCGAACCCGCTCAGGCTCAGGCGCCCCGACGTGTACGAGACCGAGGCTTCGCCGGACAGGAAATCCTGGCTCCCCAGCCCCACGTCCTCGGAGACGCGGATGTAGTAACCCCGCAGCGTGGCTCCCACGAAGCGCTCGCCCTCCCCAGTGGCCTTCGTGAACCCGGCAGACGGCGCCACCTGGGTGACGGTCAGGCCCCCGTCGTAGTCGCCGTAGCTGGAAAACGCACCCTCGGCCCCGGCGCTCCAGGCACCCACGCGGTACCGGCTCGCCCCACCGAAGAGGACGACGCCCCCGTCGCTGAGCGGGTCGTTGTTCGAGACGAGGTGCGCTCCCGCCCGCACCGCTCCCGACGAGCCATAGTAGCCGTAGGCGGCGGCCACGTCGGTCTGGCGCAGCTGCCACCCATCCACGTAGTCCACGCCGGTGCGCGTCGCCCCCACTTCCACCAGGTGCTTCCACCCGGAGCCATAGGTGCCGTAGAAACCCGCCACCCACCCGGCGTCCTTCACCTGTGAGTCCTGGTACGACAGCGCCGTCGCGTGCAGCAGCACGTCGGTGCGCGACTGGGCCGCCCCGGGCGCGGCGAGCGCCAGCGCAGCCAGGATCAAGACCGTGCCTTCACGTAATCTCGTCATCCACTCTCTCCATGTTCAGATCCCCGACCCGCACGGATTGGAAGGCGCGGAAGGGGTGGAGCACCACCTGGGTCTCCCACTCGCGCCCGAGCAGCCCCGACCGCACCCGACCCACCACCCGCCGCTCCTCGGCGAACTCCAGCTCCACCGACACCGTGCCCAGGCGGGGAACCAGGGAACGCGCCAGGCGGACCAACGCCCTGCGCGCACCCCACGTCACCGTACCCGCGGGCACGTGGTCCGACCAGCGCAGGTTCCGCCGGTACGCCAGCGGGAGCCGGGGAAGCGCCAGGAAGAGGGCGTGCAAACAAGGGTCCGCCCCTTCCATGCGGTAGAAGTAGAAGGTGCCGTCGCGGGTGCCGAAGAAGATCCGCCCCCGCCCCGAGTCCAGGTAGAAGGTGCTGTCCGGCGCCATGCGCACGGTCAACTCCACCATCCCCTGCCGGACCGCGGGGAAGCGGACGCGGTCGCACCCGGCCACGCGGAAGCGGTAGACCTCGTCCAGCACGAACCCCATGCGGTTCTCCAGCGCCTTCTCCACGGGGAGCGACTCCACCAGCGTCCCCACGTCGGGCGTGTCGTTGGCGTAGAAAGTGCTGTCCGCCTGGTACGCCACGAAGCTGAACGGGAGCGTGGGCGCGCCCACCTGCTCGGTGTCCTGGACCTGGATGTGGATGTGGGGCTGGGGGGAATACCCCGAGTTGCCACAGAGCCCGAGGAGCGAGCCCCGCTCCACCCACTCGCCCTCACGCACCCGGATGGATCCCTCGGCGAAGTGGGAGATCTCCACGAAGAACCCGCGGTCGTCCTTCAGCACGACCAGGTTGCCCCAGTTGTTGGTCCGGTCCGTGACCCCGATGGGGTTGTCCGGATAGGCATCCACGACATGGACCACCCGTCCCTTGATGGGCGAGAGGACCGGCTTGCGGAACGCCAGGTACTCCTCGAGGCGCCCTCCCTCCCCATGGTGCGTCTCGCCCCGCGCGTCGGTGATGACGAAGTCGTAGGCGTAGCGCCACGGCCCCTGGTGCGTCCAGGGCCCGTCGAAGCCCTGCCAGACCGTCCAGCGCCCGGAGAAGGGGAGCGCCAGCGACCGCGGCGACCCGGGGTAGCGGAGCGTCCCGGTGAGGTGCTCGTCCAGCACCTCCTCGGGGGTGCCCGTCCCCCGGGCCAGAAGGGGGAATTCCACGAGCTTCAGCGCGTACAGGAAGCCGAGGGTCACGAGGTTGAACGGCAGCGCCAGCACGGGCACTCCCCACCGGCTCCAGAACACCTCGGAGGCGGTGAGAAGCACCGTGGACGTCACCACGGCCACGAACGCCAGCAGGTAGCTGTGCAGGGAGGGGACCAGGAAGACGCCCCCCAGCGCCATGGCGATGAGGATGAAGTTGAAGGCGCTCAGGTTGGTGAACGCCTGATCAGCGGAGCCCCCCAGCGCCGCCAGCGTCAGCGTCCCCGCGTAGTACCCGCCCACGGCCAGCAGGAAGAGGATGCGCGAGCGGGCCAGGAGCGCCACGGCGATGAGCGCGCCCGCTACCACCGACGGCACGAAGAACACCGCACCGACGGAGCGGAGGAACCCCCCCAGCCAGAGCGGGACCAGCGTCTCGAAGGCGGCCACGCTCCGCGGGTAGAGGGAGTCCACGTACAGGTTCGTGTAGCTCCCTGCGGCCAGGTACGCCAATGAACTCACCACCACGAAGGGGAGGCTCAACACCGGCAGGCGCAGGTAGTACCAGGCGGCGCTGAACAGCGTGTGCGTCAGGAGGAATGCCGCGATCCCCGCCGTAACCACGAAGAAGAGGGTGAGGGGGGTGAGGCGGAACAGGTACCCCAGGGAGAGCCCCACGAGGAGGGGGTTGTAAGTGTAGAACCCCGACTCCAGGAACGCCGCGCCCATGCCGATGAAGCGGGCGAAGGCGTAGGCGGCCAGCACCGCCGCCATCCCGGCCAGCGCCACGTTGGGGGCGAGAAAGGTGATGGCGAGGATCGTCAGGCCCAGCTTCCATCCCTTCAGGAAGAGGACCTCGCTGTAGCTGTCCGCCAGCGCTTCCGCGTGGCGGCGCACCTGGTGGGCCGCCTCGCCGGACGCCGACCGGCTCTCCCGGGGTGGGAACTCGGGCCGCACGGGTGCTACCGCGCCTCCACCTGCTTCAACCGGTCAGGGAGCCGCTCCCGCCGCTCCACGTCGGTGAGGTCCTCCCGCTCCCGGATGAGATCCGCCGAGCCGTCCTCCCCCACCAGCACCACGGCGGGGCGGTACTCGATGAACTGCATCCACTGGGTGACGTTGTACGCCCCCACCGGGGAGAAGATGAGCCGCGTCCCGCGCCGGAGCGGCGGGAGGAGCGTTCCCTCGTCCAGGACGTCGATGTTCATGCACAGGGGCCCGTTCACCATGGCGGGCTCGTTCATTCCCTGCACCTCCCGGTCCAGCTCGATGGTGAACTTGTACCAGAAGGAGGTGAAGAGGTCGTTGAGCCCCGCATCGGCCACGTAGGCGCGCCGCCCGTCGGGAAGCCGCTTGGTGGCGAAGACCGTCGTGATCAGATACCCCGCCTCGTCCACGAGCGCCCGCCCGGTCTCCAGGATGAGGCGCGGGAAGCTCCCCGCGGGCAGGGTCGCGAACAGCGCGTCGGTGATGCGCTCGGCGAACGCGTCGAGGGAAGGGACGGAGACGTCGGGCGAGAGGTAGGTTCCCTTGAGCTTGCTCTTCGAGGGGAAGCCGCCGCCCATGTCCAGGTACTCGATCTCGAAGCCGAAGCGCTCCGACACCTCGTTGGCGAACTGGGCCATCCTGGCCGCCAGTCGGCCGTAGGCGTCGGGGTCGAGGATGAAGGTGCCGATGTGGGCGTGGAGGCCCTTGAGCACCAGGTGTCCCCGGGCGTGGATGCGCTTGACCGCGTCCAGGGCCTGCCCCGAGTCCAGGTTGAGCCCGAAGCGCGTCCACTGCGGGTAGATCCCCGTGTCCAGGTTCAGACGCATGCCCACGGGGATCGGACGGCCCAGATCCTGGGCGATCTGCTCCAGGTCGTGGATTTCGTCCATGTGGTCCACGTGGATCTGGGCTCCCTCCTCCACCGCACGGCGGAGCGCGCCCATGGGCTTGTGGGGGCCGTTGAAGATGATCCGGCTCCCGGGAATGCCCAGCTTCCGAGCCTTCTCGTACTCGAACTCGGAGACCACCTCGGCCAGCGCGCCCTCGTCGTGGAAGACCGCGCACACCGCCTGCAGGTAGTTGGTCTTGTACGACCAGGCCTGCACCACGTTGGGGTAGCGGGTGGCGAAGGCCTCGTGCACCTCCCGGTACTTCTCCCGCATGGTGCGCTCGGAGAACACGAAGAGGGGCGAGCCGAACCGTTCCACCAGGGAATCGACGGTGGCCCCGTCGATGTCCGTGCGAACCTTCCGCGAGTACATGGGGCTCGACCCGAACTTGTTCAGGTACCCCGTCTCCAGCCGGAGGATGACCGGCTTCTCCCACGTCTTCTTCGTCATGGCGTGTCTCCGCGCTCGCCGGTTGTGATCATCTGCTGGAATCGCTCCATGTCCGTGACCAGCTCGTAGGTGTAGCGGACGAAGAGCTTCCCTGCGTCGTAGTCGTGGGAAGCACCCTGCGGGTCGGGAAGACCCAGGGCGCGGCGGACCATGCGCGCCGGCAGGTTCACCCCGACGCCGGTGGACAGGTAGGTCCAGGCGGGGAAGCGGGGGTTGATCTCCACCAGGTACACCGTGTCGCCGTCCACCATGCACTCCAGCTCCATGGGGCCGCGCCAGCGGTACAGCTCCATGAACCGGTCGGTGGCACGCATCATGGCCGGATGCTGGATGGTGACCCCGGTCCAGATCTTCCCCAGCTCGGTGATCCACATCTTCTTCACCCCCACCCGCCCCAGGGAACTGCCCTCGCCGTTGCCCACGGCGACCACGTTCAGCTCGTCGCCCTTCACCATCTCCTGGACCAGGATGGGGTACCCCCACTCGGCCACCAGCTTGTTGTAGTGGCTGACGGCCTCCTTGCCCGTGTACGCCTTGTAGGCCTTGTAGAAGGCCCCCTTCACCATCACCGGTGTGCCGATGTCGTCCACGGCGCGCTCCAGGTCCTCCAGCGACGACACCACCTCGGTGCGGGGAAGGGACAGGTCCAGGGCCTTGGCCAGCTCCCCGAGACGGTCCTTCCCGCGCAGCCGGTACTGCTCGGGAGTCGGCACGAAGGTGCCGATGCCCTGAGCGGCCAGCTCACGGTGGTACTTCATGTAGAAGGGCATCTCGGTGTCCAGGGTGGGGATGATGAAGTCCATCCCCGTCTTCTCCTGGACGTAGTTGAGGCGCTCGCGGTAGGCGTCGTGCCCCGCCGACGGGTAGGGAAGCAGGAACGCATCGTCCACCACCCAGTCCATGTAGATCCCAGGCTCCATGGCGTCGTAGGAGAGCCCGATGATGCGCACGTCCAGGTCCTGGGCCTCGCGCAGGCTCCGCGCCACGCCGATCCCCGGCCCCGGGTTGTCCACGGCGTTGATCCCGGACACGCCGATGGTGAGCTGCTTCTTCATGATGGGCTCCGTTGGCCGCCGACGCGGGGATCGGGCCGGGCTCGGCCCCGGCTCACAGGAGGCGGAAGGAGCGGAGGTGGTCGAGAAAGTCGTCCACATCCCTGGACGCATCCAGTGGCGTGACCTCGAAGTGCTCCACCAAGTGGGCGGTGAGCTGCTCGTGGGCGAGCCCCTCGCGGAGCCCTTCCACCACGGCGAGCCCGGTCGCGTTCAAGGTGAAGCTCTCCCCGGTGGTGGGGTCGAAGGCAAACCCGTCCGGGTTCAGGGCGAGGCTGCGAAGGCGCTGCATGGACGACCCCCTTGCTCGTGGGATTCAGGATACATGATACGTGACGCACGACCCTGGAGTGCCGTTAGCAGATCGCCCCGGCCCGGGAGAGCCTCCGCCGGACGAGCATCCCTCCGATCATCGGCCCTCCACCCCTCCCGGCGCACTACTTGTCTATATTATAATATAAGTATACTCTAATATGCCATGCCCACGACGACCTCTCGACAGCGCTGGTTCCGCCGGGCCGAGATCACCCTCTGGGTGATGGCGGCGGGTGCCCTCCTGTTCCGCGCTCTCCCGCCGCGGGAGATCGGTCGGGTGGCGCTGGATGCACCGGCTCCCGACTTCTCCCTCCGCACCCTGGACGGAGAGCGCATCAGCCTGGGACGACTGGAGGGGCAGGTGGTGCTGGTCAACTTCTGGGCAACGTGGTGCCCTCCCTGCCGACAGGAGATGCCCGGCTTCCAGGCCGTCTACCAGGACTACGGGGAGCGCGGCTTCTCGGTGGTTGGGATCGCCATGGACGTGGCCGGGCCCGCCCTGGTGCAGGCCTTCGTCCGGGAGAACGGGATCACCTACCCGGTGGCCATGGCCGACGACGACGTGCAGCTCCGCTTCGGCGGCGTGGAGGCTCTTCCCCAGTCGTTCCTGGTGGACCGGCAGGGCAGGGTGCGCCGGATGGTGAGCGGCGTCTTCAGCGAGGGGACGCTGCGCCATGCGGTGGAGGAACTCCTGGCGGAGGAAGCATCGTGAGCGCCGCGCACGGAGAGCGGACATGACCGTCCACCCCTCGATCCGCCTCCTCGTCCCAGCGGCCCTCTTCGTCGTCCTCGTTGCCGCCCCCAAGCGCTCCCGCCTGCCGTCGGGGGGGCCGGGGCCGGACCCGGTGGTGGCTGCAGCGGAGGAGTCCGTCCCCGGCGTGCCCCTGGAGGAGATCTTCCACGAGATGGCCCGGCCCGGGGCCACGATCACGGTGGTGGAGTTCAGCGATTTCGGCTGCGAGTACTGTGGCCACTTCCACCGTGAGACGCTCCCTGCGCTGCGCCGCGACTACATCGCCACGGGAAAGGTGCGCTGGCGCATGGTGCCCTTCGTGCTGGGGATCTTCCCCAACGGCACCGAGGCCATGCGGGCCGCGACCTGCGCCGCCGAGCAGGGAGACGAGGCCTTCTGGGCCATGCAGGACACTCTCTTCGCTCGCCAGGACGACTGGATGGAAAGCACCCACGTGGACCAGCTCTTCCGTGGCTTTGCGGCGGTCGCCGGGGCCGACGGCGACACGTTCACCGCGTGCTACGAGGGTCCGCGTTCGGCGGATCGGGTCGCCGCCGCCCGTGCGCTGGCTGCCCGTACCGGCGTGCGCTCGACCCCCACCTTCTTCGTGGAGGGCCAGATGATCCAGGGCGCCCTCCCGGAAGCGGAGTTCAGAAGGGTCCTGGACGCAGCGCTGGCGAATCGGTAGGGCGACACCGTCCGCGGCCGCGCGCGCCCGCGCCGGGGTACCCCGCCGGTTCGGGGAATCGCTAGATTCGAGCCATGAGGATCCCGCGCCCCCGCGAGGCCCGCCCCGGCCTCTTCGCGCCGCCCAACCTCCGGAGCGGCTGAGCCCCCTGCCGGCCCTGAGCCGGCACGGCCGAGGCTCCCGCTCGACCCCGGCCCCCGGGCCGGGTGACTCCCAGGTCACGCACACATCCGCTCCGGAGAGCCCCATGGCCGAGGTCAAGGTCCCCGCCGATCAGGTCTTCCCCATCCTCAAGCAGAATATCCTCGTGGACGGCTTCCACCTGGTCATCGACCTGGAGAGGTCCCACGGCTCCACCATCGTGAGCGCCCTGGACGGCAAGGAGTACCTGGACTGCTACGGGTACTTCGCCACCCTCCCGGTGGGCCACAACCACCCGGCGATGAACGACCGGGGCTTCCGCCGAAGCCTGATGACGGCGGCGCTGGCCAACCCGGCCAACTCGGACATGTACACCCGCCAGTACGCGGCCTTCGTGAAGGCCTTCCGCGAGCTGGCCGCCCCCGACGCCTTCACCCACATGTTCTTCGTCGCGGGCGGAGGGCTGGGCGTGGAGAACGCCATGAAGGCTGCCTTCGACTGGAAGGCGCAGAAGAACCGGGCCAAGGGCGTGAAGTCCGGAGGAGACAAGATCCTCCACTTCAAGGACGCGTTCCACGGGAGGGCCGGGTACACCCTCTCGGTGACGAACACCGACCCGACGAAGACCAAGGACTTCCCCAAGTTCGATTGGCCACGGATCTCGAGCCCCTTCATCGAGCCCGGGCTCGACGACAGGGCCATGGCGGCCAAGGAAGCGAAGACCTTCAAGGAGATCGAGGCCGCCTTCGCCACCGACCCCCACGGCATCGCAGCCATCCTCATCGAGCCCATCCAGTGCGAAGGGGGCGACCACCACTTCCGTCCGCAGTTCTTCGCCAAGCTCCGTGAGTACGCCGACCGCTACGAGGCGCTGCTCATCTTCGACGAGGTCCAGACCGGGATCGGCTCCACGGGGAAGATGTGGGGCTACCAGCACGCCGGCGTGACGCCCGACCTCATCGCCTTCGGGAAGAAGATGCAGGTGTGCGGCATGCTGAGCACGTCACGCATCGACGGGATCCCGACGAACGTCTTCACCGTCTCCGGTCGCATCAACTCCACCTGGGGCGGGAACCTGGTGGACATGGTGCGGGCCGCCCACTACCTGCGGATCATCCACGACGAGGGGCTGGTGGAGAACGCGGCGCGGGTGGGCGAGCGCCTCCAGGCCGGGCTGGCTGCGCTGGCCGAGGAGTTCCCCATGGTCACCAACGTCCGAGGCAAGGGGCTCCTGTGCGCCATCGATCTCCCCGACGCCGGCATCCGCGCCAAGGTGCGCTCGGGGTGCTGGGACCGGGGTCTGGCCGTCCTCGCGTGCGGATCCCGCTCCATCCGCTTCCGCCCGCCCCTCGTGTTCACGAAGAAGGAGGCGAACAAGACGGCCTCCACGCTGCGGAAGGTGCTGAAGCAGGTCGCGAAGTAGCCTTCAGCGGCACGCCGCCGCGAACGCCGGCGGGGGCTCCCTTCCGAAGGTCCGGGCGGCGGCGCACACCAGCGCCGCCCCGCCCGTGACGCGGGTCATCCGCACCATCCGGCCCTGGGGGTCGGCCAGGAGCACGCCCACGCTCCCGGACTCGAGACGGGGCCCAGCCGCCGCATCCACCTCCGGGGGCACGCCCAGGGGCACGGGTGGGTGCTCCACCGAGAACACCCGCACGCCCATCGCCTGGAGCCCGGGCCCGGCCTCGTCCAGGGCGGCCTGGAGCTCCCGGGCCGCGTCCAGGAGGCGAGGAGGGGGCTCGTCGTCCTCCGGGTCCAGCCCCACATAGGTGAACAGGGCGGGCCCCGCGATGGAGACGGTGTCCGCGCCGCTCACGACGCGGAGGCGGGGGGACTCGAGAACCAGGGGGTTCTCGTGGGTGATCGTCTCCACGACCTCCTCGGGGCGGCTGTAGTGCCGGGCCACGAGGAGCAGCGCCACCACACCGGCGCCGTACGCCAGCTGCCGTCCGGTGAGGGTCACTCCCATTCGATGGTTCCCGGGGGCTTGGAGGTCACGTCCAGAAGCACGCCCGAGACGCCCGGGAGAGCCAGGATGTCCCGGGCGAGCCGGCTGCGCATCGCCGCCGGAAACTCCACCGGCGTGGCCGTCATGGCCCGCTGGGAGCGGATGGGGCGCAGGACCACCGTCTCTCCGGACCGTTCCCCCAGGGAGAGAGGGAGAAGGACGGTGGGGCACTGCCAGACCTGGTCGTAGAGCCCCCACGTCCGCAGCGCCTCCATGACGATGTGGTCCGCCTCCCGGAGGAGGTCCAGGCGGGGGCGGGTGACGGTGGCGGCCAGCGGCCGGGCCGAGGCGGGGTGCCCGCTCGCCAGGTTCCACACGCAGCGGTTCACCCCGGGCACCTTCGCCGTGATGGCGGACACGGCCAGCATCAGGCGCTGCCAGGGCACGTCGCCGGAGAGGAGCACCGGGTGCTCGTAGGCCCTCAGATCCGCCTTCACTCCCACCGACCGGATGGGGAGGGGGAGGCTCTCGAGCCCGAAGGACGAGGCCAGCGCCGCCGCCGCGGGAGCCAGCGCGCCGAACCCGTGCTCGTCGGGAATCCCATCGCTGCACAGAGCCCTCACGCCCAGCCCGGGGCCAGGGAAGGGGTGGCGCCCCAGCATGGAGGCGGGGATCCCCAGGCGCTCGCCCAGCTCCCGCACCTCCACCTTGTACAGCTCGGCGAGCGGCTCCACCACCTGCCCTCGCGCGATCATCTCCTCGATGATCGGGACCCGGTTGTGGTGCGTCTTGATGGTGTCGGCGCGGCGCGTGCCCCCGGTCTCGATGGTGTCGGGATAGATGGTTCCCTGACCCAGGAGGTGGTGGGCGATTCCCAACCGCTCCGCTTCCTCCTGGAAGACCTGGATGAACGTGTCGCCGATGCGCCGGCGCTTCGCCTCCGGCTCCACCACGCCGTCCAGCGCGCGCAGGAACCCATCGCTGGCATCGCGGAAGTGGAGGTGCTCGGAGAGGCCCAACTCCTCGAACATGCGCAGCACCTGGGCGGACTCGTCCTTGCGCATGAGCCCGTTGTCGATGTGGAGCACGTGGACCCGCCCGCTCCCCAACGCCCTCCCGAGGAGCACCGCCGCCACGGTGGAGTCCACGCCGCCCGACGCCAGCAGGAACACCGACTCGCCGCCCACCCGCGCGCGCACCTTCTCCACCTCCTCGTCCAGGAAGGCATCCATGGACCAGGAGGGCGTGCACCCGCAGATCTCCAGCACGAAGTTGGCGATCATGTCGTCGCCGTGGACGGTGTCGTCCACCTCCGGGTGGAACTGGAAGCCATAGCGCCGCAGCGCGTCGGAGCCGATGGCGGCGAAGCGGTGGTCGCTCCCGTCGCCCGTGACCGAGTGGCCCAGCTCCCGGAACCCGGGGCCCACCGATACCACCGAGTCGTAGTGGCTCATCCACACCTGCTCCACGGGGGAGAGCCCCCCGAAGAGCGGGTGCTCCCCCACCACGTGGAGATCCGCCTTCCCCCACTCCCTGCCGCCGTGGACCACCCCGCCGCCGTAGCGCTTGGCGATCTCCTGGTGGCCGAAGCAGAACCCCAGGATGGGGACGTCCAGGTCGTAGATGCCCTTGGTGTACGCCGAGTCCTCACCGTGGGACGACAGGCTCGGGCTCCCGGAGATGATGATCCCCTTGTAGGGCCGGAACGCCTCGATGGGGTCCTCGGGCTGGCGGATCTCGGCCAGTACGCCGCGCCGGCGGATCTTGGTGGCGATGAGGTGGGCGTACTGCCCACCGAAGTCGATGACCGCGATGGCGTCGTGTCGCACGGCGGCTCGGGTGTCGCTAGGGGTTGAACTCGGGCGCTTCCGCGCCGGGCGCGCGGGAACCAACCGCAGCCTCCGCGGGAGTCGCCAACAGATAGGCGATGACGTCGGCGGCGGTGTAGCTGGTCCGTCCCTGCAGGAAGCGGCCCAGGTTCACGAGTTCGTCGCCGCTGGTGAGGAGGGGAAGCTCCTCCCCGGCCTCGCTTTCCCGCACCTGCCCGAGGCCCAGGTCGGCCATGAGGGAGTTGCAGAGGCACTTCCGCCCCACCGTGTCCTCCAGCGCGCCGCCCTTCTTCAGGTACGTGTCCACGGGCTCGGAGGCGCACCGGAACCGGATCTTGCCGTCCTCACGGCGGTACGGCGTGCGCAGGTATCCCAGGTCGCACACGCGCTCGCGCCGCTCGTAGACCGGCGCTTCGGACATGCTGCCGCCGAGGGTCACCACCTTGAACGGGAAGCCCGTGGGCGACGCCCGGTCGTCGGTGAAGACGTCCACCTTCCCCTCCAGCGCCAGCTGGATGACTTGGGCCTTCAGGTCCGAGCGGAGCCCCGACTCGTCGGCGTACGCGAAGAGCGTCCCCACCTGGATCCCCGCGGCGCCCTGGGCCAGCACTTCCTGAAGGCGCTCAGGGCTCCCGGCTCCTCCTGCCACCCAGAACGGAAGGCCCAGCTCACGCAGCTTGTGCAGGTCCACCACGTCGCGCTCGCCGTAGATGGGCTCGCCACGGTCGTTCAACTGCTTGGGGCCCCGGGGCGGCGCGTTGTGGCCCCCCGCTGTGGGGCCCTCCACGATGAACCCGTCGATCCTCCCCGAGGCCTTCTTGGCCATCATGGTGGCGAGGGAGTTCGAGGCGATGATGGGGAGGAACGCTGGCCGGGTCACCTCCGCCGGCTCCCCGTCCCAGATCGACCGGGGGTCGAAGTGCAGCATCTCGTCAGGGCTCCCGTCGGCCCCTGCCACGTCGATGTGCATGGACACGGGCTCGTGCCGGGCCATGCGGTCCAGCGCTCCCGGAATGTCTCTGGGGATCCCCGCTCCCATGAGCACGTAGTTCACTCCGGCGAGCATGGCGCCGTAGAGCGACGGCAGGTTGGGGAACTGGACCTTGGTGAGGAAGTTGATCCCGATCTGTCCCGCGTGCCCCTCACGGGCCAGGAACACCTCCGCGAAGTTGGCAAGAGCCAACAGGCGGGCCCGCTCCCGATCCAGCGTCATGGAGAACATCTTGAGCGGAGAGTAGGGCTCCCCGCCGCGCCCCTCCGGCCGGAAGAACCGCGCCAGAATCTCTTCCACGTACTCCTGCATGGGGAAAGCGGCCATGGCGCGCCGGTAGTGGCCTCCAGGGTCGCCGTCGTTCAGGCGTCGGACGAAGCTGGTGTCCAGGGCCGTGCCCGACACCACACCCAGCTGGCCCTGGGAGGCCACGGCCTGGGCCAGAAGCCAACTGGAGATCCCCACGCCCATGCCGCCTTGGATGATGACCGGGAGCATCTCGGAGTGCATGGCTTTCTGGGTCGGGGGCAGTGCTCCGGGGACCCGCGAACGTACCCAAGCGCCCCCCTGGTGGGCAAGCCGTTAGAGGGCCGCCGGGACCGGCCCGCGCCCTGGGCCGTCCCTCAGCGCTTCAGCCCGTACTTCTTGATCTTGTTGTAGACCGTCACCCGGTCCACGCGCAGCACCTCGGCCGCACGGGTGATGTTCCAGTCCACCTTCTCCAGGACCGACGCCACGTGCCGGCGCTCCACCTCGGCCAGGGAGTTGGCCTCGTCGGGGGGGACCCGCGGCGCGCCCCGCAGGGGCAGGTCCTCGGGCTGGATGGCCCGGCTTTTACCCACCACCATGGCCCGCTCGATGGCGTTGGAGAGCTCCCGCACGTTTCCGGGCCAGTCGTGACCCTCCAGCACCGCCATGGCCTCGGAGCTGATGTGGGTGATGCGCTTGTCCATCTGGCGCGCGAAGCGCTCCAGGAAGTGGTTGGCCAGGAGCGGGATGTCGGAGCGGCGGACGCGGAGCGGAGGAGCCTCGATGAGGAAGACGTTGATCCTGTAGAAGAAGTCCTCCCGGAACCGGCCCTCCTGCACCGCCTGCTCCAGGTCCTCGTTGGTGGCGCAGATCACGCGGAAGTCCACCTTGACGGACTTGCTCCCGCCCACCCTGGTGAATTCCTTGTTCTCCAGCACCCGGAGCAGGTCCACCTGAGTCTTGAGACTGATGGAGCCCACCTCGTCCAGGAAGAGGGTCCCGCCGTCGGCCATCTCCAGGCGCCCCTTGCGGCGGTATTGGGCCCCGGTGAAGGCCCCCTTCTCGTGGCCGAAGAGCTCGGTCTCCAGGAGCGTCTCGGGGAGCCCACCGCAGTTCACGGCGATGATGGGCGCGTACCTGCGCCGGCTGTTGGCGTGGATGGCACGTGCGATGAGCTCTTTCCCCGTTCCGCTCTCGCCCCGTATGAGAACGGTGGCGTCGGTCTTGGCCACGTGCTCCGCCAGCTCCAGCACCTTCTTCATGGCCGGGGCCTCCCCGACGATGACATCCCCGGCCACGAACTCGTCGATGGTCTCGCGGAGCTGCAGGTTCTCCTGGCGCAGGCGCCGCTGCTCGATGGCGCGCCGCACCAGGTGGCTGAGCTCGTCGGGATCCACCGGCTTCGTGACGTAGTCGAAGGCGCCGAGCTTGAGCGTTCTCACCGCGGTATCCACCGAGGCGAACGCGGTGACCATGATCACCGGGAGATCGGGGTCGAGGCGCGCCAGGTGCTCCTGGAGCTGCATGCCGTCCATCCCGGGCATCTTGATGTCCACCACCGCCACGTCGAAGCGTCCGGCCTCGAAGACCTCCAGGGCCTGGTTCCCGTTCTCCGCCGACTGCACGTCGAAGCCATCCTTCTGGAACCACAGGGAGAGCGAGTCCCGCACCGAGAACTCGTCGTCCACCACCAGGATCCGACCCAGCCGGTCCGCCATGACTCTTTCCTCCTTTCCGTTATGTACTGTGGCCCACCATGCCGGGCGCCCAGGGGCACGCAGCCGCCACCGGCTCACGGGGGCGTAGGTCCCTGGGCAGCACGATGTGGAAGACGGTGCCCTTCCCGATCTCCGACTCCACGCCGACGATCCCCTTGTGGCGGTGGATGATCCCGTAGACCACCGCCAATCCCAGCCCCACTCCGCTCTCCTTCTCCTTGGTGGAGAAGAAGGGCTCGAAGATGTGGGGGAGCGCCTCGGCGGGGATCCCCGTGCCGGTGTCCTCGACGTCGATGGCCACCTGCACCGCGTCACCCCAGATGCGGACGCGCAGCTCACCCCCCTGCTTCATGGCCTCCACGGCGTTGACGAAGAGCGCCACCAGCGCCTGCTGGAGCTCGCCGGCGATGCCGAACACCACGGGATCCCCCTCGAGGAGTTGGGCCTGGAGGGTCACGCCGCTGATCTCCATGTGATGACGCACCAGCATCAGGCTCCGGTCCACGATGTCGTTGAGGTCCGTGAAGGCCATCTCTCCGCCCTCCCGCCGGGCGAAGACCAGGAGGTTCTTCACGATGGAGCCGCACCGCGTGGACTCCTGCTGCACCAGGGTCAGGTACCGGCCCAGCTCGGTGCGCACGTCCTCTTCGAGGGGCTGCTCCCCCAGCTCGCGCTCCACGAGGCGCGCGTAGGTCAGGATCCCGCTCAGGGGGTTGTTCAACTCGTGGGCCACGGTAGCCGAGAGCTTCCCCAGGGACGCCATCTTCTCCATGTGCATCACCTGGTGCTGCGCCTTCTTCAGCTCCTCCGTGCGCTCCTCGACCTTCTCCTCCAGGGTCCGGGACCACTCGTCCACTTCCTGCTGCGCCCGGTCCAGGTCCTCCGCCATGCGGTTGAAGTCCGTCGCCAACAGGGCCAGCTCGTGGCCACCCCGCACCTCGATGCGTGTGGACAGGTCGCCCCCGGCGATGCGGCGCGCCCCATCCTGCAGCTCGGCGATGGGGTGGCGCACGAAGCGGCGGAATACGATGGCGGCCACCAGGGCGATGGCCACGAAGAGCGCCAGGGTCGTCCCCAGGAGCTGCATGCGGGCGTCGCCCAGCGCCGCCTCCAGGGGCTGCATGGACATCTCCACGTCCAGGACGCCGAGGACGAGCTCGCCTGCGTCGGCGGCGTGGCATCCTCCGGCGGAGCAGCTGGGATCGTTGGCGATGACGGAGAGATGCCGGAGCACCTCCTCGGTGTCCCCTCCCTCGCCCGTGCCCGCTTCGGTGACCTCCACCGCCTCCAGCGCGGGGCTCACCCCGGGCGACCCCTTCCCGTGGCAGCTGGCGCAGGGGGCGGCGCTCAGTCCCACCTGGCGGCCCATCTCCGTCCGGTCGCTGGAAAGGACGATGGTGCCGTCCCGGTCGTAGACCCTGATCGCGGCCACCTCGCCCCCCTCCGCCAGGCGCTCGATGGTCGCCTGGACCTCGTCCAGGCGGTTCAGGAGCATCCCGTCGTGGGTGGCGCGGCGGATGAGGCCGCTGGCCCGGTGAGCCTCTCCGCGCACGAGTGCGAGAAAACGCTCCTCGGTCGAGCGGAAGCTCAGGAATGCGTGGACGGCGAGGACCGCTCCCACCGCGAGGAAGAGCGGGACGAGGAGGCGGACGCCCAGGGACGGGAGAAGGGACTTGATGCGAGCAACCATGATGGGCCTGTCTCGCGCGTAGCCCCGGCCCGGTTCGGGCGCGGTGCGGGAATCTGGGGCGGGCGCTGAAAAATCACACAGCGCGTTGGGAATTTCAACAGCGGACGCTCCCCACGCTCGCACCCCGCCTCGCCGGAAGGCTAGGAACGGCGGGCGATTCCGAGCCGCCGGGCTCTGGTACCGCGCTTGCATAGGAACCTCCCACAAAGGAGGCCCATGATGCCTTACCAGGTTCTCGCCCCCGAGACGGAACCGTGCGTGTGGATGACCGCCGGTCTCATCAGCTACAAGCTGTGCGACCGGAATTTCGACTGCGAGCACTGCCCGCTCGATGCCGCGCTGAGGGGACAGATGCTCGCCGTGACCCACCAGGTCGGCCATCTCGACCGCCGCACCGACGAGGGGCTCTTCCCCGGCGACCGGCTCTTCTCACCCGGGCACACGTGGGTCCAGGCCATGTCCCACGACGACGCCAGCATCTGGAGAGTGGGCCTGGACGCGTTCGCCACCGCTCTCATCGGGTGCGCCGTAGGCGTGCGCTGCAACCCCGGGAGTGAGGAGCTCCAGCGGGGCGACCCGATCTGCGAGGTGGACCTGGGGCTGGGCTCCCTGAAGCTCTCCGCTCCCGTGTCCGGGCACTTCGTGCGGGCCAACCGCATCCTCCAGAGCCACCCCGAGACGCTCGTCACCGAGCCCTACGGGGATGGGTGGCTCCTGGAGGTCGAGGGGCTGGACCCCGCCGGAATCCTGGGGCTCCTGCCCGCGCCGAGGGCGCTGGAGCAGACCGAGCACGACCTGCGCCGGTTCCGGCGCACCCTCGCGCTCCGCCTCCTCTCCGAGTCCGGAGCCCTCGCCGCACCGGACCCGGCCCAGTCGCTCCGCGACCTGCGCCAGGTCCTGTGCGGGGCCCATTACGTCGAGCTCCTGGGCCACTTCGTCCGCTGATGAGACCAGGCCCGTGACGGGCCGAAACCACCGCTGAATATCTCCACAATGACTGTTGAATTCTTCTTCTCTCCCAGGCGTCCCGACCGGCGATCCGTGTTGACCCCCATGGAAGAAACCGTTGTGGCACTTGGGCTTTCGCCGGGTGGTGGGCGGACCTCGAAAGTGGTTCGCCTCTTGCTGTCCAGAGGGTCAGGAACACCGTCCACTCCGCTGGGAGGCGATCATGACATCCGGTCTTCATAAGGTTGCCAACGCGCTCGAATGGTGCGGAGCAGCGGTCGTCGTCGCCGTGAGCTTCCCGCTCATCGCGCTCGGCCTGTTCTTCTTCCGGGCGGTGGTCCTCGTGGGCGTCGCTGTCGCCCTCGTCGCCGGCGTCGTCCTGTTCTGCGCCTATTCGCCCTTCCGCTGCTGGGTCACCACCCACGCCCGGGATCCCTGGCACGTGCACCCCTGACGGTTCAACCCACCCACCAGGGGGCGCACGAGCGGGCCGTCTTTCCCGGCCTCGTCGGACGACCTCCGCACCCCACCCGAACGAGCGAGACATGAGCATATCCAGGCGAGCAGCCCTGCAGGCCCTGGCGACGGCGGCGGCCACCGCAGCCGTGCCCAGCCCCATCCGGGCAGCCCGGACTCGGCACATAGAGACCAACACGAAGGCTTCCATCCTGTACGACGGGACCCGCTGCGTAGGGTGCCGCGAATGCGTGGTGGCGTGCTCCGAGGCCAACGACTGGCCGGTGGCCGAGTCCCTCGGGGACTCCCCCGCCCTCACCCAGGACGCCCCCACGGCCCTCCTGCGGTTCATCACCGACGACGGGGACGCCTTCCGCAAGTCGCAGTGCATGCACTGCCTGGATCCGGCCTGCGTGAGCGCCTGCATGCTCGGCGCCATGCACAAGGACGAGGACGGCGCCGTTGTATGGAACGGCGACCTGTGCGTGGGGTGCCGCTACTGCCAGATCGCCTGCCCCTTCGTCGTGCCCCGCTTCGAGTGGGACACACCCGTCCCCAAGCTGAACAAGTGCGACCTCTGCGCCGAGCGCCGGGCCCAGGGGCTGCAGCCCGCCTGCGTGGAGGCCTGCCGCATGGGCGCCCTCGTGTTCGGAACACGGGAGGAGATGCTCGCCGAGGCGCACCAGCGCATCGAGGCCGAGCCCGACAAATACAACCCCAAGGTGTTCGGCGAGACGGACGGCGGCGGCACGTCCGTCCTGTACCTGACCCGCCCCGACGTCTCCTTCGCCGAACTGGGGCTTCCCGACCTCGGTGAGCACTCGGTCCCCGAGCTCCCGGAGACCATCCAGCACACGCTCTACAAGGGCTTTGCGGCGCCCCTGGCCCTCTTCGCCGTCCTGGGCGCGGTGGTCCGGCGCAACACGAAGAAGCTCAAGGAGGAGGAGGCCGCCCACCACGACGTGGAGCACTCCGCACCCGTGGGCGGCAAGCTCATCACGCCCACCACGATGGTCCTTGCGGCCATCGCGCTCCTGGGCACGTTCACCATCCTGTGGAGGTTCGTGGTCGGCCTCGGGGCCTCGACGAACATGAACGACGGCTACGCCTTCGGCCTGTGGATCACCATGGACGTCGTGGTCGGGACGGCGCTGGCCTGCGGCGGATACGCCATGGCCCTCCTGGTCTACGTTGCGAACCGGGGCAAATACCACCCCCTGGTGCGCCCGGCCCTGCTCACCAGCGCCTTCGGCTACACCCTCGGCGGCCTGAGCGTGTTGGTGGACCTGGGGCGGTTCTGGAATTTCTACCGCATCCCCACCTACTTCTGGCAGTGGAACTTCAACTCCATCCTGCTGGAGGTCGCCCTCTGCATCATGCTCTACACCACGGTCCTCTGGATCGAGGTGTCGCCCGCCGTGCTCGAGCGGTGGCAGGAGAGCAAGATCTCCTGGCTGCGCAAGATCGCCGTGGCGGTGCTCCCGAAGATGGAGAAGGCGCTCCCGTACTTCATCGCCCTGGGGCTGCTGCTCCCCACCATGCACCAGTCCTCCCTGGGCTCCATGATGCTCCTGTCGGGGCACAAGCTGCACCCGCTCTGGCACTCGCCCCTGCTCCCCCTCCTCTTCCTCATCTCGGTGGTGGCAATGGGGTACGCGGCGGTGACGCTCGAGTGCTGCATCTCGGCGAAGGCCTTCAAGCGGCCCCAGGAGACTCCGATGCTGCGCGCCCTGGCCGTGCCCATCGCGGGCGTGCTGCTCACGTACTCCACCCTCCGTGTCGCCGAGATCGCCTACGCCGGAGAGCTGGGCCTCGTCGCCCGCATGGACTTCTACAGCCTCCTCTTCCTCGTCGAGATGGCCCTGATGGCCGGGCCGGCCCTCGGCCTGATCCTGTGGCGGAGCAGAGCGGGCGCGGGCTTCTTCTCCGCCATGGCCGTCGCGGTGGTCCTGGGTGGGGGCCTCTACCGCTTCTCCACCTTCCTCATCGCATACAACCCGGGGCCGCAGTGGTCGTACTTCCCCTCCCTGGCCGAGTTCGCGGTGACCATCGGCTTCATCTCCATAGAGATCCTCGGTTATGTTCTGATGGTCAAGCTTTTCCCGATCCTCCGTGGCACGGCCGAAAAGGGCGGGCACGACGGTCCGCATCCCTCCCCTGCGGGTGGAAGCACCCCAGACGCGCACCCGACACCCGTCCCGGCCTAGACTGCGGAGCCGAGGCCCTATCGAGCGCTGGAGGGAGCCATGTCGGTGTGGACGCCTGAGCCCCGCGATGCCGGAGACGGCGCCCTGAAGGCCCACTCAGCCCGGTCTGGACGAGCCGTCCGGACCGGGCTGGTCCTCGTCCTGGCGGGTGCGGTGGGGATGCCGCTGGCGCTGGCCGCCGCCCCCGGGATCGCAGGCCCGCTCTCACGCACCTTCCAGGCCCGCGACACCATCCCCGACGACAACCTGCGCTGCCTCACGCGCGGCTCCGAGTACTGTCTCGACGAGCCCGTCCCGCGGGACGAGCCCCACGGGGCCGTCTGCGCCACCTGCCACAACCTCTGGGACAGATCGGTCCCGGCCAACGTCACGAAGTCGTGCACCGCCGCGGGGTGCCATTCAGGGGCCACCCCCCTGTCGACCTTCCACCGGACCGTGAAGCCCGAGGCTCTGGCCGACTGCCTGCACTGCCACCAGGCCCACGAGTTCCGGGTGCCGGAGAACGGCGACGAGTGCGAGGCCTGCCACAAGGGAGGAGGCACCCTGGTGGAGTGGGTCTCCCCCACCCCGAGCCACGGCCTCACCTCGCCGCTCTCCAGGTTCACGCATGCGGACCACACCTCCGTGGACTGCGCACGCTGCCACGGCACCCAGGACGGGCACGGTACGCTCTTGGTGACTTCCCTGGAGGACTGCCGCGCCTGCCACCACCGCCCGCCGGTGAGCAACGACTGCACCCGGTGCCACACCTCCGAGGAGGTCTCGGACCATACCCTCCAGATCACCCGATCGCTGAACATCCGCATCGGATCGCTGGACCGGCCGCTCCGGAACATCACCTTCGACCATGCCAAGCACACGTCGGTGGAATGTGCGGAGTGCCACACCCAGGGGAGCGACCTGCGTGCCGCCGTGGGCGCCGACTGCTCGTCGTGCCATCTGGGGCACCACCTGCCGACGTCGGACTGCTCCCAGTGCCATCAGCCCCCCGCCGAGGGGGCGCACGACCTGGACGCCCACATGGGGTGCACCGGGACCGGGTGCCACAACCCGGCGCCCGACGGGATCAAGGATGCCCCCAGGACGCGGCAGCTCTGCCTTGCATGCCACGCGCCCCAGAAGGAACACTATGCGGGAAAGCAGTGCGCCGACTGCCACCGGATGCCGGCGGCGACGGGCGGGGGTGGTTAGGCGGGCTCTGCGGTAGCGGGGAGCGGGGCGGGTCTCACGCCCCGCCTTCCATGCACATCCCGGCCCACCCCTGCTCGCAGGCGAGGGCCCGCAGGCGCTCCGGATCCCGCTCCTTCAGCGCCGGTTTCGTCCCCCGGAGCACGATGGGAAGGTCTTTCTCCGCGGGCGGGCCGCGTTGCAGGGTAGCCGCGTCCAGGCTGTCCCGCACCGTGTTGGCGCATGCGGGCCGGTACCCCAGGTCACAGGCCTCGTGGAAGGCGCGACCGGGCTGCTTCCGCTGCTCGACCTGCAGGATCCCCCATTCGTTGCAGGCCCACCCCGAGCCGTTGTTGCAGTAGACCAGAGTGAGGTGCTCGCGGTAGCTGCATGCCCGCTCGTCGCCGGCCTCGCACCGCTCCACCCAGAAGGGGAGGTACTGGCCCGGGTGCCGGTCGCCCATGCCCTGGGTGAAGCTCAACGCCACGAAGACGCCGACCCAGAGCCCGGTGTACGCCACGTTCCGCTGGGGTGGGGTGAGCGCCCTGGCGATCCTGGACGGGTCCAGGGCGGCCAGGGGCCGGGAGGCCGCGAGGCCGTCGATGCCCCGGACCATGAGGTTCATCAGGGGCACGGGGAGCAGCTTGTCGTAGAAGGTCGGCACACCCACCCGGAGGAAGAGGATGTAGAGTGCGGCGGTGCCCAGCGCGTAGATGATCCCAAAGGCGAGGCGCCCGGCCTCGGTGCGCGGGGAGGTGGAGGGATCGGTGAAGAGGAGGTGCATCCCCAGGAAGACGGGGACGGGGATGTGGCTGTCGAAGAAGAGGTAGGTGCCCGAGGCTGCGAAGTAGGCCAGGCTCGCGCCGTACGCCGTCACCACGGCGGCCATGGTCATGCTGGCCACCCCGAAGAGGATCTGGCCGGGCAGCGCAGCCAGGAAGATGACCACGTAGATGAAGGGTGGGTCGTGTTGCGTGTTGGCGATGAACTGGCCGAAGGTCATGTCCGACGAGCCCGTGACCACCAGGAAGAGGCCGAACACGGCCAGTGGGAAGGACGACGGGTTGAAGATGTGCGTCCGGCGTCCGTCGCGGGTCCACCGCAGGAACTCCTTGGCCAGGAATCCCAGCGCGATCATCCCGAACTGCCAGTGGAACCACTCGGGCCTGAACCAGAGGAACAGGTTGATGCTGAACATCACCGGGATGGGCCCGAAGGTCATCCGCCAGATGCCGCGCCGCGACCATTGGAGCAGAGCGTCCATGCCGTAGGCGAAGAGGATCTGGGCGAGGATCAGGGTGAAGAAGGCATACACGCCACGCGTGTGCCAGCCCCACCAGAGCAGGACCGCCGCCTGGGCCAGCATCTGCACCCAATGGTTGCCCTGGGCCGCGAAGGTGATGGCCAGCTTGCGCCGGTCGCGGGCTGCGGTGGCGAACAGGATGGTAGCCCACGCGGCCAGCACTCCAGCGGCGCCCAGGAGGGACCGGGCGAGGGCCTCGTTGTTGTGCAGGAGGAGGCCGAGGAGCGCCAGCGGGGCGACGAAGGCCCCGAGGGTGACCAGGGCCCGGACCAGGGAGATCTCCCGGGGTTCAGACACGTGCGCAGCCGCAGGGCTGACCCGAGAAGCTTTTCGCAGCATAACCTGCTCGAGTTGGAGGGTCCGCAAGCGCCGCAAGGTAGGCCTCGGCGGCCTGAGGGCAATGGGCGGCTGGAGGCACCCCTGCTTCACGGCGGGTTAGATTGGATCATGCAGGGGATCCACGGCGACCTTTGAAGGGGAAGGCACGAGCATGCTCACCCGCGAGAGGCTGTTGGAGTTGTTCCAGGACCTGAGGGATCAGGAAGTCCTGAGCGTGTACGTGGACGCGGACCAGCGTGACCCCGCGCAGCGCGACACGTGGCGGGTCCACCTGGAACGGGAGATCTCACGGCTCAGGCGGACCCTCGAGCACGCAGGCGACGCCGACCTGGCCGCGTTCGATGCTGGCTGGAACCTGGTGGCCCGCGAACTCACAGCCGGTGAGCACACCTCCATGTCCAAGCGCGGTTGGGTCGCCTTCGCCACCTCCGGGCAGGTGTGGTACGCCGACGGCGTCCCGGCTCACATGCCCAACCTTGTGGCCTGGCAGCGCGGCATACGCGCCGCACCGTACGTGCGAGCCCTGAAACAGGAGCGGCCGGTGCTGGCGGTGTTGTTGGATGGCCGTCGGGCGCGGGTATTCGAGCACGTGGAGGGGTCCATCAACGAGCTGGACGGCGTCACGGCCGACACCGAGGTAGGCGACCTCAGTGACGCGGGGATGCGCAAGCGCGCGGGCCGCTCGTCGGGCGTGCGGGGCGCTACGTCCACCGACCAGGGCCAGCGACTCCGCGAGGTGGCCGCCGACCGCCTACGCAAGGAGCTGGCCGATCTCATCGAGCAGCGCTCCCGGGGGGACGGCATCGTCGTCCTCGGGGGAACCGGAGACGCGGTGAAGAGGCTTCTGGCGCTACTTCCCCGCAGCCTGGAGGGGCGCGTGGCCCAGCGGGCCAGCCTCCACCTGGACATGAGCCCCGCCGAGGTCCGGGAGGAGATTCGGTCGGCGGCGGGCGACCTCAGCGAGCAGGGTCACCTCGCCCTGGTGGCGGGCGTGGCCGACGCGGCTCGCGCCGGCGGAAAGGGCGCGCTGGGCCGGGACGAGACCCTGAAAGCCCTGGAAGGGAAGCAGGTGGACACCCTCCTCCTGTCCCGCTCCTTCATCCAGGAGCACCCGGCGGCGGCGGATCAGGCGGTGGGTCTGGCCTTCTCCCAGGGAGCCTACGCCGAGGAGCTGAGCGGGGAGGCCGGGGAGCGCCTCGACCAGGAGGGCCACGGAATCGCCGCGCGGCTCAGGTTCCAGGCCGGAGCCGCGGAATAGGACGAGGAGTCCCGGGGGGCGGGCGCCGTTTCCGGCGTCCGCCCCCCGGCGTGCTCAGAGCTGTCGGCCGTAGATCCGCCAGGTCCGGTACGGTTTGGCCTCCAGCGCCTCGAGCACCGAGTTCATCTCGGTGTTGTCCTCCAGGATCCACGACGCCTCGATGTGCCGCACGCCGTAGCGCGGCGCAGAGCGCATGGCGGTATAGAGCATGAGGGAAAGCACGCCCTTGCGGCGATGCCCGGGAAGGACGCCGGCGAGTAGGGTCCGCGCCCAGGGCGCCCGCCTGCGGCCCCGGAGGAGGCGGAGCCAGTTGAGGGGGAAGAGGCGCCCGCTCCGGTCCTTCTGCATGGCCCGGTTGAAGTCGGGCATGGCCAAGACGAAGCCGATGATCTCCCCCTTGGACATGACCTGGATGCCGCCCCCGGGAACCATGAGCGGCCTCAGCTCCTTGCCCAGATAGAGCCACTCCTCCAGCGACAGGGGGCAGAAGCCCCAGTTGCCCTTCCAGCACTCGGTGTAGACGTGCCAGAACCGCCGCATCGTCCCCTCGAAGTCCTTGAGGTCGATGGGGCCCACCTCCAGCTTCGAGCGCTCACCCATGCTATCCACCAGAGGCCCGACCCGCTCCAGGAC